>DASVQY010000042.1:0-35777 GCA_036388895.1 Pyrinomonadaceae bacterium | reverse complement strand
CGTGCTGATCACTCTGGCGTTCTTTTCCGTTTTTCAGTGGGAAGTGAATTTAACGGTGTTGGCGGCGCTTCTGACACTTGTCGGATTCTCGGTTAACGACTCGATTGTAATTTTTGACCGAATTCGTGAAAATCTCACTCTGCACCGCGGCGAATCGCTTTACAAGTTAACGAACGATTCGATTAATCAAACTATGTCGCGCACAATCGTGACGAACGGTCTGGTATTTCTGACGGTTTTGGCACTGGTAGTTTTCGGCGGCGAAGTACTGCGCGGGTTTTCACTCGCTTTATTCGTCGGTTCGATCACCGGTACTTACTCGACTATTGCCATCGCCAGTCCGATTGCGATCTGGTGGCAGGAGAAACTCGGCGCGGCGAAAGTGAAAAACGTCGAAGTGCGGCAAGGCGAAAAACTCGCTTCGGCATCGCGTCGTTCCGTGACCCGGCGACCGGTTACCCGTTAATTTATATCCAATTATAATTGAGCTTCCGAATGTATGTTTGGAGGCTCAATCTATTTTTAAACGATAGAAAACTATAATTTCCGAACAGATAAGAAATTGATAAAAAAATTGGAAATTATTCTTGACTTTCTGACGGTAAAACTTTAGACTTCAATACGTTGCTGGTCAATTAAATAATTCGCATCTGCTTTTTTCCGTTATCTTATTTTGGTTATGAGCGGAATTGTAGAACTTTTGTGTGCAAGACCGGCAAAAGTTTAACATCACCCGCCTTAATTAAAAATAAGTAAAATTCAGCGAGGCAATTGCAGTTTACAGGTAGAATCGGTTTGCGATGACAACTTGAAGTTTATTTTGTATCATCATAGTACGCATTAATAAAGTTTTGTAACCCTTGATCTATAAATTGGCACCGGATAAGGGAGGAAAATAAAATGTTAGATCAATTAGTTGAATCGAAAAGCAATGCCGGCGAAAACACTCGGCGAAGCGGCTTTCTTTTAACCGTTTTCGTTATATTGAGTTCGGTAATGCTCGGCGGATGGCTATATAGTCTTTTTGCGAAAGACTACGGAATGGGCAGCGGTGATTTAGAGCTTTCCACGCTGGTTGCGCCCGTACCCGTTCCCGAACAAGAACCGCCGCCGCCGGCACCGGAAGAAAAGGCTGTCCAAAAGCCGACTAAAGTTGAACCGAATGTGATCATTCGTAAGGATTTGATCGCTGATATGAGCCAGCCGCCGAAAGAACCACCCCCGGTTCAAACGACTGCAATGACCCAGAAAACAGTACCGCCGGGTATGAAGGTAATGAAGGGTAATGTAGATTTCGATCCTAAAAATGCCTTGCGTTCTGATGACAGAACTCCTGTAAATGCCGATGCTTCCGGTATTGGAGGACAGTCCGGTTCTCCAGGCGGGACAGGAACTGCACCGCCACCGCCACCGCCACCGCCGCCTCCGGCAAAGAAAGAACCAGAGCCTACACCTGTGCCTAAGCCGCCAGCGCCGTCGAAACCAGTTTCGGGCGGTGTGTTAAACGGTAAAGCAACGAGTCTGCCGAAACCGCCGTATCCGGCTGCTGCCAGAGCGGTTCGTGCTTCGGGCGCGGTAAGCGTTCAAGTTCTAATCAGCGAAAGCGGCAGTGTGATATCGGCAAGCGCAGTTTCAGGTCATCCTTTGCTTCGTCAGGCGGCGGAGCAGGCGGCGCGACAAGCCAGATTCAGCCCGACGCAGCTTTCCGGTCAACCCGTTAAAGTATCGGGAATCATCACTTACAATTTTGTTCCATAAAAGGACAACAATTTGAGAAGGCTTTTATAACAAAAAGCCTTCTCAAAGGTTTCAATAAGCAATCATAAAAAAACTTTTGAATTATTTGGAGGATAAATCATGACATTTTTAGCCAGCCTTTTAGGAACGGACGTTCTGGGCTTTTTCTTGATGTTTGCGGGGGAAGGAAAAATTTCTTTCGGTATATATGACATTGCGCAAAGTTTAACAATCCCGGGTTGGGTAGTTATTTTCATTCTTTTGGGTATGTCGGTCTATTTAATAGCTATTGGCATCGAACGTATGTTGACTTACAACAAAGCCAAACAGCAATCGCGGCAGTATGCCCCTAAAGTTGCTCAGGCTTTAAAAACAAGCAATATTGACGAAGCCATCAGCATCAGCGACAAGCACAAAGATTCGCATTTGGCGATGGTCGTTTCTTCGGGATTAAAAGAATTTGCCGCTCATCAAGGCAATTCAAATATTTCCGCCGATGAAATGGAAGCGTCGAAACGCGCTTTGGAAAGAGCTATCGCTGTTAAAACCGCCGAATTGAAACGCGGCTTGTCGGGACTGGCGACAGTCGGTTCGACGGCTCCGTTCGTTGGTTTGTTCGGAACTGTTGTAGGTATTATCGGTGCTTTCGTCGCTTTGGCTCAGACGGAAAACGCCGGTATTGGCGCAGTTGGCGGCGCGATTGCTGAGGCGCTGGTTGCAACAGCTTTCGGTATCGCAGTAGCGGTTCCGGCAGTTTGGCTGTTTAACTATTTTACAAACAAAGTTACGAGTTTCAGCGTCGAAATGGAAAACTCGGCATCTGAATTGGTAGATTACTTCATCAAACAGCGCACGAAGCAATTAAAAGGTTAAACAAAAACCTTTAGTTTTATAAAAAAGGGAGAGTAATTGCTATGGGAATGGCAGTAGGCGGAAGTGATGAGTATAATTCGGAGATAAATGTAACTCCGATGGTTGACGTAATGCTTGTGTTGCTGATCATCTTTATGATCGTAACGCCGCTTCTTCAAGAAGGGGTTCCGGTAAATATTCCTAAGGATATGAGAAGTCCGACTGAAGATGCCGATATTACGAAAGACACGTCGGTTGTTATTACAATTCCCGATAACAGCACTTTTTATGTTAACAAGGATCCTTATCCGTTAGACGCTCTCGGCGAAAAAATACAAACTTTAATGAAGGACAAAGCTCCTGATAAAAGAATTGTTTATATAAAAAGCGGAGTTGAGGTTGACTACGGAAGAGTGGTCGAGGCAATTGATACCATTCGTAAACAGGATATTGATAAGATTGGTTTAGTTGCCGATAAGAGAAAAAACGATTAGTCTAAAAATCAAATTTTCAAAACATTTGATTTGAAATTTCAAAACTGGGAGTAATTATATGGGAATGTCATCGGGTGGTGGTTCAGGCGAAGCAACTCCGCAAATTAACGTAACTCCGTTGATTGACGTATTGCTCGTACTACTGATTATTTTTATGGTTATCACGCCGCTCAAGCCGAGTCGCTTTGAAGCGAAGGTTCCGGCGGAACCCAAGGATGATCAACAGGTAGACGTTAAGCCCAATCCTCTGACTTTGGTTGCTGCTATCAATAGTGCTGACAAAAGCGTAACTTTGAATAATGAGCCTGCCGGAGACGTATCTGACGCGCAGGCTTTAACAGACCGTTTAACGGAAATCTTCAAGCGAAGAGAAGCGGAAGGCGCGTTTCGCGAAGGAACGAACGAGGTTGAAAAAACTTTGTTTATTAAATCTCCGCGTTCGATTCGATACGGTGATGTCGTAAAAGTTATTGATGCAGCAAAAAGTGCGGGTGCGGAGCCTATTGGTTTGCAGATTGATGATTTATCTAATTAAATTTTAGTTTGAAGTAAGGAAAACATATTAAAAAGTTAATTTGTTTTCCTTAACTTCAAACGATAAACGGAGTCGAAAAATGAGATTTTCTCGTTTAAGTTTATTTGCTTTTATTATAACAACTGTCCTGATTGGAACGAATTGCGCGTACTATAACCGAATTGTCGGCAGAAAAAATCTGGTTGACGGCGCTAACGCATACAAAAACAGAAAGTTTGCGGATGCCGAAAGGCTTTTCCGCGAAGCGGTCGCCCGAGACCCGGAAGGCGCTACAACCGAAGGCAGAGCGGCTCAGCTTTTTTTAGCCAGAACAATTCACTCTGAGTATATCGGTAACCGTAAAGCTAACGAGAAAGCCGAAGAAGCCATTCGCGAGTATCAAAAAGTTTTACGAATTGACCCGAAAGATCAAAGCTCTTTCAAAGCGGTAGCTAATCTTTATGAAAATCTCGGGCGGAATGATGAGTGGCAAAGTTGGGTGACCGAACGGGCAAACAACGAACAAATTCCGCCGGAACAGCGTTCGGAAGCGTTAACTTCGCTTGCCGCAAAGAAAAACACTTGCGCAAACGATATTTCTGATACCGAAGCGACGAAGAAAACCGTTACGAAAGACGGAAAACAGGTTTTCGAATTTGTTAAACCCGCAAATCCGGCAGATTTTGAAATGCTGAAGCAATGCGCCAACGAAGGCGAGCAGTTAGCCAGAAGAGCCGTCGAGTATGATCAAAACAGCGATTCGGCTTGGTCGTATTTGACGAGTCTTTTGATACAAAAAATGCGCGTCGCCGAAATGGAAGGCAATAAGGAAGAAGCTGCGAGACTCAAGGCGGAATCGGAAACGGCTAAAGAAAAATTCACCGCTTTAGCTGAAGCCAGACGCCAGAAAGAGCAGGCAGAAGCCGAAAAAAAGAAAGCTGAAGAAGAAGCTGCTGCGGCTAATAAAAAGAAATAAATCAATTAAAGATTTTCAACAATGGTGATGCTTAATTACAATAAAATTGGGCATCACCTTTTCATTTATCATCTAACATTTGTCATTTATCAATATTCGATTGAGCGCGCCCGGCAATAAATGGAAAATGTTAGATGATAAATGTTAAATGTATATGATTCGCATAGAAGACATCATTGAAAAAGTTGAAAATAATCGTCCCGAACCTGATATAGATGTTATTCGGCGGGCATATCTGTTTTCCGCAATGCACCATCGCGGGCAGAAGCGCGCATCGGGCGAACCTTATCTCGTCCATCCGCTCGCCGTAGCCGATATTCTGGCGGAAATGCGTCTGGATGAAGTAAGCGTTTCGACCGGTCTTCTGCACGATGTTGTCGAAGACACGCTCGTTGACCTCGATACTTTACGCTCGTATTTCGGCGACGAGATTACGCATCTAGTTGATGGATTGACAAAAATAGCTCACATCAGCAATCTGTCGAAAGAAAAACAGCAGGCTGAAAACGTCCGCAAGATGGTTCTGGCGATGATAACCGACGTTCGCGTCGTGCTCATAAAACTCGCTGACCGACTGCACAATATGCGGACGATGCAATTTCTCAAACCGGAAAAGCGCGCCCGCATTTCCCAGGAAACGCTCGATATCTATGCTCCCATCGCGCATCGCCTCGGTATGGGGAAAGTGCGTAGCGAGCTTGAAGATTTAGCGTTTCAAAATATCTACCCGGAAGAATACAAGCGTTTGTCAAAAGAAGTTGACGCGCGGCGTCCGGAACTCGAAGCCGCGCTCGAAAAAATTACCAAAACAATCGAAGAAAGACTCAAGGAAAACGACGTTCCTTTTGTCGAAATTCAGGGACGCGTCAAGCGGCTTTATTCGCTCTGGAAAAAGCTCAAAAAACAGAAAATTACAATAGATCGAGTTTACGATTTGATTGCTGCTCGAATCATTACCGCCGATGACAAAAAAAATTGTTACCTGGCTTTGAGCGTTATCCACGATATATGGACGCCGGTGCCCGAACGTTTTAAGGATTGGATTGCAATTCCGCGCGATAATTTGTATCAATCACTGCATACGTCGGTTGTCGGCGACGGGGGGCAGGCTTTTGAAGTGCAGATAAGAACCCGCGAAATGCACCAGATCGCCGAAGAAGGCGTTGCCGCGCATTGGAAATACAAAGAAAAGAAACTCGGTCAGCAACAGGAGGATGAAAGCCTTGACGAGCTTCGCAAAACGGTCGAAAAACTTCTTTTGCCTCTGGTCGAAACGACGAATGAAAATGAAGATTCAGAGGATTTTCTCGAATCATTAAAGCTCGATCTTTATCCGAAAGACGTTTACGCGTTTACGCCGATGGGGAAGGTCATACAGCTTCCGCGCGGCTCGACGCCGATTGATTTCGCTTACGCGATTCACTCAGAGGTCGGCGATACTTGTACCGGCGCGAAAATAAACGGGCGCATCGCGACGCTGAAAACCGAGATACAAAACGGCGACGTAATAGAAATTTTAACGACCGCGAATTCCAAGCCTTCGAGAGACTGGCTAAATCACGTCGTTACGTCGAAAGCGAGAAACCGCATACGTCATTGGATAGCCGAGCAGCAGCGCGCGGAATCAATCGAAATCGGGCGCAAACTGCTCGAAAAAGAAGCCGATAAATTCCGCGTTTCGCCGAAAAAACTCATCAATAATGACGAAGAAATGAAGCGCATCGCCAACGAATACGGCTTGGGCAGACCGGAAGATTTGCTCGCTTCTATCGGCTACGGAAAAACTTTGCCGCGCGGCGTTCTCGGCAAATTTTTAGGCGCGGAAAAATTCGCGGAACTCGACCCTGACAAGCGCAAGGAAACGCGGCTTGAAAGCGGAATGAAAGCCGTTAAAAAGTTTATCGGCTTGGGCGAAGACGCGATTATCGTACAGGGCGTTGACAATCTGCTCACGACGCGCGCACGCTGCTGCAATCCGCTGCGCGGTGAGCCGATTGTCGGTTATATTTCGCTCGGCAAAGGCATTGTCGTTCACAATAAAAATTGTAAAAACGTCAAACAATTAATGGTCAATCGCGACCGGGTCGTAGATGTCGAATGGGCGAAAAGCGATAAGCAGGAAATTCAATCGGTCAAGATTCTGGCGACAACCGAAAATCGAACCGGAATGCTCGCCGGAATTACAAATGCGATTGCGGAGATTAAAACCGGAATTCGCGACGCGCGGGCAAAAGTTTCAAAAGACGATCAGGGATTAATTGAAGTGACGGTTGAAGTTTTCGATAAAAAACATCTTGATCGCGTTGTCTCCTCAATCGAGCAAGTGCCCGGCGTGATTGCGGTCGAAAGAGTCAATTCTACTTGATAACCGCAACGATTTACCGCAACTTTCTTTTTCGCTTTCAATCTGTTAAAATTCGCCTTTTGCTTAACTATTAAGAAAACAGACAATGATGAATACAGTTTCAACAGAAAATGCGCCCGGCGCAATCGGACCTTATTCGCAAGCCGTGAAAACGGAAAATTTGGTTTTTTGTTCGGGGCAAATTCCGATTGATCCGGCGACCGGAGAATTCGTTTCAAACGACGTGGCGGAGCAAACCGAACAGGTTTTGAAGAATTTAACGGCGGTTCTGGAAGCCGCCGGAAGCAATCTGAATAGTGTCGTTAAAACAACCGTTTTTTTGGCAGATATGAACGATTTTGCGGCGATGAACGAAGTTTACGCAAAGTTTTTTGACACGAACAAACCTGCGCGGGCAACGGTGCAAGCGGCTCGTCTTCCGCGCGACGCACGTGTAGAAATCGAGTGTATCGCGGTTACTTAGGGTTTATCATTTAACAAAATTTTTTCGAATTTTGAATGTTAAATGTTAAATGAAAAAGCCAAACGCAAAGAAAATTTCCAAGCGTTTGGCAACTAAATTAAAGAAATAAAACTCAAACCGTTTTACACAGCTTTGACAATTTTGCCGCCCTTAATACAGCGAGTGCAAACTTTTTGTCGCGCATTTCCGCCCGAGGGCAGTTGGACGCGGATTGATTGCAGATTCGGATTAAAGCGACGACGTGTTTTGTTGTTAGCGTGTGAAACGTTGTTTCCGAATTGCGGACCTTTTCCGCAGATGTCGCATCGTTTTGCCATAATAAAAAAGCCTCCTAAAAGTATGATGACGAGGTATAAGTAAAGAGTTTGATATAAACTCAAAAACAAGATTTATAACAAAAATATATAGCTTAAGTCAAGTATAGTGACTAAAGACGTAGTTTGAAGGAGTAAAAGCCACAGTGCAAAATAACAGATTAACAATTTTAACGGTATTTATTACAGCATTATTTTCAATGCTTTTAAGCGGTTGCGGCGGGGCGGGAGGCGCAGCACCAACCGGAGGTGATGCCGCGGCGACCGTTAACGGAAAAGCTATCAAATTAGAAGACGTCGAACGTGCTTTGAAACAACAAGCGCAGGGACAAGAAGGAAATCTTTCGCCTTTGGAATTAGCGCAGGCGCGTTTGCAAATTTTGGAAAATTTGATTCAGCAGGAAGTGATGTTTCAGAAAGCCGAAAAAGAAGGAACCGTTCCGTCGGACGAAGATGTCACACTCGAATACAACAAGCGCAGACAGGCGAGCGGATTATCGGCTGAGCAATTTGACGCGAAAATGAAAGAAATCGGGGAAACCGAAGCTTCGGCGAGAGAAAGCATCAAAAGAGGTATAGCGATTCAGAGACTGATTGACAAAATTACGGGCAAAATCGAGCCGCCGAAAGATAAGGAAATCGAAGATTTCTACAACGGAAACAAAGCGGCGTTCGTCAAGAAAAAAGGCGTTAAGCTCGCCGCAATCGTCATTGATCCGGCTGATAACGGCGAGGGTGATCAAACCAAATCGGAAGTTGACGCCGTTCGCGTCGGCAACGAAATTATCAACCAATTAAGACAAGGCGCTGATTTTGCGACCGTCGCGAGCGAAAGAAGTGAAGATCAAAGCAGATTTCAAAGAGGCGATATCGGATATATTTCCGAAGAAGAAATGCGTCAGAGCTTTCCGCCGCAAGTTGTCCAAACTTTGATGGATCCGAAGTTTCAAGTCGGGCAGATTTTACCGACGCCGGTGCAGGGCAAGTTTTATATTCTCAAACTTCAGGAACGCAGCACCGCCGACGAAAACCTGACGCTTGAAAGCCCAGGCGTTCGCCAGCAAGTTACTGATTCGCTAATCAATGCGCGCAAACAGCTTTTAAGCCAATCATACGCGGCAATAGCAATGAACGAAGCCAAGATTGAAAACAATCTGGCGAAAAAAGTAGTTGAAAACCCGAATGAATTAAGCGGCGCCCGCCCGGCAACTGCTGCCAGCGCGCAAACGCCTGCCGCAAACACTACCGCCAATGCGAATACGGCGAACACGAACGCAAACTCAGCGGCGAGTACAGGTACGAGCGCTAATGCTAATGCAAGACCGGTGGCAAACACCAATGCAAATGCGACACGTTAATTTTTAAGTGACAATTGATCTAAAGTGGTCAGCGGTTAGTAATCAGTAGAAAATCTTCTGAGCACCGATCACTGACCACTATTTTTATGCTTTTCAGACTTACTGACGTATATAAATCCTACAGCGCGCACGACATTTTGCGCGGGCTAACGTTTCAGATAAATCCGAATGAAAAAGTCGGGTTGGTCGGCAGAAACGGCGCGGGCAAAACAACCGCTTTTCGCATTATAACCGGCGAAGAAACGCCCGATTCCGGCGAAATCGTCAAAATAAACAATTTGAAGCTCGGTCTGCTACAACAGCACGTAGATTTTACCGAGGACGAAACTGTTCACACCGCCGCTTTGTCGGCTTTTAAAAGAATTCACGATATCGAAGCCGAAATGCGCTGTCTCGAAATCGAAATGGCGGAAAATTTCAGCGACGAAATTTTGAACGCTTATGCCGAATTGCAAACCGAATTTGAACACGCCGACGGTTTTTCTTACACGGCAAAAGCCGAAGCGATTCTGCTCGGATTAGGATTCGGCAAGGAAAGCTGGGAAACGAAAACGAGAAATCTTTCAGGCGGACAAAAAAATCGGCTCGGTTTAGCGAGGCTTTTGCTTTCCGGTGCGGACATTTTATTGCTCGATGAGCCGACGAACCATTTAGACGTAAACGCTGTCGAATGGCTCGAAAATTTTCTACAGACTTACGATAAAACTTTCGTCATCATCAGTCACGACCGTTATTTTCTCGACCGCGTTTGCAATCGAATCGTCGAAATTGAAAACGGTAAAGCAACTTCTTACAACGGAAATTATTCGAAGTTTTTAGTCGAACGCGAAGAGCGTCGAGAAATTCAACGCCGCGCTTTTGAAAATCAACAGTCGCTGATTTCTAAGAGCGAAGAATTTATTCGCCGCAACATTGCCGGACAAAAAACGAAAATGGCGAAATCGCGCCGCAATATGCTCGAACGTCTCGAACGCGTCGAATCAGTTACTGCCGATAAGCCGCAGGGAAATTTCGTTTTGAAGAAAATTGAGCGCGCCGGAAACCAGGTTTTAACTGTCGAAGATTTAGCAATCGGCTACGGCGAAAAAATTCTGGCAAAAGGCATCTCCTTTTCGCTTTTGCGCGGCGAATGTCTCGGCGTTATCGGCGGTAACGGAACCGGGAAAACGACGTTTCTAAAAACTGTATTAGGCGATTTGCGGGAGATTTCCGGCAAAGTAATCTGGGGCGCGAAAACGGACATCGGTTATTACTCGCAGCAATTGGAAGAGTTAGACGAGCGTAACGAAATTATTCAGGAATTGCGCCGCGTCGCTCCGCTCGCTGAAAACGGTCAATTACGCGGGTTTTTAGCGAGATTTTTATTCGTAGGCGAAGATGTTTTCAAACAGGTTGCGACTTTATCCGGCGGCGAAAAGGGAAGGCTCGCGCTGGCGAAATTGATTTATTCAAACAAAAACGTTTTGGTTCTGGATGAGCCGACAAACCATTTGGACATTCCTTCGCGCGAAGCGCTGGAATCCGCGCTCGAAGCATACGAAGGAACCATAATTACGGTCAGTCACGACCGGTATTTTCTCGACAAAGTTTCCACGCAAATTTTGTCGTTTGAAGATAATCGAACAGTAGAGATTTTCGACGGCAATTACAGCGAATATCACGAGAAAAAAGAAAAACGCGAAGCCGAAGCTCGAAAAAACGCCAGCAATGGAAAAGAACAAATACGAATTACGAATTACGAACTACAAGAAGCGAGCGTTGAAAATGATAAAAGTAATAAATCAAAATCCGATAATTTAAGCAAAAACCAGCGCCAGCAAATTGAGAACAGGATCAAAGAAATTGAAAAGGAAATTCCTATTCTGGAAAATAAGTTATCGGAAATGACCGCCGAAATGAGTGTGCCTGAAATTGCTGCCGATCACGGGAAACTTTCAGAAATCAACACTCGTTTTCAGGAAACGGAAAAACATATTCAAACGCTTTACGCCGAATGGGAAAAACTTCTCGAATCTTAAAACCTTTAACGGGCAGAAAAAAGTTATCGCTGGTACCAAAACAGCGGTAACTTTTTTCTGCTTTCCATTATTAACTTTCCATTCGGTAATTAGGCGCTTCTTTTGTGATGATAACGTCGTGAACGTGTGATTCGCGCAAACCGGCGGATGTAATTCTTACAAAACGAGCCTTGGTTTGAAGCTCCGCAATGCTGCGGCAACCGGTATAACCCATTCCGCTTTTCAATCCGCCGACGAGCTGCGTTACCGTTTCAGCAACAGTGCCTTTGTAGGCGACCCGTCCTTCAATTCCTTCGGGAACGTATTTTGAATCGGCGACGGTCCCTTCCTGCGAATAACGGTCGGAAGAGCCTTTTTTCATCGCTCCGATAGAGCCCATTCCGCGATAAGTCTTAAAACTTCGTCCCTGAAAAAGAATGACCTCGCCGGGCGCTTCTTCGGTTCCGGCGAAAAGCGAGCCGATCATTACCGAGTCCGCGCCGGCGGCGATTGCTTTCGCCACGTCGCCGGAAAATTTGACGCCGCCGTCAGCAATAATCGGAACGCCGGAATCTTTGGCGGCATTGACGCATTCGATAATTGCCGTAATTTGCGGAACTCCCGCGCCGGTTACAACTCGTGTCGTACAAATCGAACCGGGACCGATTCCGACTTTAACGGCGTCAACGCCCGCAGTTATCAATTCTTTCGTCGCATCGGCTGTCGCTACGTTTCCGGCAACCAGTTCGACTTCCGGGAATTTTGATTTAACCGTTTTGACGGCTTCGATGACGCGGGAAGAATGTCCGTGCGCCGTGTCAATGACGATTGCGTCAACGCGGGAATTTACCAGAGTTTCGGCGCGTTCGAGGTAATCTCCGGTCGCTCCGATTGCCGCCGCGCATCTGAGTCGTCCCAAATCGTCTTTTGCCGCAAACGGATAGCGAATCGCTTTTTGAATGTCTTTGACCGTGATCAATCCCTTTAAATGCCCGTCACCGTTTACGACGAGCAGTTTTTCGATTCGGTGTTTCTGCAGTTTGACTTTGGCTTCGTCGAGCGTCGTTCCGACCGGAACCGTGACGAGCGGCTGCCGCGTCATTACTTCGGAGATGGGAATGTCGAAGCGAGTTTCAAAACGCAGATCACGATTTGTGATAATGCCGACCAAAAATCCGTTTTCGTCAACGACCGGCACGCCGCTGATGCGAAATCGCTCCATAATGTCCAGGGCTTCGGAAACAAGCGCGCTGTCCTGAATCGTAACCGGATCAACGATCATTCCCGACTCGCTGCGTTTTACTTTGTCTACTTCTTCGGCTTGCTCGGAAACGGAAAAGTTTTTGTGAATAACTCCGATTCCGCCCTGCTGCGCGAGGGCTATCGCCAGAGACGCTTCGGTTACCGTATCCATCGCCGAAGAACACAGCGGAATATTTAAATTAATGTTTCTGGAAAAGCGGGTTTGCGTATTGACCTCGCTCGGTAAAATGTCTGAATATGCAGGTATTAATAAAACGTCGTCGAAGGTCAAGCCTTCTTTTATTTCTTCGATTTGCATAATTATCAAGTTTCAAGTCTCAGGACTCAGATTTCAAGTTGTCGAATTCTAAAAATGTCACCGATTCGCAGAATTCAAATACAAAAAAGCCCGCAGTTGAATTGCGGGCGCATTTTTGCTTATCGTATGAAAAATATAAATTTTAGCTTTTGTAAAAGCCGCATAAAACTTTTATCTCGGCGCGGCTGCATTCGTCGCTCCGGTTTGAATTTGACCGCTTTGCAAAATTTGAGCGATGTTGTTTTTGTTGATTTCAAACACAATCGCGTTTCCTCTCGGCGGCGCGGCGGGCGGCGTAATTTGCTTTCCGTTCAGCGTTAACTGAACCTGATTGGCGAATCCTTTATAATAACCGATTTTTACGTTTTGCTGTCCGGTGTATGTTTTAGGATTGTCTTTTGTTACGTTTTCGTTCGTCAATTTTCCGTCAACCGTCGAGCTTACCGAAATTACATCAGCCAAAGATTTGAATTCCAACTTTATTTCGTCTGTCGCCGGAAGAGCCTGCGCCGAGTTTGTGTTGACTGTATTTGCCGGCGTTTCGCTTGCGACTGCAACATTTGTATTTTTCTGATTGGTATTATTCGTCGTAGCGATTGTCGGTTCGGATTTCAGATAATTAACGAGCGCTAAAATTCCGACCGTCATTAAACCGAGAATAATTGCGGCAAAAATCAGCGTCGGAAGAATTGAAGACCTCGAACGGTCGTCGGTTAAAACTTCAGGACGATATGTTTTCGGCTCTTCAGTCAATTCGTTGCTTTGACTTGAAATCAATTGGGAATAATCCTGGAGAGCTTCAGCTTCGTCAATTCCGATAAATTTGGCATAAGATTTAACAAAACCTTTGTTAAAAATTCCGCCGGGCAACGTGCGGTAATCATCGTTTTCGATTAATTCGATATAATGCGGAGAGATTCGCGTCTGCTCCGCAACTTCGCTGATGCTGATGCCGCGTGCTTCGCGAGCTTGCCGCAATTTTTCGCCGAGTGTTTCTGACATTTTGTTTGTGGTTTTGCTGCTTCGGAAAACTGCCGAATAAAAACGAGCTTTGATTTGAAATATATCTTTGTCGGGCGGAAAATGTCAATTGTTTCAAAGTTTTTTGCCGAAAAGTTTTCGGCTTGATTATTGATTTTCGCCGTGTTACGTTTAGGCTTTATCAAATCTTAATTAAAATCCGAAAGGCAAATCAAAAAGAGAGGAATAAATAATGAGTCTGGAAGCACTCGGAATGGTTGAAACAAAAGGTTTCGTCGGAGCTGTGGAAGCGGCTGACGCAATGGTCAAAGCCGCGAATGTGCAATTGATCGGAAAGGAATATATCGGCGCGGGTTACGTGACGATTTTCGTGCGCGGCGATGTCGGCGCGGTGAAAGCGGCGACCGATGCGGGCGCTGCGGCGGCGCGAAGAGTCGGCGAGTTAATCAGCGTTCACGTTATTCCGCGTCCGCACAACGAAGTCGAACAGGTTTTGCCGAAAAACGGCGCGACCGGTTACAGCCCGGACGAAAAAGCAATCGGCGGCGGCTCTTCGCGCGGACAACTTGGCGCGGGCGACGCAAACAGCGAAATCCCGGCAAATGACCGAAGCAGATCGAGAAACAAGTAGAATCAATTACGAATTGCGGTGCGGGTTATCAATTTAGAATCAAATGAATTTTTATTATAATTGGTAATTCGTCATTCGTAATTGAAAATTATGTCCGAACACAACGATTTAATTGCACAGCAGGAAGCGCGAGACGCGGTTGAAGCCGCGCATCTCGCTTTTGCTGCTGTCGCCCGATTCGATCAAGCGAAGATTAACCGGATCTGCGAAGCGATGGCAAACGCCGCTTTGGCGGAAGCGGCTCGTCTCGGCTCGATGGCGTGCGAAGAGACGGGGTTCGGCAAAGCCGACGACAAGCGCGAGAAAAATCGTTTTGCGGCGGAAGATGTTTGGAATTATTTTCGCAGCTTGAAAACAGTCGGCGTCGTTCGCGAAACCGAAAGCGTAGTTGAGATCGCAAGTCCGCGCGGAGTCGTCGCGGCGATTATTCCTTCGACGAATCCGACCTCGACAACGATTTTCAAAATTATAATCGCTATCAAATCGCGCAACACGATTGTTCTTTCTCCGCACCCGTCAGCCGCGCGTTCGATTGCTGAAACGGCGAGAATAATGCGCGAAGTCGGCGTTAAAGAAGGACTTCCGCCCGACGCCGTTTATTGTCTGACAAATTCGACAATCGAAGGCACCGAAACTTTAATGAAGCACAAGCGAACGGCTGTAATTCTGGCAACCGGCGGAATAGGTTTGGTTCGCGCGGCGTATTCATCGGGAAAACCGGCTTTCGGCGTCGGTCCGGGAAATGTTCCGGTTTTCATCGAAAAAACGGCAAATATTGAAAAGGCGGTCGGCGATATTTTGACCGGAACTTGTTTCGACAACGGCACGATTTGCGCTTCCGAGCAATCGGTAGTTGTTGACGCGCCGGTTGCAGCTAAAGTTCGTGAGCAGTTCAAGCTGCAAGGCGGGCATTTCTTAAATCAAGCGGAAGCCGATAAAGTCGCCGAAATTTTGCTGACGCCGCAAAGAACTCTGAATCCGAAAATCGTCGGAAAATCCGCCGAATATATCGCGAATTTAGCCGGAATCTCAATTCCGTCGGGAACGCGCTGCCTTTTGGCGGATTGCGGCGGCGTCGGGCGCGATTTTCCCTGGTCTATCGAAAAACTTTCGCCGACACTGGCTTTTTTCGTCGTTGACGGCATCGAGCAGGGAGCACAACGGTGTCTGGAAGTTTTACAGTTCGGCGGAATGGGACATACAGCCGGAATGCACACGAATAATCGAGACGCGGCAATCGCTTACGGCGCTCAAATGCCCGCTTCGCGCGTGATTATAAATTCGCCGACGACGCACGGCGCAATCGGATTTTCGACCGATTTGGCTCCTTCAATGACCTTGGGCTGCGGCTCTTGGGGCGGGAACGTCACGTCGGACAACGTCTCGCCGATACATTTAATGGATATTAAACGGGTCGCTTTTGAAACTCGTTCAGTCCAAAGTCCAAAGTCCAAAGCCCAAGATAAGCTGGAGGTCCAGGGTTCAAGTTTCAGAGTTCAAGGTGCGGAAAACGATAACCGAACTATCAAACGCGAAGAGATCGCGGCGATTGTCGATAAGTTTTTGAGTAAAAAGATTGCTGAAATGCCGCCGGAAAATGTCAATCGAGAAACAGTAAGTACTGTTGCGCAGCCGGAAGTAACAGGTAATAAGCCGCAAATCTCAAATCCATCTGAATCACCGGTAAAAACAATTATTCACGAGTTGAGAACCGAAATGTCCGCCAACGGCAAACCGAAAACGGTAGATTTTGTCAGCGAGGAAGACGTTAAGCGCGCGCTTGAAAAGGGCGAAAAAATTTATATCACGGCGAAAACAATCATCACGCCGTCGGCACGCGACTTAGGAGATGAAAAAGAGATATTTGCAAAACAGTGAAGCATTTTAGAAATTTTTTGAAAATAAACCTCTGAAACTGATAAACAAAATCAATTTGTTGAAGACTTTAAACTTATAAATGGCTGAGATTGTCGTAGAAAATCAAGTTTGTAAAACGTGCGGAGCCGAAATTCGCCCGAACGCATTATTTTGCTACAATTGCGGCGGTCTGGTCGCTGAAAGCCCAATCGAAACTGAAAGTAAAAACGGAAGTAACGAAAGCTCAAATGCTTTGATTATTGACAACGATGAAGTTGTAGAAAAAACCCTCATCGTTGAAAAAAACGATGAAAATCGGAAATCTGTCACGGCTGAAAAAACAAAGCTAAGCGACACGAAATCAGGTATCGTCAAAGAAGCCAAATTAAAATCTGCCGCGTCGCTCAGAAATAAAGCGAAATCCTTTCAGCGCAAAGAAGTCGAAGTAGTTTGGGAGGAAGCCGAAAACACTTCCGGCTTTCTTCTTCCGCTGATCGCGCTTTTGCTGACCGTGTTTGCCGTCGCAGTTGTCATTCTGGCGATATATTTGAAATAATGTTGCAAAATGCAGCCCGCGAAATATACGGATTATCTGAATGAATTGAGGGTAATAAAATCTGCGTTAATAAAATTTTTTAGGAAATAGATTTATGGAAGCACTCGGAATGGTCGAATGTATGGGACTGGTGGCGATGATCGAAGCGGCTGACGCCATGGTCAAAGCCGCGAATGTCCGTCTGGTCGGTTACGAAAAAATAGATGCCGGACTTGTAACGGCTATCGTGCGCGGTGAAGTCGGCGCGGTAAAAGCGGCAGTCGAAGCCGGCGCTGCCGCCGGTCGCCGAGTCGGAACGGTCACGGCGGTTCACGTTATCCCGCGACCGCATTCCGAAGTGAGCGAAGGCATTCCGGTCATTGAAACCGGAAAAACGACACGCAAGAAAATTTCAGGTTCCGTTCCGGATAGAAAATAACTTTCAAATATAAATAGTAAAAAGATAAAAAACCGTATTCCGGGAATTAATTTTATATTCTGGAATACGGTTTCGATTTTCTACCGCTTAATTTTTACTTTGACTGCTTTTTATTTGGATTTTGCAGACTCGGAGCAGTTCCTTCAGGATTAGCCGTTCTGCCTGTTCTGGTAACGGCAATTCGCTTTTGCTTGCTCGGTCCGTCGGCAACTTGAACTTTTATGTTTCTGAATGTTCCGTCGCGGCGGTCGTTGGTCGGAATATAGCCGATGGAATATTGCGTGCGAAGCTCGCTGGCGATATCCTGTGCGATTGTCGTTAATTCGTTGATACTGTTCGGAAAATAAGATTTGCCGCCGGTTTCGGTCGCCAATCTTTCCAAAAACGATTTAGCTTTCGATTGCGGGCTTTTGCTGATAAATCCGCCTTCCTTGCTCAATTCGCCGACAAAGCCGATTGTGTAAATCTGAACGTCGGATTCGCGCAGAAGCTCGAAAAGTTGCTGTTCTTTATAATAACTGTCGCGGTCTTCGCCGTCGGAGACCAGAATCAAAGCGCGGCGCTTGCGGTCATCCGAACGCGACTTTTCATATTCCGTAACCTTTTCAGCCGCCAGATAAACCGCGTCTATAATCGCGGTTTGACCGCCCTCGGTGTAAAGATTGTCGAGCGCGTCGAGCACGTCGGTTTTTTTCGGCGTAAAATCCTGAACGATTTCGATTTTGTCGGAACTGACAAAACGTATAACGCTCGTTTCGTCATCCGCACGGTTTGTATTGACGATGATTTTTCCGGCTTCGATGACTTTTTCTAGCTGCATTCGAAGCGAACCGGAGTTGTCAATAACCAGCGAGTAATTTGTCGGAACTTCGGATTTCGAGAAAAATTCTATCGGCTGCGCCACGCCGTCTTCAAAAATCTGAAATTCCTTTTGCGATAAATTATTTACCGGACGATTATTGCGATCAACGACGCGAACGTTCAGATTGACGAGTTCGGTGTCAACTTTGATAATTTCGTCGTCGGGCGTCGGGCTGACGGTCGGTGAAGCCGCCGGATTTGCCACAGCGGTTTTCGGCGTTGCCGTCGGCGACGGTACCGGCGCTTGTCTCTGTCGGTTCGGCGTCGAAGTTTGCGCGCTCGCGCCGGAGAAATCAACAAAGGCAAAAGTAAAGGCTCCGCAGAAAAGCAGCGGCAAAATTACGGATAATTTTCGTTTCATTTTATTTCCTGAACTGTAATTTAACGATAAAGCGTCGTCGGCGTCGCGTAATAACCTTCCCGACTTCTGACCGTTAGACGCGGCAACCCGCGCGGAGGTTTGACCTTAACTTTTACTTTGTGCCATTTTCCGTTCGGCTCGAAATCTTTCGGCGTGTAGCCGATAGAATACTGATGGCGAAGCTCGAGCGCGATGCGTTCAAAAATTTCGTCCATTTCAACGTCGGTCGAAGGATAGAAAGATTTTCCGCCCGTCACGCTCGTCAGCTCGTCCAAAAACGCTTGTCCCTGCATTCCGACCATACTGCCCGCGTCTCTTCCGTCCATAATTCCGACCGCATACGTCACGACATCGGATTCTTTCAAAAGGCGACGCACTTCGCCGAAATTGTAACGCGAAGCGTTGTCCTGCCCGTCGCTGATAATCAGCATCGCTTTTTTCTGATGTGCGCCGCGCGTGACTTTCTCGGTGCCGAGATAGACGGCATCGTAAAGCGCCGTATTGTTTCGCGGATCAACCAATGTGAGTTTCTGCAAAACGGATTCGCCGTCGCGCGTGCGGTCGAGCAGAAGCTGAGCGCGGCTGTTAAAGGCGATTAAAAAATATTCGTCCGACGGGTGACTTGTTCCGATAAATCTTTCGAGAGCTTTGCGCGCCTTCCCGATTTTTTCGCCGCTCATCGAACCGGAAACGTCAAACAAAATTCCGATGGAAACCGGCGCGTCGGAATCGCTGAAATACGTGATTTCCTGCTCTACGTTATTGTCAATAATTGTAAAAGCGTTTTTCGATAAACCGGAAACGTAACGTCCGTAAAGGTCGGTAACGGTTAATGTAAGCGTTACCAAATCGGTTTTGACCGTAATCGGTCGTCCGTCATCAATCTCCGGCGTCGGAGTCGGCTGTGTCGTTTGTGAGAAAGCCGAAAAAGTTCCGAAAGCGAGGAATGTAAGCAACAAAAACAACTGCTGCGCGATTTTTAATCGGCTGAAACTACACGAAACTTTCACAGCCATAATAATCTCCCTGATTTTTTCTCTAGTTTATGCTAACGAATTTAACTTGTGCAAGATATTTTTTTTGATGTTGGCAAACTAAATATCGTTGTGTAAGCTAAAAAATATTACCGATAAATTCGTCGGTCTTGCAACCTTTTTTTTATATGCGCGTGATATAATTCGGTGAATTCTCGATTTTGGATTTTTTTGGTTTGTGATAAGTCTTTTATCATCAGCAATCGCCCTAAAAAAAAATTAAAAAATCCGTTTGATAATTCAGTCGCCGGGTAAAAGACCCCAAATAAAAAGATACAAACAATAAACGATAATTTTCATCGGAAACGATAATTTTCATCGGTAAATCGTAATTTCAAAGTATGGCTGAATACATTTGTCGTCTCGGAACGCCCTCGGGCGATGTAATAACGCGAGTCGTCGAGTCGAACGGAACGAGCGAAGCCAAACGGCAGCTCGAAAGCGAAGGGTACAAGGTTTTTGCCGTTTCATCGGCTGAACGCGGTCTTTCCGCCGTTTTGCCAACCGGCAGCGCAGGAAAAAAAGGACGCGTCAAACAAGCCGATTTTCTGCTTTTCAACCAGCAGCTTTCGGCGCTTCTGCGGGCGGGCATTCCGGTTTTGCAATCAATCGGATTGCTGAAAAATCGTTCCGGGTCGGAAAATCTGCGCAGAGTTCTCGCCGATGTCGAAGAAAAAATTAAAAGCGGCATTCCGCTTTCCGAGGCTTTTGAATCGCAGGGCATTTTCCCGAAAATTTATACCGCATCGCTTCTTTCCGGCGAAAAGAGCGGCGCGCTCGACAATGTTCTGGAAAGATTTGTTGATTACCTGCGCCGGAGCGTCGGCATTTCGCGCAAATTACGCGGCGCGCTCGCTTATCCAGCTTTTTTGCTCGTAGCGGCGGCTTTTATGGTGGCGTTTTTGACGCTTTACATCGTTCCGCGAATGTCGGATTTGTTTAAGGGAATCAGTGCAAATCAGGGCTTGCCGACGGTGACGATTGTGGTTCTGGCTATTTCGACAACGGTCGCCAATAATATCTGGTGGCTTCTGCCGATGGTTTTGGTTTTAGGGTTTGCGATTGTTATTTATTTCCGAACGCCAAACGGAAAACTGCTTTTGCACAAATTTTTGTTAAAATTGCCGATTGTCGGCGCGTTGATCCGGCAAATGACGACTGCACAATTAGCGCGTTCGCTTTCGACGCTGCTTTCCGGCGGGATTACGGTGCCGGAATCATGGGACATCGCTTCCCAGTCAATAAATAATCTGGAATTGCGGCGTTTGAGCCAAGGCGTATTGCCGCTTATTCGTGAAGGACGCGGATTTACCGAAGCGCTCGGAAAGGCTAATTGGATGCCGGAACTCGCGCTCGATATGATCGGCATCGGCGAAAGCTCGGGCAGCTTGCGCGAAATGCTCGATGAAGTCGCAAATTTCTACGATGCCGAATCGGAAGTTCGTTTAGAGCAACTCACGACGCTTCTCGAACCTCTAATCCTTTTATTCATGGCTGGAATCGTTGTCACGATTTTGCTGGCGATTTATCTGCCGATCATTCAAACGATTTCGTCGGGTCCCTTTGGCGGAAAAAAATAATTTATGAACAATCAAAATAACGGAGCGACCATAACAACGGTTGCTCCGCCGACAATTTCAACTGATTTTCTTGAAAACGAGCCGCCCGAAGTGGTCGAAGCGAAGGCGCTGGCGCGTCGTTATCGTCTGCCGTATATTGATTTGCTCCCGCCCGATCAGGAGTCGCCGATTGATCTGGAAGAACTCGCGCGTATTCCGATTGATTTGATGCTGCGCAATCATTTTATTCCGCTCAGGCGCGAAGGCAGAAATCTGCACGCGGCGATGGCTGACCCGACGAACCTTGAACATTTGGACGAATTGGAAAATGCTCTGAATGTGCGCATCGTTCCTTACGTTGCGACTCAGGGCGCGATTGACGTAGTTTTAAAACGCGGCGACGCAACGCAAAGAGTTTTGCAGGAAGCGGCTTCGGGCTTCAAAATTTCGCTCGTCAAAGAAACCGATCAGGGCGAAGAAGTTCTCGATTTAGATCGTTTGGCGAACGATTCGGAAATGTCGCCGATTATTAAACTCGTTGACACAATCGTTTACAACGCGATGGAATCGCGCGCTTCGGACATACATATCGAAGCCGGCGACCGCGATTTAGCCGTTAAATTCCGCATTGACGGAGCGCTTTATCAAAAAGTTGACCCGATTGATATGGCATATCACCAGACTTTGATTTCGCGTATCAAAGTTATGTCGGAACTCGATATCGCCGAACGCCGAATTCCGCAGGACGGACGCTTTCGCGTGCGCTACAAAGGCAGAACGGTTGACTTCCGTGTTTCGATTCTGCCCGCCGCATACGGCGAAAACTGCGTTATTCGTATTCTCGACAAAGAGCAGATTTCCGAGGAATTCAAAAATTTAAGTCTCGATGTTGTCGGTTTCGACGAGGAAGATTTAAAGCGTTTCCGGCTATATATCAAAGAACCGTATGGAATGGTTCTGGTAACAGGTCCGACCGGTTCGGGTAAAACGACGACCCTCTACGGCGCGCTCAACGAAATTCGCAATATCGAAGACAAAATCATCACGATTGAAGACCCGGTTGAGTACCAATTGCAGGGAATTATGCAGATTCCCGTTAACGAGAAAAAAGGTTTAACCTTTGCTCGCGGATTGCGCTCCATTCTGCGTCACGATCCCGACAAAGTAATGGTCGGTGAGATTCGCGACGAGGAAACGGCGCAAATCGCCATCAACTCGGCGCTAACCGGTCACCTTGTTTTCACGACGGTTCACGCCAACAACGTGATTGACGTTATCGGGCGATTTTTGAATATGCAGGTTGATCTTTATAACTTCGTCGCCGCTCTTAACTGCGTTCTAGCGCAGCGTCTCGTTCGCAAACTTTGCCCGACCTGTAAACGTTCATATATTCCGAAGGAAAGCGAATTGGTTGAATCAGGCATTCGTCCCGAAACCGTTCGCGGCAAACATCTTTATATGAGCGTCGGCTGCGACGCCTGCAATCACACGGGCTATCGCGGGCGCTCGGCGATACACGAGCTTCTCGATATGTCGGACACGATCCGTGAAATGATTATCGCCCGCCGTCCCGGTTCGGAAATTCGCCGGCAAGCGGAAAAAGAAGGGCTTTCGAGCCTGCGCGAATCCGCCGTGAAAAAGGTTTACGCCGGTCAAACGACGCTGCACGAGATTAATCGCGTGACATTTGTCGAAGATATTAGATAAAACTCGAGTTAAAAACATTGAATAAATCAAACAATTGTTGCAAAATTATTTGATCTAGTTTGAGTTTCAAAGGAAAATTTTGAAACTTTGCGGCTTCGGTCGCGTGTGAAATTTTCAGATACAAACATTTGCAGTTTCAGATAATCCAACTTCAACCCAAAATTATGAAAAATACAGCCTACGTTCGTTTTTCAATCGTCCTTTTGCTAATGATCTCGATGCTTTCGCCGACCGCCGCTTTAGCCGGTGACGGTAAAAAATTCTTTAAAGAAGGAATGAAAGCCGAAGTCGCCGAACAGTGGGATAAAGCGGTCGAGCAATTCGCGTTAGCGGTTGCCGAAAATCCGAAAAATCCCGAATATCGTCTTCACTACCAGCGCGCCATCTTTAATGCTTCGCAGATGTATATGAAAAAAGGTAACTTGCTGGCGAACGAAAAGGATTATCAGGGAGCTTACATCGCGTACCGCAAGGCATACGCCTACGATCCGGTCAACGAACTCGCCAAAGCCCAGATGGATAAAATGGTGCGGCTTCAAAAAGGTTCGGAGAATGGCGAAAACCCGGAAGAGAAGAAAAACGATACTACGGACGTAAAATTAGTTAAAACAAGTTACGGGACGAATGTGCCGCAAGATGTGACGGTTCCGCAGAAATTGGAAAAACTGCGCGACGTTCCTTTCCCGAGCGGCGTTGATTTACAGTTTATTATTAAAGAACTGGCGAAGGATTTGGATTTAAACGTGCTTTTCGATTCTGCGTCTTTTCGTCAGGACAGAAAAATAAAAATCGAGCTGAAAAACGTCACCGCCGCCAAAGCGCTGGATTACATCTTTTTGCAGGAAAATTTGTTTTTCCAAAAAGTCGGTCCCCGAACGATTGTCGTCGCCGACGGAGGTCAGCGTCAAAGATTTCAGCAACTCGTTTTGCGAACTTTTTATTTAGCGAACGCCGACCCGAAGGACGTGCAGAAAGTTCTGCAAGCCGCAATTCCGATGCAGCCCGGCAGAGCGCAAACCGTCAGCATCGTTGACGAAGACACGAACAGCATTACGATTCGCGATACGGAAGAAAATGTCCGTCTGATGGGCAAATTGATTTCTTCTCTGGACAAAGACCGCGCGGAAGTCGTGATGGACGTGGCAATTTACGAAGTTTCAAAATCCGATTTGCTCAAACTGGGCAATCAAATCGGCAGCGAAGCAGGACTTACCAATTTGGGCGGAACAACGAGCGGAGTTGTTGGAATCGGCGGCAACGACCGTTTCGGCACAATCGGCAGAACAGCAGCAAATGTGATTCCTTCGGCTTTCGGCGTCGGTGTAGTTATTCCGGCAGTAAATCTGGTAGCGTTTCAAAATAGACAAAACACAAGACTTCTCGCTTCGACGCAAATTCACGCATTTAACAACGAAGACTCTTCTGCTCGAATCGGGCAGCGCGTTCCGGTCAGAACCGCGACCATTACCAACGGATTTAATCAAGGACAAGGCGGAGGCAATAACGGCGGATTTTTGAGCGATGTTATTAACTACGAACAAGTCGGTCTGGATTTAAAATTCAAGCCGATTGTTTTCCCGAACCAGGACGTTCAGGTGGCAATGGAAATCATATCGAAGGATGTTGCAGCTTGTAATACGTCGAGCGGAAACCCGTGTTTTTCCGAACGGACTATTAAAGGGACGGCGCGCGTGCAAAACAATAAAACGCTTCTTTTGGCGAGCGTCGCGCAGGACAGACAAAGCGATGGTCGTCAAGGCTTGCCGCTGCTCGGTCTGATTCCGATTATCGGCAGACTTTTTACCGCGCCGACGAAAGATAATAATCAGGTTGATATTGTCATCGCCGTCACTCCGCGCGTTATTCGCGCTCCGGCGATTTTGCCCGAAGACGAAATCGAACGCCCGACGGGAAGTTTAGCGGTTCCGACGACCGGTTCGCTAGAGGCGATGGTCATTCAGGAAGAGCGTGAAGAACTGCTCGCCGCCGCTCGTCGATTGCCGACCGTTGCGCAAGTGCAGCTGCCGGATCAAAAAGCAGAAGAAGCGCCGACTTACGTGAAATCCAATTCTTCACAAACGGCTTCGCAAACTACTTCTGGTGCCGAAAGTCAATCGAGTATTCAAATGCCGTCGGCGGAGGCAACCGCGCAAAATACAGGTTTGCCCTTGTCGAGCATTCGTCCGATTGATACGAGCACGAAAACTTTGCAGATAAATCAAACGGCTGACAAAGCTCAGGCGAATCCGGCAGCGAATTTCCAGGAAACAGCATTGAAAACGTCCGCGAATGCGGCGTCAGAAATGCCGCCGGTAAACGCGCCGCAAGCCGAAGTTCAAATTTTGTCCGGTTTGTCGGAGATGAAAAAAGGCGAAAAAACAAAAGTTGCCGTAATGGTGAAAAGCGCGACCGCGTTTCGTTCAGCCGTTCTGGGTTTGCGTTTCGACGACAAAAAACTCGCCGTGCGTTCGGTAAGTTTCGGCGACGTTTACGGCAACGGTTTAACGAACACGACGGCGACGCCGTTTATAAATCAAAGCGGCAAGATGTTCGTTTCGCTGTCATCGGCGAAAGATTCGGCACAAAACGCCTCGGGCATTCTGGCTTATATCGAAATCGAGGCGTTGGCGGACGGTAAGCACGAGTTATCTTTCGATAAAGACGTGATGAATATTTTAACGGCTGACGGAAAGAATTTCGCAATCAAGTTTTAACAATCAAAGCGAAAAATAGGCGGAATAAAGTGAGCGGTAAACAGAAACAAAATCGAAAATCAATAATCCGAAATCGAAAGTCGGTCAACGGCTATACGCTTTTTGAATTGATCGCAACTTTGACGGTTTTGGCGATTTTCGTGATGGGAACGATACCGCTCGCTCAAAATGCAGTCAAACGTCAAAAGGAAACGCGTCTGCGCGAAACTCTGCGCGACATTCGAGCCGCGATTGACGAATTCAAACGCGACACCTCCGGCGCCTGCCCGCAGGGAGCGATTACGACCAGTAATCCTACTCAAACAGGACGAGTGCGTCAATTTAACACCGCTCCGGCTGACCCGCGCAGCCGAGTCGTCGTTGACGACTGCACGATTTTCAATGCCGACAATCTCGACCGTTATCCGCCGAGCTTGGAGACTTTAGTTGAAGGCGTAAAGGTTAGATCGCGGGGACCGAATATTCAGCAAAGCGGCGGAGTGTTTTCGGGTACGAATGCGACCGAGTTGAACGAAGAAAAAGAAATCATTAAGGTTTATCTTCGGGAAATGCCGATTGATCCGATGACCGGTAAGTCGGATTGGCGTCTGCGCTCGTCGTATCAAGCGGCGGATGTGGAAGGTTGGGATAACGTCAACGTTTTCGACGTTCGTTCAAATTCCGACCAAGAAGGATTAAACGGAGAGAAATACAGTGATTGGTAAGTTCTGGAAAGTTCAAAGTCGAAAGTCCAAATTCCAAAGTCAGTCGGAGGTTCGAGGTTTAGAGTTCGAGGTTCAGAAACCGAAAACTAAAAACCAAAAACTAAAAACTAAAATTGAATCAGGGTTTTCCCTGCTCGAACTGATGATTGCGATGTTCATCCTCATCATTTTGATTTCGGTTGCGATGCCGACTTATCAGCGAAGCGTGCAGCACGCGCGCGAAACCGTTTTGAAGGAAAATCTCTGGCAGATGCGCCGCTCGATTGATCAGTACGCCGCCGATAAAGGCAGATTGCCGCAATCGGTCAGCGACCTGGTCGAAGGAAATTATTTGCGCGAAGTGCCGGTTGATCCGATTAGCGAAAAAGCCGAGTGGAAGGAAATTCAGGGCGAAGACACTAACTCTCCCGACGGCGAACAGGGATTAAAAGACGTTAAAAGCCTCGCCGAAGGAGAAGACAGCGACGGCAAGAAATTTGAAGATTATTAAAATAATGGTAAGCGGCAAACGGTAAGTGTTAAGTTATAAATGTGTTATTTCTTATACTTAACACTTACCGTTTGCCGCTTACTACTTACCGTTTAAGAAAAATGTTATCAGCATTAACTCAACCGAATTATCCGAAAGCCGCCCTCGGCTTGGAGCAAAACAGCGTGACGGCTTTGGCTCTGCAAAAGGAAAGCAAAGCTCAATACGGAATAAAACAAGCGGCGACAATCGAGTTGCCCCGCAATTTGCTCACGCCGAATTTTACTGAAAAAAATATTCACGCCGTCGAAGAATTGCGCGTATTGCTCGACGAAGCGGTCGAAACTGCCGGGTTGGGAAAACAAAAACGCTGGTCGGTTTCACTGCCGAGCAACGCTGCGCGAACGGCTATTTTAACGTTCGATACCGAACCGGCTTCAGCGAATGAATTGTCGGAAATTCTCGATTGGAAATCCGAACAGATTTTCGGCGCCTCATCCGGCGAAATGAGAATTTCCCGGCAGAAAATTTCCGCCGACCGTGACGGCAAGACGCGTTATTTTGCAACTGCCGTAAAACTTTCCGTTATTGATGAATACGAGACTTTATTCGAGACGCAGGGCTGGCAAGCCGGATTGATTTTGCCGCGCGCCGTTTGCGAATCGAACTGGCTGATTGATAGAAAGGAAAAAAAAGACGCGCTTTTAATCAGTTCGCAGACCGACGGATTCACTGCGCTTTTGATGCGCGGCGAAGAACCGGTTGTCGTGCGAACCGTTACTTGCTCGGAAAGCGAGCGTGACGATGAAATTTTTCGCCTTTTAATGTTTTATCGTGACCGTCTGGCAAACGAAAAAAACGAAAATCTGCTTGAAAAACTTCTCATTATCGGGAGGGATTTCGTTCCCGCCAAAATCAGAGAAATTTCTGAAGAAGCGCTTGGAAAAGCATTGAATATTATGCGTCCCGAAGATGTCGGCTTAAATCTTCCCGCCAGCGACTTGAGCTTCGATGATCTTGCCGCGCCAGCCGGTCTTGCGGCGCTCGGAGTAAGTTAGAAGTCCAATGTCCGAAGTCCAATGTCGAAAAATCTTGTACTTTGGACTCTAACTTTAAATTTTCTTTAACTTTGGACATTAGACATTGTCCTTTGGACTTTTTTTTGAAACCGCGTCTCAAAATCCTTCGTATAACCTGTGCGTTATGCCAATCCGAATTTCAGCAATGGAAAATATTAAAACTTTAACCGACATCGAACTGATTGCAAACGCCATCAGCGGACGCGAAGACGGGTTCGAGGAACTCGTACGCCGTTATCAACGCCCGATAATCAGCTATGTTTACCGGATGCTCTCAGATTACGAAGCTTCTCTGGATGTAACGCAGGAAGTTTTTATCAAAGTTTATAATTCTTTGGGAAAATACAGCTCCGATTATAAATTTTCGACCTGGCTGTACCGCATCGCGCATAACGCCGCGATTGATCATATGCGGCGCAATTCGGTCAGTCAGCAAAGCCTCGAAACCGAGTCGGAAGACGGCGCATATCAACTGCAAATCAAAGACGCGCGACCGACGCCCGAACAGGAACGCGAACATACGGAATGGCGCAACGAGATCGAAGCGGTCGTTAATTGTTTGCCTGCGGCGTATCGCGATTTGATTTTGCTTCGACATTCGCGCGATATGAGTTACGACGAAATCGCGGAAATTACCGGCTTGCCGCTCGGTACAGTGAAAAACCGTTTGTTCAGAGCGCGCGAAATGATGCGCGAAATGTTTGTCGAACGTGGATTTACAGGAATTTAAGGAGAAATTTTATGAATTACGGAATGCAGTATCAATCGCCGATGCACCTGCAAACGACCGGAGAAAAACAGACGGGAATGTTTTTGCATTTGTCGCAGCTTCTTAATTTCGTCATCCCGTTTGCGGGCGTTATCGCACCGATTGTCATCTGGCAAATGAAAAAGGACGAAATTCCCGCGCTTGACGCGCACGGCAAAATGATCGTCAACTGGATGATTTCGGCTTTGATTTACAGCGCCGTCAGTCTGGTTTTAGCGATTGTTTTAGTCGGTTTCTTAGGGTTTATCGCGCTTACCGTCGTCGGCGTCGCATTTCCGATAATCGGCGCGATTAAAGCGAATAACGGGGAACTTTGGGAATATCCGCTGACGATTAAGTTTCTAAAGTAATTGCGGCAAAATTCAGCGTAAGCAAAATTTAGAATAAGATGAATCTTCAAGATGCAAAAACTTTAAATGAATGTCCGCACGCCGACATCGCCGCTTATATTGATGGCGAGCTCGCGCCGCGCGAAGAGCTCGAATTGGAAATGCATCTAGCGGTTTGCGAAAGCTGCGCCGAAGAATTAAATCAACAAAAAAAATTGCTCTGCGCTTTGGATTACGCGCTCGAAGAAGAAAAATTCGAACTGCCGGAAAACTTTACAAAAGTCGTTGTCGCTAACGCTGAAAGCAGCGTCAGCGGTTTGCGCCGGCGAAACGAACGTTTTAACGCTTTATTTATCTGTTCGGCGCTTTTCCTGCTGGTTTTCGCCGCGCTCGGCAATGAAACCGGAAATGCTTTATTTTCATCGAGCAAATTCATTGATAAATTTTTTGCGGTTGGCGCTTTTATCGGTCACTTGATTTACGACGTCGCCATCGGAACGATTGTGGTTCTGCGCTCTTTAATCGTTCACTTCGTTCGCAGTTCGGCATCGGCTTTTGCGTTAGCCGTGGTTACGTTCGTGGTTTTCGCGCTCGTTTTTTCGCGGTTGCTGTCACGGTTCAGAAGAATTTAGGTTTTTTAAAAATTAATAAGTGAAATACACGATTACGCTAGACCACATTTTTATTAATCCGAAACTCTCACAGTGGCAGATACTCTGCGCGGCAGCGTTAATTTTACTTTGTCAGTTCACGCTTCTAGCCCAAACTCAAATTTCTTCGATTGATGAAAATACGTTGATAATTGACGACGCGCCGGAAATGGAAGTTTTCGCATTCGGCAAAACTGTGATCGTAAAAAAACAGGCGAAAGGCGTTTTAGCTTTCGGCGGCGACGTAATAATTGAAGGCAGAGTCGAAAGCGATGTCGCCTCAATAGGCGGTTCAGTCACGCAAAAAGAAAACGCGTTTATCGGCGGCGACGTAATAATTTTCGGCGGCTCTTATCGTCCCGAAAGCGCGAATCCGCTTCGCAATGAAGGAAAGGAAACAGTAATGTACGCCGGTTATGAAGAAGAATTGCGCGCGCTCACTCAAGACCCGACGCAAATCTTTTCGCCGACTTTTTCCTTCGCATTTCTCGCGCAACGACTTCTCTCGATGCTTTTCTGGTTTGTCGTTTCGCTGGCTTTAACAACTCTCGCACCCGGAGCCGTCAGCCGGGCAATTGCCCGTTTTCAGCTTTCGACATTGAAAATATTCGCCATCGGTTTTTTTGCTTTCACGGCGACGACGATTACAATCATCGCCGGTTTGAGCGTTTTGCCGAATTATCTGAGCGCGATTTTCGGGCTTATGGCTTTTGTTATGTTAATGCTCGCTTACGTTTTCGGGCGCGTGACAATGCATGTCAGCGTCGGCAAAATGCTGCAAAAACATTTCGTTGCCGATAAAAAACAATCTGAAACGCTGGCAATTTTCATCGGAGTTTTCGTTTGGACTTTGCTGCTTTCGATTCCATACGTTTGGACGTTTGCTTTGCTCTCTCTTTTTGCTGCCGGAATCGGTTTGGTTTTCACAGGACGTTCCTCAAACGGTTGGCAGAAAAGTTAATTCACGAAAAGCGAGAAGCGTTCATTTCCGGCAAAATTAACTTCAGTTAACTTCTTCATTTATTGGTTAATCCGGACAAACGTCCAAAAAAATGGACAATTTACAATTCTTTACATAAACTATCAAACTTTAATTGTTAATTTTACGTCTTATAACTTCAATTCAGGCAACTTTCAAGCAAATTGTTTCGTAATGAAACTTTAGAAACTCCTTTCGGATATAAAAAAATGCGTCAAAAAATACTTTTAATATTATCTTTATTGTGTATTGCAAGCACATTTTCAGCGGTTTCGGCTCAAACAACCGATAATAACTTAAAACCGTCGGTAATTACCGGCGATGTCACATCTTTGGATGCGGGAAAAATCGTTCTCCAAACCAAAGACGGCGCGGTCAGCGTCATTCTTTCAGACAAAACAGAATACAAACGGGTTCAGCCGGAAAATCCGAGCTTGAGAAACGCCGTCGCGTCTAGTTTTTCTGATATCGGCGTCGGCGATAAATTAGCCGTCAGCGGAATTATTTCTGCCGATAAAAAAACTCTTCCGGCGAGATCGGTCTTTTTGATGACGAAATCCGACATCGCGCAAAAACAAACCAAAGAAAGCGAGCAGTGGCGAACGCGCGGAATTGCCGGTAAAGTCGTCGGCGTTAATCCGCAAAACAACCAGATAACCGTCGAGGTTCGCGGTTTGGCTAATACGACCAGCGTCGTTTTGACGCCGAAGGAAAACGCCGTTTTTCGCCGGTATGCGCCGAATTCCGTAAAGTATAGCGAGGCGAAAATCAGCTCGATTGCCGAATTAAAACCAGGCGATATGTTGCGCGCGCGCGGCGATAAAAGCGCGGACGGCGCGGCTTTCACGGCAGAGGAGATTTTAAGCGGCGCATTTCAAACGGTCGCCGGAACCGTAAAAAGCATTGACGCAGAAAAGGGCGAAGTGGTTATCAGCGATTTTCAAACAAAAAAAGACATAACTATTTCAGTTGGTTCGGCTTCGACGCTTAAGAAATTTCCCGAAGAGATGGCGCAAAGAATGGCGCAGTTTCAAGCTGCCGGAGGCGCGGGAGGCATTCAACCCGCGGGAATGGGACAAAACAGACCCGGCGGAGTTCAACCGCCGCAACCCGCTAATCCGCAGGGCGAAAGACCGCAGGGCGGAGGCTTCGGCGGAATGCGCGGCGGACAGGGCGGAATTGACGATATGCTCGAACGTTTCCCGAACATAACGGTTGCCGATTTGAAAGCGGGTGATATGATCGCCGTTTCGAGCAGCAGAACGGCAAATGCCGACCGCATTACGGCGATAAAATTGCTTGCCGGCGTCGAACCGTTTCTGAGAGTCGCACAAGCAGCCGGCGCGAATGGCGGCGGTCAGCGCGGCGGACAGGGAGGACAGGGAAGTTTCAATATTCCCGGACTCGACGGCGCGGATTTCCCTTAAATTTAATATTTTCTAACGGAACGCGGAAATTTTCGCCGCGTTCCGGCTTTTTTATTTTTTATACATTTTTCACAGAAGGATTGAAATGAAACACTTCAAATTATTTTTAATAATCGGTATTTTATCATTATTTATAAGTACAAACGCTTTCGGGCAACAAACCGGAAGCGTCAGCGGGCAAGTGACGGATGCTCTAGGAGCCGTTGTTGTCGGAGCCAACGTAATAGCGGTTGCGGCGGACGGAAAAGAAAAAACGGCAATCAGCAATGCGCGGGGAGAATTTACGATCAACGGTCTCGCGCCGGGAACTTACACAATTCGCGTCAGCGCGCCGAATTTCGCTTTTTACGAAAACGCGGCAGTTGAAGTGCGGGCGGGAGCCGCATCGGAAGCGCTGAATGTTATTTTGACGGTCGAAGGCGTCGAAGAGCAAGTAGATGTTTCCAGCGGAAACGAAGTTTCAAATGACCCGAACAATAATGCTAGCGCTACTGTTTTGAAGGAAGAAGATTTAGAGGCTTTGCCCGATGATCCCGACGAACTCGAAGCCGCGCTGCAGGCGCTCGCGGGACCCTCGGCTGGTCCGAACGGCGGACAAATCTATATTGACGGTTTTACCGGCGGCAGACTTCCGCCGAAAGAATCAATTCGTGAAATCCGCATCAATCAAAATCCGTTTTCGGCTGAATATGATCGTTTAGGTTTCGGGCGAATCGAAATTTTGACCAAGCCCGGAACCGACAAATGGCGCGGGCAGGCATTTTTAAATTTCGGTGATTCGAGATTAAACTCGCGCAATCCTTTTGCCGCAAATCGTGCGCCGAGTCAGAGAAGATTCTATGGCGGAAACGTTTCCGGTCCCGTTCAAAAAGGAAAGTCGTCGTTTTTCTTCGATATAAGTAATCGTGAAGAAGACAACAACGCTGTTGTCAATGCCCTCATTTTAGACCCTTCATTAAATATCGCTAATTTTAGAGAAGAGTTTCAGGTTCCGAATCGCCGATTTTCAGTCAGCCCACGGTTTGATTATCAAATAAATCAAAATAATACATTGGTTTTGCGCTACGGTTTTACTCATAATAAGGTCGAAAATCAAGGTATTTCGGAAACATCTCTGCCTTCACGCGCATACAATTTTGAAAACACAGAGCACGAGTTTCGATTAACCGAAACGATGATCATTAATCCGAAAACGATCAACGAAACACGTTTTCAGTATGAATTGGAGAATCGCGAGCAAACAGGTGACAATTCTATTCCGACTATTAATGTTCAAACAGCGTTTATTGGTGGCGGCTCACAAATCGGATTGAGCTTTAACCGCGCGAAAAGCTGGGAACTGCAAAATTACACGACAACTTCTTTTGGCAAAAACTCCGAGCATTCGGTTAAATTCGGTGCTAGATTGCGCGGAATATCTTTAACGGATCGTTCGGAGAATAATTTTGGTGGCAGTTTTACTTTTATTAACCTTAACAGTTATCGGAACGCATTATTAAGACAAGGAACACCGACGCAGTATACTGTTTCATCCGGCAATCCTGAACAAAGTATTTCACAAACGGACATTGGGGTTTTTGCCACCGATGATTGGCGAGTAAACCCCACTTTAACGCTCAGTTTTGGTCTTCGTTATGAAAACCAGACCAATATTTCAGATAACGGAAATTTTGCACCGAGGCTTTCGTTTGCATGGTCACCGGGCGCTGGTGGAGCGCGTCAGCCGAAAACAGTTGTTCGTGGCGGTTTCGGAGTCTTTTATGAGAGGTTCAGTGAAAATTTGAGTTTGCAGGCAATTAGGTTTAACGGAAATAATCAGTTAAATTTTATTGTTAATGCAAATGACCCTGATCCCGTGCGTCGCGCTGCGGCAATCGCTTTATTAAATCAGCCTGTCTTTTCATTAAATGGCGTCACGAACGTACCGACTGCGGCTCAGATTCAAACTGTTCTACCATCATCAAGCGTGACGCGCACAATCGCGGAAGATTTGAAGTCGCCTTATACGATGCAGGTTGCGCTAGGTATCGAGCGACAACTTCCGTCGAGAACAACATTATCAGTTTTCTATATCGGGGCGAGAACACTACATTTGCTCAGAACCAGAAATATCAACGCTCCAATTTGTCCATTGCAGGTGAACTGTAACAATGCGCCGCGACCTGATCCAACGGTGGGAAATATTTACCAGTACGAGTCAAGCGGAGTTTTAAATCAAAATCAGATGATTGTTAGTCTGAGAACTATGATTTCGCCCGCTTTCACTGTTTTCGGAAACTATCGGATCGGTTTCGCTCGCAGTGATAGTGATGGAGCAGGAAGTTTTCCTGCTTACAGCTATGATTTAACCGGCGAATACGGCAGGTCTTCATTTGATATCCGGCACAATATTGTCCTTGGCGGAAACTTTACAATTCCCTGGGGCATTCAGATCAGCCCGTTTATTATAGGTAACTCGGGCAGACCATTCAATATTACCAGAGGCGTTGATGTAAACGGCGATTCTTTATTTACTGAGCGCCCGACTTATGCTCAATTGAACGCGAGATGCAATGAATTAGGTTTAATAAATTCATTCTGTGACATTGGCGATAACGATCCTAACGCTATAATTTCCAGAAATTATGGACATGCTCCGAAATTTTTCAGCGTTAATTTGCGCATCGGTAAAAATTTCGGGTTTGGTAGTTCCGGCAGAACGGCTGCTGTCGCCCAAAACGATCAGCAAACCGGCGCAGGCGCACGGCAAGGCGGCGGAGGCGGTCGGGGACAAGGCGGCGCTGCAGGCGGTGGACGCGGCGGATTAGGCGGTGGTCGCGGTCCGGGCGGAGGTTTCGGCGGATTCGGCGGCGGCAATGAAAGAAAGCCATATAACCTAAACGTCGGTGTTAACTTCAACAATCTGTTCAATAACGTGAATTTCGGAACGCCTGTCGGCAACCTCACCTCCAGCCGATTCGGACAGTCCACTTCGATTTCCGGCGGTTTCGGCGGCTTTGGCGGCGGCGGTTTCGGCGGCGGTGCGGCAAATCGCCGAGTTGAATTACAGATGCGATTTAGCTGGTAATTTTATTCGCCACAATTAAAAAAGAAGGAGAAAAATTGTTATAAACTTTTCTCCTTCTTTTTTCGTATTGGTGTAGGATAAAAAACTCGCCCCAAATACCCGAAAGGAGATAATATGAAAAGAATATTAATTTGCGCTTTAGTATTAATGTGCGCCGCAAACATTTACGCTCAAACTAAAGACAAAAAAGATGATAAATCGAATGTAAAACCGACTGTTTCGCCAATCGTCAATATCAAAGCCGACGCCGCGCCTTTGGAACTTGCGCAAATTGCCTTGAGTGCACACGGCGGGGATAAGTTCAAAAATATGAAAACGCTTATTGTTCGCGGAACCGCAGACGTTTCGGGCAGTCCGACTCAAACAATTCCGGCGACATTCGTTTTCGTTTCTTCGGGCGAAAAGTACCGCATTGAAATTCCGAATGCGTTTCAGCCGTTAAAACAAGTTTACAACGGCGAACAGACCAATTCTTCAATTAACGGATTTTATTTTCCGCCGCTCAATCGTATCGGACTAGCGCTTTTAACAAAAGTCGGTGAAAAGGATTTTGTCGTTTCGGCTTTGCCCGATAAATCAAAATCAAAAAATGCATTCCGCATCACTTCGCCTGAAGGGTATTACACGGATTTTTATCTGAATGAAAAAACCGGGCAAGTCAAAGGTTACAAGTCGAGTTTCGATGTGAACGGAAGAACCGTTACCACGGCGGTTGATTTCGACAAAATGAGAAACGTCGAAAACGTAATTCTGCCCGAGCAGTATTCACAAAGATTTGAATTGACGAATCTTTCCATTTACGTGAGCTTTAAGGCAAAAGAAATACTCGTAAACACGCCGGTTGCCGATGATATTTTTTCAATGACTAAATAAATTTTTCTTGAGTATAAAACAAAAAAACACACGCAAAGTAGGACAAAAATCCTTCGATTTGCGTGTGTTTTTAATTAAGTTCTTTCGTTTAAGCGAAGTTAACCTTTTCCCCAAAACGGCT
>DASVQY010000041.1:0-7464 GCA_036388895.1 Pyrinomonadaceae bacterium | reverse complement strand
CTTTGCGCGGACAAAATTTGATGAGCAAAATCGCAGCGGCAAATCAAACGACAATTGCCGCAATCAACGGTTTCTGCTTGGGCGGCGCGCTGGATTTAACTTTGGCTTGTAATAAAAGAATCGCTTCGCCGAACGCGATTTTTTCGCATCCGGGCGTAAATCTCGGAATCATTACGGGTTGGGGCGGAACGCAGCGTCTGCCGCGATTAATCGGCGAGGCGGCGGCGCTCGAAATGCTTTTGACGGCGAAGCGAATTAACGCGAAAGAGGCTTTGCGAATTGGTTTGATAAATGAAATAGCCGAAAATCCTTTGCAAAAAGCGGTCGAATCACAAACTTTTTAGAATTAACAGACTTTATAAACAAAAATAATCAGTAAAAATTACACCTTCCCCGTTGATTTTTAATTTACCGGCAAACATCCGCAAGCGCGTTTCATCATAAAATCTATGAAAAAATTCGTGATTTGCTTGGCTTTAACGAAAGCCGTTTTTTTGACTTTGTTTGCTTTGCTTGCTTTCTCGGCTTGCCAAACGGCAGAACTTTCAAAACTTGAAAACGCGCCGGCTGTTTCGCCGACTCCGACCGTTCAAGCAAATGTAAATGAAAGTATAAATCGCCCGCGCAGCGAACCGTACGCCGGTGATCTCTCGATTTTTGAAGATGAAAACCGGGCGAAAAATCTTTCGATTGACCGCGTGATGGACATTTTGAAAATTTCCGAAGGGAAATCCGTCGCCGACATCGGAGCCGGTTCGGGCTGGTTTACGACGCGGGCGGCGAAAAGAGTCGGGTCAAAAGGAAAAGTTTACGCGGTCGAAATCAATCAGGAATACATCAGACACATAAACGAGCGCGCCAAAAAAGAAAATTTTACAAATATTCAAACCATTCTCGGCGCCGAGGACAACCCGAATTTGCCGCAAACGGCAGTTGACGCCGTTTTGATTTTGAAAACTTATCACGAAATCGCCGAGCCGATAAAAGTTCTAAGAAATCTTCGCGCCTCGCTCAAAACGAATGCTCTTGTCGGAGTTATTGACAAAAACGGAAAAGGCGATGATCACGGCATCAACAAGGAAATTGTCGTCGAAGAAGCAAAACGCGCCGGCTTCGTTTTGGTAAATGAATACGATTTTGTGAAGCCCGACGGAATGGATTATTTTCTGGTTTTCCGCGCTGAAAAAATCGGAAAATAGAAAGTTACAAAACTATAGTTTTTCAGCCAAAATGCTGCTTCTGTATTTTATTGTCGAGAAAGGCTAGATCAAAAAGTCCGTTTATAACAATCTTTTGAACTTGTGTCAGTGTAAATTTTTAGATAAGCGGAAGACTTTGATGCTTTGATTGAAGTTATGAAAAATGCCTGTATGAAATATATTTCTTACATACTTATTTTGGGGACGCTTTGCTTGACATCATTCGCACCTGCGAACGGTCAGAAATTGTCCGATTCAGAATCGAAGAAGTTTCTGGCGGCTGCGAGCGAAAAAACTTCTGAATATTCAAACGTCTTCAAAAATCTGACGGTTGAAGAAATCAAAACTTTTGAAACTTTCGATAAAGACGGAAACGTGAAAAGCCGAAAGAAAATTTTGTCGGATTTGATCGTCTACGAACCGGAAGCGGGCGGAGGCAAGCTCGGCGAATTTCGTAATGTTCGGGAAGTTGACGGAGAGAAAATAAAAAACAGCGAGAAACGTACCGTAAAAATTTTCTCAGAACTCGCCAACGCTAAATCTTTTGAAGAGGAATTAAGAAAACTCAATAAGGAAAGTTCGCGCTACGATGAAAATTTAAGTATTTACGGATTCACATTAGGACAGTATGTTCCTTTGGCTTCGAATATAATTTCATCGTTCAAGTTTGAAGAAACGAGACGGGAAAACATCGAAGGAAAAGAAGCATTAGTTATAAAATTTCAGCAAACGAGCGTAAATCCCGACATCAATCTAAAGATTAACGCGCCGGATTTTTTTGAAATATCACATACATTTTATCGCGGAACAATTTGGCTGGATTTGAAAAATCACAGAATTTTAAAGTTGGTTACGGAGTTGACCGCCGAGTCGGCAAAATTCGCCGAGCCATTTGTCACGCTCAGACAAGAGTACCATTATCAGCCGAGCGATTTTGAAATTTATACGCCGCGAAAAATAGTTTCTGAAAATTTTACTCCGCAGGCTGATAAAGATTTAAAGCTACTGTTAAAAACCGGCAAAGCAAAATTATTTCCGCAACTGCAAACACGATTGAGTATGGAATACAAAAATTTCAGCAAATTTGATGTGACGGTCAAACCTAACTAAATGAGAGGTTTTTGTGAATTTGATGAGAGCGAATATGCTAGAAAGGGTTTACAAAAACATAAATCAAATACCAAAGTTGTCATAAATAATGTTGTTGCGTTAGCGCAATTACTAAAATAAACATGCACAACTGTCAATTCTCGGCGAGAAAGTCCGCCAGCGACGCGACATCTATGGCGCAGTGTCCGCCGTATATCGGGTGCCATATCGTTTTTACGCCTCTTTTTATGGCAATATTCGCAAGCGCTTGCGTACCCTCAAAATTTCCATATTTGTCATAAAGACCGCAGGAAAGGTATAGTTCGGGATAGCTTTGATTTGCGCGCTCGATTAATGAAATCGGGTTGACTGCGTTCCATTCTTCATCATTAGAAACATATTTCTTCGCCAGTTGCGTCACCCCGTATATTATTTTAGGCTATTTTGATTAGCCCTTACCAAACGCGGTAAGACGCCCGAAATCAGCCTACAAGCAAAAAGCTCGCTGTTCGTTATGTGACTTCAAGCCTTTTTACAAACATTTTGTAATATAAAATATTTTTACATATCGTCCAAAATTTTTACTTCAACATTTGTCTGCCGGAATTTCGAGTAATCGAAATTTACCGTCGTGTCTTTAACGGAAACGAATTTTCCGTCGCCTTTTTGTTTTTTCAGTTCGTAAGTCGTAACGGAAATCGTTTTTGGAACCAAAAGCCCGTAATCGCTCGATTGATATTCAAAAACGCTTGACAATAAAACAATCGGTTCAGTCGTCTGCACGGTTAATTCCTGTTCTTCGCGCCGAATTTGAAAGTTTTTCCCGTCAATCCATAATTTTCCGCGCACAAATTTGTCGTTGTTTTTCAGTGCGCCGGGAATATTGAGTCTGAAATCAAAACCGAGAGCGTCACTTACTGTCGGTTTTTCATTAACAACTGTATAAGGACTTTTTTTCATTTGCCGGTATTGGACTACATAAACGTCATTTCCCTGATAGTTTTCCGAGCCGAGAAGTTTGAAATCGAAATAAGGTTGGATTTTCGGATTGAGCACGACTCCTTCATTTAAGGTTAGACCGTAAATCTCTAAAGTTTTATCGTATTTTGCACCTTCATCCTGAATTTTTTTTAGCTCACGTTCGAGCGTAGTTTCTTTTTCAAGCTCGCTTAAAAAATCGTTTGAACGTTTTTGGCTGTTCGGAACCAATTTTCCGTTAACTTCGACAACATTTCTTAATTCGGTGGTGGTTTTAGCGTCCTTTCCGGATTGATATACGAGAAAATTAGATTTAATGGCGGTTTTTTCGTTGACGTTTCCGCCTCTATCAAACTCTTCAAACGTTTTCGTTTCTTCCGCCAAGAGATTTCTGAACGCTTCTCGGTAAGACTCGGTTTGTTTATACGCTTCGGAAAGAATCGTTTCGAGATTCGGCGTTGTCTGCTTTGTGTCTTGAGCGTAAATCAGCGACGTATTCAGAAGAATGAAAGCAAAAACGGCAGTAATAATTTTGAACATAAGTTTCCCCCTTTTAAAAGAACTGATATTTTATTGAAACACAGTTTGACTGTAAATTTAAACATTTTTATGAATCAAAATATCGAAACCTGGAAGCAAGTCGAATCGAAACAAATCGCCGATTGCCGAGTTTTTCGCGTGCGCGAAGATTTCTGCGAGCGAGAAACGGACGGGAAAAAAGCCACTTTTTTTGTGATCGAAAATCCTGATTGGGTAAATGTCATCGCTTTGACGCGCGAGCAGGAAATTATTTTAATCGAGCAGTTTCGTCAGGGCGCCGAAGAAATAACATTGGAAATTCCCGGCGGGATAGTTGATGAGAATGAAGCGCCCGAGACCGCGGCGCGGCGCGAACTGACGGAAGAAACCGGGTTTTCAACCGATAATTTCGTGTTTTTAGGAAAATCTCAACCGAATCCGGCGCTTCAAAATAATATGATTTATCATTTTCTGGCGCTGGATTGCGAAAAAACGACCGAAACAAGTTTTGACGAGCACGAATCAATCGCGACGAGGTTCGTTCCAATTTCTGAAATCGAAAATTTGGTGCGGAAAGAAATTCTCAAGCATTCACACGTTTTGGCTTGTTTATACAAATACGAATTGTACCGAAAACTGCAACAAAAAAGTTAGAAAATCGTAAAATACAGATGCTATGTTCAATATAACGCGCAACATTCTGATTTTTCTGACAATCGTTTTTCTGTCACAGCTCGCTTATTTTTATCCGCAATTGCCGGAGCAGGTCGCTTCGCATTTTAACTTTTGGGGCGAGCCCGACGGTTGGATGTCGAAAAGCAGTTTTTTAGTATTTCAGGTCATTCTGCTCGTTTTTATTTTGGGAATGTCTTCGCTGACGCCATTTTTATTCAACAATTTGCCCGACGCTTTTATTAATATACCGAATAAAAATTACTGGCTCGCGCCGGAAAGACGCGAAGAAGCGATGCGTAAATTTGCCGAAACGAACGATAATTTACGGGTGGCGCTTCTGCTGCTTTTTATCGGAATCAATCATTTCGCTTTTCAAGCAAACATTTACGGCGATAAACTTTCGGATGGTGTTTGGCTCATTTTGTGTGTATTTTTGTTATATATGATTTACTGGGTTTTTCAATTGCGAAAGACCTTTAAGATATAAATTTTTATGAAAATCGAATTGACAAAACTCGCTCACGCGCGCTCGGGCGACAAAGGCGACACGGCAAACGTCGGCGTTATCTCTCTCAAAGATGAATATTACCCGCTGCTTGTTCGTGAAGTGACGGCTGAAAGGGTCAAAAAACATTTCGGCGAAATGGTAAAAGGCAATGTCGAGTGTTTCGAGCTGCCGAATTTGAAAGCGCTGAATTTTCTGCTGCACGAAGCTCTCGGCGGCGGCGGAACTTTATCGCTGATGACCGACGCGCAGGGCAAAACTTTTTCGACGGCGCTTTTGCGTATGAAAATTGATATTTCCGACGAAGAAGCAAAAAATTTAGGCTTGAATTAATTGTCTGAGGTGTATTATGGCGGAAAGTTTGGAAAATATTAAGTTCGATTACGCGCAAGTCGGCGGCGTCCGGCTTCATTACGCGACTGCCGGCGACGGCGACCGTCTCGTCGTGATGCTTCACGGGTTTCCCGAAAGCTGGTACTCTTGGCGACATCAGATCAACGCTTTGAGCGATGAATATACAATCGTCGCGCCGGATATGCGCGGCTACAATCTTTCCGATAAGCCTGTAAATGTTTCCGATTACAAGATTGATAAACTCGTTGATGATGTAACCGGTTTAATAAATCATTTCGGGCGCGAAAATGCGGCGATTGTCGGGAACGATTGGGGCGCAGCGGTCGGCTGGTCTTTAGCCGAAAAACACCCCGAATATGTCTGGAAATTCGCCGCGATGCAAGTTCCGCCGCCTGCGGTTTGGCGGAAAAATATGACGCTTCGGCAGTTGCTGGCGAGTTGGTATATGTTCTTTTTTCAAATCCCGCGCTTGCCCGAATTCATTCTCGAGCGCAACGATTTCGCGTCGCTTGAAAACGCTTTAAGAAACACAACGTGGGAAAAAGGCGTTTTCACCGACGAAGACATCGCCGAGTATAAAAAAGCCTGGAGCGAACCGCACGCGCTAACGGCGATGATAAATTATTACCGCGCGAATGTTTTGAGCAGATTCATCTCTTTGCCAGCCGAACAAAAGAAAATTACGGTTCCGACCGTTTTTATTTACGGCGACCACGACCACGCGATTATGCGCGAAACGGTTAAAAACATCAACGAAGCGATGGACGCGCCTTACGATGAATTTCACATTCCGAACAGCGGACATTGGGTTCAACAGGAAGCTCCCGAAACGGTCACGGCGATTCTGCGCGATTTTTTAGCGGAAAAGACTGATTGATAAAAACATTCTTTAGAAACTGTTCGAGAAAATGAAAAAGCGGAAGATTACCATTTTCCGCTTTTTTGCATTGCACAAATGCCGTTTGCTTTTTCACTTCCTGCGCAAATGTTGTCCGAAGGGATTTTTATTTTTAGCTTTGTCTGCATTGGCGTATTTCTCGGAAATTGCCTTACAATAAACGCGCTTTGCTTTCAAATTTGTCGTTTCAAGGAGTTTTTTAATGCGAAATGTTCGTATTGTTTTGATTTTAATTTGCGCCTGTTCAATTTTCGCTCAGACAATTCCGAACGAAAAAACCTTTATGGGTTTTTCAGCGGAAAATACAGCCCGGCAAAAGTCTCTCGAAGCGAAATTCGACGCTTCACTAAAAAAAGAAAATTTGCGCGAATGGATGCGGCGGCTTTCGGCGCGACCGCATTACGTCGGTTCTCCTTACGGCAAGGAAAATGCCGAATTTATGCTCGCGCTCTTTAAATCTTGGGGCTACGACGCCCAAATCGAACAGTTCGACGTGTTGTTTCCGACTCCGAAAACTCGGATTTTAGAAGTGATTTCGCCCGAAAAATTTACGGCGCGTTTGAACGAGCCGCCGTTGAAAGAAGATGCGACTTCGGCGCAGCAAAACGAACAGCTTCCGACTTACAACGCTTATTCGATTGACGGCGACGTGACCGGCGATGTCGTTTACGTCAATTACGGCGTTCCGGCTGATTACGAAGAACTGGAAAAACGCGGAATTGACGTTCGCGGCAAAATCGCGATTGCGCGTTACGGCGGCTCGTGGCGCGGAATCAAACCAAAAGTTGCGGCTGAACGCGGCGCAATCGCTTGTTTGATTTATTCAGATCCGCGCGACGACGGTTATTTTCAAGGCGACGTTTACCCGAAAGGCGCTTGGCGCAGTGAACACGGCGTGCAGCGCGGTTCGGTCGCCGATATGCCGGTTCACCCGGGCGATCCGACGACGCCTAATGTCGGTTCAACAAAAGGCGCCCGTCGCCTCGACCGAAAAGACACCACGACTTTAACGAAGATTCCGGTAATGCCGATTTCTTACTCCGACGCATTGCCGATTCTGCGAAATCTAGGCGGCGCGATCGCTCCGGCAAATTGGCGCGGCGCTTTGCCGATTACTTATCATCTCGGCGGAGTAAATAACGTAAAAGTTCGCTTCAAGCTCGAATTTAATTGGGATATAAAACCGATTTATAACGTTATTGCCCTAATGCGCGGCTCGCAGTTTCCCGACGAATGGATTATTCGCG
>DASVQY010000040.1:0-58746 GCA_036388895.1 Pyrinomonadaceae bacterium | reverse complement strand
AAAAACTGGCTCCGCATAAAACGATTCACGGAGTTCTTCTGGGAATGTACGGCGTTGGAGTGTTAATCACCGGCGAATCGGGCATCGGAAAGTCTGAGTGCGCTCTGGATTTGATAACGCGCGGTCACAGCCTCATTTCCGATGATTCGGTGCATATTAAAAAAGTCGGTAATCGGCTGGAAGGAAGCGCGCCTGAGTTAACTTATGAATTCATCGAAATTCGCGGGCTCGGAATTCTTAATGTTCGCGATCTCTTCGGAGTTTCAGCCGTCGGTAAATGCAAGTCCATCGAGCTTTGCATCGAATTGAAAAGATGGAGCGAGGTTGAAGAAATCGAGCGAATAGGACTGGAAATGCGCGAAGAAAGTATATTTGATGCGAAGTTGCCGAAGGTGATTCTCCCTGTCAGCTCGGGCAGAAATCTTTCAACCCTTGTCGAGACGGCTGTTCGAGTTCACCTTTTACGCGGTCACGGATACGATGCGGCGCACAAATTAATAGAAAAACACACCCGGAAATTAAGCGAAAAAACAGATTCGGAATTATCCAGAAATTGATTAAAAATCTTTCCCGGAAAACCGCATTAAACAATATCAACGAAACTGATGTAGAATATAAATCACCTTCTTTATGCCGATTGCTAAACGAAAAGAAATTCCAAATTTTATTATAATCACCGGTTTAAGCGGTTCTGGAATGAGTTCGGCGATGAAAGCGTTTGAGGATTTGCGCTATTTTTGCGTTGATAATCTGCCTTTGACGATGCTTTCGACTTTTTCGCGGCTACTGGTTCCCAACAAAGAAGAAATTGTGGCGATTGAAAAAGCGGCGCTTGTCATAAATATCCGCGAGCGCCATTTTTTATCGGAATTTCCCGACGAATTAAGAAAACTGCGCGAAGAAATACTCGCTCCGTTCGTGATTTTCTTTGAAGCTTCGGACGATGTTTTGCAGCGGCGCTTTTCCGAAACGCGCCGACCGCACCCGGCTGATGTCGGCGACGGATTGCTTTCTGCTATACGCGCCGAAAAAAAAGCTCTCGAAGTCGTGCGCGAGATGGCTGATTTGATTATTGATACGTCCGAACATACGGTTCACACGCTGCGGCGTCTTATCATCCAAAAATTCGGTTCGTCGGAAGACTCGCCTCTGAATGTCCAAATCGTCAGCTTCGGGCACAAATACGGCGTACCGCGCGATGTTGACTTGCTTTTCGATGTGCGCCATCTGCCGAATCCTTATTTCGATAAAAACTTAAAGCATCTGCCGGGCACCGATCCGAAGGTCGTAGAGTTTCTCGATAAAGAGGAGGACGTGCAGGAAACCGTTCGCCGATTTGTAGATTTGTTGTCTTATCTGCTTCCGCTTTACAAACGCGAAGGAAAATCTTATTTAACCATCGGAGTCGGCTGCACGGGCGGGCGGCATCGTTCGGTGATGGTCGCCGACCGCATCGGTAAAAGTTTCAATAAAAAAGGTTATGAAGTTTCGGTCGTTCACCGCGACGTTCAAAAGTAGTGAAAAAACTTAGATATAATAATTATCAATCATAAACTTAAAAACAAAAAAACTTTATGAGCGAAATAAAAAAAATCGGCGGCGTTGTGGTTTCGCACGGGCAAGTCGCTAACGAGCTTCTGGCGGCGGCGGAAACAGTCGTCGGAAATTTGTCACATATTGCGGCGGTTTCAATCGGATGGCACGACGACGTTGAAATTGCAAAAGACGAGATTCAAAGAGCAATAAAAAAAGTATCTTCCGGCAACGGCGTTTTGCTGCTCACGGATATGTTCGGCGGCACTCCGACGAATATTTCCGCGATGTTTATTAAGGAAAACGAAGTTGAGCTTGTCACCGGCGTAAATTTACCGATGGTAATCAAATTGGCTTCGCAAAACAAAGAAATTTCATTGACCGAAATGGCGAAAGAAGTCGAAGAGCAGGGAAAACAATCAATATACCGAACAGGCGCGCTGCTCGAACCGCAAAGATTGAAAAAAGATGCTTGAAGCTAAAATAAAGGTGATAAACCGGCTCGGTCTTCATGCCCGAGCCGCCGCTCAATTGGTCAAAACGGCTTCAAAATTTAAAAGTCAAATAACTGTCATTCGAGAAGACAATTTCGTTGTAGCCGATGCTAAATCAATCCTGAGCGTTTTGACATTAGCCGCCGCGAAAGGAACGGAAATAAAGTTGGAAGTTTCAGGCGAGGATGAGCAATCGGCTTTACAAACAATTGTCGAGCTTTTCGCGAACGGTTTCGGCGAGCTTTGATTTAAAGAGTTTATGAATTTTACAAGAAAACCCGGCAAAGATAAAAAAGTAGGAATTCTAGGCGTGCCGCTCGGCTTCGGCGCCGGACAAACGGGAAACGAACTCGGCGCTTCGGCTCTTCGTCTGGCAAAAATTCGCGACAACTATCTGTGCGATCATATTCAGGAATTAGGTTACGAAATCAAAGATTACGGCGACGTTAACATTGCTAAACCGAACCGGCTGATTGATGTCTGTGAAAATCCCAGATATTTGCCCGAAATGGCGGTCGCCGGGCAATTAATGGCAGATTCGGTCAAGGAAATTTTGCGAAACGGCGAAATTCCTGTAATTTTGGGCGGCGATCATTCAATCGCAATCGGAACTTTTTCCGGTATATCCTCATTTTTTCGCGAACAGGAAACCGAGGTGGGTTTGATCTGGTTCGATGCGCACGCCGACATAAACACTCACGAAACATCGTCTTCGGGAAATATTCATGGAATGCCGCTCGCCGCGCTTTTGGGCTACGGTAAAGAAGAGCTCGTTAATCTAGAAGGTTTCGCGCCGAAATTAAATCATCAGTATTGCGCGCACGTCGGAGCGCGCGATTTAGACCCGGGCGAGCAGCGGCGAATTCACGAACTCGGCTTGCGCCATAATTTTTTTACAATGAGCGATATAGATCGCCGCGGAATGCTCGCCTGCGTAAAAGACGCCGTTATTATTGCGTCACGCGCGCCGGGCGGTTACGCCGTCACTTTCGATATTGATATGATTGATCCGACATTCGCGCCGGGTTCGGGAACACTCGTTCGCGGCGGCACGACTTATCGCGAAGCCCATCTCGCTCTGGAAATTATAGCTGAACAAGGCGGAATGCGCGCGTTTGAAATTGTTGAAGTCAATCCGATGCTCGATCAAAGCAATATCACGGTTGAGCTGGCGGGCGAGCTGATTCTCTCGGCACTCGGAAAAACTATTTTATAAACGAGAAATTAGATTTCAGATGCTAGATGTCAGATCGTTGAAGTAGAAGATAGAAATTACAATGCGGAATTAAGTTTCAAACAATTCCAATTCCCGGAATTTGGCATCTGGCATCTGACATTTAATTAAAATTTTATGGAAAAAATAAAAGTCGGTGTTATTTATGGTGGTCGTTCGGGCGAACACGAAGTTTCGATTCGTTCGGCGAAAACGGTTATCGAACAAATTGATAAAGATAAATACGATATTTTGCCGATTGCCATTTCAAAAGAAGGAAAATGGCTGAATCCTTTTGAGTCATTTGAATTGCTCACTGCCGAAACCCGGCAGCTTCTTGCCGAGGATTCTGCTAACTACCCGAAAACCGATGTCGCTCTTCTCGGCGATACGCGATTCAAAGGCTTAACAAAACTCGATACAGCCGACGGTGAAGAAAGACTTGCCGAACTTGATGTGATATTTCCTGTGCTGCACGGAACGTATGGCGAAGACGGAACTATTCAGGGACTTCTCGAAATGGCGAATATCCCGTTTGTCGGATGCGGCGTTTTGGCTTCTTCGTGCGGGATGGATAAAGTCGTGATGAAAACTCTATTCCGGGACGCCGGTTTGCCCATTTGTAAATACGTCTGGTTTTTACGAAGCGAGTGGGAACGCAATAGCGAGATTGTCATCGAACAGACTTCCGCAAAATTAGGCTACCCGTGTTTTGTGAAACCGGCTAACCTCGGCTCATCCGTCGGAGTTTCAAAAGCGGTAGACGACGATTCGCTCCGTGAAGCAATCGCGCTTGCCGCCGAGTACGACAGAAAAATTATCGTTGAAGAAGCGCTTGATATGCGCGAAATTGAATGCGCCGTTCTTGGAAATGACGAACCGCAAGCGAGTTTGCCCGGCGAATATATCATCCGCGATGAAAGCAAAAAATTTCTTGACTATACCGAAAAATACTCGGGAACGGGGAACAATGAATTCGTCGTTCCAGCTCCGGTTTCCGACGAGTTAGCCAGAAAAATTCAGCAGATGGCTGTCACTGCCTTCAAAGCTGTTGACGGCTCCGGTCTGGCGCGCGTTGATTTCTTTTTGTTAAATAAAACCGGCGCTTTGCTTGTGAATGAAATCAACACTTTGCCCGGTTTGACCGACGCTTCGGGCTTTCCGAAAATGTGGGCGGGAACCGGGATGAAATTTAAAGATGTCATTAGTACTTTGATTGATCTGGCGATGGAGAGGCATCGAGACAAATCAAGAAATAAAACGAGTTTTTAAGGAGAAATCCGAAATAAACTAAAATTAAGAGAACATTATAATTTGATTTAAGGTTTTGGATTAAAAGAATTGCCGAAATTCGTATTATTGAATTGAACATCATCGGTTCGCTTCAACATTTTTGAGCAGATGTAAAAATATGAACAAAGTAATTTTGATCACCGGCGCTTCAACCGGCATCGGAAAAGCAACCGCCAAACTTTTCCAGACAAAAAACTGGAAAGTCGCCGCAACGATGCGAACGCCGGAAAAAGCTGCCGATCTGCAGAAAATCTCCGATATCGAAACATTCCGGCTCGATGTTACCGATACCGATTCGATAAAATCGGCGATAAACGGAACGCTCGAAAAATTCGGTCGAATTGACGCCGTTGTAAATAACGCCGGTTACGGGCTTGTCGGCGCTTTTGAAGCCGCAAGTCCGGAGCAAATCGAAAAGCAGTTCCAAACAAATGTTTTTGGTTTGATGAACGTCTGCCGCGAAATTTTACCGTATTTCCGCGAACAAAAACGGGGCGTTATCGTCAACGTGGCATCGGTCGGCGGGCGAATTACTTTTCCTTTTTACAGCCTTTACCACGCGACGAAATGGGCGGTTGAAGGTTTCAGCGAATCTCTGCAATACGAGCTCGAACAATTTAACATTCGCGTCAAAATCATCGAACCGGGTCCGATAAAAACGGACTTCTACGACCGCTCGCAGGATGTTACCCGAAAAGATGGTTTGACGGCATATGATTATATGCTCGATAAAGCTATTCCGAATATGCAGAAAGCGGGTGCGGATGCGCCGGAAGGATCGGTCGTCGCGCAGACGATTTACACAGCCGTAACCGACGGCTCCAGAAAAATGCGTTATAAAGTCAATACTAAAGGAATTTTAACGGCGCGCAGACTTTTACCCGACAATTTATTTTTCAAAGTCGTAAAAGGCGCAATTCTGAAGTAACAAAGAGTAACAAAGTAATAAAAATTTTAAATGTTAATTTTTCGGCGCGTTATATCCCTTTTTCGTTCTGATACTTAAATTTGGTCGCGAAACCTTCAATTCGATTGCTCGCCATTTGCCGTCTTTTTTCGTATTTGTTGATTGATAGCCGAGAGTGTATTGCACGCCGAGTTCTTTGACTATGTTCGAAAATGCCTGACGCATTGCAGTTCCGCCGGGCGTTGGAATGAAGATTCCGCCGGTTTTCTCGGCAAAGTTTTTCAGCGCACCCTGACTTTGCATCCTCGCCGTTCCGCCGGTATTAATCGAAGACATATCAACCGTGTAAATAGTGGCGTTAGCGGCGTTTGCCGCTTTTAGGGCTTTATCAGCCGAGCGACTGCTTTTCGTATCGGCACCGTCGGAAAGAACGATTATCGCTTTGCGTTTTTCGGGACGTTTTTCCAACTCCTGCGCAGCTTTGAAAATCGCATCGTTCAACGCTGTGTAACCGGTAGCTTTTAAGTCGAAAACCTTTTCTGTAATATCGCGAGAATTAGAAAAGTCCTGAACCAGAGTAACTTTTGTGTCGAAATTATAAATTGCGACCGAATCGTCGGCTCGCAAACCGTCGAGAAAATTTATCGCGGCTGAACGGGCGAGGCTGACTCGTTCTTCCATACTGCCCGATGTGTCAAGTAAAATCACGGCGGCAAACGGCGTCTCCTGCGTTTCAAAAACCGATATTTCCTGTTCCACGCCGTCTTCGTAAATCTTGAACTGCGCCTGTTTTAATCCAATTGAGGGTTTTCCGGCGGCGTCCGTTATCGTCGCGTTTATAAGTACCAGAGAAGAATCAATCTTGATAATTTCATCGTCGTCGGCTTGAGACAAAGCGAAATTTGACAGAAATAAAAGACAAAAGGAAGCAGCGAAGAAAAGCCTGATTTTTTTCATAAAACGAAGCCCTGATTAGTTTTATTGTTCGATTTTAAAGGTTTCCGGCAAAAGGTTAATTGCTGAATCTTATAAATTTCAAAATCTTCAAAAGCGAATTTGAACTTTGTATAGCCACTACTGACACGGAAAACCGGGTTGTTTTTTTTAACTCATCCACAAGTTTTGTAGTTGTCGCCTGTAATTTTTTTACCGCGGAAGCTACTGCCGAGGTTTTTTCGCCTAATTCATCGGCTTCGGAATTTTCGTCGTTTCCTGCTTTCTCATCGTCATCGTCTCCGCCGAGTTCTTTGCGTATTTTCTTGACGATTTTTTCAATTTTCGCAATTTTTACCTGATCCTGTGACGACAATTTATTGCCGGCGGAAACCGATTTTTCAAGTTCTTCGCTTAATTTCAGAGCCTCTTCGCCGCGCTCGATCATTTCGTCGTGCTCTTTTTTTTCTTTTTCAATTCTTTGTTTTTCTAAAGATTCCTTTATGCTTTTCGGCAAATCTTCCTTTTGCTGCGGTGTTCGTCCGTTTGAGGTGCTCGCGTCCGCCTGCGCGTTAATGCCAATCGCAGTGAGTAAAACAAAAGCGAGCGTGAAAAAATATTTGAAAAAAATGTTTGCCATAAAATTTAACGAACTAAAAACAAAATTTTACTGGTCAATAACCTGCGGCGCGTCCGGCGAGTTTCCGGTGACCGCTTCAACCAACTTCGACAAAAACTCATCTTCGGCAATGCCCGAACTTTGCAGCGTTGTCCATTCGGTGGTTAATCCGTTGCCGGAACGACCTTCGACTTTCGCCGTGACCGAAACATTGTTTTGGATTCCGTCAATGGACTGCACTTCAATTGTCAAAGTATATTGACCGCGTGTCCAGACGGTATCGGATGACTGCAAAATCGCGTAGCGATTCAATTCGTTTTGAGAAATAACGGCGCCTTTTGCGAAAACGAATGGCTGCGTGACGATTACGCCTTCGTTCGGACGAGATGCCGCGTCGTCGATCAAAATCTTTCTTTCCTTCAAGGTCGAAATAATAGTATCAACCAAAATATTACGGCGAGAATTCAACTTGTAAGGATTCGGCAGCATTTCCCGCACTTTCGTTTTACCTTTTCCCCAATCGAAAGAACGCGCTGTCGGATTATCGTTATTGCCGGTATTTGTTTTATTGCTTTCCGAGCGAATCCTCTGCGTTTGCGGATCAACGCCTTTTTGCCCGAAAACGACTGCGGAAAACAGTATAAAAACGAAAAATGTCGAAAGAAGATTTTTCATAATTTAATTCGCGCTTTTTTCATAAAGCGATAGTAAAAAATATAGCTGAAACGGGCATAAAACAAAAGGTTTGATGTCACGAAAATTTGAATGGTTGTAGCGGCTGGAAACTTATGAAACCACGAGCGGAGGCTTTATTTTTGTTCTTGAGATTTATTCTGCATTTCCCACAAAAGGAGATGTTTGAGAAAAGCGTGATGGGCAGCGAAACGAGCGATACAAAATCCGGCGAGACCGTCGAGAAAACCCAGTTTTATAACGAATGTACGAAAAAACGCCGAAAAGCCGGCGAAGACGATTTGCGAAACGGAAGTTTTACGTCCGCGCTCGAACATTTGCCGGGCGGCAAGCGGCGCGTATCTTTCGCCGATCATTTGATGATGATGCGCGACAGATTCAACGCTGTAATGCAAAATATCGGCTTTTAATTTTTCGATTCGAGCATTTTCCCGCATTTGCACCGATTCGTGAATTAAAACATCTTTCCATTTTCCCTTTTTTCGATTGAAAAACCGTAATTGCCAGTCGGGATACCAACCCGAATATCGAATCGGGCGATCCATATAAAAAGTCAGGCGGGAAATTCGGTAGCCGTCGGCAAGCTTTTCTTCGGGTAAACTTTTTATTTGCAAAATTTTCTCTTTTAGTTCTTCGGAAACTCGCTCGTCGGCGTCGAGACTGAAAATCCAATCGTTCTGCGCGACATCTGCGGCGAATTGTTTTTGCCCGGAAAACCCGAGCCATTTTTGAATTAATACTTTCGCGCCGCCACTTTCGGCAATTTCTCGCGTTCGGTCAGCACTTTCCGAATCAACGACAATAATTTCATCCGCCCATTTGACGGAATTTATTGCTTCGGCGATTTTTTCTTCTTCGTTGTAAGCGATAATGACGGCGGAAATTTTCACGCCTGCGATTGTCGCAAACTTCGAGTGAAACATAAAGAGTCGGCAAACGGACTCTTTACGAAATGTTAAACTAATGCTGGCTAAATGTTGAAATAATTCGGCAAATGGCACGACTGATGTTAAAGATTTTGTTTTTGCCCTCGAATTTAATTTCTCCTTTACGATGCTGATGTTCGTTGTAGTTTTTCCCTGTATCCGATTAATTGAATCCCAAAAAAATTAGAAAAATATGTTCGCGTGAAAAATTAAATGCAAGGAAAAGCAACTTGCCGCGTTCTCGAATCAGTCATACAGAGCGAAATTTTCCAAAACAGCGCTGCAATTTTGTAAATAGGAGAAAATTATGAAGTTAAAATATTTTGCAAACATCGTTTGTTTCGCCTTTGCCTTTTTATTTACGGGCATAACAGCGAACGCGCAGGGAGTGATCGTTCCGATTGTCTGCGATGTTCGCCCGTGCCGTCCGATTCCGCGCCCGCGTCCCGTACCTCTGCCGAACGCGCTTCCGGTTAAATCAATCAAAATTGATACGCGTATCGTCGGGCAAGTCGCAACGACGCGCGTCGAACAAGTTTTCCGAAACGACACGCCGTACACGCTCGAAGGCACTTATTTTTTCCCGATTCCCGAAACGGCTTCAATCGTCGAATTCGCTATCTGGGAAAACGGCAAAAAACTTGTCGGCGAGGTTCGCACGCGCGAAGAAGCCCGGCGAATTTACGATGAAATTGTCAGACGGCAGCGCGATCCGGGACTTTTGGAATATGCCGGAAAGGATTTGTTTCAGGCTTCGATTTTCCCGATTCCAGCGAATTCGGATAAAAAACTAGAGCTTGTTTTTTCGCAGGTTTTAAAAGCGGAATCGGGAACCGTGAATTACCGGTATCCGCTCGGAACCGGAAGAAACTTATGGACGAGAAATCAGCCGATCACGCTTTCGGAGGATATTCGCCAAACCATGCCGAAACAGCAGTTCGGAACAGTTTCCGGCAAAATTGAAGTAGTCGGAAACGAAGCGCTCAGAAATATTTATTCGCCGTCACACCAAATCGAAATCAATCGAAAGGGCGAGACGAACGCGACGGTTTCTTTTGAGACAAACTCAAACGATAACGATTTTCAGTTATTTTACGGCTTGTCGAATAATGATTTCGGAATGTCGCTCGTAACTTATCGCGAACCCGGAAAAGACGGTTATTTTCTGTTGATGCTTTCGCCGAAAGATAATGTTTCCGAAAAAGAGTTAGTGAACAAAGACATTGTTTTCGTGCTTGACACTTCGGGGTCCATGGCGGAAGAAGGCAAAATGGAAAAGGCGCGTTCTGCGCTGCTATTCGGCATACGCGGACTTCGCGAAGGCGACCGTTTCAACGTGATAAATTTCGCCGGCGAAGAGCATCTGATGGAAAGCCGTTTGATTGGGGCGACGGCAGAAGGCAAAAAACGCGGCGAGGAATTCGTCAAAAAGCTCGCGCCGAACGGCGGCACGAACATCAACGACGCGATCCGGGCGGCGATGCGGCAATTCGCTTCCTCGGACAGACCGAAAATGCTCGTTTTTATGACCGACGGTTTGCCGACGGTGGGCGAATCTAACGTCGAAAAAATCATTCAAAATTCCAAAGAAGTCAAAGTCGAAAATTTGCGAATATTTACCTTCGGCGTCGGTTACGATGTTAATACTCGGCTGCTTGACCGTTTGGCGTCGGAAAATTCGGGCGCGGCTGAATATATCGAACCGAAAGAGGATTTGGAAGTAAAAGTTTCCAATTTTTTTACGAAAGTGAATTCTCCGGTTTTGACCGATTTGGAGCTTGATTTCGGCAGCGTTCAAACAGATTTGATGTATCCGCGAAAATTTTCCGACATTTTCAAAGGCTCGCAATTAACGCTCATCGGGCGATATAAAAATACTTCTGACATTGAAAACGTAACGCTTCGATTGCAGGGAAAAACGGGCAAAGAAACGCGAACTTTTAATTACACGAACGTTGATTTTCCGCTGCGAACCGACAAAAACGATTTTCTGCCGAGGCTTTGGGCGACGCGTCGCGTCGGCTGGCTCGTGGAACAAATCCGCTCGAACGGCGAAAACAAGGAACTGCGCGACGAAATCGTGGATTTGGGAACACGCTACGGAATCGTTACGCCTTACACTTCTTATCTTGCGACGGACGGGAGCGTTGAACGTGAACAAATTACGAGTGATGCGGGTTCGAGAGGAAGAGGACTCGTGCCCAGCGCCAAAAGCGCAAGAAATACTGCGCCGTCATTGAATGCAATGTCGGGACAGGGAGCGATTGCGGCAAGCAAAGACGCAAGAGAAAAACAAAATGCGGTTACAGTGACTTCGGAAGATGATGAGGTAATCAAAACCGGATCGGTTAAAAAAGTCGGGACAAAAACATTTTATCTCGAAAACGATGTTTGGACTGATTCGGAGTACAAACAAGAAGATAAATTGCCGGAAGTGAAATTAAAATTTGCCGAAAATGAATTTTTTGATTTGATTGCGAAAGAAAAGGGTTTGGCGCAGTTTTTCGCCGTCGGCGAACAGGTTTTGATAGTCTGGAAAGGAAAAGTTTACCGGGTTATAAAATGATTTTTTTGGAAAACTTTCCCAACCGTAATTCGTATCTAAAAGGTGACATTTAATAAAAATAAGGCTATCTTGTTTTATTAATTTCACCTTTTTTATTTGGTCTGGAGATTCGCGCAATGTCTTTTTGCAGAAAATTTATATTTTTGTTTTTTTGTTTGCTGTTTTTGTTACAAGTTAATAATGCTCAGAACGGTTGGGCGGTGAACCGCTCAAAGGGAAGCGGAGATTTAGTCGCCGTTTTTTTTACTTCTGATGAAAAAGGCTGGATAGCCGGTGACAGCGGTTATCTGGCTTTCACGATAGACGGCGGCAAAAGCTGGATAAAACAGGAGATCGGCACAAAAGAAAACATTAACGAAATATATTTTCGTAACGACGATAACGGTTATCTCGTCGCCGGAAAAAAGATGTTTATAACGCGGGACGGCGGGCGAAACTGGCAGGAAACGCAAATCTACAAAGCCAGTGATTTCAAAAATGTTACGCCGGAATTTTTAAGTATTCGTTTTGCCGACAAAAAACGCGGCGTCGTCGTCGGCTCTTTGCTCAATCGTAAGGAAGAAGTCGTTGATTCGCTAGTAATGCGAACCGAAGACGGCGGCGAAACCTGGCAGCGCGTGTTCGTTCCGTCAAAAGGCGAGCTTTATCATCTGGATTTCGTCGGCAACTCGCGCTGCTGGATCGTCGGCGACAACGGCTTGATATTAGCATCATTCAACGGCGGATCGAGTTTTCAATTGCAAAAATCGGGAACCGATAAAGATTTATACAATGTAGATTTTCGCGACGAATCAGAAGGTTATGCGGTCGGCGGAAAGGGAACTATTTTGCGAACGGAAAACGGGGGCGAAACCTGGGAAATTGTCAAAACAAACTTCCCGAACACCTTTTTGCGCGTCAACTTCACGGATGATAAAAACGGTTGGATCGTCGGCTACGGCGGAACGATTCTGCGTTCTTCAGATCGCGGAAAAAACTGGATAAAACAGGAAAGCGGCACGAACCAAAACCTATACGGATTATATATGGTAAAGAAATACGGCTGGTCGGTCGGAGCCTCAGGTGTAGTTATCAATTACCAAAGATAAAAAAGAGTTCAAACTTCCAAGTTTTGTTTACACTTTTGTAACAAAGTGTGCTATCTTCATCAATAATTTTTGTTCAAATCATTTCCTTAATCAGTTTTCTTTATAATATAACTTAATTTTTTAGCCAAGATATAAAAAAATATAGAACTTCTTAATGGATTCTTTGAGTAATATAGGCAATTTGGTCAAGAAATTAAAACAATAGGTTAGTTTACGATAAATTGAAAGTTAGTATATTTTTGTTTGTTTGATAAGCAATATCACTGGATAAATTACTCTTTAAAGTGAAGTTCTCTGCGGAATTTATTATAGCTAAACTGTGGACTTCCCTTTGAGTTTGTCTATTAGACTGTTTCTTCCATTCAATGTTTTGTCTTCAAAACAACTAGTTGAACACTTTGATTATTCTGTTTTATTAGAGTTAATTCAGTTAATTTAGGTTTTTATTCCAAAATAAGAATTTTACTTGCCTTATTTGAGAACAAGATTAAGCAAGCAATTTAGACTTCCCATTCTGTTGTAAATGGCTTTTTGTAAATTAAGTTAATCATTGCCATTTAAAACTTATGTTTCAATAGCTAGCTGAAAATTGAATTGAAGCTGAAACTACACATAACTGATTTGAGTTCATAAATATCATGAAATTGCAAAAAAATAATTTATTAAAGGAGCAAAAAATGAAAAAGAATTTGTTATTTATAACAATGGTTCTATCACTTGTTTTTTGTTTGTCTGTAACATCTTTCGGACAAGAAACAACAGGTGGATTAGAAGGCTTTGTTAAAGATCCGGCTGGCGCTGTCGTTCCTAATGTCACCTTGACAGTTACCAGTGCAAATGTGACTGCAAGCGGTACTACCACTACAGGTGCAGGTGCAGGCTTCAGAAGAACAATTACTACAAATGAAGAAGGCTTTTTTCGCCTTTTACAGGTTCCACCCGGAACGTATGTCATAGTCACCGCTGCCACTGGCGGTTTTGGCGAATCAAGATATGAAAACGCAACGGTTGCGATTGGGCGGAATACACAGTTAGATCTGGTCGTTAATCCAGGAAGCACTGTAACAACTGTAGACGTTAATATTTCAGAGGCTCCCCCAATTGATACTACGAGCACAGCAATTCAAACTACTATAAATGCACAAAAAATTGAGCTTGTGCCAAAAGGAACAGGTTTTGCCAGCGTTTTAAGAACCGTCCCCGGAACAAGACCCGAAAGTCGTTCCGGTGGTTTTTCCGTTGATGGAGCCTCTGGCGGAGAAAACGTTTTTGTTATTGATGGTCAGGAGGTAACTAATTACCGTACAGGAACGCTGAATGAAACCTATAACATCCCAACACAGCTAATTCAGGAAATTCAGGTGAAGTCGAGTGGTTTCGAAGCACAATATGGTGGCGCCACAGGAGGTGTTGTTAGCGTCGCAACCCGGGGCGGCAACAATGAATTACACGGAGAGTTTGGTATTCAGTTCGAGCCCCCAAAGTTTAGAGGTAACCCACGTCCAGATCTTTATCGGTTTACCTCAGGGTCAGTGGCTGCCAATAATTATGTCCAAACGGCAGAGCTAATTGCTGCACCTAAATTAGGAGGAACTGACGTTTTTTATACTGCTAATCTCAGCGGTCCGATTATCAAAGACCGTCTGTGGTTCTACACCAGTTATTCCCCACAGGTTTTCAATACAGATGTGGTAGCCCCATATTTTACTAGCTTACCTGCCGCAACCAGAACCCTTGTTAACACAGAAAGATATAGCAGAACAACAACGTATCAATACGCCTTTGCTCGACTTGATGCAAATCCGTTTAATAATCTGAGATTGACCAGTACTTTCCTTTGGAATCCTGTTATCCAGCAAGGGAGTATCCCTCATACAATTAGTTTCAGCAATACGGGGGCGTTGCCAGTTAATAATTACGGCGGAACTATTGGCACCTTAGTGGGAAACCAATATGCAGCTCTACAAGGGGGGCGACAGACTTCAAATTTAGTTACGTTAACGGGTGTCTATACGCCATGGAATAGCCTTGTGATTGAAGGTCGTTACAACAGGGGGTTCTTGAACGAAAAATTGGGTAACTATTTCGTCCCCTCCCAAATTGGTCTCACTTGTGGTTCAGGAGCACCCGCCGGTTTTGGATGTACGAACACCGGCGGAAATTCTGCGACTACGAGGGACGTTTCAATTCGAGAAACGTATGATTTTAATGCTACCTATATCTTCAATGCCGGCGGGCGTCATGAATTGAAAGGCGGCTATCAGAGAATTAAAACTTTTAATGATGTGCTGTCTGGTAATGCCGCCTTTGGTGCAATTACCTTCAATTGGACCGGTAATATATCTTCTGCTTTTGGCATCACGCCGACACCGGGAGCAATTGGATGGGGTGTTTTAGCTCGTAACGGTACTTTCGGACAAGGAACCAGTTATAGCCAGGGTATTTTTATCCAAGATAAATATCAGCCTTTTCAACGTTTGACGTTAAATCTCGGTGTTCGGACTGAGAAGGAAGAATTACCTTCTTTTAACCAATTTCCAAGCAGTTTAACCTTCGACTGGGAAGATAAAATCGCTCCGCGGCTCGGATTTGCCCTTGATGTTTTCGGCGATGGCAAAACAAAAGCCTTTGGTAGTTACGGGAGATTCTTTGATCGAGTGAAATTTTCTCTTCCGCGCGGCTTATTCGGCGGGACTGTGCAGCTTAGAGATTATTTCGAAATATTTCCCGGCGATACAGCATCCAAATTCAACATAAATTCAATTGTCGGCGGGTTTACCGGACCCAGCGTTTGTCAACCTACAGGCTTTATTACAACGGGCGCACTTAGTCGCTGCCAAGAGAACCAATTTCCGGCTTCAAATGGACCGTCATCGTCGCCCTTTGCAGGTAACGGAGCAGTAGATGTTAATACTAAACCGTTTCAACAGACTGAGTTTACAGTCGGCATGGAACGTCAGTTGAGTCGAGACTATTTATTGCGTGTTCGGTACACTTTAAAGAATGTCGATGAGGCTGTTGAAGATATGCAGGTCATTAACGCGGCTACTCCTGCCCAGACTGCTTCCATAATCGGAAATCCTGGAAAGGGGCTCGTCCTTGAATTGCTTCAGCAACAAGGCTATCCAAAAGCGCCGGAAGTCCAACGTCGCTATGACGGCTTAGAATTCGTAGTTGAAAAGCGATTATCAAATAACTGGTATTTCAATGCAAACTATACCTATAGCCGTTTATATGGAAATTATAGTGGGCTGGCTAGCTCTGACGAACCGCATTTAACGGGTGGAAGGCTTGCGCCCAATACCTCGCGCGCATTTGATTTGCCGCTAATTGGCTACACTGTTTACGGTGAACCGGACAATGGTCTTCTTCCGACCGATAGACCGCACGTTTTTAACATTTATGGTGCTTATATCTTTGATTGGAAGGGCAGCAAAACAAATTCAACAGAAATATCCGCTTTTCAGACGGTGACCTCCGGCACGCCGCAAACTACGTATATTTACAGCTCATCAAGTACAACGCCGCAAATATTGTACGGTAGAGGAGATTTAGGGCGCAGTCCAACCTTTTCGCAGACGGATCTTAGTCTAACTCACCGTTATAGATTTGGAAGAGATAATCGGTTTACCATGGCTTTCGATGTCAATGTTTTGAACCTTTTAGATCAGGATACCGTAACCAGCGTCTGGACTCAGCTGAACATAGGCACGGTTTACGGCGCTGCTGTTGGTCTTACAAATAGACAATTTAATATAGCCTGGCAAAATGGCACGCTTTTGCCCCAAATCTTGAATTTTATTAATGCCAGTCCTGAACGGCAGGAAAAACGCTACAAACAGCCCTTTACATTCCAATCACCAAGGTCTGTCCGATTTGGTTTTAGGTTACAATTCTAAAAATTTTAACTTTGAAATCTTTCACTCGCCTAAAGGAATTTAGGCGAGTTTTTTATTTGTGATACAAATCAGACTATATAATATGAAGTAAAAGATGGGTGGTTTTCCGTTCATATTTACTAAGAAATTGAACTAAGTTCGCAGCTATAAAAATATCAGCAAAGAATACTTTTTTTGCTGATAAATAATTACAAATAGATTTAACTTTAACAGCTAATTTCACAATATAATAAAATTTGTCGAGGTTTATTCAGCTCAAAGCAACCTAAAGTAATTTATAAGGCATCATTAATTTAGACGATGAGTCGGGCTTTTTGATTTTGCGAGCATTTTAGTTTCGGCTTCTAGTCTTTCTGATTCCTCCTGTTTCTTTTTACTCGTTGAGAATACGACTCAACGAGTTTTTTTTATTTATTCAGTGAAATTTTTCTCGCTGTTTGCGCGAGCAGACGTGCGTTCGGCAAAACCTCGACGGCTTTTGCAACTTGCGGGTCTGCTTCAATCAAAACCTGGTTTGCCGAAACGCTGCCGAATGCCGCCATAACCAGGTAATAGCGAAGTCTCAACTTAATGAAATCTTGCTCTTTGCCTAATTTGGGGAGTTCTTTTTTCCATTGGGCGTCCCGCTCGATAAAAGATAGGAAAGCCGAAAAAAGTTCCTTTGAAACAACGGCATCGCTCGGCTTTACGCGCTGCCCGTAAAGATTCAGAGAATTTTGAATTTTGTAGTTTTCAAAACCTCGGATTCTGCCGTTGACCGTTTCGCGGGCGAAAAAGAAAATCGGGTCGAGCAAACGCACTTGAAAAGCGGTTAAATCGGGTTTTTTTATTGTTTGATCAGGCGATATTCCGTCTCCGCCGAAGACTTTTCTGCCCGTTGCCGTCATTGCCGGAGTTTTATTTTTGTCCTGCTCGGAAAAATTTGCTTTGTGATTAAAATAATCATAAAGACTTGTATGCTCGTAATCGCGCTGAATCGAACGACCCGAAGGCGTAAAGTAACGTGCCGTAGTTAATGTTAAGCCGGAACCGTAGGGCAGATTGATGATGCTTTGAACGAGACCTTTGCCGAAGGTTTTCTCGCCGATTATCAGCGCGCGGTCGTGATCCTGAAGCGCTCCGGCGACAATTTCCGAAGCAGATGCGCTGCCGCCGTTTACAAGAACGACGAGCGGAAGATTTTCGGCGTTTTTGTTTGACGAAGTCCAGTTTCGGTTATCAAGTCTGAAACGCCCGCGCTGGGCGACAATCGGAGCTCCGGCGGTTAGGAATTTTTCAGCGACTTTTACCGCTTGTTCGACAATTCCGCCCGGATTATCGCGCAAATCCAAAATCAAAGAATCAATTCCGCGCGCGTGAAGTTCCTTTAACGTCACGGATAATTCATCAGCCGTCGTATAATTAAAACCATTGGAAAGATCAATGTAACCGATGCCCTCACGCAAAACGTATGCGTCGGGAAGCGACGGCTGCGGAACGCGATTTCGTTTTACGTCAATTGTTTCGACGCGATTTGTTTCCGCGCGTTCGATTGTTAAACGAACGGTTGAGCCGATCCGACCGCGCACTTTGTCGCGCACGACGGCGGAATCCGCGCCTGAAACTCTTTCGCCGTTGACGGCTAAAATTTTGTCGCCGAATTTCAATTGTGCGCGGTTGGCGGTAGAATCGGGAAAGGTTGAAACTATGTATGTTTCGACCTCGCCGTTTTTTTCGTAATTGACGATTGTCGCGCCGATTCCGACGTATTCGCTGCGCTGGTCGGTTAAAAGCTCGTCGTAATCAGCCGAATCGTAGTAATTTGAATGCGGATCGAGTGTGCGTAGCATTGAGGAAATCGAGGATTTAGCTAATCGATTGTAATCAATTTTTTTTCCGCCGAAATGATTGCCGCGAATAATTTCGAGAGCTTCGGAAAAATCTTCGGCAATTGTTTCTCTGTTCGTTTGAGCGGTGATCGTCTTCGACTGTGAAGTGGAAGCCGAGAAAGATTTGCCGCGACTGATCATAAACGGTTCAGATTCGGGCAATTGAGAGATTGTTTTTTCTTTTTTCTGCGCAAAAGCGACAGAAACGAAAAAAATAAATAACAAAAAGACAAAAAAGTATCTTTTCTTCATAGTCGAAAACCTCGAACGAATAAACGCGGAATTCTCGCAGTATAAACTTGTTCTTATTTGTGCGAATGTTACAAATCAATCCGAACAAATGCAAACGAAAGCGGCGTTGTGCGCGTTGAAATCAAAATTTATTTGCTGATTGAAAAGGTACAATAACGAAGAGTTTCCAAATCTATTTTTTAAGGTTTGTTTGATAAACAGCCTTTTTTGCGCGAAAATCGTTTTTATGTCGGAAACGAATGAAAAGAATTTGCAGGCGAATCTAAAATTTTTAATCGAAACGATAGATGTCGCCAATGTTTTGACCGAACCCATTACAAAATCCATCGAAAATCTTTTGCGCATTTCAGCCGCGGCAATGAATTCCGAAGAAGCATCGGTTTTAATTCGTGACGGCGACGAAGGCGATTTGCGTTTTCTTTCGGCAATCGGAAAAGTCGCCGATAAATTGCTGAATTTGAAGGTTCCGGCTGGAAAGGGAATTGCCGGATTCGTGCTTTCATCCGGGCAGCCGATGGCTGTCGCCGACGTGGGCGAAGAAATCGCTTTTTATGATGAGGTTGATAAAACGACCGGTTATTCGACACAGACGATTCTTGCCACCCCGCTTCGTCATAACGGGGAAATTATAGGCGTTCTGGAATACGTCAATCGAGTTGGAGAACCGCCTTTCGAATCGTTTACTCCGGCTGAAATGGACAACGCCGCCGTATTTGCCGAAGCAATCTCGACGCTTGTCAACGCTTACGAATCGGCAAAACTTTTGAGAAAGCTCGATACAAAAACGCTTAATGAGGAGTTTAAAACCGAATATGCGGAGGTGCGTAGGTGGCTTGCGACACTTCGAGATTCGGCGGAACATCGAGAAATGTTGGATTTAGCGGTTCTATTGCGCGAAGTCGCGTCGCGCGGCGTCGGCGAAAGGCAATTGTGCCGCGAACTTCTCGAATCAATTTTGCGGTTTTCCGATACGAAAACGGAAACGAGTCTTTTGAGTTTTTAAGATTTACCGGAAATTTCTATGTCAGCCGCAAACGATTCAGAACCAAATCCGAACTTTTCCAATTTTTTTCAAATTGATGACGACTGGAAAACACTGACCGGCAAGGGCGTCAGCGTGGCGGTTATAGACAGCGGAATTGACGCCGACCACCCGAATTTGCAGGGGAAAATCAAGGAATCCGTCGAAGCTCAGCGAAACGATAAAAGAATTGTTTTCGAGCCTTCAACGAGCGGAGATTCCGCCGGTCACGGTACGGCTTGTGCGGGAATCATCGCAAGAATCGCGCCCGAAGCGGAAATTTACAGTATAAAGGTTTTGGGCGCGGGCGGGCTCGGAGACGGGCAGGCGTTTCTCGCCGGTTTGGAATACGCGATAAAAAAGCGTTACCGCGTAATCAATCTTAGTCTCGGAACGACGAAGCCGCAGTTCTTCGCGCCGCTTCACGATTTGCTCGACCGCGCTTATCAATCCGGCTGCATCGTCGTTGCCGCAGCAAATAACTTGCCGCAGCCGAGTTTTCCTTCGGTTTTTTCCTCTTCATTAATTTCCGTGATAAAAAGCGCGGAAACCGACCCGTATAATTTCGGGTTTCATTACGGGGAAATCATCGAGCTGACCGCGCCGGGCGTAAACGTGCGGACGGCTTGGCTCGGAAACGGCTACCGAAACCTGACCGGAAACAGTTTCGCTTGCCCGCATATTGTCGGAATAATTGCGCTCCTTCTTGAATCCTGCCCGGACTTGACGCCGTTTCAAGTCAAGACCGCACTTTATGCTATTGCCAGAAAAAATCAAGAAAAACAAGCAGTTGAAAATCGGGAAAAAACATCTAATCTTCCGAAAATGTAGTAGAAAGCAATAATTAAAGCTTATAAAGAAAAAGTTTATTCTTTGCATTTTTCAACGCAAAATGATTTGATATTTGTACGTTGATACGCGGATTTTACAAGATTTTATGTCAGAACAATTCAAACTTTCGCCTTTGGAAATCGAGCAATATACACTGGAAAACGGTTTGCGCGTCGTGTTGAATCACGATCCGGCGATTCCGGTCGTGGCAGTCGCCGTTTATTACGATGTCGGTTCGCGTAACGAGCGCGAAGGACGTACCGGATTCGCGCATCTTTTCGAGCATATGATGTTTCAAGGCTCGGAGAACGTAAAAAAAGCCGAGCATTTTCAATTCATAATGAAAGCTGGCGGAACGATGAACGGCACGACTTCTTCGGAACGCACCAATTATTTCGAGTGTTTGCCGGCAAATCAACTGCCGCTCGCTCTTTGGCTCGAATCCGACCGGATGCGGACGCTCGCCGTGACGCAGGAAAATCTCGATAATCAGCGCGACGCGGTCAAAGAGGAAAAGCGTCTGCGTTACGACAATCAACCGTACGGGCAGATTTTCGATTTAATCAACTCGATGGTTTATAAAAACTTTGCGAACGCGCATTCGACTATCGGTTCGATGGAAGATTTGGACGACGCGACGGTTAAAGACGTGCAGGAATTTTTCCGCGTTTATTATGCTCCGAACAATGCGGTGCTGGTAATTTCCGGCGCTTTTGACAAAGAAACGGCAAAACAACTGGTTGAAAAATATTTCGGTTCGATACCGAAACAGCCTTTGCCGCCGTCGCTCGATGTCAGCGAGCCGCGCGAGGTCGCCGAAACATATAAAGTTTACGAAGATAAACTCGCGCCTTTTCCCGCATTTTTAATCGGCTGGAAAATTCCGCCGCGACGCTCGCCCGAATTTAACGCGCTTTACTTAGCCGGAAAACTTTTGTACGACGGAGAAAGCTCCCGGCTTTATCAAAAATTGGTCAAAGGCGAAGAATCGGTCGTTCAGCTTTTCGGTTTTACCGACGAGCGCCGCGGACCTTCGAGCATTTTCATCGGTGCGATTCCGAAGCCGGAACGTGATTTGAGCAAAATCCGTGACGTGATTATGAGCGAAATAAATGATATTGCAACAACCGGCGTAACGGCAGCTGAGATGCAAAAACTGCAAAATCAGCTGCTCAATGATGTCGTCCGGATGCGCCAATCGTCTATGTCGCGCGCGCAGCACATCGCCGAATTCGCGCTTTATGACGGAAATCCCGAACTCGTAAATTCGGAACTCGATGAATTGCTGCAAATCACGCCGGATCAGATAAAAAATGCCGCCGCCGAGTTTCTCAATACTGAAAATCGCGCTTTGCTCGATATTGTTCCGGTCGGAAAAGGGTAAAATAAGGGACGATTGAAAATGGACAATTGATATTTTGATATTTATTTTATTTTCAATTAACCATTTTCAATTATTCATTTATAAGATATGTCAGAAGAATTTCGTAAAAATGCGCCTGAACCGCTTTCGCCGGTTCCGTTCGATCTCGGTAAACCGTTTGAAACCACCCTCGACAACGGTTTAAAGATCGTTATTTTTGAAAATAAGCGATTGCCGCTTGTCAGCTTTCGTCTGGCTTTTAATTCGGGTGATGTAAACGATCCGCAAGATGCCATCGGTTTAACTTCGGCGATGGCTGCGATGCTGAACGAAGGAACGAAAAATTATTCCAGCCGACAATTTGCCGAAGAAATCGAACGTCTCGGAGCGAATATCTCGGCGAACGCTTCGGATGATTTTACGATTATCGCCGCTTCGGGGCTTTCACTTTACAGTTCGGATATTTTGCGCCTTATAACGGAAATGGTGTTTTTGCCTACATTTCCCGAAAAAGAGCTCGACCTTTACAAACAAAACACGATTGAAAATTTAAAGTATCAACGCTCTCAAGCGTCTTTTCTGGCAAACGAACAGACTGCTCGCATTTTATACGGCGAACACCCTTACGGCGTAATCTCGCCGAAAGCATCGGACATCGGAAAACTTTCACGCCAGCGTTTGATCGAACAGCACGGGAAAATTTTCATTCCGAATGACGCTATTCTGATAGTTGTCGGCGATGTCGAAACAGAAGATTTAGTCAATGAAATCAAAGATCAGTTCGGGAAATGGAAAAACGGCGAGAATATCGAAAATAAATTTCCCGCTTTGCCGGAAAGAGCGGAAAGAACATTGACGATTGTCGACCGACCTGGTTCGGCGCAATCAAACATCGTAATTTCAACCTTGGCTTTTGAACGGACAAATCCGGATTATTTTCCCTTTTTGGTGATGAACCAAATTCTCGGAGCCGGCGCTTCGTCTAGAATTTTCATGAATCTGCGCGAGGAAAAAGGCTACACTTACGGAGCTTATACGCGGATTGACACGAAACGTTTAGCCGGAGATTTCGAAGCGACCGCCGAGGTAAGAACGCCTGTAACGGGAGATTCGTTACGCGAATTTTTTTATGAATTAAACCGAATCAAAGATGAAAAAGTTTCTGAAACGGAGCTGCAGGACGCGAAAGATTTTCTGACCGGCGTTTTTCCGATACGCGCCGAAACGCAGGAAGGTTTGACTTCACTAATCGTCTCGCAAAAACTTTACGATCTGCCCGACGATTATTTGCAAACTTATCGCGAAAACATCGGCGCTGTCACAATTGAAGAAATTGCGGCTGTGGCGAATAAATATATACAGCCCGACAAAATGGCGATTGTGATAGTCGGCGACGCCGAAGAAATTATTCCGCAGGCGCAAAGCTACGCGGAAAAGGTAGAAATTTACGATACTGACGGAAATCCGCAGGAATTAAAGAATTATATGCAATCAGAAAATGCAGAAAATGCCGATGTTACCGGGAAATGGAGTTTAACGGTAGATTTTCAGGGTCAATCGTTTCCAGTTTCTTTGGTTTTAGAACAAAACAATGGAACGGTTTCCGGCAGATTGGAGTCAATGCTCGGCGAAGGAATTGTGCAGGACGGTAAAGTAAAAGGCGTCAAGTTTTCCGCTGTTGCCAAATCCGAAATTCAAGGGCAGCAAATTGAGTTAACGATAAGCGGGACAGTCGAGAACGATTCGATGAATGGTTCTTTATCCGCTCCAATGATTCCGATGCCGCTAAATTTCTCAGGCAGTCGTGAGAAATAAAAAAGAGAAGTTTTAAAACTCCTCTTTTTTATTTCTCACATTCAAATTTGTCATTAATCCTAATTCCAGGGATTCATTGTGATCAAAGAAAATGTCGCGCCGGTCGGGTCGGTGATGACGCAAAAGCGTCCGACGTTCGGAATATCCGTCGGCGGGACTTTGATGGTTCCGCCGAGTTGTTTAACTTTTTCAGCGGATTCATCAACATTATCTACGGCTACATAACTCATCCAGTGCGCTGACGCGTTGCCGCACTCTTCGGTTATTTCGTACATTCCTCCTATCGGAAAACTTCCTTCCGGCGCGAATTCGATGTACTCCATCTCGGGTCCGACCGCGTTGCTTTTCAATAAGTTCCAACCAAAAAGCTCTGTGTAAAAATTGCTGCTGATTTCAAGGTTTTTTGTGGCTATTTCCGTCCAGCAGATTTGCCCGTGTTTCGGCATCTGCATTTGTTCTGTTGTGTGTGCTGCGTTCTCTGACATAAATTAAAGCTCCTCCTAAGTTTATGATTTTTACCCGCTTGAAAATAAAACTGAGAATTTTACTACTTTAATTGTGTGAGAAATCCACGTCCAAAAAGAAACAAATTAGAAAAAAGGTGAAAGAAAAGGTTTTGAGTTGTGAGTGAGATTTGCTGGCTCCGTGGAGAAAGCAGGACGGTTTACACAACTCAAAACACTTGTTTGGTGAGGAAAAATTAATTAGCTTGCTCGGCGCATCGGCTGCGCGTTATTCGACTGACTTCCTTTTTGCGAATCCTGTAAATGCTGTATGAAGCTCGAAGCCGCTTTTTTGGAAAGCTCGTCGGTTTTGCAGTTCAAAACATTGTTGCATTCTTCGTCCGCGTCAATTCCGATTTCTCGTGCGATGGCGCGAATCATACCGAGCTGTTTCGCTGTCACTAAATCCGAAAGGCTTTTCGCAATCGGGTTTGCCGGAAATCCATTTTCTGTTTGTGTTGGAACTGCGCCTTCGCGTTCGATAACGTCGGATTCTTTTTTGTAAAGATCGCGAGCAATGCCGAATTTAACAGCAGCGCGTTTGAGTGCGTCGTGTTCGGCTTTTTTGATCCCGAGTTCGGACTCAGCGCTTCCGGTTCCAATACCTTCGCGCGTTACGCCGTCAATTGTGATCGCAACTGTCACCGTGAAAATATCGCCGATTTGTTTGATATCGCGAATCGTGTGCGACCAGTTCGGCGCCGTTTCGTCTAAAATATCAGCGACGGTGTGCCATTCGACGTAATCAACGTAATGCGTGTTGCCGTTGCGGTCGCGCCAGCCTTCGCGCTGTTTAACCAGATTCGGGTCAACATTTTTTCTTAATTCTTTTAATGTAGTCGTAAAATTCAAGACGTTATTTGCAACCTCAATTGTTTCGTCAGCAGTTTCTGTTGTTGCCGCTTCCGCCGTTTCGGGCGAAACTTGTTTGTAATTTACTTGTTTCACTTTTTTGTCTCCTTGTGTGTTAGCAAGTTGAGCGGGTTCGGCTTCAATTGTTTCAACCTGTCCGTTGGTCGGAACATCTGCCTCAACTCGTTCAGTCTTCTGTTCGCCGCGCGTGGACTCGCGTGACTCAGTTGTGCTTTTTACATTCTCGTCTGCGGAAACTTCCTGTGTTTTGTCTTCGATTTCGGTCGAAGCATTTGTAACAGGCTTTTTCGTAACCGATTCGGTATTCTTTGAAACCAAAGCGTATTTCACTGCTAAAATGTGTTCGCAGCGAAAACCTAAATCATTAACAGACGATTCTTCGAACTCTAAACAATTACAACGAATTTTCCCGTTTTCGTCGCGCCAAACGTTATAAACAGATTGGCGACCACGCAAACTCGGAGTTGAAACGCTAAATTTATCGCCTTCGCGATTAACCAATCCCATTGCTGCGATCGATTTAGCTCTCTTTTCGCGTTTTTCCGTTGTATTTTTATCTGCTACTGCTACTGCCATTATCTTCTCCTTGAAATTTACTCGAACTGTTGAGTTTTAATAGTTTAAGTAAAGAATAAAACCCGTTCGTTTCATCTGTGAAACATTGTATCAAACAAATTTATTTGTTGCAAGCGTGAAACGCGGTGTTGCATTTAAAATTTTCTTATGTTATGTTTTATCCGTGAAATGGACGGTGCATCTACGGCACTTAAAAAAGTTAAACGTGGAGAAGGAAAATTATGGCTTACAAAAACGAAACTCTTATCAACACAATTGAACTCGGAAGGGCAATTAAACGCCGCCGTGAAGAACTGAAATTAAGTTTGCGCGATGTTGCGGACGTAACGAATGTTTCAGCTTCAACGCTTTCGAGAATCGAAAACGGAACCGGAAAACCGGATGCCGACAATATCGCGAGATTAACTAACTGGCTCGATATGCCGGTTGATCGCGTTATGAAAAATAGAAACCAAGAAGAAGTCGAAGCAGTTGTTTATTACCCGCACGAAGCGACGCCTGAAATTGTCGAAGCCCATTTGCGCGCCGATAAAAATTTATCGCCGGAAACAGCAAAAGCGTTGTCGGAACTTTTTCGCGTCGCTTATTCGCAGTTCAGCAAACCGGGCAAATAAATTCGTCTGTATAACAGCTTGATGTTTAAGCGTAGTTTTTCGTGTTTGATTTCTTTATAAACAAAAAAATATGAAAACATTTGCGCAAATAGAATCACTGCGGTCGGAAACAAGTTGCGGCAAAGGCTTTGTTGTAGATACGACTTTTGTTCTTTTCTTTTTAGCTGTCGAATTCGGACAAAATTTCGGAGTTTTCGCCTTCGATACTGTATTATTGTTGGTGACGCTTTTGATGTTGTTGGTTTTGCCTTACGCTTTGTTAGCCGACGACAAGCCGCAATTCAGCAGCTGGCTTTTAGGCAGAGCTTTTATTGTCGCTTTAGCGATTTTATTGGGCTTTATGTTCAAGCAAACGCTTGGCGTCGTTCTGCCGGAAACTTTTCGTTTTCTGCCGATGACGCTTTTAATAGCGACCGCGATGATTAGCTGTTATTTACAGTTTTACGGTTTTTTCAAACTTCGTTTGGCAAAATAGGCAAAAGGCTCAAACGAATAATAAAAAATCCGCGCGAGAATCGGGAACTCGCGCGGATTTTTTATTTTATTAAAATTGAGTCGTCAGTCCGTTCGAAATGTTTGGACATGAATCTTTGCAAACGAATCATAGAAAAATCCGCGGTTGTTTCGACGACAACCGCGGATTTTAACGCTTGGATTATAGTGAAATTTTCCTGAAGTTTATGCGGCGGCGATAGTCATCTCTTCTTCCGATAAGATTTTGTGAATCGCACTCACCTGTGTGTAAAGTTCGCTGTATTGATCGAGCGTCAAAGCTTGTGCTCCGTCGCATAAAGCTAATTCAGGACGGTTATGAACTTCGATAATCAAACCGTCCGCTCCGACCGCGACGCCTGCGCGGGCAAGCGGGTTGACCATATAGTTTCTTCCGGTTCCGTGCGATGGATCAATGATAATAGGCAAATGCGTTAATCTGTGAACTGCAGGAACAATTGATAAATCCATTGTGTTGCGGGCGTGATCGGCAAAAGTTCTGATACCGCGCTCGCATAAAATTACGTCGTAATTTCCTTCCGCCATAATGTATTCGGCAGCGAGCAGAAATTCATCGAGCGTCGCCGATAATCCGCGTTTGAGAAGAACCGGTTTTCGGGCTTGTCCGGCGTATTTCAGAAGCGAAAAATTTTGCATATTTCTGGCGCCGATTTGAATGCAGTCGCCGTATTTCACGACCAAATCCAACCCGTATTCGTCCATCGCCTCGGTGACGATGCTTAATCCGAACTGCTCGCGTACCTGTGCCAGAATTTTCAAACCTTCTTCGCCCATTCCCTGAAAAGCATAAGGCGAAGTTCTCGGTTTGAACGCGCCGCCGCGAAAGAATTTAGCACCGCTTTTCGCTACCGCTTCGGCGACTGTAAAAACCTGATCCGCATTTTCTATCGCGCACGGTCCGGCGATTATGGCTAGTTCGTCACCGCCGATTTCCGCCGTTCCAACCTTTATAACCGATTTTTCAGGACGCAAATCTCTGGAAATAAGTTTGTACGGTTTCGTCACACGAATCGCTTCGGCGACGCCGGGAAGATTCTCAAAATGCGTCGGGTCTACCGCGCCGGGATTTCCGGTTATACCGATTGCCGTTCGACTCGCTCCCGGCATCGCGTGCGGGCGAAATCCGAGTTTTTCTACTACTTCCAAAACGCGTTCAATATCTTGCTGAACCGCGTCGGCTTTCATTACAATCAACATATATTAATAAAGATACTAAATGTCAGAGGTCAGATGCTAGTGGAGATGTAGGAAGAAATGTCAGATGTCAAATGTCAGATGTCAGTAGAGGCTTGTTATTGATTTAAGTTGTCAGCAGATTCCAAATTTTTTGCTGTCAGTTTTGAGAACTAACATTTAGCTTCTATTACTTGCATCCGACATTTATCTTCCTACATCTCTTCCTACATTCTTTCTGGAACTTTGATTCCCAAGGTCTTCAGCGCCGAAGTCAAAGCGCGCCGCGCTGTATCGGCGACAATAATTAAAATAGCGCGCTTAACGGGATTTTCTTCACCGATGATTCGGTGATTGTGATAAAACAAATTAAAGGTCTTAGCTAAATTAAAGGTGTATTTAGCCAAAATTGCCGGTTCGTTTGCGGCTGCCGATTGCGCCACCGTTTCTTCGAGCCGAGCCGAAAGAGTTAAGAGCGACCAGATTTCATTTCCAACGTCGGAATCGAAAACCTCTGAAACCTTTTCTGTCTGTTCACCGATTGTTTTTGCCGCTGAATTCAAATCATTCTCTGATAATTTACGAAATATAGAATTTGCGCGGACGGCGGAATACTGGCAAAAAACGCCGGTTTCGCCTTCGAGAGCGAGAGCTTCTTTAAAGTCGAAAACGATAATCGTGTTTCGAGTGTATTTAAGCAGAAAATATCGAAGCGCGCCGACGGCTATTCGATGAGCGATTTCGGTTTTTTGAGCGTCCGAGAGAACTTCTTCGTCGGGATTTTTACTTAAACGATTTTTTTCCCTCTCGTTGACTTCAAACAAAACTTTCGATTCAAGGCGAGAAATCAAATCATCGGCTTTGACGCCCAAGCCTTTGCGACCGCTCATCTCGATAAAAGGACGTTTGCGATCTTCTTCGGTCAGCTCAAATTTTAATTCTTCCGCCGCCGCCGGCGAAAGCGCGACCATCTCATAACTTAAATGAACGCTCGCCCGCTCGCCTTTTTCGGGGGAAATAAGCGAAACGCCTTTTTTGACGACTTCCTGCGGATAAGATTGCCGAGAATCAATGACGTTGTAAACTTTGTCGCCATTACCGAAACGCGGAATATTTGATGAACCATTTGAAGAATTATTTTTATTTTCGCTGGTCGTCACCCAAACTTCCTTTCCGTCATCGTATGTGTGAAAAAGCTCGTAACAAAAATCCAGTCCGAGCAGACCGAGCTTCCACATTTGATAAGCGATGTCTTTTCCGGTGTATGTAACCGTTCCGTTTGAGCGAACGAGGATTTTATCGGCTTCGTGTTCGTCGCTGCCGGCGTGTGAGTCGAACGGCATCACCCAGCATCCGGCGTTTTTTCCTTCGGTTTCAAGCTGTATGACGCCGAGTTCCCGCATTTTTTCAAACGCTCGTTTCCAGAAATGCAGATGCAGAATGTCCGATTCGCGCGGAAGCAGATCGTAGCGAATCGAAAGCCGCTCCATTGTCGCCAGAATGCACTGAACGTTGCGCAGAACGACGAAATCAGCGAGTTCAGCCGTTTCGTTTCCGCCTTCTTCGATTAAATGCAGAATTTCGGCGCGTTTCGCTTTTAATTCTTCATTATGTTGATATACCTGACCGACCCGCGCGTATAAATCCCAGCAGTAGTAATCGAATGTTTTGCCTTCGGCGAGCAGACGTCTGTCCAGATCGACAATATCGCCCAAACTCATTTTTTCAAGATAAATGAACCCGATGACCACGTCTGCGACCTGCACGCCCGTGTTATCAATATAATTTTGGATTTCGACGCGCTGACCGTTTGCCCGTAAAATACGAACGAAAGTGTCGCCCATAATCGAATTGCGGATATGACCGATGTGCGCCGCTTTGTTCGGATTGACCGAAGTGTGTTCGACGCAGGCTTTCGGCGAATTTTCATCTTGAGATTGCTTCAGTTTCGGTAAAAGCTCAACGTTCGGAATGCCGGATAAAAATTTGGCGCGATTATAAAATACATTTAAATAACCGGCTCCTGCGACTTCGACTTTTCCGACGTAATCGAAGGTTTCCAGCGCCGATTTTAATTTTTCGGCGATTTCGCGCGGATTTTTCTTTTCGCCGGTCGCTTGTTTGATGCGTTTCGCTAGTTCAAAAGCGACGGGAAAAGCCAGATCGCCGAGTTCGGTTTTCGGTGGAACTTCGGCAGCGATTTGTTCGAGTTCGACGTTGAATTCCGCTTTAGCGGTTTCGATAACCTTTTCTCGCAGAGAATGTTGTAATTCGCTTAGATTCATAAAAAATCACAGTATAACAACGAAACGCCAAAGAACGAAACCGGGTCTTTGACCTTTAATAAATTGAAATTTAAACTTTTAACGATGAAGATGCTTTATTTCGATTGTTTCGCGGGCGCGAGCGGAAATATGATTCTCGCCGCGCTGGTCGCGCTCGGATTGGATGAAAATCAATTAATCGAACAATTAAAATTATTGAATATACCCGATTTCCGCGTTGAATTTAAAACGGTTGATAAATCCGGGATTTCGGCTTTGCACGCCGAAGTAAAAGTTCTGCACGAACACGCGCACCGGCATTTGCACACAATCGAAAAAATAATAAACGATGCGGATTTAAGCGAAAATGTAAAAAAAAGGGCGATAGCGATTTTTACGAAACTTGCCGAAGCCGAAGCGAAAATTCACGGAATCGAAGTGAGTAAAGTTCATTTTCACGAAGTCGGCGCGATGGACGCAATCGTTGATGTTGTCGGCGCGTGCGTCGGTTTTGAAATGCTCGGAATCGAAAAATTCGCTTGTTCTAAAATTCACGTCGGAAGCGGCTTTGCGAAAATGGCGCACGGAATTTTCCCCGTTCCGCCGCCCGCCGTGGCTGAATTATTAACAAACGCGCCGATTTATTCGACCGAAATAGAAGGCGAATTGATTACGCCGACCGGCGCGGCGGTCATCGCGACGGTATGCGAAGAATTCGGGCGAATTCCCGAAATGACAATCGAAAAAACTGCTTACGGCGCGGGAACCCGCGAATATAAAGATTTTCCGAACGTTTTGCGTTTAATTTTAGGTGAAACGGAAAAACACAAAGTTGCGGAAGATGAAGCTACACATCAAATGAATATGGATGGAATTAATCTAGAAACCGAAAAGCAAAAGCTGAAAACCAAAAACCAAAAATCGGATACTGAAAATCATACGCTTGTCTTGTTGGAAACGAATATCGATGATTTATCGCCGCAAATTCTCGGTTTCGTGATGGAGCGGGCTTTTGAGTTGGGAGCTTTTGATTGCTGGTTTACGCCGATTCAGATGAAAAAAAATCGCCCGGCGACGATGATTTCGATTTTGTGCAGTGAAAAAGATAAAGATGTTTTAACCGAATTGCTTTATAGAGAAACCACCACGCTCGGCGTTCGTGTCACAAGAGTGGAAAGGAATTGCCTGACGCGTGAAATCGTCAAAGTCGAAACGGAATACGGCGAGATTGATGTTAAAATAGCGATACAAAACGGAGAAATGGTTAACGCAAAGCCGGAGTATGAACAATTGCGCGAAATTGCGGTAAAATCAAATTTTCCGCTAAAAGAATTGGAAAAATTCGTGTTACAGAAATTAGAAATTTCTAAAGGTAAATAAATTGGCTACACAACAAAAGGTTGACAAAGAAAAGATTGCAGAAGGCGTTCGATTGATGCTCGAAGGAATGGGCGAAAACCCGCAGCGCGACGGTTTGCAGAAAACGCCGGAACGAGTAGCGGATTTTTACGCCGAACTGACCGAAGGAATGTGGGAAAACGCGGCGGAACACATCGTGCCGCTGCCCGGCGATTCGCACGACGAAATGGTTATCGTCAAAGACATCGCAATCGCTTCGGTGTGCGAGCATCACCTCGCGCCGTTCGTCGGAACGGTTCACATCGCGTACATTCCGAAAGCCGGACGCATCGTCGGATTGTCAAAATTAGCGAGAATCGCGGAAATTTTCGCTCGCCGTTTGCAGGTTCAGGAACGCTTAACGCAGCAGATTGCTCAAACATTATTCGACGAGCTGCAGCCGCTCGGGGTGATGGTCGTTATGGAAGCCGAGCATACTTGTATGACTTTGCGCGGCGTAAAAAAACCGGGCGCGAAAACCGTTACATCAAGCGTCTTGGGCGGATTTCGCACCGACGCGCGAACGCGCGCCGAAGCGATGAGTTTGATAAAAGGTTAAATAACGAGGACGACAATGAATAGAAAAATATACTCAATCTTGTTTTTAATTATATTTTTTGCGTCGTTTGGCAATGCGCAGACCGCAGGAAAATACACGAATCTCTTTAGCGAAGAAAAATTAAAATCAACCATTAAATTTCTGTCCGACGACGGTTTTGAAGGTCGGGCGCCCGGCTCGCGAGGCGGCGAATTAGCGGCGAAATATATCGCCAATCAACTTGAGATGATCGGCGTTAAACCGGGAAATAACGGTTCTTATTTTCAGCCGGTTTCACTCGTCGCGGTCAAAGCGGACCCGAATACGACTTTGAATGTTTCCGGCAACAACACGAACGCTTCGTATAAATTTGCCGATGATTTTGTCGCATTCACGGGAGCGCAAAAGGAAAACGTTAATTTGAACGCCGAACTCGTTTTTGTCGGTTACGGAATAGACTCGCCCGAACAGAAATGGAACGATTACAAAGGCAGCGCGGCTGATTATCGCGGCAAAATTTTAGTGATGATGGTCAACGATCCGCCCGCGACTGCAGCGGAACCGAATCTTTTCGGCGGAAAAGCTCTTACTTATTACGGTCGCTGGACGTACAAATATGAAGAAGCGGCGCGAAAAGGCGCGGCGGGCGTTATTTTAATTCACACGCCGGAAAGTGCCGGTTACGGGTGGAACGTCGTGCGCACGTCGAACGGAAGCTGGCGTTTCGATGTCGCACACACGCCGGACAATAAAACGCCGTTTTTGCAGATGCGTTCCTGGATGACCGAAGAAACTGCGCGGAAAGTTTTCGCTCAAGCCGGAAAAAATCTCGATCAATTGCGCGAAGCTGCGAAATCGAGAAATTTCCAGCCCGTAAATTTGGGATTGTCGGCGAAAATTGATTTGAACAGCGAACTCAAACGGCTCGATTCAAACAACGTCGTCGGGATTTTGCCGGGGAGCGACGCGAAGTTAAAAGACGAATATGTTATTTACACGGCGCACTGGGATCATTTGGGCGTCGGCGCGCCGAACGACAAAGGCGATACGATCTATAACGGCGCGCTCGATAACGCTTCGGGTGTGGCGCAGGTTTTAGCGATTGCGGAAGCGATCACCAAACTGCCGAAAACGGAACAGCCGCGCAGATCGCAGGTTTTTCTGTTCACGACCGCCGAAGAACAAGGACTTTTGGGCGCCGAATGGTACGCGCAAAAGCAGATTTATCCGGCTGAAAAAACGGCGGCGAACATCAATATTGACGGCGGAAATTTTTACGGATTGACGCGCAACTTCGGTGCGCTCGGCGCCGAACGCTCGAATCTCGAGCCGATTGTCAACGATGCTCTGAAAGCGCGCGGAATGACTTTTTTGCCGGACAATCGCCCGGAACAAGGTTATTTTTTCCGTTCCGACCATTTTCCGCTGGCAAAAGTCGGAATCCCGGCGCTCAGCATTCGCAGCGGCGATGATTTCGTCGGCAAAACCAAACAATTCAGCGACAATTTATTCGCCGAATTCAATCAGAAACATTACCATCAACCGTCGGACGAATTCCGCGATGACTGGCGTTTCGACGGAATTGTGCAAATGCTCGACGTGACCTTTGATATTGCGATGCGAGCATCGAACGCTGAAAAACTTCCGCGCTACAACGCGACGGATGAATTTTCGCGCGCTCAGCCGAATAGAAAATAAAACTGTTATAAGAAAATAAGCCGCGAATTGCTTGAATAACCCGAATAGAAAATAGTTTTTTAATTCGTGTTGTTCGGGCGATTCGTGGCAAAATCTTTTTGACCTTTATATGAAAACTTTTTATATTACAACGCCGATTTATTACGCCAACAGCTTGCCGCATCTCGGACATTTATATACGACGATTGTCGCCGATGTCGTTCAGCGGCACAAAAAACAACGCGGATTCGATACTTATTTTCTCACCGGAACCGATGAACACGGCTTGAATATTCAACGAGCCGCCGAGAAAAACAATCGCACGCCGAAAGAGCAGGTTGATTACATTTCCGGCGAGTTAAAAAGAATGTTCGCCGATTTCGGTCTGAACACGGCGCACGGCGGCTACGATGTTTTTATGCGGACGACAGAACCGTTTCACTACGAAGCGGTGCAAAATTTCTGGCGCGAAATCGCCGCAAATAAAACTCCAAAGGGAAACGAAACGATTTATAAAGGTTTTTACGAAGGTTGGTTTTGCGCTCCGTGCGCCGAGTTTAAAACGGAAGATGAGTCTTACAAACCGGAAGATTCCGACGTTCCGTTTTGTAAAATTCACGAACGCCCGCTCGATAAAGTTTCCGAAGAAAGTTATTTTTTTCGTCTTTCTGATTACGACGAGACGCTTTTAAAGATTATCGAAGAAAGTCCGGATAGAATCAGACCCGACGCGAGAAGAAACGAAGTCGTCGCATTTATCAAACGCGGTTTACAAGACCTTTCAATCAGTCGCGAAAAATCTTCGGTTTCGTGGGGAGTTCCGGTTCCGGGCGACGAAAACCACGTAATGTACGTTTGGATGGACGCGCTTTCAAATTACATAACTGCAATCGGTTACGGAAATTCTGAACGAGCGAATATCGGCTTTGAAAAATACTGGCGCAACGCGATGCATCTGGTCGGAAAAGACATTTTACGGTTTCACACGATTTACTGGTGGTCTTTTTTGCTTGCTGCCGGAATTGATTTGCCGAACACGGTTTACGCTCACGGAATGTGGCTCGACGCCGACGGGCGAAAAATGGGCAAAACGCTCGGCAATGTGATTGAAATTGACGTTTTGCATCGCTATTTTTCGGTTGACGCGATTCGCTATTTCGTTCTGCGCGAGATGGTTTTCGGGCAGGACGGAAAGTTCGGTTACGAGAATTTGATTGACCGAACGAACGCAGATTTGGCGAGCGGTTTGGGGAATTTATCGAGCCGAACGCTTTCGATGATTTCGAAATACCGTGATGGCGAGATTCCCAAAGGAAAAATCAGCGGGGAAAATTATTTATACGCCAAACGCGCCGGCATCAGCGCGGACGAACAGGAAATAGTTTCGATTCTGGAGCACGGGCGCGATGAATACCTCAGAAAATTCGATAATTTTGAATTCAGTCAGGCGCTCGAAACTGTTTGGGCGGTTATTGCCCGAATTGACAAAATGATTTCCGACGCGAAACCATGGGAATTAGTCAAAGACGCAAATCAAGCCGAAACTTTGAACGCGGTTTTGTATCGCGCGACCGAAACCCTGCGCTGGCTGTGCGTTTTGCTTTACCCGGTGATGCCCGAAGCTACGCGCGAAATTTACAGGCAAATCGGTTTGAGCGAAGACGTTTCGAGTTTCAATCCAGAAAACTTAAAATACGGAGAATTACAACCGGGAACGCGCATCGGCGAAACAAAAGGCGTTTTCCCGCGCATTGATAAAAATAAAATTATGAACGATATAAAGACTGAAGCGGAGACGCGCGGACGCGAAGACGCGAAAAAAGATTTGAGCGGAAATCAAAGCGAAATTAATGACGCGGTTTCTCAAGCGGAAAATTCGGCAAAGAACGATCAACCGGCAGCGAACGAAGACGAAAAATATATTACGATTGATGATTTCTTAAAAGTGGAGCTGCGCGTCGGCGAAATAAAAGTCGCCGAGCGTATTCCGAAAGCCGACAAACTTTTGCGGTTTGAGATAGATTTGGGCGAGAAAAACCCGCGCCAAATCTTAGCCGGATTAGCCGAGTATTACGAACCGGAGAAATTGATCGGTCGGAAAGTCGTCGTTGTGGCGAACTTAAAACCTAGAAAAATGCGCGGGCTTGAATCGCAGGGAATGATTTGCGCCGCCAGTTTGGAAAACGGCGAAGGCGAAAAACCGGCGCTGGCGACATTTATCGAAAATGTAGACATCGGCGCGAGATTGAAATAATGATTTTTGTTGATTCACATTGCCATATTGATGGCGAAGCGTTTGATTCAGACCGCAACGAGGTTGTGCGGCGCGCTCACGATGCCGGCGTTAAAGCGATGCTGACAATCGGGACGGGAAATCCGCACGACGGAGAAATTACGCGTGCTGTCGAAACGGCGAAAAAATATGAAAATGTTTTCGCGTCGGTGGGCGTTCATCCGCACGATGCGAAATTGTACGACGAGGCTGCGGAAAATCATTTGAGAGAGCTAGTAAAATCTAGCGAAAAAGTAATCGCTTGGGGCGAAATCGGACTGGATTTTTATTACGATCACAGTCCGCACGACGTTCAAATCGGGGTTTTCAGAAGACAGATTAAAATCGCCCGAGAATTAAATATGCCAATTATTATTCATTCTCGCGATGCGGATGCGGAAACCGTTCAGATTTTACGTGAAGAATGTTCCGATTCAAAATTTCGCGGCGGAATTATGCATTGTTTCGGCGGTTCGGCGGAGATGGCTGAAAATTTAATGGAAATCGGGTTTTTGATTTCTTTTGCCGGAAACGTAACCTTTAAAAAGGCGAATAATCTGCGCGATGCGGCGCGAGTCGTGCCGCTCGATAAATTATTAATCGAAACCGATTGTCCGTTTTTAGCGCCGATTCCGCTGCGCGGCAAACGAAACGAACCGGCATTTGTCGTGCACACGGCGCAATTTCTAGCGGATTTTTATGACGTTGAAGTTGAAGAATTGGCGCGACAAACAACCGAAAATTTCAAGAGGTTCTTTGATTTATCTTTTTAAAGTTTAATTTAAATAGATAATTGCGAAAATCGAAAAAATCAGAAATAAAAGTAAGACAAACAGAAAAACAACATATTTTTTCTTCCAAGCCCGCAAGCCGCAAAACGGACAGTAAACATTGTACCAGGGTAAATTAACCCCGCATTGGGAGCAGTAATTTCGTTTTCGCTTTTTACTTCCCATATCAAGAACGAAATTTTTTGCTTTTTATACTTACGTCCCGAAACTCAAGAAAAAATATATCTGCTTTCAACAAGGAAACATCCGCGGTTAATTTAAATTTGGAGAGATTTGGGCGGCATTTTAAATAGTGTTATCATTCATTTATACCAAATAGAAAAACAAAAACAGAGAAAAATTTATGGCAAAGGAAAATTCGTTCGATATTGTTTCAAAAACCGATTACGCGGAAGTGACCAACGCAATCAATCAAACGACAAAAGAAGTTTCGCAGCGCTTTGATTTTAAGGGCAGCAAAGCAACGGTCGAGCTTGCCGACAAAGATTTGATTATGTCAGCCGAAGACGAAACCCGTTTGAGAAATATGAACGACATTTTGCAGGGCAAGCTCGTTAAACGCGGAATTTCGCTGAAAGCTCTCGATTACCAGAAAATCGAACCGGCGGCTGGCGGAACTGTTCGCCAAACGGTAAAAATTCAACAGGGAATTCCGACCGAAAAAGCCAAAGAAATCGTCAAATTTATCAAAGATGGGAAATTTAAAGTTCAGGCTTCAATTCAAGGCGAAACCGTGCGCGTTTCCGGCAAAGACCGCGACACGCTGCAAGATGTGATTGCGAAATTAAAATCAAATGATTTCGGCATTGATATGCAGTTCGATAATTATCGAAGTAATTAGGGATATGAAAAAAAACATTAAAAGCCTTGTTTTGGCTGTAATGCTTTTATGCTGTTTTTCTTGTACATCGGGCTTTAAAACTTTTAAGATTCCCACTGAAGCAATGTCGCCAACCATAGTTAAAGGAGACTGGTTTATTGCGGTTCCCGTTTCCGAAATAGAACGAAGCGACATCATTGTCTTTAAATACCCGAAAGATACTTCGATTTGGTACGTTTTTCGTGTCATTGGATTGCCTAATGAAACTGTCGAAATCAAAAATAATAACATTTATGTTAATGGGAATTTATTAGAAGAACCTTATATTTTACCAGAGTATAATCAGAAAAAAATAAAAGAAGGTATTTATAAAATCCCTGACGACAGCTTTTTTGTACTGGGTGATTATCGAGATAATTCTGAGGACTCAAGATTTTGGGGAAATGTTCCGAAACATTTGATTTACGGAAAATTTTATATGAAGTATTTTCACAAAGAAGAAAAATAAGATAATCATAATGCAGACATTTTCACCGATCAGAGAAAAATTAAATCCGCAGACGGCGGCGAAAAGAATTTTCAGTTTGATAAAGACCGAGATGATTTTGGTCGAAGCCGAATTTGAACGACAGGCGAGTTCGAACATTCAGGTCATCAATTATCTCGGCGATTATCTGCGCGCGTCGGGCGGAAAACGCGTTCGACCCGCGCTTTTGCTTTTGTCGAATTATGCGGTCGGCGGAAATGCTTCGAGCGAAAACGTGATTCGTCTGGCGACGGTGATGGAAATGCTCCACACGGCAACGCTCGTGCATGACGACATAATTGACAACGCAGATATGCGCCGCAACCGCGAAAGCGTTAATGCGAGATTCGGCAATCAATCCGCCGTTTTAATGGGCGATTGGCTTTATATGTCGGCTTTCGAAACTTCTTTAAAGGAAAGAAGTCTGGAAATTCTCGATATATTGACTCGTTTGACGCGGAAAATGACCGAAGGCGAGTTGATTCAACTCACTATGATCGGGCGGACGGACATTTCCGAAGAAGAGTATTTCGACATTCTCCGGCGTAAAACGGCATATCTTTTTTCGGCTTGCTGCGAAATCGGCGCGCTTTTGGGAAATGCCTCCGCCGAACGTCAGAAAGCATTGAGCGAATACGGAATAAATCTCGGCGTCGCTTTTCAATTAGCCGATGATTCTCTGGATTTTACGGCTGAGGAAGAAGTGCTCGGAAAAGCCGCCGGCGCCGATTTGCTGGAAGGAAAAATTACTTTTCCCTTAATACTTTTGATTAGAAAAGAGCCGAAGGTTAAAGCTCAACTTGAGAAAATAATGCGCGACGGCGATTATGAAAGCGTTTCGCGCGAAATGATTTTAGAGTTGATGGAAAAACACGGAACGCTCGAAGAAACCCGGCAGAGAGCTTATGAATACGCCGAGAGGTCTCGTAAAAATCTTGAATTTCTGCCCGAAACAGAGTATCGTGAAGCGTTGGCTGAGATTTCGAGTTATATGATCGAGCGTAACAAATAAAAAGGAAATAAAGTTAAAAAAGCGTATTTAAATTCTTTATATATTCTTAACTCATTCGCTTGTCGTGAGTTAAAAGGGCTGGTTAAAGTTATTGTTTAAGGGATATTTTGTTGAAAGTTATGTTAAACGAAGAAAATTTGATCTCGACGCTCGAGCAAAGTTTGCGGCAAACGCGAAACGCGCAAAATCGCCTTTTAGCGCGGCTGCGCGAAGTCGAGGGCGAAGCGGAAGTTTTGCGAACGGAAATTGAAGCCTTGCAAAACAGCGCCGAGAAAACCGAAGAAGCGATTGACAGTCTTTTTTCGACGATGCGAACTGGCAATAAATCCTGGAAGACTAACAAAAAATCTTATTACGACCAGGAGGACGACTACGAGATGTTGCCCGAAGTGCGTCGTTATACGCGAAACGCTCAAATTAGCCATAACCATCAGCAAAACAATAATGCGCTGCAAAATCAAAACGCGCCCCAAAACCAAAACGCGCCTCAAAATCATAACCCGCAGCAAAACTATAATTACCGCAACAACTCGGTCTCTTACATCAACAATTTGCGAAACGTGCCTTCGGTGAGCTCCAACATCGAGCCGATCAGCCACCGTTTTGTAGACCGGACGATCACGCAAGCCTGCACATTGCTTTTGAAAGAAGCCGGAAAATCGCTGCACGTCAACGAGCTTTATAATCTTCTGTGCGCGGGCGGGATGGAGTTTAAAGGAAATAACCCGACAATTTCCATCGCCGTTTCGTTGAACCGCAATCGGCGTTTTCGTAAAGTAGCGCCGGGAACGTTCGATCTTGTTATGCGTGACGCTTCCCAAGCAGCTTCATAAATATGCGAGCGTAAATTCTTTTTGTATAAAATTATGCAAAACACGGGCTTCTTTTCGCCCGTGTTTTGCTTCTAAAGCCTGATACACAGCTCAAAATTGTCTTGCTTTTTGTTTCAAACGGAATCAAAATTAAGTTTGCCCTTTTTGTTTCGAGTCTATTTTGGAGAATCAAATGAATCAGTTCAGCCTTTTTAAACTGAAATTTATCAATTTGTTTTTTATAATCGGAATTTTACTCGTCGGCGCGCAAATTTCCGGGTTTGCGCAAAAAGTTCGTCTCCGAGCGCAGATAACGCCGGATTGCGGAGTTGATTCGATTTCTAAATTCGCGGATATTTACGCCGACGGCAATATCGCCGTTCAGGGAAGTTTTGATTGTCGGGGAGTTTTTATTTACGACGTTTCAAACCCGGACGCGCCGGTTTTATCAGCCTGGTATAACCCGGGCGGAAATCAGCAGTTTCTCGAAGCCATTGTTGTCGGAAATCGCGGCTATTTCGGCAGCGGCAACGGCGGCGGCGTTCATATCGTTGATTTGTCCGTGCCTTCAAATCCGCAGCTTTTAGGCGTAGTAAATTCTGCGAGCGGAAACGGTTTTAACTCGATTCACGAAATGGTCGTTCACGGCAATTATTTAATCGAAAATTACAACGGATTCTCGAACAAAATCATAAAAGTTATTAACATCAGCAATCCCGCCGCGCCTGTTTTCGTTCGTGATATTAACCCGACGGAGGCTAGTTGGGTTCACGCAATGCACGTTCGCGGAAATCGTATGTTTACCTCCGGCTGGGGAAATTCGCAGACGCGCGGGCGAACCGAAATTTACGATATTACGAATATCGGGACGCAGCCGCCGGTTTTACTTGGGTATATCGAGGATGCAACCAGCGTAACTGCCGGAAATAATATGCACAGCAGTTGGTCGAGCGAAGACGGCAATTATTTATACAGCTGCCGGGAAACTTTAAACGGAACCGGCGATGTGCGCGTTTATGACATTCGCAATCCCGCGCAACCGTTGCTTGTTAACCGGATTTCAATGAACGATTTGAACATCAATGCCGTGACGCCGCACAATCCGGTCGTGATGGGTAATTATCTTTATGTTTCGTGGTATCAAGCGGGCGTGCAGGTATTCGATATTTCAAATCCGGCAAATCCGGTTCGCGTCGGTCAATACGATACTTATCAGGCGCAATATGCTCCGACGGAAGCCGAAAAACAAACGCTTTTAGAAAGCGAGCCGTGGGATTTAGTTTGCGGAAGCGCCGCCCGGCAAAATTCTTTGCCGCAGACTTATGACGGAAACTGGGCTGTTTTCCCGTTTTTGGGACAGAAAAAAGTTCTTGCCGGAGATTTAAAGGAAGGTTTATTGATTCTCGACGCGAGCAATGTCAGCGCGCCGGTTAAAAATCAGGTTTCGGATTTTGACGGCGACGGTAAAACGGATTTGTCGGTTTACACGCCGAACACCGGATTGTGGCAAGTGGAGTCCAGCTCAAATAGTTCATACAGAGCGGCGAATTTCGGCATCGGCGAAGATATAACTGTGACGGGCGATTATGACGGTGACGGAAGATCGGATTTTGCCATTTTTCGTCCTTCAACCGGTTTTTGGTGGATTTCAGGCAGTACGAGCGGAACGCGCGCTGTATCGTTCGGGCTCAGCACGGACGTACCCGTTCCTGCTGATTACGACGCCGACGGTAAAACCGACATTGCGGTTTGGCGACCTTCGACAGGAGTTTGGTATATATTGCAGTCCACGCTGGGTTTCAAAGCATTCAAGTGGGGATTGAGCAGCGACAAACCGGTTGTCGGCGATTACGAAGGCGACGGCAAGGCTGACATCGCCATTTACCGCCCTTCAACCGGAGTTTGGTATGTCATGCAAAGCTCTTCGAGCCAGTTAAAAGCGGCGAGTTTCGGTTTGTCATCTGACAAGCCTTTGAGTGCGGATTTTGACGGCGACGCCAAAAACGATTTTGCTGTTTACCGTCCGTCCGAAGGAAACTGGTATGTTTTAAATTCAAAAAATAATCAGATCTCCGTGGTCAAATTCGGGTTAGAAGAAGATTTGCCGATACCATCTGATTTTGATGGTGACGGAAAATCCGATTACGCCGTATTTCGTCCGAGTCAGAACGCCTGGTATCGTTTGAACAGTTCGAACGGAGCTTTCAGCGCCCGCGTTTTCGGGCAAAACGGTGACAAGCCTTCGCCGCTTTCGGTTCAGCCTAAATAAAAATACGTAAATTATAAACAAAAAACCTAAGGTCGAGCGTAGAAACTTGACTTTAGGTTTTTTGTTTTTATGATGGCTGTATGAAATTATCTCTGACGATAACCAGCGGCTCGCTGGCACGGCAAAAATATGATTTGGAAAGCGGATTTTTGACAATCGGACGCGGCGAAAACTGCAGCGTTCGGCTCGACCCGCAGACAGAAAGAATAGCATCGAAACAACACGCTTTTATCGAAGCGAAAGCTGACGGCTTTTATCTGACTGATAACCAAAGCACTAACGGGACATTTCATAATGGACAGCAGATACAAAGCGTCAAACTGAACAACAGCGACACGATTCAATTCGGAAAAAACGGCGTTACTGCAACCGTAAATATAGAAGGCGATTCTTACGCGACGGACAAAACACAGGTTGTTGCGGCGGGTGTGCCGCCACCGCCGCAACAAAATTACAGAGATTACCAGTTAAATCAGTTCAACCAGGCGGCACAGTCCAGACCGGTAAATCTACAGAATTCGATTTCCAATTTGGGCTTGGGACGAATCGAAAACAAGCCGGAAAAAAACAACACCGGAAAATACGTCGGCATCGGCGTGACGATTCTCGGAGTAGTTTTTCTGTCATTGATTGTTATTTTGATAATGTTTGCCAGCGTCGGGATCGGAGCGGCGATTTTGGCTTCGGTTGTCGCATTTATACCGGCGATGTTTTATTTGCTGCCGATGATCTGGCTCGACCGATACGATCCCGAACCGTTCTGGCTTTTGGCGCTCGCCTTTGCGTGGGGTGCGCTAGTCGCCGTAATTGTTTCGTTTGTCGTAAACACAGGCGTCGGGATGGTTGTTTATTCGGCTACCGGCGATCCGAATGTCGCGTCGGCAGTCGGTGCGGTCATTTCCGCGCCGGTTTTTGAAGAAGGCTCGAAAGGTCTCGGATTGTTAATTTTGCTGATTTTTTTCAGGCGTTATTTTGACGATATTTTAGACGGAATCGTATTTGCGGGCGTCATCGCGCTCGGGTTCGCGACGGTTGAAAATGTGCTTTATTATGGGCGCGGAATATTGGACGGCGGCTCCGGCGGTTTGATTTTGTTGTTCGTTCTGCGCGGCATTATGTCTCCGTTCGCACACGTCACGTTCACGGCGATGACTGGAATCGGCTGCGGCATTTCGCGAGAGTCGCACAATATGGCTGTCAGACTGATAATGCCGGTTCTCGGGTATATTTGCGCGGTAATACTGCACGCAATTTGGAACGGAATGGCGGTTCTCGGCGGTCTCGGCGGCTTTATCATCGGTTACGTTATTTTGCAGATTCCTTTCTTTTTGATTTTCGTCGGTTTCAGTTTTTATGTTATGCACCGGCAAAACAAGATTTTGAAGGAAATGCTGGCGATAGATATCGCTCGCGGAGTAATTCCGAAGGAACACGCGGAAAAGGCAACGTCAGCATTCAAAGGCTCTGCATGGGTTCTGGGCGGTTTATTTAACGGAGCGTTCAGAGCGCGAAGCAATTACATTCGCGCCATCGGCAAACTGGGTTTGAGTTACTGGCATATCCAGCGCGCGACAGCCGCGCAGGGACATACCGGAAGTTTCCAGCAAAATCCGATTCTGCGCGACGAGGTCCTGCACTGGCGTGACAAAGTTTAATCTTTACTGTTTTGTTTCGTGCAGAGCGACACGTTTTTCGTACGCCTCGCGCGCTATGCGAACGTCTTCTAGGAAAAGCGGAAGCTCTTCGAGAAGAAGTGCCTGCGGTCCGTCAACCAAAGCTTTTGTCGGTTCGGGGTGAAAATCTACGAGTACCATATTAGCGCCGGCGATAACGCCTTGCGACGTGACGTGCATCACGTCGAGAATTCCTTCCGAACCACGGCTGCGCGAACCGACCGAATGAGACGGATCAATGCAAACGGGCATTCTGGTCAAGCGTTTTACGACCGAGACGTGCGCGAAATCAACCATATTCCGGTGCGGATCGCCGATGTTCGTTTTCATTCCGCGCAAACCGAAAACGATTTTGCGGTTGCCTTCGCTGGCGAGATATTCTGCCGCGTTAAGCGATTCGTCGAGAGTAATTCCGAAGCCGCGTTTCAGCAAAACCGGAAATTCCTGCTGCCGCCCGACTTTTTTCAACAGCTCGAAATTCTGCGTGTTTCGAGTTCCGATTTGCAGCATCACGCCTGTCGGATTACCGGTCGCGCCGAGCGCTTGATTTATTTCGTCAAGGTGAGATTCGTGCGTGACTTCCATTGCGATCACTTTGATTCCGTATTTTCCGGCAAGCTCGAAAACATACGGCAGACAATTTTTCCCATGTCCTTGAAACGAATACGGGCTCGTTCGCGGTTTGTACGCGCCCATTCTGGTACAAACCTGCCCGTTATCGCGCAAAGCCTTCATCATTTTTTCGACGCTTTCGGGCGAATCAACGGCGCACAATCCGGCGAAGACATTAAGCGTATCCTGGCTGAATCGAACGCCTTGATAGTCAAAATAACTCGAACGCGTATCGCCTTTGTGCCTGCCGAGAACGCGGTATTCTTCCGAAACGCGGACGACGTGGTCAACGCCGGGCAAACTTCGCATTTCTTCAATCGAAAGCGCGGCGGTATTTCCGATTAGATAAATCTCGGTTAATGTCTGCTCCGTTCCCTGAACGCGATGAACGCGAACTTCGATACTGTTCAAGCGGGAAAGATGACTCTCCAGCTGTTTGAATTCGCGGGTTTCTGCATTTATATGCGGCTTTAGAATCAAAATCATACTTTTGAAAATTATAAAAGCTGTTTTTTATTTATTTGTCGTTTTTTATTTATTTGTCCTTCGGAACTTCGACGGTCGAATATCGTCCGAGATAACGAACTTCTTCGGCTTGCTCGCGTATTTCGTCGAGAGCGCCGCGCAACTCGCTTTCGCTCGCCGGGGCTTGAAGATCGAGATAAAAATTATACTGCCACGGGCGTTCTTTTATCGGGCGGCTTTCAATTTTCAGCAGATCAATGCCGCGTCGAACAAACGGTCTGAGCGCGTCATGAAGAGCGCCCGGTCGGTGCGCCAACCTTACAATAAGCGAAATTTTACTGCCTTTTTCAGAAAAATCGGGATTTTTTGCGAGCAGCACGAATCGCGTGTAATTTTCGGAATGGTCTTCGAGGTGCTGCTGTAAAATCACTCCATTATGAATTTGCGCGGCGCGTTTTCCGGCAATCGCGGCTCTCGATAAATTGCCGCTTTCAACGACGCGGCGCACGCTTCCCGCCGTATCGTTTGAGGCAACTCTTTTTATCTTCGGATGTTCGGCAAAAAATTTTTCACATTGAGCAAGCGCGACCGGATGAGATTCGACTGTTTCGATTTTTTCCAGAACGGCGCCCGGACAGCCGATCAAAAAATGCGAAATCGGAAGAATTATCTCAGCGGCGATACAGAGTGAACTTTCCAGAAGCAAATCGTAACAGCGATGAACCGAACCGACGAGAGTGTTTTCCAGCGGCGCCAGAATATAATCCGACGCTTTTTCGTCAATCGCCGTAAAAAGAGCATCAAACGTCGGGCGCGAAACTGTTTCCCACCGTTCTCCTAAAAGATTCAGCGCGGCTTCTTCGCTGAAAGTTCCGTGATCGCCCAAAAATGCGACTTTTCCGCCTTCATTCGATTTTTTTATACTTGTTTGATTTTGTTTGGAACTGTCTGTTGATACTTGAAATGTTCGCTGCTGAACGTGCAGACATTCGTCAATAATTCTTTGAAAGATGTTTTTGACGTTTTGCTCGTCCAGGGGACCTGAATTTTGCGCAATCAGTCTGTTCAAGACTTCGCGTTCACGGTTCGGATCGCAAAGCGACGTGTCGTTGTGCCGTTTGACTGCTCCGACTTTTAAGGCAATCGCCGCTCGTTTATTTAGAAGTTTGAGCAATTCATTGTCAATAGCATCAATTTCAGCTCTCGGATTATTGTTTTTTTCATTCATTAATCAAAATCCTTCCAATCTTTCAAGAACGATTGAACAAATTAACACATCTGCCGGATTTGTTCTATATTTCAAAAGGACTTTAATAAAATTAAGCTGGTTTAATTTGAATTCTCCGAAAATTCTTTTATTTTGAGTCTCTTTTCATAATTTTCAGAAGTTTATCGGGGTAATCGGTCATAATTCCGTCAACGCCGGTATTAAGCAGTCGTTCCATATCTGCGGCTTCGTTTACCGTCCAGATGTGAACTTTCAAATTGCGCTCGTGAGCAGCATCGACAAATTCTTTTGTAACAATTTGGACTCCGGCGATATATTCGGGAATTTGTAAAGCCTGCATCGCGGGACTGTAAGATTCGCTTAAACCGGTTTTATACATTGCCAGAAATTTGCTGACTTCCGATGGACCGGCGGAAGTTGCCACGCCCGGACATTCGCGCCGGAATTCATCGAGAATAGTTTGGTTGAACGAGCCGATTACGACTTTATCTGTCATCCGATTTTCGCGGATGATAGAGCACAAAGGCTTGATTATCGAAGGCGAGCTTTGTTTCGGTTCGATATTGAACTTCATTTCGGGAAGAGCGGCGAAAACTTCCTGCAAAGTCGGAATCGCGATTTTGCCGTTGCGAAACGGAAAAGTTTTTCCGTAATCGGAAGTCCAGCGAAAGCCTGCATTCAGCCTTTTAGCTTGACCGAGCGTCATCTCGCTGATTTGACCGGTTCCGTCGGTCGTTCTGTCAACCATCGCATCGTGCAGAACGACGATTGCTCCGTCGGAAGTGCCGCGAACGTCGAGCTCGATAACATCAACGCCTAAATCACGCGAGTTTTGAAATGCGTGTAAAGTGTTTTCGGGATAAAGACCGGCTCCGCCGCGATGCGCGATGGCTAATTGACGAGTCTTTTGCTGTTGAAAAAATGTATATTCAACTGCGGGTTCACCTTTTGATGAGGCAAGCGAGCCGTAAATAATACCCATAACCACTAACACGCCGAACAAAAAAAACAAGAGCCACTTAATAATTTTTCTTGCCACAATTTTCCGATATCCCCTCGAATAAATAAAAACACCCGAAAAATCCCTGCACCCGTACAAATATAATTACATTTAGAGTGACTTTAAGTCCAAGTCCTTATAGCTGGAGTTTAGATAGCTTTTTCGGCTGACCGTGTTGTCTTTGTTAAATTTGATTGTTGAGAAAGAAAAAATTTTGCAAAAAATAAGCTTGGAAATTTCGGGAAGTTTTTCAAAAAAATGAGATGACAAAGGTTTATTGAATTTTCATTTGACATTAATCAAAATTATTAATAATCTATGCAATTATGCACAAAATATGCAAAATTTTTGAATGTTTTTTTTATTTGAAATAGGCAATAAGATTGTTTTGAATTGAGTCAAATGATCAAAGAGAAGCGACAGCAAAAGATTCGCAATTTCATACAGGCAAAAAACATCGGGACACAGGAGGAACTATCCGAATTGTTATCCGAAGCGGGTTTCGACGTTACTCAGTCGAGCATTTCACGCGATTTAGAGCAAATGAATATCGTCAAGGTAAGTGGTTTTTATGCACTGCCTTCGACTTCTGATGCGGCGCAAACTTTCGGTCTTTTAAGTCTTGAGACGGCGGGCGAGAATTTAGTTGTGGCGAGATGCGAAAGCGGTCTGGCATCAGCCGTAGCGGTTAGAATTGACAACGCTAAATTGCCGGAACTGATCGGCACAATTGCCGGCGACGATACGATCTTTATCGCGGTCAAAGATACGAAAACGCAAAAAAGCGCGGTAAAAAAAATCTGGGAAATATTTAGCAAATAAGTTTTTGATTTTCGAACTTCGGAACTTTCAAAAATCAAAAAATCATAAATCGAAAATCGCAAATCGAAATTAAAAATGGAAAAGAAAATCAACAAAGTCGTTCTGGCATATTCGGGCGGGCTTGATACTTCGGCGATGCTTTTGTGGATCAAGGAAACATACGGCGCCGAGGTAGTCTGTTTTTGCGCCGATGTCGGGCAGGGCGAGGAACTCGAAGGGTTGGAAGAAAAGGCTTTGAAAACGGGTGCGTCGAAGCTGTACGTCGAAGACTTGCGCGAGGAATTTGTTAAAGACTTTGTTTGGACGGCGGTCAAAGCCAATGCACTGTATGAAGGCGTTTATCTTTTGGGAACCAGCTTGGCGCGTCCGGTAATTGCGAAAAAACAAATCGAAATTGCCCAAAAAGAAGGCGCCGATGCTGTCGCGCACGGAGCGACAGGCAAAGGCAACGATCAAGTGCGCTTTGAACTGACTTATTACGCTTTGAAACCGGACGTGAAAGTCGTCGCGCCGTGGCGTCACTGGGACTTTAAAGGACGAGCAGACCTCATCGCATACTGTGCTAACCACGGAATTAATGTAACCGCAACCGCCGAAAAACCTTACTCGATGGACAGAAATCTGATGCACATTTCATACGAAGGCGGAATTTTAGAAGACCCCTGGGCAGCGCCGCCGGAAGATATATTTCTGCTCACGAAATCACCGGAAAAAGCTGCTGAAAATCCGGAAGAAATCATTTTGACTTTTGAAAAAGGCGAGCCGGTTGCGATTGATGGCGAAAAATACGGCGCGGTTGATTTGCTTTCCAAACTGAATTTTCTCGGCGGCGAACACGGCATCGGGCGCGTTGATTTGGTCGAGAACCGTTTTGTCGGAATGAAATCGCGCGGCGTGTACGAAACGCCCGGCGTAACGATACTGCAAGCGGCGCACCGCGCGCTCGAATCAATCACGATGGACAGAGAAGTAATGCGGCTGCGCGATTCTCTGGGAACAAAATTCGCCGAATCGGTTTATTACGGATTCTGGTTCGCGCCCGAATTCGAGATTCTGCGTTCAATGATCGATCAGACGCAGGAGACTGTTTCGGGGGAAGTGCGGCTTAAACTTTACAAAGGAAGCGTCACGATTACAGGAAGACGCTCGCCGTATTCGCTTTATAAAGAAAGAGTTGTGACTTTTGAAGACGATGCGGGAGCGTATGATCAGCTCGATGCGGAAGGCTTTATAAAACTTCAAGCCCTGCGCCTCCGCTTGAGAAATATGGACTAACGTTTACAAAGAGCTGAAGTTGAAACAAATTAAACAGATTGAAAAAATCTTGAGCGATTTGAATTTGTATTTTGCGAAGAATTTGAAATGACCAAAAAAATAAAAATTGCTATTTTCGGCGGGTCCGGTTATGGCGGCAGCGAGCTTTTGCGAATTTTGCTGTTTCATCCGCACGCCGAAATCGTTCTGGTAACGGCAAACGAACACGCCGGAAAATCAATCGGCGAAGTGCACAGAAATCTTTTCGGATTGACGGATTTGAAATTTGAAAAATCGCCCGAAGATTTATCGTCGCTCGAAAATATTGATGTCGCGTTTTTCGCTCTGCCGCACGGACAGGCGCTAAATCTGATTCCGCATTTGCCGGAAAACGTTAAAGTTATTGACCTTTCGGGCGATTTTCGTTTAACCGACGCGGAAATTTTCCAAAAATTTTACAAACTCGAACACTCGGCGACGGATTTGCAGAAACAGTTTGTTTACGGCTTGACCGAAACAAAACGCGCCGCAATAAAAGAAGCAAAATACATCGCAAATCCGGGCTGTTTTGCGACGGCGACTTTGCTCGCGCTCGCGCCGCTCGTCGAAAGCGAACTTCTAAACGGAAAAATCATTGTGGACGCGAAAACCGGTTCGTCCGGTTCAGGCGCGAAAGCAGCGGCAAACACGCATCATCCGCAGCGCTCGAATTCGTTTTACGCTTATAAGCCCTTCGCTCATCAGCACGTCCCCGAAATCGAGCAGCATTTGCGCGAAATCGGAAATTTTGAAAATGATTTCGTTTTTATGACGCATTCGCTGCCTGTCTCACGCGGCATTTTCGCTTCGTGTTATGCGGAGACAAAAAGCGAAATTTCTATTGAGGAATTAAAGGATATTTACAAAAAATTTTATCACCCGCACGGTTCCGAAAAAATTCAAAATCCGAAATCTGAAAATCAAAATCGAGAAAATTCTTTTTTCGTGCGGATTGTCGAAAATTCGCCGGACATTAATTGGGTTAAAACCACGAATTTCTGCGACATCGGTTTCGCGGTTCAAGGAAAACAAGCGATTGTTTTTTCGGCGATAGATAATCTTGTCAAAGGTGCGTCGGGACAAGCTGTGCAAAATATGAATTTAATGTTCGGTCTGGACGAAAAAACCGGACTCGTTTTTACCGGTTCCAATCCGTAGCGAATAAATAATGAAAACCAAACTCGAAACAAGTTTTGAAACAATAGCCGCCAGCGAAGAACGTTCTCAAATCTCGACTTACGCGAAAATGAACGTCGCTGTCGAAACAGGCGAAGGCGCCTGGGTCTTGACAATCGAGGGTGAGAAATATCTCGATTTATACGGCGGTCACGCTGTTTGCGCGACCGGACATTGTCATCCGCTCGTCGTCGAAAGTCTGAAAAAACAAAGCGAAAAACTGCTATTTTATTCAAATTTGGTTTATTCCGATGTTCGCGCCGAAGCTGCTGAAAAACTCGCTTCATTGGCGCCGAAAAGTTTGATTAAAACCTTTTTCTGTAACTCCGGTACGGAAGCGAACGAAAACGCCATGCGAATGGCTCGGATGGCGACGGGGCGCGAAAAAATCATTACATTTAACGGCGGCTTTCACGGACGCACGGCTGATTCGATAAGCGCGACTTTCCTGGGAAAATACCGGGAAATCGGCAAACCGAACGTTCCGGGTCATATTTCAGCCGAATTCGGCGATTTAGAAAGCGTGCGCGCCGTTGCAGATGATTCGGTTGCAGCGATAATGCTCGAACCAATTCAATCAATGGCTGGCGTTCGTGAAGCCACACCGGAATTTTTCGTCGGTTTACGTGAAATTTGCGACGAAAAGGGAATTTGTTTGATTTTTGACGAAGTGCAAACCGGCGTCGGTCGCACGGGAAACTGGTTTTTCGGCGGCTCCGATTTAGCGGGATTCGTCGAGCCGGACATTATAACGCTGGCGAAATCCCTTGGAAGCGGAGTGCCGGTCGGCGCGTGTCTGGTTAATGAACAAATCGCTTCAGAAATTAAAATCAACGATTTAGGCACGACCTTTGGCGGCGGAATGCTGGCGATGGCGGCGGTTTCGGCAACGCTTGAAGCCATCGAACAAGACAAAATGATTGAAAATGCTAAAGCTGTAGAAAATCATTTGCGTCAGCTTTTGCGGGAAATTCCCAAAATCGTCGGGGTACGCGGTAAAGGCTGCCTTTTAGGTATAGAATTTGAAGAAGATTGCAAAGCGATTCATAAAAATTTGTTGGACAAAAAAATTATCACGGGGACTTCGAGCGACGCGCGAATCTTGCGTCTTCTTCCTCCTCTGTGCGTGAAGACCAAAGAACTTGATTTGTTGATTGAGGCTTTAAAGTCAAAGTAGAGAGAAAATGAGCATTTTTCATTGTCGAGGGGTTTACGACAAAGTGCAACTACAAAAGCTGTTATTTTTACCAGCCAGATTACATCCCTAGCAAAAAAGTAGGCGGCGAATTTGAGTTAGATTTAAAGAATTGGAAACCAGAAATAATTCTAAAAACAAACTAGAAAAAAACGAACTAGTTTTATCTGATGAAAGATGCGTAGCGGCATTGACTTATAAAATAAAAAAGCATTTTGAAGAAAAAGGACATTTGCCCGAAGAAATATATTGTGTCGCATAAAAAATGAAAAATTTTCTTAAAACATCCGATTTTCCCAGAATTGAACTTGAAGAATTGCTGGAATCGTCTCTTCGATTCAAAAGTGGCAAAGAACTATCGAAACCCTTAAGCGGAAAATCAATCGCGCTCGTGTTTTTCAATCCATCTTTACGAACGCGCGCTTCAATGCAAGTCGGCATTTACGAACTCGGCGGAAACGCTGTCATTCTTGAACCGGGAAATACGAGTTGGACGCTCGAACATCGAGAAGGCGCGGTAATGGACGGCGACAAAAGCGAACACCTAGCTGAATTTATTAGGGTTTTGGAAAGATATGTTTCGGCATTCGGCGTGCGGACGTTTGCAAAACTGCAAAGTTGGGAAAAAGAGCGAACCGAGCCGATTCTGTCGGCGTTTGAAAAGTATGCGTCAAAACCGCTGATTAATTTAGAATCGGCAATGCATCATCCGTGTCAGGCGCTGGCGGATATGCTGACCATTCGAGAAAAATTCGGCAAACAAAAGAAAAAGGTTTTGCTCACCTGGGCTTGGCATCCGAAACCTTTGCCGATGGCGGTGCCGAACAGTTTTGCTTTGGCGGCGGCGCAAATGGGGCACGATTTACGAATCGCGCATCCGAAAGGTTATGAACTAGAAGCCGAACTATTAGCAGAAATTGAAACGCAAGCGAAAGAAAACGGCGGAAGCGTCGAATATACAAACGAAATCGCCGAAGCGTTTGAAGATGTTGAAGTTGTTTACGCGAAAAGCTGGGGAAGTTCTCAGTTTTACGGCAATGCAAAACAAGAAATTCGAGAGAGAGAAGATTATCGCCGTGATTGGATAGTTGACGAAAAGAAAATGCGGCAAACAAACGAAGCGATTTTTATGCATTGTTTGCCCGTCCGCCGCAATGTTATAGTCACCGACGGCGTAATTGATTCGGCGAATTCGGTTGTGATTGACGAAGCCGAAAATCGTCTGCATGTTCAAAAGGCGATATTGACTGAAATTTTCAAATGAACGATAAAAAATTAAATTTACTGCGCGAAGCTCTGCCTTACATTCAAAAATTCAAAGGCAAAACCTTCGTCGTCAAGTTTTCGGGAAAAGTCACCGAAAATAAATCGAATCTCGAGTCGTTAGCGGAAGAACTCGCGCTGCTTCATCAAGTCGGGATTCGTTTGTGCGTCGTGCACGGTGGTGGAAAGCAGTTGAGCGAGCTTGCGGAACGCCTCGGCGTCGCGCAAACGGTTATAAACGGGCGTCGGGTCACGAACGATGAAACGCTCGAACTCGCGAAAATGATCTTCGCCGGAAAAATCAACACCGAAATTCTCGCCGCGCTTCGTCAGCGGGGAATCGAAGCCGTCGGACTTTCCGGCGTTGGCGGAAACATCGTTCGCGCGGAGCGCCGCCCGCCGAAAGAAATTACGAATCGGGAAACCGGAGCGCGAGAAAAAGTTGATTTCGGACACGTCGGCGACGTTTTGGAAATAAACGCCCGGCTGCTCGATTTGCTGCTCGAACGCGATTACCTGCCGGTCGTTTCTTCGCTCGGCGCGGACGACGAAGGGCAAATCTTCAACATCAACGCTGACACGGTCGCCGCCGAAATCGCCGTCAGCCTGCAAGCCGAAAAGCTCGTTTTGCTTTCAGATGTTGCGGGAATCTACCTTGAACCAAACAAACAGGAAACAAAAATCTCGCGTCTTTCGATTAACGAAGCCGAAGACCTTATCAACAGCGGCGCGGCTTCCGGCGGAATGATTCCGAAGCTGCAAAACATCACTCAGCTTCTAAAGCGAGGCGTAAAATCAGCACACGTAATTAGCGGAACCACCCGCAACGCTTTGCTTTCTGAGGTTTTCACCGATTTAGGAACGGGTACGATGATTGGCGTTTAATTCGTTTCCGAGTGAAATTTATTCTGGGCGCTAAAGAAGAAGCGTGAAAATACTCAAAATCAATTGCTTTCGGAATGGATCGTGCTGGCTCGAACCAGCGACCCGCGGATTAAGAGTTCTAAATGGCAGTTAGTTTTGGTTCTTTTAAGTTAGAAATAATTAGGTTTTGTTTGAGGAAAAGTTGGTTTTGGTTTGCTTGAGTTGCTTTAATTTTCGCTAGATTTAACGGAGTTTGACACACCATCTTTAGAACTAAACTACCAAAATGTCTTGATCCTTCGACCCAATGGTTAAAAGTCTTAACTGACAGTTTTTTGAGTTTTTCAAAACAGGTACTTAGTATTTGATAAGCCTAAATTGAATTGTTTAAGAAAAAAGTGTGTCATAAGTCAGTAAAAGGGATTAATTATGAGATTTTAGTTATGACACGACTTATGACACAAAAAACCTTTATAACCCGTTGATTATTGGGTTGTAAAATATAAAAATAAACACAAAAAGTTGTGTCAAAAAGGGGCGTTTTTGACACATTAAAAAAGTAGCTGTTTCACCCTCGTGTCCAATGACTTGTTGTGTGCGGCGTTATTATCAAAACACTTGTTCATAAAGTTTTACTCAAGCGATGACAAAGCACCGTCGTTAATCTGTCCGAAACGTAAAGCGTTGAAAATTTGTAACGCCCGTTTGCTAAGCCAATCCTCAACCGAACATCAAAGTTATCACGCCCAGCCTCATAAGCGGCAAACAGAATTAAATCTGAATCTTCAACTGTAATAGAAACGAGCGTGTCGTGAAAATCAGTTTGCGAAAAACTTGTAGCAAATTCAATCAAATCTGCTTCGTTTTCGGCTTCCACCCAGCGAACAAACATTTTGCCGAGTTCGGTTGTCAAAGGAAGCCAAGTTGTCATAAGCGGCTTGTCTCCGAAAACAATTCCTTGACCCTCCCCCACATCAATCACACCAAGAAAATCATCTACGTCGCAAGCGCGGTCATAATCGGTTGCAGAAATATCAGGATTCCAACGAAAGTTTGCCTCAACAATTCGCCCGTTAGAAGGTTCGTCTGTGCCATCCCAAGCGTCAAGATGTTTTTCGAGAAGAAGTAAAAGCGGTCCGCCTTCAGTCGTTATCCATTCAAAAGCGAAATCTGCCATACGCACAATTTTTATTTACCCGAAAGCACACTACGGCGGCGTTGACGTAGCGCGAAGCACACGTAACTTAGCAAAAAAACAACGTGGCTGTTTCGCGCTCACGTCCAATATACTTGTTATGCTTTGCCCAATATTTTAGGCGGTTTTCCGTCTAGTTCAAATTCTTTGTCAAGAGAGCCTGCTTCAACTTCCGCTAATGCTTCCGTTAGTTTTACTCGCATGAAAAAACATCCTTTCATTGTAATAATTCCGCCTTGACCAACTTTCTTACCCCAAACAACTCTTTCAGGTGGCGTTGGACGCAATTTGTATTTTTCGAGTGCATTCACATACGCTTCTGATTTGAGAAAACGTAATCCTAACAAAGCATACAACTCGCCTTTGTAATTTGCATCAGCCGCTAAACTCAAACAGGCTTCTTCGGCATATTTTTCTTTCAGTAAAATATGCAAGGCGTTTTCTTCTTGGGAATATCCTCCATAACCAGCAGGTCCAACCGTGAATTGTCCGGCTGAAAGAAGTTTTTGAAAGGCTTTACGTCCATCTTCTGTTAATTTTGAGCTATCAAAAATGGTTTGAGCAGTTACAGTCAAGCAACAAGAAACAAAAAATAAAATTGTAAATAAAACGACTTTCATAATTCACCAAGAGAAAGCATAACGGTTGAGATGACGTGGGGCGAAACCAGCTACACGCAAGCTAAGGGTTAAAAGGCGACGTTGATAAGAGAGTAGCTGTTTCGCCCTCACGTCCATTGATTTGTTCGGCTTTCCATCGCTAGTGACTCTCTGAAACAGAAACACCAACAGTTTTTCCTTCAACTTTCCATTTACCAGATGTTTTCTGACATTCATACTCGATAATAGCTTGGTGTCCGCTAGAGGAATCTCTTTTGTTCCAAATAACAGGTATTATAAGTTTTGAATCTTTAGTCTCAAAATCTCTAAACTCATAGAACACAATTTCAGATTCTTTTTTTGCTTCGACAAAGGACGGTATAAATTTGACTTCGATATCTTCAATTTCAGGAATTTGTTTTACTGGAAGTTGACCTTCAACATAGATAATGTCTTGTGCATTTTTCTTCCGGTCTTTTGCGTCTCGCAAATTTTCCTGCCTCAAGATTTCAACTACTATTTGCATTTTGTCGTCATCAGTAAGTTGCGGCGTGGTTTGTGTTTTAACAGCAGGAGAAATAGCAGTGTTTGAAGTTTTAACTTCGCTCGATTGACTTGAATTTGTGCAACCCAAAAAGGTCGCTGCAAAAATGATAATTGTAAAGCCGGAGGCGAATTTAATAAAACCGTTCATTTTAATCAGGCGATATTATTTTCCTGCAATTCTAAAGTCGTATCAAATTCACGAGAAGAAGCCGAACTTTGAATTACACGGAATACGCCGGTAAAAATTTACACGGAATTCCGCATAAAAATTTACCTCGGAATTGTAAAATACTGCAAGCAATTATTTTACAAAAATTGGAGCCGACAAAAGCGGAATTTTGGTAAAACAAATAACTTTTTAATTCTTGTCTCAAAAAGGGTCGTTTATGACACTGTTATTATTGAGAAATTCTTTTTCCAATCCGAGCAAGTAATAAATCCTAAACCAATAATTCCATAAACCAATACTTCCAAAAGGTAACTGCCAACTCCACCGCTAACGTGAGGGGAAAGATAGCTCAGAGTAAAAACACAAAATACTAGTGTCAAAAAAATCCAAATAATCAACGATGTGATACTCAAAACTCTAACTTTTCCTTTAGCAGTCAATGTTATCTGCCAAGAAATGATTAAAGCCAGCAAAAAGAAGATAAGAATTGGCGTAAATGTGATAATTATTTCTGACAATGTAAGCATTGCTAAATCTTCTGCCCTGAACACGTCTCAAAAAGGGTCGTTTATGACACTGTTGTCACAGATAATTATTTGATTTTCGCCCTACCAAATTCCAATCGAACAATCTACTATATAAACTTTTTTTGAAATAAAAGAAAAATTTTCAGTTGAAATATCAATAGTAAATTTGCCTTTCTTAAAACGTAAATTATCTCTAGGTATATGATTTCCCTTAAAGAAAATCCAATCTGAATGAGTAAGTAGATTTACAAAATATTCTTCAACTTCCTCAGGCTCGGCAATTGATGAATACTGTATCGAACGTAAGGCATTATTAGGCTTCACACTATCTCTCTGGCGCATTTTTACGAAAGAAGGAGGAGGATTTAAGTTGCTACAAATATTTTTAACTTCCTGAACTTCTTCCTTTGTAATTTGCGGGAATAGTGTCTCAAAAGGTTTACAGGAACAAGTAGGCAAAACAATAATCAAGCAAAATAATTTCAAACAACTTTTGAGGATTATTTTGTAAATCATAATTCTTCCGTGTAGGTCTCAAAAAGGGTCGTTTTTGACATTATTTTTGATCTAGTTTGAGTGTGCCATAAAGAGGTGTTTTTGACACTAATGTTAGTCTTAATAGATATAATTTATTGGCTGATATTTAGAGTTACTAGAATTTTAGCTTTAGAAGCATCTTTTCTTTTCGGCTCAAGAGTCACAATAGTATGACCAGCGTCGAAACCTCTGCAATAACTACCGCGCAACTCATATTTTCCGGGAGACAAACCTTTGAAACGAAACCCACCGTTTACTCCAACTCGACAAGCGGCAAATCGTTTGCGCTTGTCAAAGTCCAAATCTGAATTGTCATAAATTTCAATAAGCGCATCGGAAATAGGTTCTTCGTTTGGATCAACAACTTTTGCCATGAATTTCTTTAACAGTTCCGCCATCAACGGGCGTATGTCCTTGAATCCAGTTCCAACAAGTAGTTTCGTCGCTTTGAACTTTTGGCATCGATGAGATTTTTGTGCGTAAGAAGCATCAAGACAAAGCAGAACAAATATTGCTACAAGTATTTTTGTCATAATACCTTCTCAAATTAAATTATCGTAAAACGTCTCAAAAAGGGGCGTTTTTTGAGACAGGAAGATTACAAATCTTTTATTGGACGTTGCTAGCGCGAGTTTTCAGGTTGGATATGAAAATCCGTAATACTTCAGCCGCGAATATAAAAAAATATTTGGTGTTCCGCCCCTTCGTGATGTCGCCAAACTTTGCAGTAGTTTAGCCAATAGCTAATTAGACAAAATAACTGTTTTGTCTAATGCAGTTGTGCCTTTTGAATTGTTCGATGCGGGTTTATTTTTCAGTCGCAACTTTGAAATGTGGGTTCTCGATGATACCAAAGACGTTTCCAAACGGGTCTGTCACCGTCGCTACGCGAACGCCGCTGCCGACATCATACACATCGCTATGTTTCTTCGCGCCGAGTTCAAGCATCCGCTTGTAGCTGGCGTCGGCATCTTTGACGCCCCAATAAGCGACTGCATTATTACCTTTTGACACACCGGACATATCAGGGTCTAGTCCTAACTCGAAGCCGCCGATATTAAAGCCGACATAAAACGGCTGATCAAAATAAGGCTTAGTTCCCAACACCTCTGTGTACCATGCTTTGGCTTTCTCAAGATTATCTACATGGTAAATAACAGTTCTTAATCCTTGAAACATTTCCTTCTCCTTTATGCCAACCGACGCGGGCTTATTTTGCTGCTGAAAACTAACATTTGCTAAAGAAAGGACAACAAGTAGCGCAAGTGATGCAAGAATAAGTTTTCGTTTGGTCATTGTTTTCTAAATTTCTTATTTTTTATGTCTTGGCTTGGGCGTGGGCTGCGCCGTCACGAAATCTACGCTTTGTTTGAGCCAAACGGCTAAATCCCTTTTATCCGTCCAAACTTCCGGCGGAACAACGATATACTGCTTGCTCGGAGTCGAGTCGGTTTCATATTGCAGTCGTTTGGCTTCTTCCAATTTTAGTAATTCCGTTTGCGCCGCCGGTGAAAGTTTAAGTGCCAAACCGACGTTTGAAAGAGATGCAAAAACGCGGCTTTCAACGTAAGCGCAGACTCCGCCGAACATTGGTTTAAATTCCAGTTCCAACGCGAAACTTTCAGCCGCCGCGACAA
>DASVQY010000039.1:0-81711 GCA_036388895.1 Pyrinomonadaceae bacterium | reverse complement strand
CCTCGAACAAATTCTCGAAAAACAGCCGTCGAACCGTGATGTGTTGTTTCTTTTGATTGACTGCTACCTTGATACGAACAATCCGCAGGGCGCGGAAACTGCGGTCATCAAACTGGTCGAACAGGAACCGGCTAATTATCCGAAGTTTCTGGAATTAGTCGGGGCTTATCTGCGAGCCGGAGATTTATCGTCCGCCGCGCGTATTCTTTCGATATCGTCGGAACACTTGCTGGTCGGCGGGCAATCTGAAGAATTTCTGAAATGGACGAACGAAATTCTCGCCCGCAACCCGGAACAAGTCGAAGCGCTTCACCTTCTCGTGCGTTATTACGGCTGGCAGCGCGATGAAAACGAGCTGCGACAGGCGCTGGAAAGATTAGCCGAAGGCGCGCGTCTCGCCGAATCAATCGAGGACGAGCGATACGCGCTTTCGCAGCTCGTTATGATTGTCCCGCACGAAGCCGGCTATGCGAGCCGATTGCAGGAAATAAATTCGCAGTACGATTTTTCAAACAGCAGCTTCGAGCCTTCGATTCTCGGTCAGCCGCTGATGATCGAACAATACGCTTCCGAAGCGACGGAATTTGAAGATTATTCGGCAATACCTTATGAAAAAACAAGTGATAATGCGCCGGAGTTTGCCGCAAATGATTTCGGGGAGTATCAAACTGATTTCGCCGCGCCGGACAACTACAACGATGATACAAAAGATTTCGTTTTCAGCGGTGACACGTTCAGCGCGAAAATCGTTGAAGAATTCAACGAAGACGAATACGGTTCGTTCGGAAAAACTGACAGCTTTTTTGATCAGGATTTCGGCGTCACAACGGAAAAACGCGGTACAAACGAACTTTCCGTTTCCGACGAGCTGAAGCTCGAAAAAGAGCTCGAAAGCATCGAGTTTTACGTTTCGCAAGGATACAGGGAACTGGCTGAAAAGTCTCTAATCGCGCTGGAAGAAGAATACGGCAAACACCCGCAAATTGCGGCTCTGCGCGAGGAAATTAGCAACTCGCGGCAGTTCGGCGACGAAGAAATGTCGCAGGTAAAAATTGTCGAGGACGCCGCGAAGATAGTCGCTGAAAATAGTTTTGCTGGACGGATCGCGGAAAACTCCGGGCGCGAAAAACCGGCAACCAAAGAGCGCAGATTCGATTTTATCAGCGATTTTCAAAGCGAACTGGGATTCGAAGAAACCGAATCGGCGAAGGACGATGATTACGAAACTCATTATCATATGGCGATTGCATACAAGGAAATGGGTTTGATGGAAGATTCGATAAGGGAATTTCAAGACGCCATCAATCTGGTTACGCCGAACGACGGCACGCGTCGCTTTTTCGCCTGCGCACATCTTTTGGGGCACTGCTTTATGGAAAAAAAGATGCCGAACCTCGCATTGATGTGGTACAAGCGCGCGCTCGAAACCGAAAATCTGACCAACGAAGAAAAACAGGGAATCTGGTACGAAATCGGCAGCGCTTATGAAGCCGGCGGCGACAGCGAAAAAGCGATAGAAAATTTCGGAATGGTTTACGCTATAAATGTGAATTATCGCGATGTCAGCCAGCGAATTCAGACCTTACACGTTAACAGTTAAACCAACATTATTTGGTCTTTACGGACAATGATTTAAGTTTGCATCTAATAAAAAACGAGGAATGTCATTATTCTCAAATAAAATGACGTTCCTCGTTTTTGTTTTGTTTCCGTTTTGAAGTTTTGATTATTACTTCTACTTCTGGTAATTCGGAAAAGCTCCTTTTTGCGGTTTTCGCATAGGATTCTTTTTGATTTCCGCTAAAGCGACTTCGACCGCCTTTTCGAGCTGCATATCGCGTCCCGCGCGCCACATTTTCGGGTCGAGGTCAACTTCCAAATCAGGCGCGACGCCTTTATTTTCTACGTCGAGTTCGCCCTGCGCGTTGCGGAAAGCGACACGGGGCGCAGTCACTTGTCCACCGTCAACCAAAACCGGATAATTATAAATTCCGACAAGTCCGCCCCAAGTGCGTTTTCCGACTATAGTGCCGATTTTATTCTGCCGGAATAGATACGGCAAAAGATCGCCGCCGGACCCTGCGTATTCATTGACAATCATCGTTTTCGGACCGTAAATGGCGCTGACCGGCGTCGTAAAATCTTCGCCTTCACGCGTTGACCAGTAATTCATCAGCGGGCGATTCATATAACCGATCATATAATCCGCCGCCGATCCGCCGCCGTTAAATCGCTCATCAATTACAGCGCCTTCGCGGTCAATCTGCGCGAAATAGTAACGGTTGAAATTTGTATAGCCCGCCCCGCCGGTGTTCGGCAAATAAACGTAAGCGAGTTTTCCTCCGCTCAAGTCGAAAACTTTGCGGCGATTGCCTTCGATCCAAGCGAGATTTCTCAAACCGTTTTCGTTGGCGACCGGGACGACCGTGACCTGCCGCGCGTCCTTGCCGTCCGGGTTTGCGCCGACTTTGATAATGATTTGCTTGCCCGCAGTCTGCTGGAAAAACGAATAAATATTGTCGGTCGCACGAACTTCTCGTCCGTTAACGGCAATTAAATATTCGCCTTCGCGGACGTTGACGCCGGGTTGTGTGAGCGGCGCGAATAGTCCGGGATTCCAGTTTTCGCCGTTGTAGATTTTAGCGAAACGATAACGTCCGTTTTCAATCGTGTAATCGGCTCCGAGAAGACCGCCCTGATAGCGCGTGGGCTGCGGAACGTCGCCGCCTCCGGCATTATGATGACCGACCGTCAAATTGCCGAGCATCTCCTGAAACAGGTAATTTAAGTCGGAACGGCTGGCGATGTTTTCGAGAAAAGGACGATATTTTTCTTCCGCCGTCGTTAGGTTCAAGCCGTGAAAGCCGGGGTCGTAGAAGAAGTCGCGCTGCACGCGCCAAGCTTCTTTGTACATTTGCCGCCATTCCGCGCGCGGGTCAACGTAAACTTCCATTTCCCCGACGTTCAAAACGCCTTCGCCCGGTTTGAGCGGCAAAACCGCCGAGGCGATTGTGAAACGCCCCGGAAATTGTCCGAACAACATTTTTTCGCCGTTCGCCGAAACGTCGAATAAAGTCACGCCGTCAAGAATTTTTTCCGCTTTGCGTTTGTCCATATCAAAGCGATGAACGGTCGAGCCGAATTGCGGTGTCGTTCCCGTACCGACCGCCGGAACGCTTTCGAGCAAAAAGAATGTTCCCGCTTTTCCAGTAACAAGTGCTTGATAATCGCGCGCCGGAAGTGGAAGAGCGACGATTCTTTGACCGATTTTGTCTAAATCAATCGTAACGACGACCGGTTCGGGTTTAGCGCCCGGCGCTCTAGGCGCTCTCGGCGCTTCATCCTGCGATTTTTCTTCATCGCTTTCGGGCGCGAGCGGCGAAGGATCGGTGCTTTTCAACACTACGGCGTAAACGCTGCGCGTCGTTTGAAAAGGAAAACTCGACATATCGAGCCAACCGGTCGTCGGACCGTTGTCGGTGCTCGCGGTGAAATAAATATATTTACCGTTTTTATCAAATGCGGCGTAACGCGCATCGCTCATTCCGTCGGAAATTTGCGTCGCTTTGCCTGTATCGAGCGAAAAGACGTGAACCGCGCACAAACGATTTTTCAGTTGTTTCGTGTAAACGATCCACTTACTGTTGGGCGACCAGTTCGGGTCGAGAACCGGAAACGGATTTTCGTAAGTGTTCGCGTCAACTTTGACGGGCGTCCCTTTCTCAACGTCGAGATACCAGACGTTCAAACGCTTGTCGGTAAACAAAATCTTTTTACTGTCGGGCGAAAACTTCGGCGAATAAAAATAAGAAGAAGGATTTCCGAGCGCAATTTTTTTGACTTCGCCCATACCGGTCTGATCGCGCAGATGCAGAGCGTATTCGCCGGATTCATCCGAGAAATAAGCGATCCACTTTCCGTCCGGCGACCACGCGGGATCGCGTTCGGCGACGCCCGGAGTGTTCGTCAAATTGCGCGCGTTTCCTTTTTCCGCCGGAACGCTCAAAATCTCGCCCCGGGCTTCAAAAACGGCTCGCGCGCCGGCGGGCGACAAAGCGACGTTTTGAACTCGCTGCGCGACTCGTTCGTAGCGCGGGCGAACCTGGGGCAAATCGCCGTTCAGGCTAATGTTGACTTTGTTTGTTTTGCCCGAACCCGGCTCGTAAATGTTTATCGAGCCGAACTGTTCGTAAACAATCGCGTCGGGCGCGGCGGAAGCCGTCTTTAAATCGAATCCGCTGTTGTTGATCGCCGGCGCTACCTTTTTCGTTCTCGTGTCAAATGAATAAAGCGTGACGTTGCGCCCGTTGCGGTCGGAGAGAAAATAAACTTTATCGCCCATCCAGAGCGGCGTAAAATCGTTCGAATTCTGACGCGGAATTTCTTCGACCGACGAATCCGCTAAATTTCCGATCCAGATTTTCGTCGTGCGACCGCCGCGATATTTTTTCCACTGCTGAAAAGCCGGAGCGAGCGGCATATAAGCGATTCGTGAACCATCGGGCGAAAAAGACGCGCCGCCGCCCGCCATCGGAAACGGCAATTCCGTCGGCAGACCTTCGCCGGATACGGGCATCGAGTACATTTTCGGCACGGGCATTCCCGTCGCGCGGTTCGAAAGGAAAACAACGGATTTTCCGTCAGGCGTCCAATTGATAACGCTGTCGGCGCCCGGATGAAAAGTAATCCGCCGCGGTTCGCCGCCGGTTGACGGGATAACGTAAGCGTCAACATTGCCGTCGTATTCACCGGTAAATGCGATCCAGTTTCCGTCAGGCGAAAAAATCGGGTTCGTTTCGTTTCCCGTTCCGCTCGTCAGTCTTTCGGCGGCTCCGCCATTGCGGGAAACGCGCCATAAATCGCCGGCAAAGACGAAAACAATATCCGTGCGGTTCATCGTCGGCTGACGAAACAGCATCGGCGAGTCGTTTTGAGCGAAAGCCGCGAATGAGGCGCAAAGCGCAATAAAAATGGTAATAATAATTTTTCTCATAATCTCTCCTGACGTTCAATTTTGGATTTTAAATTGTGGATTTTGGATTTTTTAGATTTCAATTTTGAGATTCTGATTTTTTCGGATCTTGGATTTCGGACTGAATTCGTTACTTGCGCTTCAATCCGAAATCCAAGATCTAAAATCCAAAATCGTTAGGGTCTGCCTAAACCTGTTCCTTTGTGATAATCCGGGTAAGCCGGGCGTTTATATTCCTTCGGCGGATTTTTCTGCAATTCCGCGAGCAGCCATTCGACCGCTTTTTCGAGTTGTGGATCGCGTCCCTGCCGCCACGCTGCCGGGTCGTATTCGACTTCAACGTCCGGCGCGACGCCGACATTTTCGACTTCCCACTCGCCGTTCAAACCGTAAACTGCTCCGTTCGGAGCGCGGATGCTGCCGCCGTCCATCAAGGTCGGAATTCCCGAAGCGCGAACCAATCCGCCCCAGGTGCGTTTTCCGATAAGCGGACCCACATTAAGTTTTTTGAAGAACCACGGCATCGCGTCGCCGCCCGAACCGGCAAGCTCGTTGATGAGCATCGCTTTCGGTCCGTAAATCGCGCCTGCCGGGACGTTCCAGTCTTTACCGTCGCGGAAAGCGATTTTCGCGAGCTGCTGGCGATTCAAATACTCGACGACATAATCGGCTAAAAGACCGCCGCCGTTGAAGCGTTCGTCAATTACAGCGCCGTGTTTGTTCGTCTGCGCGAAAAAATAGCGGTTAAAGCTGGTGTAACCGGCTCCGCTCGTATTCGGAATGTAAACGTATGCGAGCTTTCCGCCGCTCATCTGGTCAACTTTACGCCGATTGTCTTCGATCCAGGCTAAATTTCTCAAGCCACTTTCATTTGCTGTTGGAACGACCGTCACTGCTCGCGCATCTTTACCGTCGGGGCTTGCGCCAACTTTAATAACGATTTGTTTGTTGGCGGTGCTTTCAAACATTTGATAAATGTTGTCGGTGGCTTTTACATCGCGTCCGTTGACTGCGATTAAGTATTCGCCGGCTTTGACGTTGACGCCCGGTGCGGTCAAAGGCGCTCGAAGCTGCGGATTCCAGTTTTCTCCGTTGTAAACGCGGGCAAAACGATAACGCCCGTTTTCGATGCGGTAATCCGCGCCGAGCAATCCGCCGGGAACGAAATTCGGTCGCTGCTGATCGCCGCCGCCGATAAACATATGTCCGACGCCGATTTGATTGAGCATTTCGCGGAACAGATAATTCAAATCGTCGCGATGCGCGATTGCTTCAACGTAAGGCGCGTACAAGTTTTTGGCTTTTTCGATGTCGAGCCCGTGCGTGCCCGGATCATAAAAGAAGTCTCGCTCGCCGCGCCAGATTTCGTTGAACATCTGTTTCCATTCAACGCGCGGGTCAACGTAAACTTCCATATCGTTTGTTTTAACGATTCCTTCACCAGGACGAGTGGGCAGTGTTGTAGAAATCAAATTCCAAGCCGGACCTTGCTGAAAAAGCATTTTTTCGCCGTTCGCCGAAACGCGGAAATTGTTAACGCCTGTTTTGACTTCTTCGAATTTGCGTTTTTCCAGATCGAATTTATGCAGCGTCAAACCGAAAGGTCCGGTTTGCGGCGCGACGGGAATTTCCGTGATATAAATAATTCCCGGCTTTCCGGCAAAAAGACCGTTGAAATTGCGCGCCGGAATTTGCGAAATCGAAATTACGCGCTGGTCAATTCCTTCCAGATCAACGCGCGTCGGTTCCGGCTCTTTTTTCGGCTGTGCCGCCGGCTTAGGCTGTTCGGCTGGCGTTGCCGCCGATGTCGCCGATGGAGTTTCGCCGGGCGACGCGGTTGGCGACGCGGAAGGCGCGGGCGAAGGCGTTACTGACGGCAGCGTTACCGGCGGTTCATCTTTCTTTTCCGGCGCAATCTTTTCTTCGTCGCTTTCCGGTGCGAGCGGCGAAGGAATGTCGTTTCGCAGAACGATTGCGTAAACGTTGCGCGAAGTTTGATGCGCGATTCCCGAAAGGTCTGCGAAACTGATCGTCGGACCGACGTTTGTGCTTCCGGTAAAATAAACGTATTTTCCGCTTTTATCGAAGGTGACGTGACGCGCATCGCCTAAACCGTCCGTAATTTGATTCGTCTGACTTTTGTCAACCGAATACAAATAAACTGCCCTCAGGCGATTGTCGAGTTGTTTCGCATAAGAAATCCAACGGCTGTCGGGCGACCACGAAGGCTCCATTACGTCGCCGAAATCGCCGAAAGTGTTTTGGTCAACCCTGACATTCGTGCCTTTTTCGACATCTACATACCAGAGCGTTACGTCATTGCGGTTGTAAGCGATTTTCTTGCTGTCGGGCGACCAAACGGGCGAAGAGAAAAATCCCGGTTTGCCGTCCGCGAGCGTAATCTTTTTGACCTCGCCCATTCCGGTTTGATCGCGCAGATGCAGAGCGTATTCGCCGGATTCATCTGAGAAATAAGCGATCCATTTTCCGTCCGGCGACCACGCGGGATCGCGTTCCATAACGTTCGTCGTGTTCGTCAAATTGCGCGTGTCGCCTTTATCTGCCGGAGCCGAAATGATCTCGCCGCGAGCTTCAAAAACGGCGCGGATGCCGGTCGGAGAAACAGCGGCACTTGCAATTCGACCGCCGACTTTTTCATAACGCGGGCGAACGCCGGGAAAATCTCCCGCAACGCGAATATTTACTTTTTTAGGATTTTTCGAGCCCGCGTCGAGCGTGTAAATCGTGCCGAATTGTTCGTAAACAATCGTGTTCGCGCCCGCCGAAGCGTATTTGATGTCGAGTCCTTTACTTTCAACAATTTGTTCGACTTTTTTCGATTTCGTGTCGAATGAGAAAAGCGAGACCGTGCCACCGTTTCTGTCTGAGAGAAAATAAATTTTGTCGCCGATCCACATCGGGCATTTGTCGTTCGAGTTTTCGCGCGGCAATTTTTCAATCGTCGAATCCGAAAGGCGTGCGATCCAAATCGGCTGCGTTTGCCCGCCTCTATGACGTTTCCAATCCGGCTGCCATTGCGAAAGCGGTTCGTAAGCGACAAAATTTCCGTCCGGTGAAAGCCAGCCGCGATCAGCCATCGGCAAAGGAATTTCGTTCGGCAAACCCGCGCCGTCAATGTTGAAAGTGTAAAGACGCGAAAAGTTCGAGCTGCTATCGCGCGTCGAAGAAAATAAAACGCTTCTGCCGTCTGGCGTCCAGCCGGAAACCTCGTCGAGCGCCGGATGATAAGTCAAACGTTTCGGAACGCCGCCCGCCGTCGGAACGATGTAAACGTCAACATTGCCGTCGTATTCGCCGGTAAATGCGATCTGATTTCCGTCCGGCGAAAAATAAGGATTGGTCTCGATTCCGACGCCGGTGGTCAAACGTCTCGCGTCGCCGCCGGTGCGGGGAACGATCCACAGATCTCCGGCATACGAGAAAACGATCTCGCTGCGGCTGATCGCCGGCTGCCGATACAAAGTCGGTTTGTCGCCCTGCGCCAAAGACGGCACAAAAAAGGCTAGTAAGATAAAAATGTTCAGAATGATTTTGTTCACTTTGATTTCTCCGGAAAATTTAACGTTGGCAAAACTTTATCCGCCGCCAAAAAGACGAGCGGGCGGTTGAAAATCGCTCAGCACTTTCGCAACAATCAATACAAACGGCAACCTTCCAGAGAAACGATTTTCTCTGAAAAATCGGTCGAATTGTAGAAATTAACGGGCGTATTTATTGCTGCGCGAACTTATATACGCAATACTTTCGTCAAAAGTTACACAAAAAATTCAAATTTTTGAGCTGATTTTGAGCTAATAAGGAAAAATACAGCAGAGAAATCATCTTGAAATTCGATTTTAGTGAAAATAAACAGCTCTGCGGATGAAATATTTATATAAATCTCATAAAAAACGGGTTAAATAAAATAGATGAAACGGTTTGATTCGTAAGTCGCTAAAAAAATCGCTTTGATAGCAAAACCCGAATATCTCGAATAAAATTGTGTTTGATCGCTAAATGCGCAGTTTTCTGACACAGAGGCAAATAAATGTCATTTTTTATAAATTTATCAATCAAAGTAAAAGTCACCGTAATTCTCGTTTTTGCCGTTTTAATGTTGCAAAGCAGCAATGTGTCGGCGAAAAGCAAAGCTGCTGAACTCGCGCGTTCGGTGACAATTTACCGGGATTATTACGGCGTACCGCACATTTACGGAAACAGCGACGCGAGCGTTGTTTTCGGTTTGATGTACGCCCAAGCCGAAGATAATTTCTGGCAATTGGAAGAAGATCACATCAACAAACTCGGGCGCGCGTCGGAAATTTACGGAGAATCTCGCCTTACAGCCGATTTAATGGCGCGTCTGTTTGAAATTACCCGCCGCGCACAGGAAGATTACAAACTTTTAAGCCCGGCAATTCGCAAATTATGCGATGCCTACGCCGCCGGAATAAACTTCTATCTTGAACGCCACCCGGAAGTTCGTCCGAGACTTATCAAACGCTATGAACCGTGGTTTCCGTTGATCACCGGCGCGCCGTCGTTAGGCTCTCTGGGAATCAGAACGCAGGAAGTGCGCGAGTTGTTCAAAGAGCTTCCGGCGTCTCCCGCGCAGAATCAATCTTCGGGCGAATCAGCCGAGCCGGAAGGCTCGAATATGTGGGCGGTCAGCCCGAAAAAAAGCGCTTCGGGTCACGCTCTTTTGTTTATCAATCCGCACGTCGGTTTTTTCGGCGGCGGTCAGCGCTACGAAGCGCATCTGCACAGCAAACAGGGCTTGAACGTATCGGGTTTTTCGATGCTCGGTATGCCTTATATCTGGACGGGGCATAACGAGGTTTTGGGCTGGAGCCACACAAATTCGGGCGCCGATTCGACCGATGTTTACATCGAAACTTTCGATGATCCGAAAAATTCGCTCGGTTATCGTTACGGCAACGGTTATCGCAGCGCCGTCGAATGGACGGATGAAGTTTTGGTGAACAATCAAGGCAAAATGGAAACGAAGCGGTTTACGTTTCGCAAAACGCATCACGGTCCTGTTATTGCGCTTCGTGACGGCAAATCTCTTGCCGTTCGCGCTGCGTCAGTCGAGGTCGGAGGCAGATTATTCGAGCAAAAATGGGCGATGGCTCGTTCGCGCTCGCTCGGTGAATTCAAATCGGCGATGCGACAGCGCCGGTTGACCGGATCGAACACGATGTATGCCGACCGAAAGGGGAATATTTTTTATCTGCACGGAAACGCGATGCCCCGCCGTTCGACAAAATATGATTGGTCGAAACCGGTTGACGGCAGCAACCCCGAGACGGATTGGCAAAGTTATCACGAATTGAGCGAGCTGCCGCAAGTTACAAATCCTTCTTCCGGCTGGATTCAAAACTGCAACTCGACGCCGTTTCTCACCTCGAGCACTGATAATCCCGACCGTTCAAAACATCCGGTTTATATGGCGCCCGATCTCGACACTCCGCGCGCTCAGATGTCGCGGCGCATTCTTTCGTCGAAAGAGAAGTTTACGTTTGAAGAATGGGAAACTGCGTCTTTTAACACGCATATTATTTTAGCCGAAACTTTGGTGCCCGAACTCGTTTCAATTTGGGAAAAGTCAAGACAAACGCAAACTGAGAAAGCAAGCAAACTCGCCGAACCGATTGCGGTTTTGAAATCCTGGAATTACGAAAGCCGCATTGACTCGGTGCCGACGACGCTTTTTATGCTGTATTTCGAGCAATTGCAGAGAGCGAATCGGGAACGTGCCGCCCGGCAGACCGACGACAACCAAACCGCGCCGGCGACGCTCGGCGAACAATTAAATAAAATTGACGCCGCAGCGAAAATTGAGAGTTTTGAAAAGGTTTTGAACGATTTACAAAGCGATTTCGGCAAATGGCAAGTTGCGTGGGGAGAAATCAATCGTTTGCAGCGCATTCACACCAGTGGAACGCAGGAAAAATTTGACGACGCGAAACCGAGTGTTTCCATTCCCGGCGCAACCGGCTTAGTCGGAACTATTTTTACCTTTAACACTCGGCGCGACGCCGGACAAAAGAGAAGATATGGCGTCAGCGGCAACTCGTATCTGGCGATTGTCGAATTCGCTCCGCGCGTATCTGCGCGTTCGCTGCTCGTCTTCGGTCAAAGTGCGAATCCGAACTCGCCTCATTTTTTCGATCAGGCGGAGTTGTATTCGACGAAACAATACAAACCGGCTTGGTTCGAGCTTAAAGAAATCAAGCGCAATCTCGAACGCCGCTATCGTCCGGGCGGCGAAGCTGTTTCACGGTAAAAGTAACTTTTCGACTGCAAAATTATTTTGCTCGATTACTTAAATGCGAAAACAAATACAAAAACAAGAGTAAAAACAAATACAAAAACACGAACCCGTTCGAAAACTGATGTTTACGAAAAGCTTCGTGTCGGTTTGTTTCTGATATTTTGCCGCTTACCCGGCGGTTTCAAACAGAGCCAGGATTTGTTTGCCTTCGGACGAACGCGGATCAATGGTTCGGATGTGTTTCGGACCCTGCATTTCCCAAATTGCCGTGACGTTTCCTTCTTTTTCTACCGCGTGATAAGAAACGTCTTCCGTATTGGCTGTTGTCTCTTCGCCGGTCGTTTCGTTTGACTCAGCCGCTCTTACTGCTTCTTCTGACATTTATGGTGTGTAATCTCCTTGAAATTTATTGTGCTTATCTTATTTAAATTGTTAATGTATATGGAATTTTGACACAAAGAACAAGATTTTGTCGAGTTTGCGAAAATTATTTGCTTCTTTTCAATTCCAGCTCATAAAACCAAAAATCATTATTCGGCTGATCAATCTTTATTTCGTCCGGTTTGCCGTTTTTGTCAATCGTAAAAGTGACGAATCCGGGCGGGAAATTATAAGCCACTGTCGGACGCCATTTGATGCGAAAAGTGTCGTAATGCCAATGCTCCAAATCGGCGACGAAATTCGGCGAAGGAATCATTCGCAAAACGAGTTTGCCGTTTTCTTCGGCGATTTTAACGTCGCCGTAAAGCGGACCTGTATAAGTTCCAGCGTAATCGCTCAGCGAAAGGCTCGGTTTCGTGTTCTTAACACGCGACGCTTCGAGTTTTTTCTGCGCTTCCGCTTCGGCAGTTTTTCCGGCTTTCGTGCGTTCGAGATATTCGGCGCTCCAGTCGCGCTTCGGCGCGTTCACAAAAACATCGAAAATCTTGTTTTGCATAATGACGTTAACCGGCGTTTCGGAATTCGTCAGCACGACGAGTCCGAGATTTTCTTCTGGCATCATCGCCGTTTCCGAAATCATTCCGTCAAGCCCGCCGCCGTGCGAAACGACTTTGCGACCGTGATAGTCCCACAAAAACCAGCCGAGACCGTAGCCGTAAAAATGTCTCGAAGGAATAAATTTCGCGCCTCCCTGACTAATCAGAATCGCCAGATTTTGCTGCTGCATTTCCCACGATTGTTTTTCTGTAAAAATCTGTTTTCCTTCGTATTTTCCGCGCGCTAACTGCAAACGAAGCCATTTCGCAACGTCCGCGACGCTCGAATTCAGTCCCGCCGCAGCCGTCGCGCCATCTACATTTCCGAGATGCAAAACCCGAAGCGTTCCGCCCGATTCGTTATGCGGCATTGAATAATTGTCCTTTAAATCTTTGACTGACGTCGTTGTTCGAGACATTCCCAAAGGCGTCAAAATTCTCTCGCCGACAAACTGTGACCAGGTTTTTCCCGAAACGCGCTCGACGATTTTTCCGGCAACGATAAACATCAGATTTTGATAACCGTAAGAGGTTCGGAAACTTGTTTTCGGCTTCAAATACCGTAATCGCTTTAAAATATCATCATCTTTATAAGTCGTTTCGTACCAGAGCAAATCGCCGCTGAACGTGTCGAAACCGCTGCGGTGCGAAACTAAATCCCGAACAGTCATTTCGCGTGTGACGTACGGGTCGGCAAGCTCAAATTCGGGCAGATGTTTAATAACTTTGTCGTCCCAACTCAATTTTCCTTCGTCGGCTAAAATCGCTAAAGCCGCTGTCGTAAAAGCCTTTGAATTTGAGGCGATGGCAAACAGCGTGTTTTCGTCAACTTTGTCGGTTTTCCCGAGTTCGCGCACGCCGTAACCTTTGGCGAAAACTACTTTGTCGTCTTTGACAATCGCAATCGCCATTCCGGGAATGTTCCAATCGCGGCGCGCTTTTTCGGCGTAAGCGTCAATTTCTCTGATCTTTTCGTCGAGCGTTTGTGAAAAAACGAAAACGGGAAAAATCAGCAGAAGTAAAAGCAGATACGCGCGAGTATATTTCAATTTCATAAACGAGTTCATTTTTACGGAAAATATAAGGTTAGATTTTTCTGTATATTATAACGTATTTTGAAGTATTCCAAAGCGTAAAAACTGCCAATGAAAAAAACGGAATTGAGAAAAATCTATTTAACCAAACAGAAAAATCTTTCGCCAGCCGAAAGAATCGAAAAAAGCAGCGCCATAGCCGAACGATTTTTTCGATTTTTCGATTTGTCCGAAATTAAATATCTGCACTGTTTCGTGCCGATTGAAAAATTCAACGAAATCGAAACTTCGTTTGTTTTTCGCAAAATCTGGCATCAATACCCGAATATCGAAACGCTGGTGCCGCGCGTCAATGTTCAAAGCGGGGAAATCGAAAACTTGAAATTTTCCGCCGAAACCGAATTAGCCCTGAACAATTGGCAAATTTCCGAACCGACGCACGACGAAACAATCGAAACCGAAAAAATTGATCTGGTTTTAGTGCCGCTTTTGTGCTGTGACAGAAAAGGCTGGCGCGCCGGTTACGGTAAAGGTTTTTACGATAAATTTTTAAGCCGCTGCCGTCTCGACTGTAAAAAAATCGGTTTGAGCTATTTCGAGCCAATCGAAAACATTGCCGACACTAATGAATTTGACGTGAAGCTCGATTGTTGCATAACGCCCGAAATAATTTACGAATTCGATGTCTAAAATAATTTCTTTTCTCTGCATCCGAAAATAATTTTCCGGCGAATATAATCTGCGAGCGGGAAATATTTTCATTTGAAATCTTTCCGACTCGGTTTGTAAATAAAAGATTGGGGCTTTTTGTTGCAAACCTTTTGACCTCCTTCTTGAATGGAAAATGCCGGATGTTTTTTGCCGAAAACGTCCGGCATTTTTTCGCTTGATGCCTTTCGTTTCCGCTTTGTGCTAAAATTTTCCTTTTTATAAAAAGGTTACATACAAAAAGAAAAATAATTTTATGACCGGAAATGAAATCAGACGTAAATTTTTAGAATATTTTGAAAGAAACGGACACAAAATTGTTCATTCCAGCCCCGTTTTCCCGCCGAACGATCCGACGATTCTGTTTACGAACGCCGGAATGAACCAGTTTAAAGACGTATTTCTCGGCAACGAAAAACGCGAGTATACGCGTGCCGTTTCGAGCCAGAAATGCATTCGCGCGGGCGGCAAACACAACGACCTCGATGAAGTCGGCAAAACGGCGCGGCATCAAACGTTTTTCGAGATGCTCGGCAATTTTTCTTTCGGCGATTATTTCAAAGAAGAAGCGATCAACTTTGCCTGGGATTTTCTCGTTAATGAACTCAAATTAGATGTCAATCGTCTCTGGTTCACGGTCTTTGAAGGCGACGAACAGGTTCCGGCTGATGACGAAGCCGCCGAACTGTGGATGAAAGCGGGCGCTTCGCCGGACAGAATTCTGCGTTTCGGTCGAAAAGATAATTTCTGGCAAATGGCGGAAACCGGACCGTGCGGACCGAACTCTGAAATCAACTATTACCTCGGCGACGAGCCGGAAAATCCCGAAAAAAATCGCGCCGATCTGGTAAATGCCGATGAAGGCGACATTACGATGGAAATCTGGAATCTGGTTTTCATGCAGTACAATCGCATCGAAACGGAAAAAGGCGTTTACAAACTCGAACCGCTGCCCGCGCCATCGGTTGATACGGGCGCGGGGCTCGAACGAATGACGGTCGTTATGGAAGGCGTTCATTCGACTTATGAAACGACTTTAATCAAGCCGATTGTTGATTTTACGGCGCGGCTTTCCGATCAAAATTACGAATATGAATCGCAGAAAGGGTTTGCGATGCGCGTCATCGCCGACCACGCGCGAACGACCGCATTTGCGATTGCCGACGGAATTTTGCCCGGCAACGAAGGCAGAAGCTACGTTTTGCGAAAAATTATGCGCCGCGCGATTTACCACGGACGCGAGCATCTCGGATTTAATGATTTATTTTTTCATAAAGTCTGCGGATTCGTCGTCGAACAAATGCGCGAAGCATATCCCGAATTAGAAGCGCAACGCGATTTTATAGACAAAATGGTGCGGCTTGAAGAAGAAAGATTCGGTTCGACAATGACGGTCGGTTTGCAAAAACTAAACGAGGTTTTCGCTGACGGCAACACGACAGATTTTATTAGACTAGCCAGACTTTACGATACTTTCGGCACGCCGCGCGATTTGATTCGCGTTTCGATGGAAGAACGCGGTATTGAAATCGGCGAAGAAGAATTTAACGAAAAATTCGACGCGGCTTTGCAGGAAATTCAAAAACAAAGCGGCATCGGTCAAACCGAACGCAAATCGGTAATCAATCCGATTTATCACGAAATTTTCGGGAAAGTCGGCGCGAATCAATTCCACGGTTACGAAACAACGCGTCTCGAAGAATCTAAAGTCGTCGGAATTGTTGAAAACGATCAGCAAATCGAAGAACTCAAAGAAGGCGAAGAAGGTTTGATTATCTTGAACGATACGCCTTTTTACGCCGAATCGGGCGGTCAGGTCGGCGACAGCGGAACGATTGTTTCGTCTGACGCGACATTTGACGTTCGTGACACTTTCGCGCCGGTTTCCGGTTTGATTTTGCACAAAGGGCGAGTCGAACGCGGCTCGATCAAAGTCGGCGACGAGGTGACGGCGCAGGTTGACGCGGAAAAACGCGACGCGACGCGCAGAAATCACACGGCGACGCATCTCGTTCACGCCGCGCTTCGAGAAGTTTTGGGAACGCACGTCAAACAAGCCGGTTCGGTCGTCGCGCCTAATTACCTGCGTTTTGATTTCACGCATTATCAACCTTTGTCAGATGTGGAAATCAAGGAAATCGAGGATTTAGTTAACCGCGAGATTTTGAAAAACGATCCGGTCAATACGAACATCATGGCGATTGAAGAAGCGATGAGTTCGGGCGCGATGGCTCTTTTCGGCGAAAAATACGGGTCCGCCGTGCGCGTTTTGAGCATCGGCGCGGGCACGTTTTCAAAAGAGCTTTGCGGCGGAACGCACGTCCGCGCAACGGGCGATATCGGCAGTTTCAAAATTCTTTCCGACGAAGCGATTGCCTCCGGCGTGCGACGAATCCGCGCGATTACCGGCTTGGACGCTTTCGCGCGTTTTCGTGAAGACGAACAGTTAATCAGTGAATCGCTCGGCGTTCTCAGAACGCAGCGCGACAATTTGCCGAACGCGATTGAGAAATTGCAGGAAGAACTGAAACGCACGCGCCGCGAAGTCGAAGATTTGAAGATGAAAATCGCCACCGGAGCAATCGACGCCGCTTCTTCAAACGGCGACGAGACGAAAGACGTTAACGGCGTGAAAGTCGTGGCGAAAACCGTCGAAGGCTTGGACAAAGGCGGAATGCGGCATCTGTCCGATACGCTTCTGGCAAAGCTGAAATCCGGCGTTGTTGTTTTGGGAAGAAGCGAAGAAGAAAAAGTTTCGTTTATCGTGCGCGTTTCCGATGATTTAACTGATCGGGTGAAAGCGGGTAAAATCGTGCAGGAAATTGCGCCGATAGTCGGCGGTCGCGGCGGCGGCAAACCCGATATGGCGGAAGGCGGCGGAACCGACGCGAGCAAATTGAGCGACGCTTTGCAGCAAAGCTATAAAATTGTCGAGCAAATGTTAGGTTGATTTTATAGATTAATTTAAAAAAGATAGACAAGATTTATCAGGAATTTTTCTTTTCCTGCTTGTCTATCTTTTTTACTTTATATTTATTTTTACTCTATGCGGAAACCGACAATGGTTTTTGGCTTCCCGTCGGAGTGTTTGATTGATGAATCTCTAATTTTTCTTCGGAATTTTTGCCGCCTTTGTCGTGCGAAGTTATAAGAACGACCGAACCGACAATAACGCCTGCGCCAACCAGCATCTGCGTTGTAAAAGATTCTCCGGCGATTAGCCAACCTAAAAATACGGCGACAATCGGATTGACATAAGCATAAGTCGCAACCATCGAAGGCTGCGCGTTTTTCAGAAGCCAGCTATAAGCCGTAAAACCGACGAGCGAACCGAAAACGATCAGATAAACGAGTCCGAACCAAGAGTTCAGTGAAACTGCCGAAATATCAAATGTTGACCACTCGCCCGCAATGAAGCTGACGACGAGCAAAACCAAACCGCCGGCGAACATCTGCATTCCCGCCGTTAAAATCGAAGATTTCGGAACCGGCGCTTTCAGACCGTAAAGCGAACCGGTCGCCCACGAAAACGCGGCGGCGATAACGGCGATTGTTCCGAATAACTGCATCGAACCAGAATCCGCTGCCGCAGCGTTCACCGTCTGACCGTTGATCAGCAGCCAGACGCCGAAAAATCCGAGAGCTATGCCGAGGACGGCTTTCAGATTCGGTCGCGCGCCTTTCAGCCAGAGCCAGCTTAAAAGCACGATCCAGAACGGCTCCGTAGCGACAAGAAGCGCGGCGAGACTTGATGAAATGTGATGTTCGGCGAAAACCACTCCGCCGTTGCCGCCAAGCAAAAGAAGCGTTCCGACAATAAAAGCCGTTCGCCAGTGCGCGCTTTTCGGTTTTTCGTAATCTGCGGTAAATCGCGCCCAGATTAAAAGAATCGAACCGGCGAAAACAAATCGCGCTCCTGCCATTAAAAAAGGCGGCAAAGTTTCAATCGCGTATTTGATTGCCAGATATGTCGAACCCCAAAAAATGTATACGGCGGCGAACGCCAATATTAAAAACATCGTTCGGGGATTGGAAAAATTCGTTTTTGCTGCCTGCCCTTGCATTGTAAACCTCTTAATCTTTAAGACTTAACTTGTTTTTCTGTTTATTTTTTCGTTTATTTTTTATTTGCCTTTTCTGCCGCGCGGTTTTTGTTCGTCAGCCGAATCGTCATTAATGCCTTCGAGCGGCAAAGCGACCGTTTCCTTGACCGTTTGCAAAACAACAGTCGTTCGCGTTGACAAAACGTTCGGCAAAACCTTTATTTTTTCGCGCAAAAGTTTTGCCAAACTTTCGGGATTTTTCGCGCGAACTTTCAATAAATAAGAATCTTCGCCGGCAACGTCGTGAACTTCCAGAACGTCCGGAATCTGCGCCAAAAGCTCGTCGGTTCCGTCGCCGCATTCGTTGGTGCGAACGAAAACGAATGCGGTCAAGCCGAATCCGATCTGCACTGCGTCGAGCTCTGCGGTATATCCGCGAATAACGCCGCGTTCTTCCAGCTTTCGCAAACGCTCTAAAACCGCCGACGGAGCGAGCCCGATTTGTCTCGCAATTTCCGCATTGGCGATTCTCGCATTATTTTGAATAATATTCAGTATTTGTGTGTCAATTTCGTCAATCATTCTTCAATCTCCAACTTTTCAAGAATAATCTTCTGCAAAATCTTTGTCAAGTTTTACTTTTTCGTCAAAAGAAACTTGTAAAATTGCCCAATCAGTGACAGTAGTTTTATATTTTTCGTTAATAAACGGGTAAAATATATTCAAACGTCTAAAAGGAGAGCGAAACGATGAGCGCGGTTATTTCATTTGCGGACAAAAAAGAAAAACAGGAAAGGCAGGAAAAACAGGAAAAAATCATTTCGTATAATCCGGCGACCGGTGAAGAAATCGGCGCGGTCGCGCAAACTTCCGCCGGAGAGGTTCTAAACGCCGTCGAGAGGGCGCGGCAGGCGTACAAAACGTGGCGCGGAACATCGTTTTCCGAGCGCGCGAAATATGTGTTAAAAACCCGCGACGTTATTTTAACGGAAATGGACGAAATCGCGCGGCTGATTTCCGACGAATCCGGCAAGCCCGTGACCGAAGCGTTTTCGGCGGAAATTGCGCCGGTTACGGATTTAATGCGGCATTTCGCCCGCAACGCGGCAAAGATTCTCAAGCCGGAAAAAATCAATATCGGACAGCTCGGGCTTCTCGGACGTTCTTCAAAAATCATTTACCAGCCGCTCGGCGTGGTCGGTATAATTTCGCCGTGGAATTTTCCTTTTTCGATCCCGCTCGGCGAAGTGGCGATGGCTTTAATGGCGGGGAATACGGTTGTTTTAAAGCCTTCGGAATTGACGCCGCTCGTCGGAATAAAAATCGGCGAGATTTTTGAAAAAGCCAGTTTGCCCGAAAATGTTTTGCAGGTTATCACCGGCGACGGCAAAACCGGAGCAGCGCTTGTCGAAGCGGGCGTTAATAAAATAATGTTCACCGGAAGCGTCGCGACCGGAAAAAAAATCGCGGAAAATGCTGCGAAAACTTTAACTCCGGTCGTTCTCGAACTCGGCGGCAAAGACCCGATGATCGTTTTCGCCGACGCGGATTTGGAAGCGGCTTCGAGCGCGGCAATCTGGGGCGCTTTCACCAATTCGGGACAAGCTTGTTCGTCGGTCGAGAGGCTTTATGTCGAAGAATCAATCGCCGAGAAATTCACCGATTTAGTCGTCGAAAAAACCAGGAAACTGCGGCAAAATTTAGGAAACGTCGAAACTACGGATGTCGGCGCGATGATCAGTGAGAATCAATTGAAAACGGTCGAAAATCACGTTGCGGATTTCCGGCAAAACGGCGCGAAAATATTGACGGGCGGAAAACGCAACGACGATTTTCGCGGAACGTTTTTCGAGCCGACGGTTATAAGCGGCGCGAACAACCGAATGCGCGCTATGCGCGAAGAAACGTTCGGTCCGACCCTTCCGATTGCCGTCTTTAAAACCGAAAGCGAAGCCGTCGAACTCGCCAACGACACGGACTTCGGTTTAACGGCGAGCATCTGGACGCGCGACATAAAAAAAGGAAAGCGCGTCGCCGAAAAAATTCTCGCCGGAACGGTGATGGTCAACGAAGTTCTCTACACGCACGGCATCGGGCAAACGCCCTGGGGCGGATTTAAGCAAAGCGGTTACGGCAGAACGCACGGCAAATTGGGCTTGTTGGAACTGGTCGCCCCGCAGCACATACACGTTAATCGCGTGACGATTTTGCCGAACGCCTGGTGGTTCAGTTATTCGGACAACGCGATTGAAACTTTTCGCGGATTCGCCAGATATTTTTCGAGCGGTTCGCTGTTTCAAACCGCGCGTCTCGCGCCGCAAATGTTGAAAAGAATCAGGGAATTAAGACGAAAATAGAATGCGGAAACTCAGCCGCTTCGCTTGCGAATACCTCGAAATCTTCAAATAACCCGCATAATTTCGTTCAAAGATTTTCGCTGTATATCGGGAACTTTGGCTTCTTCAGCAGGATAACCGACGGGAATCAGCACGAACGGAATTTCGTTTTTCGGGCGATTCAGTATTTCCTGCAAAAACCGCATTGGGCTCGGCGTGTGCGTCAGCGTTGCGAGACCGGCGTTGTGCAAAGCCGCGAGAAGCATTCCGACCGCTATTCCGGTTGATTCCTGGCTGTAATACGTCGGTTCGGTTTCTCCGTCTTCGGTGAAAGAATTGATGCGGAAAACGACTATCAAATACGGAGCGATTTCCAGAAAAGGCTTGTGTTCGTTTGTGCCGAGAGGCGCGAGACGCCGCAGCCATTTCTCGGACATTCGCCCGTGATAGCTTTCATATTCTTCTTTCTCCGCCGCGAGTCGAATTTTGCGTTTTATTTCCGAATCTTTAACAACGACGAAGCGCCAAGGCTGGAGATTCGCGCCGGACGGAGCGGTTCCGGCGACGGCAATCGCCTTTTCGACCAATTCAAACGGCACTTCTCTTTCGGAATAATCGCGCACGGTGCGGCGGCGTCTTAAAAGTTCGTAAAACTCTTCGGCTCTTCGTTTTTGTTCCTCTGTTTCGAGATGATTAAATTCAAGCGGAATAAATTTCGGCTCGGGAAATTTCTGAGTCATTTCTATTATTATTTTCTGAAACAATTCGCATTAAGATGCTGTGATTTTATCATTAACCCGGGCGTTTCGGGCTGTAATTTTTGTCAATAATTTGTCTTTTCAAACCCGAAAATTTTTTGTTATCCTTACACACTATGTCGCCAATCGCTATTACTTTGGTTTTGCTTCTCGTTGCTCTCGTGCTTTTCGGCTCGGAGAAATTACCCGTTGATGTCGTCGGAATTCTGCTCGTCATCGGGCTGGTCGTTTCAGGCGTTCTGACCATTCAGGAAGGCGTCGCCGGTTTCGGCAACGATATTATCATTACAATCGCCGGGCTTTTCGTGCTCGTCGGCGGATTGATAAAAACCGGTCTCGTTGATTTAATCGGGCGCAGGCTTTACCGCATTGCCGGCGACAATGAATTTATGCTGACGGCTTTGATAATGGCGTTGGCGGCGGTTTCGGCTTCGGTTTTGAAAAACACGACGACGACCGCAATGTTTCTGCCGGTCGTTATCGGGCTGGCTCAAAAGGCGCGGATCGCGCCTTCAAAATTATTGATGCCGCTCGCCTTCGGGGCGATTTTGGGCGGAAGCTGCACGCTGATCGGAACTTCAACGAATTTAGCGGTCAGCGGCGCGATTCAGCGTTACGGAATGGAACCGCTTTCGATGTTCGAGCTGACGCCGGTCGGCGCGATTACTGCGCTTGTCGGATTGATGTATATGCTTTTTGTGGGCAGAAACCTTTTGCCCAGACGCGGCGGCGAAGAACAGTTCACCGATCAATATGCCATCCGCGAGTATATTTCCGAGCTGCTCGTTTTGCCCGAATCAAATCTGGTCGGCAAAACGCTTGCCGAAGCTAATATCAATCTCGAACTCGATCTAAACGTTCTCGGCATCATTCGCGGCGACCGGCACATAACATCGCCGAGCGCAAAAGAACGCATCGAAAGGCGCGATTTGCTGATCGTAGAAGGCAGATTAGCCGATATTCTGCGCGTTAAAGAAGAAGTCGGGCTGGAAATCAAAGCCGATTTTATGCTCAACGACCGCGTGCTCGAAAGCGATGAAGTCGAGCTTTTCGAAGTAATGGTGATGCGCGATTCGCCGCTCGCCGGACAAACCTTAAAAACGATTAACTTTCGGCAGAATTACGATTTAACCGTTTTAGCGATTAACCGGCACGGCGAAACTTTTATCAACAAATTAAGCGACGTAAACTTGCGTTTCGGCGATGTTTTGCTCGTGCAGGGAAAACGCGCTTCGATTGAGCCGCACGTCGTCGCCGGCGAAATTATTCTGCTTGAAGACGTATCGGCGAGCAGTATGCGAACGGAAAAACGTCGTTGGGCGATTGCCGCTTTCGGTCTTTTCCTTGCCCTTTCGCTGGTTAAAGTCGTCACCTTCGGCGCGGTTGATATTCCGCTGGCGATTTGCGTTCTGCTCGGCGTTTTGCTTCTTCTGGCGACAAATACGGTGCGGCACACCGAGATTTATTCGCTGATAGATTTTCGCCTTCTGGTTTTAATCGCCTGTATGATCAGCTTCGGCGTCGCGATGGAAAAAACCGGCGCGGACATTTATCTGGCGGAGTTGATACGAAATAATTTCGAGCAATACGGCGCGACGGCGGTTTTAGCCGGCTTTTTCGCTTTGACGGTTTTCCTGACGCAGCCGATGTCGAATCAAGCTGCCGCGCTCGTCGTCGTCCCGGTCGCCGTACAAACCGCGACACTTTTAGGCTTAAATCCACGCACGTTTGCCGTCGCCGTCACTTACGCGGCTTCATTTTCGTTTATCACGCCGCTCGAACCGGCTTGTATTCTGGTTTACACGCCCGGACGCTATAAATTTATGGATTTCGTTAAGGTCGGGACGATTCTTACGATTATCGTTTTCGCCGTCGCGGTGTTTTTAGTGCCTGTGTTCTGGAAGTTTTGAATTAAGCGAGAAGTGAGAAACGAAAATTGAAAAAGTGATAGTTTGTCCTTGAATTTCTTTTTTACTTCTTAACTCTCGCTTCTCGCTTCTTCCGCTGTTTCGCTGATTTCTTTAAAGGAAAGCCCGCGCTGGACGATAAAAATCAAGCCCATTGCCGTCCAGAACAAAATTCTTCCTTTGCGAATGATCGCCAGAGTTACGCCGACGCCCGCGCCGACCGCCAGAGTTTCGGTAATAAACTGCGCCCCGGCTTCGTCAACTCCGATGACGAAAGGAACCAGTTTGAAAACGACCGTTATTAAACGGCTGACGGATTCGAGCAAAAAAGCCGTGAAAACGCTCGGCACGAGGTCGCTGATTTTGCTCAAAATAAACCATGCTTCGAGAACTCCGAGCAGATGAAAAACGATTTGAAGAAGAAAAATCGGAAGAAATCTTTTCGGATAGCGGCGGTAAAACCCGTAAATGAAATTTTCAAAAAGCCGAACGTGCAGCCGTCCGTCTTCGAGAATGTTTCTGCCGATGTTTTTATCGTAAAGCCATTCGCAGATCGCGCTGGCGAAATGCCATTGACGAACGACCATCAATATTCCGAGAAAAAGCAGAAAAATAATGACCGCGATCAGCGCGTCAATCGTAATGACCCAGCCTTCGGCGAGTTCAAACGCGCGCAGAAAACCGAACGCTCCGAGAATGAGAAACAGCGATGTTCCCAGACTATAAAAAAGATTTTCCGTCGCAATCGAAGAAAACCCGACGACGAGCGGCACGCGATTTCTAACGGCGACGGCTTTCGAAGTTCCGCTAATGAGAATGCCGAGCGGAATCATGCTGCTCATCGCTTCGCCGATTATGACGGCGGGAATCGTATCGCGCAAATCTAGTTTGTAAGGCTCGTAAACCGAAAGTTTCCAGGCGAGGGAACGAATCAAAATCCGCGCAAAATAAAGAAGAATAACTACCGCAAAACCGCCGAAACCGATCCTGCCGATGCCTATCAAAATCTCTTCAATGCCGACCGAGCGAATGAAATAAACGAATAAACCGATTCCGAGAAGCGTGAATAAAATACCGAGAACTTTCAGCCGTTTGATGTTTTTCGGGTTAATCTTAGAAGATTGCTGTTTCGGAATTTGGACTTTTATTTCGGAATTCACTCTGTTTCGCCTTGCCGCCGATTGCGTTTATTTAGATGCTAGCTTTTTAGAACGAAATCGGCAAACTCTGTGTTTCCGAAGAGTTTGCCGATTTTATACTTTTTGTCTTCGACCGCCGGTTTGCAAACCAAGCGGGCTTAAAATTACAATAAATCTACACGATAAGTTATACTGTTATAAGGAAAAATACTATGAATGCGACAGCTTTAGAAAAAGATTATTCACAACCGGCTTTAACCAGTTTGACCGAAGAAGAAGAACTTTTCCGCGCCTCGGTGCGCGAATTCGCCGAAGGCGAAGTCCGTCCGCTCGTCGAACAGATGGAACACGCCGGAAAACTCGATGCGAATTTAATTCGGCAATGTTTTGAATTAGGTTTAATGGCAATCGAATCGCCCGAAGAATACGGCGGCGCCGGTTCGACAATTTTCAACGCGATTCTGGCAATCGAAGAACTCGCGCGCGTTGACGCGAGCGTTTCGGTTTTCGTTGACGTTCACAACACGCTCGTGACAAACGCTTTTATGCGCTGGGCGAACGACGAGCAAAAGAAAAAATACCTGCCGCAAATGGCGGAAGGTAAAGTCGGAGCGTACGCTTTGTCGGAAGCGGCGAGCGGTTCGGACGCTTTCGCTTTGAAAACAAAAGCCGTTGATCGCGGCGATTATTACGAGATTACCGGGCAAAAACTCTGGATTACGAACGGAAACGAAGCGGAAATTTTCATCGTTTTCGCCACCGTTGATCCGAGCGCCGGTTACAAAGGCATTACGGCTTTCATAGTCGAAAAGAATTTCGAAGGCTTTTCAGTCGGCAAAAAAGAAGACAAACTCGGCATTCGAGCGAGTTCGACGACCGAATTGATTCTCGATAATTGCAAAGTGCCGAAGGAAAACGTTCTCGGCGAGGTCGGCAAAGGTTACAAAGTTTCCATCGAAACCTTGAACGAAGGTCGAATCGGCATCGGAGCGCAAATGGTCGGCATCGCGCAGGGCGCATATGAAGCCTCGCTCGCTTACACGGCGGAACGCGAACAGTTCGGAAAATCAATCAATCAGTACCAAGTCGTTCAATTTCAGCTTGCGGAAATGGCTCTCGAAATCGAAGCTGCCCGGCTTTTGGTTTACAACGCCGCGCGATTGAAAGACGCAGGACTTCCGTTTTTGAAAGAAGCGGCAATGGCGAAACTTTACTCGTCGCGCGTAGCGGAAGCCGTTTCGTCAAAAGCGATTGAGCTTTTCGGTGGCTACGGTTACGTCAAAGATTATCCGGTCGAAAAATACTGGCGCGACTCGAAAATCGGCGCGATTTACGAAGGCACGTCGAATATGCAGCTGCAGACGATTGCGAAGCTGATTACGAGCGGAAAATAATATGTTGAGGGCGCGAACGGATCGCGCCCTTTTTTTGAATTTTTAATAAGCAAAACTCTTGCAATAAACAAACGGATGAATTATTGTTTCATCTGTGCGACACGTTAGAAATCCTCCGAATCCTTATCTGAAATATTCAGCCGAATATATCGGCGAGCCTCCCGGCGCGAAGATTGAAGTATTTGAAGAAACAGCGACCAAAAAGATAATTACGGAAAACAATTCTCCTGACGTGGGTTTCAAGTTTTCGGTTAATTGTTACCGCGGCTGCATTCACGCCTGCACGTACTGTTTCGCGCGACCTTATCACGAATTTTTGGGCTTCGGCGCGGGAACGGATTTTGAGACCAAGATTGTCGCTAAAATAAACGCGCCTGAGTTATTGAGAAAAGAGCTTAAATCTGCCCGACGAAAAATTGATTCACTGAATTTCTCGTTTACGACCGATCCGTATTTGCCGGTTGAAGCCGATTACGAACTGACAAGAAAATGCCTGCAAATCTGCCATGATTTTAAAATTCCCGTCGGAATCGTCACGAAATCGCCGCTCGTCACGCGCGATGTTGATGTTTTATCGAAAATGAATTCGACCGTTTATTTTTCGATTCCTTTTTTAACGACGGAAAAGTCGAAGCCTTTCGAGCCTTTCGTTCCCGTTCCCGACGCGCGTTTTCGCGCGATGCGAGTTTTGGCGGACGCTGGAATCGAAGTCGGAATCGCGCTCGCGCCCGTGATTCCGTCTTACAATGAACCGGACATTCCCGCGCTTTTGGAAAAAGCGAGAGAAAACGGCGCGACACGAGCGTTTATGACGATTCTGCGATTACCGACCGAATCTTTGCGCGAATACTTTATCGAGCGATTACACGAAAGAATTCCGACAAAAGCCGAACGAATTTTGAATCAAATAAAACGGGAACGCGGCGGACGTTTGAATTCCAATGAATTCGGCGCGAGAATGAGCGGCAAAACCGAAAACTGGCAAATCGCCGTAAAACTGTTCGATTTGCATTTTAAGCGGTTGGGTTACAAGAAATTTGAAACTGTCGAACGACCCGAAGAAAACACAACGGAAAATCCTCAACCGATTCAGCAAAATTTATTTTAGGAAATTATCGAAAGAGAGAAAAACAAACGATTTTTTATCGCGAGAGATCAGGGAAATTCTGAATTTAGTCTTTCGCGCGTTTTAGGGAATCTTTATTTTTCAAATTACGCGATTCATTTTTTGCCGAAAATTCTGTATCTTCAAATTTATGCAAAACAGAATCGAAGTTTTCAAACAGATGCTCGAAGCCGACCCGGCAAATACGATGGTTTTGTTCGGTTTGGCGAATGAATACCAGAAAGCGGAAGACTGGCAAAAGACAATCGAAACTCTCGAAAATTACCTCGCGAAAGCCGATGACGAAGGCGCTGCTTACGGAATGCTCGCCAAAGCATACGAGCGAATCGGCGAGCGCGAAAAAGCGAAATCTGTTTATGAAAAAGGCGTCGAAGTCTCGCTCGCGCACAATCACCCTTCAATGGCGCAGGATTACCGGATGACTTTGGATTTGGACTACGCGGAATAAACGGCTTCACCAGATCAACTCTAAATTGCTCACCAAACTTATATTTGGTATTTTATAACTTTGTCTATTTATCAAAAACGTTATCAAAACAGGAATATATCAAAAATGGCAACAGGGACTAAAAAAGCCGATAATGCGGCGAAAACGAATAAAGGCAGCAATAATAAAGGAATAAAAGGAACGACTATAACCAAAAAAACAACCTCGGCGAAAGACGACAACGCGGAAGTTTTAATCAAGCCCGAAGGTTCAATCGGCGACGGGGGACTTCTCGATCACGACGCGAAACAGAAAACCGCCAAGGCGATTAAGCCGAAAGTTCCGAAAAAGGCGACAAAAAAAACAGCCGAAACGGTTAACGAACAGGCGGAAAAATACGGCGGTTTGGACGCGCAAACGCTTGTCGGTCTTTACCGCACGATGTACACTTCGCGCCGCGTTGACGATAAGGAAATTCAGCTCAAGGGGCAGAACAAAATCTTTTTCCAAATTAGCGGCGCGGGACATGAAGCTTTATTAGTCGGCGCGGGGCTGGCTATGAAACCGGCTTACGATTGGTTTTTTCCGTATTATCGCGACCGCGCTTTGATGCTGCAGCTCGGAATGACGCCGCAGGAAATGCTTTTTTCGGCGGTCGGCGCGGAAGCCGACCCGAATTCGCACGGACGGCAGATGCCCTCGCACTGGGGACATAAAGATTTGAACGTTCCGTCGCAATCAAGCTGCACCGGAACGCAGGCGCTGCACGCGGTCGGCGCGGCTGAAGCCGGCTATCGCGCGTCCTTAGTCAAAGAATTACAGGATTTAATCGTCGGTTTCAAAGGCGATGAAGTCGTTTATATGTCGGTCGGCGACGGCACGACGAGCGAAGGCGAATGGTGGGAAGCTTTAAATACAGCTTCTAATTTGAAACTACCTGTAATTTTCGTCGTCGAAGATAACGGTTACGCCATCAGCGTTCCGGTCGAAGTCAGCACGGCAGGCGGCGACATCTCCAAATTAGTAGAAGGCTTCCCGAATCTTTACATTCAAAAATGCGACGGAACCGATCCGCTCGAAAGTTATGAGACTTTTAAACGCGCCGTCGAATATTGCCGCGAACGCAAGGGTCCGGCTTTTGTTCACGGAAAAGTGATTCGCCCGTATTCGCACTCGCTTTCCGACGATGAAAAACTTTATCGTCCCGAAGAAGAACGTCAGAAAGACGCGGAAATCGATCCGATCAAAACTTTTGCCGAATTTTTGATGACCGAAGGAATCGCTTCGTCGGAAGATTTGGAGAAGCTTCGCAAGGAGGTTGACGCGCAGATTAATGAAGCAGCTGATATAGCGATTGCTACCCCGCAGCCTGCGCCCGAGACTGCTCTGCGAAACGTTTTTTCGCCTGACATTGATCCGACATCAAAAGATTTCGACACCGAAGAAGGCGCAGAGCTTTCCGGCAACGCGGGAACGATGGTTGATTTGATTAACCGCTGTCTGCACGAAGAAATGGAGCGCGATCCGCGCATCGTGATTTTCGGCGAAGACGTGGCGGACGCTTCGCGCGAAGAATATCTGGAACGCGTCAAAGGCAAAGGCGGCGTTTTCAAAGTGACGGCGAATTTGCAAAGAAAATTCGGCGGAGCGCGCGTTTTCAACTCGCCTTTGGCGGAAGCGAACATTGTCGGTCGCGCCGTCGGAATGGCGATTCGCGGGTTAAAGCCTGTTGTTGAAATCCAGTTTTTCGATTACATTTTTCCGGCAATGATGCAGATTCGCAACGAAGTCGCCGTGACGCGCTGGCGTTCTGACGGCGACACGAAATGCCCGATGGTTATTCGCGTTCCGGTCGGCGGTTATTTGAAAGGCGGCGCGGTTTACCACTCGCAGTCGGGAACGACGCTGTTTGCTCACACGCCCGGTTTGATGATCGTTTACCCGTCGAATGCTCTGGACGCTAATGGACTTTTAAGAACAGCGATTCGCTGTGACGATCCGGTTTTGTTCCTCGAACACAAACATCTTTACCGGCAGATTTACAACAAATCGCAGTATCCTTCCAGCGAATTTATAATTCCGTTCGGCAAAGCGAAAACGGTGCGCGAGGGAACCGATGTCACGATTGTTACGTTCGGCGCGCTCGTTCAGCGCAGTTTCGAAGCGGCGAAACGCCTGGAAAAACAAGGCATTTCCGTTGAATTGATTGATTTGCGCACGCTCGTTCCGTACGATTGGGAACGCATCGCCGAGTCGGTCAAGAAAACAAATCGCGTTATCGTCGCGCACGAAGACCCGCTTTCCTACGGCTACGGCGCGGAAATCGCCGCGCGGATTTCGAATGATCTTTTTGAATTTTTGGACGCGCCCGTTCGCCGCATCGGCGCGACTGACACGTTTGTCGCATACGCTCCGCAGGTCGAAGATTTCATACTTCCGCAAATTGACGATGTGGAAAAAGCCGTTCAGGAGTTGATGAAATATTAAGAAAATTTGTTTTTATGAATTTCCTGCTGAAATTTCAGCAGTCGGATTTCTAAAATAATTTTGATTCGCTAAAAGAAAATAGCCGTTGATTCTTACAATCAACGGCTATTTTCAATAAAAACTATTAACCTTGAAAATTAATGAACATTTTGTAAAGTCGAGTAACATTCGCAAGCTCTAAACTCTAAGCCTTCGCGGTCAACAATATAAAATTTTCCGCGGCTGTAATCAATCAACTCTTTTTCTCTCAAATTTTTAGCGGCTTGTGTTATAGTCGGGCGGTTTACGCCGAGAATAAGAGAAATTTGTTCGTGTGTGATCTGCCACTGATCTTTTTGCGCGCGGTCTTGCAGCATTAACAGCCAGCTCGATAAACGCTCTTCAATAACGTGGAAAGATTCGCAGACGATTCTTTGAGAAATCTGGAGAATGTGCGCGTTCATATAATCGAGCAGGCGTATCTGAAAATCTCCGCCGCGATGAAATTCCTGTTTGAGAAGATCTGTTTTTATGCGCGTGACGCTTCCGCCGACCGTGACTTGCGCGCAGTGTGCTGACGGTTGGGTGCCGAAAATTTCTGACAAACCGCTGACGCCTTCGCTGCCGATCATTGCAATTTCCACTGTTTTGCCGTCAGCCGACGTGTGCAAATGCGAAATAACGGCGGTTTCCGGGAAATAAACGTAATTGCTGTGCTCGTCGGATTTATAAAGATATTCGCCGGCAGCGACGGAGGTGCTTTCCAGATGCGGCATAAAATCCGCAAAATCATTTCCCGATTCAAAAGCGAGCAGTTGATTGGTAACCGTTTCTTTTTTTGGAAACGCTATAACAGAAGTTCTCTGAAAATCGTTTAATCCCTTTGTGTTGAAGCTTGTGTGACCGGTTCCGTAGTTTCCGAGTTTCGTAAAATTCGTAGTGGAAAATTTACCGTTCAAGCTTTTTTTGTCTTTTAATTTGTTTAGCATAAGTATTTATGTGTTTTTGCAATCGGCAGTCGCCTAAAGTTAAACGCTTCTAATATCAACGATCACCGACTGCGCTCGTTCGTTGTTCGACCGCTCGAAAACGCGCATCAACATAACTCTCGCCGGAAGCAGATCATTGGCGACGCTGAGCGTTGTTTTAAAGTTTTCGACCGTATCGTGACCTTTTATAAAATTGTTGAAACGGTGCCTGAGTTCTTCCGCATTTTCAAAAAGCGTTATTTCAAAAAAATTGTGCCCGATTGGATTCGGCTGCAAGTCGCTCGCAAAGCCGTTTCCCGCGTCTCTGAAATAAAGCACCGTTCCGTCAGCGTTCAGTTCAAATATCACGAATACTTTCTGCTGAACATTTAGCGAAGTATTTATCATAAATTTCTTATAAATTACCGCTTCGATTTTTGACGCGCGTCTCCTAAAAATTTTTTAATACAAAAAGTCTTATGTATGAAATATTACATAAGCGAATTAATAAATATATTAGGAAAGGTAGAGTAGTTAATTAGGGATTTTCCCTAAGCTTAAGGGATTCGAAAACTTCCGATTATATTTTTAACGGCGGCGGACGTATTTGCCGAGCATTTGTTCCAGTTCCTGAAAATTAATGGGTTTGACAAGATACTCGTTTCCTCCGGCTGTCGCGGCTGCCTGACGAGCGTTGGCTTCGGCGCATCCCGAAAGGAAGACGATTGGAACGGCGTTAATTTTCGGCGATTGGCGAATTTGACGCGTCGTGTCAAAGCCGTCGAGAACCGGCAGCTTGACATCCATTAAAATCAAGTCGGGGCGTTCCTGTTCGGCGATTATCAACGCTTCAGTTCCGTCTGCTGCTTCAAGGACGCGGTATTTCCACGCTTCTAGTAAAAATTTCAGCATCATCCGGTTGTCTTCATCATTTTCGACAATTAAAATTACGGGCATAGAAAGATTTGTTTGCGGGCGAGCAGGCAAAGCACCTTTGATTTGTTCGATTCTTTCGTGTTGAGTGTTAAACATAAAAGCCTGAGCAAAAAATATTTCGAAAATATACTAAAGTTAATAAAAGTTCTTTTATAAAAAGTGTTTGCGATGATTCGAGGCGAACTTCTTTTGAAAGCTCGCCTCACCTGCCCCTTGCTCGTTTGAAAAGTTACGTGATTTCTGTGACCGAAATCATTTACCTTTAAGCTGATTTGTTCATTAACAATAGTTAGTATTACGCAAATAAAAAAAATCGCATATCGGGAAGATATGCGAAAGACATAAGGGTTTTTCCTAATATTTTAATGGTTTAAGACTTTACGAGAGCAAAATCGCCGTTCTGAAATCAAAATTTTCCGTTTATGCAAAACAGATAATTTTCCAGTATATGATCGAGTCTTTCGAGATCGAGCGGCGCTATGTGAAAACAATTGCCGCCGACATCGAACGCTTTTTTTCGGTAGATGCGTTCGGTTTCGTGCGAAATAAAAACTATCGGCATATCGTCGAACGATTTTATCGCTCTGATTAAACGCGTCGTTTCAAAACCGTCGAGACCGGGCAGATCGGTATTAATCAAAACCAGATCGGGACGCGCGCCGACCGTTACATCCATCGCTTCTTCGCCGGTTTGCGCTTCTATGACGCCGACATCGTATAAATCCAAAAGCGTTTTGAGCAATTCGCGTTTTTCTTCGTCGCTTTCCGCGATTAAAATGAGCGGTCGCGGAACTTCAAAATATAGGCTTGTTGTGTTCAAACTTGTTTGAGAATCGTTTTGAATTTGCAGAGAAGTGTTCATAAGTAATAAATAAAAAAAAGAACAAGCAAACGATTTTCCGGCGAAAGGAGGAATTTCGGAGAATTAAACTGAGTTCTAAATCGGATTTAATTTCTCACGCCCGAAGATCGTCTGCCTGTTCATCAAAACCGAAAGAAAATTAAAAAACTTTTTTCGGCAAGTGTTCAAAAGGAATACTAACTGCTCAAAAAGCATACTTAGATATTGGCACAAGCCAAAAACGATAAATATCGGAAAAACGGAAAAGGCAAATAGGGATTTTCCCTAAAAAGCGTTTGAAAAAAAGATTGTGCCCGCGAAACATACGAAAGCCGCGAAAATGTGCTTGTCCTTTCTCGGAGAAAGAAATAACCGGGGCTTTCAAAAGCTCGCCGGGGTTTTAGTCGGATAAAAATTTGTGAGGCGACAGCAAACCATAAAAAGGACCGGTTTGCTGCCTGAGGCTGCGTTTCGGACGAAGGGAGTTTTCGCCCGTACAATTAAATCTTTCAATTTTTGAGTTTTTAATTTCCCCGTAAATGTAAAATCAAAATTTGACAAAAAAAGTTGAATCAAAAAAAGGCTTTCGAGCGGCGTCTGTGCCGCCAATAAACGTATTTCTTCGCCGAACAAAGATTGATTCGAAAATCGCTCTCTTTTTCAAAGTAAAGAAATGCCGCCCGAAAGCCCGTACAAGTCAAACAAACATCTTTCGACATCAATTAGACAAAGTTTCCTGTCATCTCAAAGTATGTTTATGATTGCACGAGCGGAAGAATTCGAGTATTGGGAAAGGCGGAATTCTTTCTAAGGATTTTCCCTAGTTGCCGGTGAAACTTACATTCGTTTGTCGGAGAATCAAGCAATATAGGCGGGCGGTTAAAATGAAATAATACAGAGTTTTAACTTTCGTGCATCCAGCCTTGCAGAATGGCATAACGAACAATGTCTATGCGGCTGTTCATGCCGAGTTTTTTAAGAGAATTGGCTTTATGAGCTTCGACGGTTTTAACTGAAATGTCCAAACGGTCGGCGATTTCATTGTTGCTGTGACCGAGCGCGATGTAACGCAAAATTTCCGATTCGCGGGCGGTTAATTTTGTGCCGCGCACGTCGCCGCGTCGTTTGTCCGCTTTTCCGATATAGCCGCCTAAAACTTTTCCGGTAATCGTCGGGTCGAGAAAATTGCCGCCGGCGGCAACGACGCGAATTGCGCGAATCAATTCCGACGAAGGACTTTGTTTTAAAACATAACCGGAAACGCCGGCTTGCAGCAGTTCCTGCAAATACGCTTCGTCGGTGTGTCGCGTCAAGGTCAGGATTTTAATATCGGGAGCGACTCTTTTAAGTTTCGCTGTTGCTTTCAAGCCGTTTAATTCAGGCATCGAAATGTCCATTACCAGCACGTCCGGATTGAGTTTTTGAGCGAGGCTGATAGCGTCGCGTCCGTTGCCCGCCTCGCCGCAAACCTCCATATCCGGCTGTCCGTCAATAATCAATTTCACGCCTTCGCGGATTGTTTCGTGGTCTTCGGCGATTAATATGCGCAGATTGCTCATCGACTTATAAAAAGTAAATATTACGCGTAAAGCGGTTTAGAAATTTGTAATAAGTTAAATTCGCGCTTTATGCTCTTTAACTTGCCCGTTCCGTTGCTGCGTTGTTAATAAACCCGAATTTTCGTGCCGCGCAGCTTGGTTAAAATGTCCGAAACCTCGTTTCGATTGATAAAGCAATGCCTTAAAATAAATCCGATTGATTTAAAAAATATTATTCATTTTCTTGTCTAATTACAAGCGGAACGCGGGCGAAGATCGTCGTGCCTTTGCCTTTTTTCGATTCGATTTCAAGAGTGCCGCCGCAGATTTTGGCGCGTTCGCTCATTCCGATTAAGCCCATTCCTTTGGTTCGATTTTTTTTGTCTTTCGTGCTAAACCCGACGCCGTCGTCTTCGATTATCAGCGAAACTATGTTGCCGCGTTTTTCCAGAAGGACGGAAACGTTTTTCGGTTTCGCGTGTTTGTAGATGTTGTTGAGCGCTTCCTGTGCGATGCGGTAAAGATTCGTCTGTATTTCGAAATCGAGATGAGCCTTCGAAAACCCTACGGCGTGATATTCGGCTTTAATGTTCGTGTGGCGCGACCATTCGTTAATAAAATTACCCAAGGTCACCTTCAGTCCCAAATCGTCAAGCGACGCCGGGCGAAGTTCCCAGGCGAGAAAATCAATTTCTTTGTCGAGTCGTTCGGTAATTTCCTCTACCACATCAATCTCGTTGCAAATCGGCGCGTCGTCGCACATTTTCTTGATTGATTCGAGTTTGAACCGAAGCACCGTTATCTGTTGCCCGATATGGTCGTGAATCTCACGGGCGATGCGGCGACGCTCATCTTCCTGCATCGAAACGAGCTGCGTGAGCATTTCCTTTTCGCGCACGGCGTTTTCTGCCACCAGCCGCTCAGTCTGGTCGCGGCAGATTTTGACGAATCCCTGCATCGAGCCGTCACGCAGCGGCTGCATCACGCCCGAAGCGAAAAAGCGCGAGCCGTCTTTGCGGATGTGCCAGCGCTCGTCTTCGGCTCGCCCCTTATTTAAAGCGTCCGCCATTTCTTTTTCCGGCTCTTTTGCCGCAATGTCCTCGGGCGTAAAGATAAAATGCGATCTTTGCCCAACGGCTTCTTTCTCGGAAAAGCCGAAAATCATCTCAGCGCCCGTGTTCCAGCGCGTTACTCGCCCTTCCAAATTGTATGTGATGATGGCGTAATCCTTCGTGCTTTCGAGAATCAGATTTAAATGTTCTTCGGATTTACGTAGAGACTCTTCGGCTTGTTTGCGTTCGTTGATGTCGAATATCACGCCGCTCATTTTCGTCGTCGCGCCGTCCGCTTCTTCCGTGACGCGCCCGTAGCCGCTCATCCAGCCTTCCGAGCCGTCCTGTTTCACGATGCGAAACTCGGTATCGTAGACGTTTTTTTCCAAGACGGCTTTTTGAATCGTCCGTTCGACCCGTTCGCGATCCTGCGGATGTACGTAATTGAAAAAATAATCCGGCGGTATCGGATTTCTGCCCGGTTTCAAGCCGAACAGCGTAAAGTGCCGGTCGTTCCAGAAAACTTCGTTCGTTTTCAAATCCCAATCCCACGTGCCGAGTTCGGCTGCTTCGACGGCAATACGAATTCTTTGCTCGGACTCGCGGAGCTGCGCCTCGGCATCTTTGCGCTCGGTGATGTTGATGACAAACTTGACGAATTCGTTTTCGCTAAGCTGCTTGCCGTAGAAAAGTCCCCACCAGCGCGAGCCGTCCGGTCGGATATACTGTTTTTCGTAAGGCGTGCTTTGCCCTTTGGTTTTCAGTTCGTCGGCGGCTTTGAGAAAAGCCTCCATAAATTCCGGCGGTGTCAGGTCTTCCCAATGTATCTTGCCGAGGCGAATTTCCTCTTGCGAATAACCGCTCATCCGCAGGAAAGCCTCGTTCGTGTGGTGAATAACGCCTTCCGCGTTGAAGAAAATGATGCCGACCGTTTCGATGGAAATCGCCTTTTGCAGGCGCGCTTCCGATTCGCGCAAGGATTCCACAGCGCGCCTGCGTTCGGTGACGTCGCGCGCCAACGTTGAGACCCCGATCACTTCCCCGGTTTCATCTTTGACCGGCGACATGACCACTTCGAGGTGTATCTCGCGGCTGTCTTTATGCAGGCGCACCGAGTCGAAGATTTCAACCTTCTGACTGTTTCTCACATGCTCGATGTTAGCCAGCACTTCTAAAAGATTTTGAGGAAGCGTCAGCTCCGTCAGCGACTTGCCGATGGCTTCGGCTGCCGGATATCCATACAATTGCTCGGCGGCTTTGTTCCAACTGGTGATGATGCCATCTAAATTTATGGTGACGATCGAATCCTGCGAGGATTCGACAATCGCGGCGAGGTGGTATTTGGCATTCTGCGCCAGCCTGCTTTCGGTTACGTCGCGGGCGAGGGTCGCAACGCCGATGACTTCTCCCGCGCCGTTTTTGACCGGCGAGAGAACGAGTTCGAGATTCATCTCCCGACCGTCTTTGTTGAGCCTGATCGAATCGAAAATCTCGACCTTTTGGCTGTGCTTGATTTTATCGATATCGGCGAGAACCTTTTTAATATCGTCGGGCAGCGTCACCAGCGACAGCGATTTGCCGATGACTTCGGCTGCCGGATAACCGTAAAGTTTTTCGGATGCTTTGTTCCAGCTCGTTATTTTCCTATCGAAATCGACCGTCATCATTGAATCCTCGCTCGATTCGACAATCGACGCCAGAAAGAATTTGGCTGTTTCGGCGCGTTTGCGATCGGTAATGTTTACGAAATTCATCACCACGCCTTCGATTCGGTCGTCGGTCGAGCGATACGGCAGAAGACGCATCAGAAAACAACGCCCGTCGCTGTCTTCCACTTCGCGCTCGAACGGCTTGAGCGTCTGCAGAACGCCCGTCGCTTCTTTGCCGATATTTTCGTAATTGAGCCGGTTGGTGAAATGTTCGAGCGGGCGTCCCAGATCGTTCTGTTTGATGTTGAAAAGGTCTTCGACCGGCGGCGTGAATCGCTGGATGTGCAAGTTGCTGTCGAGAAAAATCGTGGCGATGTCGGTCGAAGACATCAAATTCTGCAAGTCGGAATTCGTGCGCGAAACCTCGTAGATTTTTTCCTTGAGCTCGTGGTTGACAGTGATCAGTTCCTCGTTGACCGACTGCAATTCTTCCTTGCTGGTTTCGAGCTCTTCGCCCGCCGAGCGCAGTTCTTCGTTGATCGCCTGCAATTCCTCGTTCGAGGCTTTCAATTCTTCAATCGTGACTTCGTGCTGCTCGACCGTCGCGCGAAGCTGCTGTTTGGTGCGCTGCAAATCCGTTTCGAGACGTTCGACGAGTGTTTCGAGCGCTGCGTCTTTGTTCGAGACATATTCAGGCGTTTCTACGTCTTTTCTGCTTGTGCCTCGGTCAGCAGAAATTTGGAACGAATTTCTGTCCGGTTCGTCGAAAATGACGATCAGAAAATCCCGGTTGTCATCATCAACATTAGCGGCGCGGACAATCAGATTGACGTGCGTTTCATTGCCGTCAACGCCAAAGCGCAAATTCGGAAGCTCGAACGTTCCGCGCTCGTGTTTAGCAGTGAAAAGCGCGGTGCGCAAATCCGATTGCAAATCAGGGTGCACGAGCTTGAGCACGCTTCTTGTCGGCTCTCCGCCCGCGAAACGCAGAAAACGACCGACCGACTCGCTCATATAAACGACTTCAAAATCCTGATTAACGAGAATCGAAGGCGGCGCTAAATTTTCAAGCAGCTTGTAATGCATTTCGCCGATTTCGAAACTTTTGACGCGCTTACTGACTTCCCGCGCTTCCGGCGTTCTGACTTGCCATTGTCCCGCGATGGGAAGACGCGGCGGTGCGTCAAACAATCCGTGCGTTGCTCGCCGCCGGTAAATGCGGTTTTTTTTATCTACCGCCGTATAAAGCGACGGCAGGCTTTCGGCGGTTTCCGAGCTGCCAAGGAAAAGATAACCTTGATGATTGAGCGCGAAATGAAAAATCTCCATCACGCGCTCCTGCGAGTCGCGGTTGAGATAAATCAAAAGGTTGCGGCACGTTACCAGATCGAGCTTGGAAAACGGCGGGTCGCGTAAAACGTTGTGCGGCGCAAACAGAACCGATTCGCGCAATTCTTTGCGAACCCGGTAACGCTTGCCTTCCTTGAGGAAAAACCGTTTCAGGCGTTCTTCGGAAACGTCGGTTTCAATCGCGTCGGTGTAAACGCCTTCGCGCGACTCGGCGATTGCTTCGTCGTCAACGTCGGTTGCAAAAATCTGAATCTTCGGCGGGTCGTTCATTCCGGCGGCGTATTCGTGCAGCAGAATCGAGATTGAATACGCTTCTTCGCCCGAAGCGCACGCCGCGACCCAGACACGCACCGAATCGCGCGCCGTTTTCCCGTCCATAATTCTCGGAATGACTTCTTTTTCGAGAGCGTCGAAAGCCTCTTTGTCGCGGAAAAAATTCGTCACGTTAATCAGCAAATTGCGCTGAAGCGATTGAACTTCTTCGGGGTTACTGCGCAGGAAATTTAAGTAAGTCGGAAGATCTTCGAGCTCGTGAATCTGCAAATGACGCGCGACGCGGCGAACGAGCGTCGGCATTTTATAGCTCGAAAAATCGTGCCCGGTGCGAACGCGCAAAATCGTCAAAATCTCGCGCAGCGAATCTTCGGCGTTGATTTCCTTGGCGACTTTCTCCACGTCGCCGCCGGTCAAATGCAGGCGTTCCGAGCTTCCCCGAAAGTTGATGAGTTTTTCGGGCATCTGCCTGACCGGCAAAACCCAGTCGGCAATGCCGGTCGCTATCGCGTGGCGCGGCATCTCTTCGTATTCGGCGTCCGAAGGATGCTGGACAATCGCGAACCCGTTCATTTCCTTGACGCGCTTTAATCCGAGAGTTCCGTCCGCACCCGTACCGCTTAAAACGACGCACACGGCGTTGCGCTCGTAAGCGTCGGCGAGCGTGCGGAAAAACACGTCAATCGCCACGCGCGTGCCTTTTTCCCGGTCGGGTCTGGCGAGACTGACGCTTCCGTCAACCATCACCAGATTTTGATTCGGCGGAATGACGTAAACGTGATTCGGCTCGACTTTGTGAGTTTCGTCGACGCGCACGACGGGCATCGTCGTCTGCGCCTGCAAAATCTCCGTGAGATTCGATTCGTGATTGGGCGCGAGATGCAGAACGACGACGAATGCCATTCCGCTGTTCGGCGGCATCGACGCGAAAAATTCCTGCAAAGCGCGAACGCCGCCCGCGGACGCGCCCAAGCCCACGACGATAAAATCCTTTTTCTCAGGATTGTCGGACTTACTCTTTGACGATGATTTTTTTCGAGAATTAGACTCTTTCATTAAAAACGCGCCTCAACCGAGGCTTTTATTTTCTATTAACCCGGCTGCCCGTCGCCGTTTCCATTTGCCTGCTCGCGCATACTGTCCTGGCTGAGTCGTTCGTTGCTCATCGCCGATTGCCTGACGGTGTGTGCGCGCTGCGCGGCTTCGTGAGCTTTTTTGTAATAAAGCGCCGAGAGACCGATTTCATTGCCGTTGGCGAAATGCTCGCCCATGTGGTTGAGCAGCATTATGCTTTCCTCGATGGCGCGCAGAGCGTTCCATAAACTCTGCTCGACGTTTTCCGTCACGTGCGAGAGCAAGCTGTCCGCAGAAAAAGCGTGTCCGGTATGACAGCGGAATCTTGATCGCTCGCCGTCTTTGAGCTTTAGCAAAACGCCGTGACAATCGGGGCACGTAAAAGGCGACAACTCGCCGAGCTGCATAATGCCCGCTTCAAACGCATTATCTTCCGCCGCGACGCCGATTTCTATTTCGATTTGTTTGTCGTTTTCCATAAACACCTCGTTACCTTCCACATCTTTCTGCGCCAGACGTGCGAGCAAAGCGCCCATCTCGCTGATCGGAACGCGATAATCAACCTCCACATGGCTGAGCGCGTTGCGCGGCATCGAAGGAAATTCGGCGTCCATCGGGTCTTGCACAACGGCGACGCCGCCACGATGCTTGACCGTCCACAAACCCGAAGTTCCGTCATCGAGCGCACCCGACAAAACCACGCCGATCACGCGCCGATTGTAAGCGTAAGCCGCCGAACGAAACAGCGGGTCAACGGCTGGTCGAAAACGGTTTTCCTTCGGTCCTTTGGTCGTGCGGACAATCCCACGCTCGACTAACAAATGATGGTCGGGCGGCGCGACATAGATTCTGCCCGGCTCAATCGGTTCTTTGTCAATCGCGTTCGACGCCGGAAGCGTTTCAAAACGGTTGAGGACATACGGCAAAACTCCGGTAACGTCAGCCGAAATATGCCAGACGATGAAAATCGAAGCCTGCAAATCTTTCGGTAAGTCTTTGACCAGCGTTTTGAGCGCTTCAAATCCGCCAGCCGACGCTCCGATGACGATTATGTTTCGTGTTTCCATCTTATTTTTTGCCAAGCTATCTTTTTTACATTATTGCATTTTCCAAGGGTTGTACCTAACGAATTGTGTCTCGCTGCTAAACTACTCAAATTGGAAACGCTTGAAAAGTAAGGTTAAATAGAAATTACCGCAAATTGACGCGAGCAACAGGGTTTTTATTTGCTTCTATTTGCGTTCGCTGGCTTTAACCCGCCGTTAAAATCAACTTTGCGGTAAAGCATTATTTTTTAGCTCATTACGCTCAAATTTAATCGTCACCGCTATATTTTTATCCGTCCCGAATGCGTTTTTGATTTGCCCGAACCCGAATGTGTTTCATCGCCAAAAATTAAATCATCTTAAAAAATACTTTTGTTTCCCATAAGACAGAGCGAATTATTTCGCTTTGTTATTGTTTATTTAACGCATACTTGCTTTAAATGATAGCCGCGAGCGGTTGGCAAATTTTGTATCGAATTCGCTTTGCGCGATGAAAATACGACGGCGATGCAGTAGCAATCGTTAACGAAAGATCGAATGAAAAAGATTCGTTTATAAATATTAAGGGGTTAGTTTTATGAAAAGAAATTATGGTTTTTTAGGAGTTTTGTTTCTATTAATAACGGCTTTTGCGGTGCAATCTCTAGCCCAGGGCGGGAGAGAAACTTTTACGGGAACGATTATAAGTTACGGCAGCGGATTCAACACCAGAACCACTACCGGCACATTTACGCTGAATATCAACGGTCAAACGTCCGACCAGCAGGCGCAGCGACTTTTAGGGCTTTTGCAGGAACGCAATCAGAACGAGTTGCTCAAAGCTGTTGACGATCAAGACCTCGGCAGATTCTCGGTCGGCGCGCGCGTCGGCGACCCGATTAACGTAGTTCGTGAAAGCATGGTTGATGGAAGAAGAAGAATCTTCGCCGTCTTTCGCCGCTCGCCGCATTTCGCAGAGCTTCGCGGCGGATATCGTTCACTCGATTATCCGTTCGGGGTTATCGAACTGTTTATTGACCCGCGAACCGGCAAAGGCGAAGGAACTTATATCGCCGCCGCGCGAATCAGATGGGATCGAGACAATGAAAATACTATCGAGATTGAAAACTTCGCCACATATCCGGCTCGTTTAATGGGCGTAACTTCAAGAGGAAGAGACGCGCGTTAGATTAATTTTTTAATCACTACCAAGAACTAAACGTATATACCTGAGGCTGATTTTTCGCCTTTACTTTCAAGAATAATTGCAAAAGGAGCCGAAATTGGCTCCTTTTTTCGATTTATTCAATAGATCAGGAATTTTATATTTCAGACTGAAACTTCTTCTTTCTTAATCAAATTTCTTAATGGAAAAGTTTGCCTTAATCCGATTACGAAATTTACTTCGCTAAACTTTCAGAAACGGATTTGTCAGATACATCAAAACGATTAGCAGGATAAAATACGGAATCAAAACCGCAGCGCCGGCGTAGTCTTTAGCGACGCGTTGTCCGAAGAAAAGCGCGACGATTGACGCCGCTCCGAGAACGAAAGCGTAAAACACAAAACCGAGCGAACCGGTAGCAAAAAAATAGACTATTCCCGCCGCGCTTAAAAATCCGGTCGCCAGTTCCATTAAAGTAACGGTTGCGAGCATCATCGGAACCGTTCCGCGCAAAAATGTTTTGGAAAAATGCCCGGTCAGCCATTCGAGATTACCGCGCCAGTCGAAAACTTTGTCGAGTCCCGATTGAATGAAAAGAATGGCGACGAGCAGAGCGCCGAGAAGCGCCGGAAGATTTTTGCCTGTTTCTTCGATTGTCATAAATTCGATCTCGCCTTCTAAATTTTTTCTGAATTGATCATAAATTCGATTTCGCTTTCTAAATTTACTCTAAACCGATCATAAAAAACCGCGTATATGTAATCGAGAATGTCTATCTGTGCAACCGCCCCGTCACCTTGAATCAACCCTTGAAAAGCAGGGAAGTCTTTTAGCTTTTTCGCGATGCTGTTTGACATAAGCCCCGGCTACTTGTTCGCGCTTTTCGTTTTCGCGCTGTTCATTATTTCTTCAATTTCTTCCGCGTGTTTCGGACATTTTGCCGTTAAATTGACGTTTCCCTCTTCAGTCACTAAAACGTCGTCTTCGATGCGAATGCCGATTCCTCGATATTTTTCCGGCGCGTCTTTATCGTCGGGCGGAATATAGAGACCCGGTTCAACCGTCAAAACCATCCCCGCTTCAAACGGACGCGAATTTTTTGCCTGTGCGTCGGTGAAATAACGTCCGGCGTCGTGAACGTCCAAGCCCAAATAATGTCCGACGCCGTGCATATAATATTTCATAAACGCTTTTTTCTTGATTAACTCTTGCGTGTCGCCTTTTAAAAGCCCGAGTTTTTTCATTCCTTCGGTCAGAAGTTCGACGGAAAGATCGTGACGCTGTTTGATGGTATTGCCTATTTTCGTCGCTTCGAGACAAGCGATTTCAACATCAAGAACTATGTCGTAAACTTCGCGCTGCGCTTTTGTAAACTTGCCGTTGACGGGAAAAGTGCGGGTGATGTCGGAGGCGTATCCTTTGTAATGTGCACCAGCGTCAATAAGCAATAAATCACCGTCGCGCAGCGGCGCATTGTTTTCAACGTAATGCAGAATTGTTGCGTTTTCACCGCCGCCGATGATTGAATTATAAGAAACGCCCGCCGCACCGTTCATCCGAAAATGATGCTCGATAATCGCTTCGATTTGCGATTCGTTCATTCCCGGTTTCGCGCTCTGCATCGCTAAAACGTGCGCTTCGGCTGCGATGTCGGCGCTTTTCTGCATCAACTCGACTTCTTCTTCGGTTTTGTGCAGCCGCATTTCGTGAATCAAAATTGTCGGGTCAACAATTGTGTGCGGCGGATAAGCCGTTTTCAAACGGCGAAAACGCTGACCGGAAAGATATTGCAGAATCGTCTGGTCGAGTTTGTTGTCAACGCCGAAACGGTAATAAAGTTTTTCGTGCCCGTTGACGAGCTTTGACAATTCTTTTTCAAAATTTTCAATCGGAAAAGCCTTATCAGCACCGTAATTTTTCACCGCGCCGTCAACGCCTTCGCGTCTGCCGTACCAAGTTTCCATCAGCGGGTCGCGTGGGCGAACGAAAAGAGTGAACGGCGCTTTTTTGTTCGACGGCGCAATGACGGCAATCGCGTCCGGTTCGGGAAATCCGGTTAAATAAAAGAAATCCGGGTCTTGATGAAACTTAAATTCCGTATCGTAACTGCGCGTCACTTCGTGCGCGGCGGGAATAATGGCAATCGAGTCTTTGCCGATAGATTCGATAAAATTTTTCAGTTGTTCTCGCATACTTTATTAGATTTTCTCCTTGCGGCAAATTGTAACGCAAAATCGCAGAAAAAATGAAACCTCATATATTTTGAAATTAAATAATAAAATTCGCTTTTTGATTGTTCTTGTCGCCGAAGATGCTTTTATACAAATTAAAGATGTGCGATATAATCGTTTTCCGTAAAAACGAGTTAAATCTTTTATGAAAAAACAAACATTTTTAATTGCAGCTTTTTTAGTTGCAATCTTTTCGCAAACTGCTCTAAGCCAAACAAATTATAAAACTTACAGTAACGCCCGCTTTGATTACTCAATTTCATATCCGTCAAACTTGCTCGCGCCGCAGGGCGAAGCCGATAACGGTGATGGTCAAATATTTTCGGGCGACGGCGCGGAAATGCGCGTTTACGGAAGCAATATGCTGGCGAATGAAACTCTCTTGAAGGAATTCAATTCGGTGATGAAAGAATACGGCAGCGGCGTAACTTATAGAACATACCGAAAGAATTTTTTCGTTATCTCCGCTTTGCGCGACGGCAAGATTTTTTACAGGAAAACAATTGCCCGCCCGAACGGTTCGTTTATTACATTTACAATTGAATATGACGAATCAAAACGCGGCGTTTACGATAAAGCCGTCTCGAAAATGGCGAAATCTTTTAAGTAGTTAAAGGAATTTTGAAACAAGATAGACAATTTTTGCATAATTAAAAGAACATCTTTTTGTAAAATCGTCCATCTAGTTCAATGTCTCTAAATGGATTTACGCATCACTGAAATTTTTCTCTCTATTCAAGGCGAATCTTCGCACGCCGGGCGACCTTGCAGTTTCGTGCGTTTAACAGGTTGCCCGATGCGTTGCACCTGGTGTGATTCGGTTTACACTTTTACGGGCGGAACGCGGATGAGCTTCGAGGAAATTTTCGCTCAATTGAAAGATTTCGATTGTGATTTAGTCGAAGTGACGGGCGGGGATCCGCTCGCGCAAAAAAATGTTTTCCCGTTTATTACAAAGCTTTGCGATACCGGTTACGAAGTCTTAATCGAAACCGGCGGTTTTTTTTCGACGGAAAACGTTGACCAAAGAGCGAAAATTATTCTCGACGTAAAATGTCCCGCGTCGGGCGAGTCGGAGAGAAATTACTGGGCGAATCTGGAAAGTTTGAATCCCGAAAAAGACGAAGTTAAATTCGTCATCGCTGATTTTAATGATTGGAATTACGCGCGGAAAATCATCGAAAAATACGATTTGGAATCTAAAACAAAAGAGATTTTAATTTCGCCGGTTTTCGGCATCGAAAATTTACAAAAAATTGCCGAATCTGTAGCGTGTAGCGGTTTGAAAGTTCGTTTGAATTTGCAGCTTCACAAATACATCTGGGGCGCGGACGTGCACGGCGTTTGATTTCTATAAAAATATGTTCAAAAAAATTATCACAATTTTCGCAGTATTATTGTTCGCGCAAATCGTGTGGGCGCAAAAGGTAAAACCGACGCCTCCGCCGAGCGTTCAGCCGCAAACTTTGGACGAGAAAATCCAGAACGAAATCAAAAATTTCAGCGGTAAAGTCTGGATTTACGCGAAAAATCTCGACACGGGCAAAGATTACGCGCTGCGTGCCGACGAACAGGTGCGAACGGCGAGCACGATAAAATTGCCGATTATGACTGAGGTTTTTCATCAGGTCGCGCAGGGAAAATTAAACTGGACGGACGAAATCGTTTTAACGAAAGAGAAAAAGCAAGGCGGTTCGGGAATATTGTTTGAATTTTCCGATAACACGAAAATTGATCTGAAAACCGCCGTCAATTTGATGATTGTCGTTTCCGACAACACGGCGACGAATTTGATTTTGGACAAAGTGACAGCCGATGCGGTGAACGATTTTATGGACACGCTCGGCTTGCGGCAAACGCGCAGTATGCGGAAAATCGGCGGCGGCGGCGACTCGAAAGCGGTTGCCGACCCGCAAAACAAACTGTTCGGCATCGGCGCGTCGAGTCCGCGAGATATGGTCAAACTGCTCGAAATGCTCGAACGCGGCGAAGTCGTTTCAAAAGAAGCGTCCGCCGAGATGATAAATATCTTGAAGCGCCAGCAATTTAAGGACGGCATCGGGCGCGGTCTCCCCGATTCGATTCCGTCCGCTTCAAAATCCGGCGCGCTCGACCGTTTGAGAAGCGATGTCGGCATTATTTACACGCGACGCGGACGCATCGCAATGGCGATTACGACTGACGATATGATGGAAGTCACTTATTCAGAGGAAAATCCGGGACTAAAAATGCTCTGGCGCTTATCGCAGATTTTGCAGGACGGATTGGGCAAATAACGGGAATTGAAAACAGAATAATCAGGATTTTCAGGATAAATAAAAGTATATTTGCGATGAAACTTTGGTTGTTATGAGTGAATCCAAAATCCAAAATCCAAAATCCAAAATCGCTGTCTGTCTTGTTTCCGGCGGAATGGATTCGTGCGTTGCGTCCGCAATTGCCGCAACGGAAAACGACGAAATTGCTTTTTTGCACGTTTCTTACGGTCAACTAACCGAACGGCGCGAACGAAAAGCGTTTAACGACATCGCAGATTTTTACAATGTCGAAAAACGTCTCGAAGTTTCGATTGAGTATTTGGCGAAAATTGGCGGTTCGTCTCTAACGGACAAAAACATTGAGGTTTCGGAAGCGAATTTGGAAAGCGAAGAAGTTCCGACTTCGTATGTTCCGTTCCGTAATGCGAATATTCTAGCGATTGCGACGAGCTGGGCGGAAGTTTTACAGGCGAATTCGATTTACATGGGCGCTGTCAGCGAGGATTCTTCGGGTTATCCCGACTGCCGACCCGAATTTTTTGTTGCTTTTGAAAGTGCGATTGAAACGGGCACAAAACCCGAAACAAATATAAAAATTAAAACTCCCATTATTCATTTATCAAAAGCTGAAATCGTGCAAAAGGGAATCGAACTAGGCGCGCCTTTGCATTTAAGTTGGTCGTGTTATCGCAACGAAGGCGCGGCGTGTGGAACCTGTGATTCGTGCGCTTTGCGTTTGCGCGGTTTTGAACGCGCCGACGCGATTGACCCGATTTTATACAAAAAACGATAGCCGCAAAAGGCACAAAAGGCGCAAAAGAGGGAACAGGCTTTAGGTGATAGGGAATAGGTTTTTACCGCCATTCGTATTTTTACTCTATAATTCTTTCTTTTTGCGTCTTTTGTGCCTTTTGTGGCTATTAATACGAAACGTCCAATCTTTCTCGCGTGATTTTCAATCCGTTCAAGTTTCCGAGCGCGCCGAGAGCGAGATTTTCGGTGCGGAAAAATTCTCGGGCGAGCGTTTGAATTTCGTCAATCGAAACGGCTTCAATCTTATTGAGAGTTTCTTCAAGCGGAATGATTCTGCCGAAAGTGATTTCCATTTGCGCGAGATTTCCGGCGCGGCTGCCGGAGTCTTCCAAGCCGAGCAAAATCGAGGCGATTGTTTGTTCTTTTGCCAAACTTAATTCTTCCGCGCTGACGCCTTCGCGTTTGATTTTTTTTATTTCGGCGATGGCTAAATCAACGACTTCTCCGATTTTCTCAGGCGAAGTTCCGGCGTAGATCGAGAAAATGCCGCAATCTTCAAACGAATTCGCGCTTGCGCCGACCGAGTAAGCGAGACCGCGTTTTTCCCGAATCGTTTGCCACAGACGCGAAGAATTGCCGTCCCCCAAAATGCTCGTCAAAAGCGAAGCGGCGTAGCGGCGTTCGTCGTTCGCGGCAATCCAGGGCGTCGCCAAAATCAAATGCGCTTGTTCGAGATTGCGTTTTTTTTCGAGCAAAATCGGCGCGGCAATCTTCGGACTTTGGTCTTTGGAATTTGGTTTTTGGTTTTTGGTTTTTGTATTAAAGAATTTCGCTGCCAAATCAACGATTGTTTGATGTTCGACGTTTCCGGCGGCGGAGATAATCAAATTTTCCGCCGTGTAGTTTTTTTGGTGGAAAGATGCCAAAACGTCGTGGTTGAAATTTTTCACCGAGCGGCGCGTGCCTTCAATTGGTAGTCCGAGTGCGTCGCCCGGAAAAAATTCGTTCAGAAATAATTCGCCCAAAAAATCTTCGGGCGAGTCTTCGACCATTTTCATTTCTTCGATGATGACGCGCCGCTCGCGCCGCATTTCCTTTTCGTCGAAAATCGGAGCGGTGAGCATATCGGCGATCAAATCGAAAGCCGGCGCGAGTTTGTTATCAACGACTTTAATCATAAACCCGACGTTTTCGTGCGACGTGAAAGCGTCGAAATTTCCGCCCAGACGGTCGGTTTCAATGGCGATGTCGAGTGCGGAACGGCGATTTGTTCCCTTGAAAACAGCGTGTTCGATAAAATGATGTATTCCGTTTAAATCAATTGATTCGTGACGCGAACCGGTTTTCAGCCAGAAGCCGAGCGTGGCGGAACGAACGTCGGGCATCGTTTCGGTGAGAATCGTCAGACCGTTTGAACATCTTGTTACTTCTATGTTTTCTTTCATCTTTATAAAGCAAACGTATATCGTAACAAAAAACGATTCTCCGCGCATTAAACAGCGAAGCCGACGAAAATAATTGACAAATTCATTTAAAAGCGTGTTAAATTGCCGTTGTAACTTCTCTTATCCAAAAACAAACAAAAGAACAAACACTTACCGTTTTAAGCAATGAACGAAAATGTGAAGGAAAAAACCGGAACGGCGGAAAAACCGTCGAACGGTAATGGAAATAACGGTTTTCTCACCGATGAACCGTTGTATAAGAAAGATGAAATCGTTGAGACCGGTGAAATGAACGGCGAAATGAAAGTTGATTCGGAAACGCCGAGACGAAAAAAAACGCCGTTTTATGTGGTCGGCGCGATTTTGCTCGTCGCGGCAATCGCCGGTTCCGTTTACTGGGTTTACGCGCGGCAATACGAATCAACCGACGATGCTTTCATTGACGGCGACATCGTGCAAATCAGCCCGAAAATTTCGGCTTACGTGGCGAAAGTTTTAGTTAAAGAAAATCAAGCCGTCAAAAAAGGCGATTTGCTCGTCGAACTCAACACCGAAGAACTCGAAGCCCGGCGCGAACAGGCGAACGCCGAGCTGCGCGCGGCGCAGGCGAAACTGCGCCAAGCCGTAGCGCAAACTAATTTAACGCGGCGCACGACGAACGCGACGCAAACGCAGGCGCGTTCAAACGTCGAAACGGCGGAAAATAATGTCGAGCAGACGCGTCTCGCTGCCGGAGTCAAACAATCGGAAATTCGTCAAGCGCAAACCGCCGTTAAAACCGCGCAGGCGAATCTGGCGCAGGCTAACGCGCAGATTCCGCAAATGGAATCGAATCTGCAATTAGCCGAAACCGAATACAAACGCCGTCTCGAGCTTTTCAATCGCGGCGACGTTTCGCGTCAATCGCTCGATTTGGCGGCGAACGCTTTGGCGGCGGCGCGCGCGCAGCGTGATGCGGCTCGAAAACAGGTGGAAGCGGCGCAGGCGCGCGTCGAAGAAGCCGATGCGAATGTCGGCAGAGCGCAGGAGAATTATCGTCAATCATTGGCGCAAGTGAATTTGACGCGTTCGCAGGTCAACGAATCGAGCGGACGGCTCGAAGATGCCAATGCCGCTCCCGAACGAATTGCCGCCAGCGAATCGGAAATCGGTACGGCGCTCGCGGCAGTCGCTCAAACTGAAACGCTTGTTGCGAAAGCCGAACTCGATTTGTCTTACACGAAAATTTACGCTCCCGAGGACGGTTTCGTGACCAGAAAAAGCGTTCAGGAAGGACAGCTCGTGCAGCCCGGCGCGGTTTTGATGGCGCTTTCAAAATCGAACGAAATCTGGGTCGTGGCGAATTTTAAGGAAACTCAGTTTGAAAATATGCGCGTCGGGCAGCCCGTCGAAATAAAAGTTGATGCTTATCCGAGCAAGATTTTTCGCGGTCGGATAGAAAGTTTTCAAGCAGGAACAGGCTCGCGTTTCAGCGTTCTGCCTTCGGAAAACGCTTCGGGAAATTTCGTCAAAGTCGTGCAGCGCATTCCGGTCAAAATCGTATTCGAAGAAAAACCCGAAAACATACACCTACTCGTCCCAGGAATGAGCGTCCAGCCGAAAGTAAAAGTAAGATGAGAATTCAAACTTCAAAATCAAAAATTCTCAAAAAAGATGAAGATCGAGCATTAAATCCAAAATCTAAAATCTAAAATCCGAAATCCGTAATGTTTGCCGAAGCATCCGCGCCAGCCGAAAAAAACTCGCTTTTCAAATCACATCCGCTTTTGATGGTTGTGGTATTGACGATTGCGAGTTATATGGAGGTTCTGGACACCGGCATCGCCAATGTTTCGCTGCCGAATATCGCGGGCAATCTTTCGGCGACGACCGAGGAAGCGAGCTGGGTCATCAGTTCGTATTTGATTGCTAACGCCGTTGTCGTGCCTTTAAGCGGATGGCTTTCGACGTATTTCGGGCGCAAACGATTTTACATGATTTGCGTGTTCATTTTCGTCATCGCTTCATTTTTGTGCGGCATTGCGACGAATCTGGAAATGCTGATATTTTTTCGCGTTTTGCAGGGGTTAGGCGGCGGAAGTCTGGTTCCTCTGGAGCAGGCTTTTATCGCCGACAGCGTTCCGGCGGAAAAACGCGGAATGGCATTTTCGATTTATGGTTTGACGCTCGTCACAGCGCCGATTTTCGCGCCTGCACTCGGCGGCTGGATTACCGACAATTACAGCTGGCACTGGATTTTCTTTATCAACATTCCAATCGGAATCCTTTCTTTATTTTTGGTTTGGAGTCTTGTAAGTGAGCCGCAAAGCACGATTGAAGAACGCGAGCGCTTAAAAAAATCGAATTTTAAGATTGATTGGGTCGGAATGCTCCTGATTACAATCGGCATCGGCGCTTTAACAGTCGTATTGGACAAAGGTTACCGTGAAGATTGGTTCGAATCAGACTTTATCGTCACGTTTTCGATCATCGCTTTCGTCGCTTTGCTTGTCGGTATTGCCTGGGAGATGACGCACGAAAATCCGGCGGTTGATGTTCGTCTTCTAGCCAACAGAAGCGTCGGCGCAGCGGCGATTATCATCTTTGCCATCGCGGTTTTGATTTACGGAACGCTCGTTCTTGTGCCGCTGATGGCGCAAACTTTGCTGGGATATTCGGCGCAGGACGCGGGAATGATTCTTTCGCCGGGCGCAATGGTCGCTCTCGTAATGATGCCGGTTGCCGGATTTTTGATGAAAAAAATCGAAGCTCGCGTTCTGGCAATCGCCGGACTCGTTCTCGCCGCACTTGCCCTTTGGCATTTAACGACGCTGAATTTACAGGTTGGTTACTGGGATTTGGCTTATGCGCGGGCGTTTCAATCGTTTTCGGCGGCGTTTTTGTTCGTTCCCGTGACGACTGCGGCATTTCGCGGCGTTCCGTCGGGAAAAATTGACAACGCTTCGTCGCTGATTAGTTTGAGCGTCAATCTCGGCGGCAGTTTCGGCATCGCGGCGCTTGCCACGTTTCTCGCACAAAAAACGCAGCATCACATCGGCGTTCTCAGCGCGCACGCATCGGAATATAATCCGAATTACGTAAATTGGATTGAACGAACGACGCAAATTTTACAGGACAGAGGAATGACTGCCGTTGAAGCTACTAACCAAGCACGCGGTTTGATGTGGGCGGAAATTCAGAGACAAGCGGGAATGCTCGCTTTTATAGACGCTTTTTACGCTTTGATGATTATGGTTTTATGCGTAATTCCGCTCGTTTTTCTGTTCAAATCCGGTAAATCCGAAAAAAGCGTTAATGTTCACTAAATTTTCGTGAGATTATTGCAAAATAATAATCCTTAAAGATTTATAATAAAAAAGTCGAGGAATTTCTAACCTTAGAAATTCCTCGACTTAAGTTTTGCAACCCCGAATTATTATTCGGATTTCGGTTTCCCATCTTGTACAACTGAACCGTTTTGTTTCGAAACCGCTTCGGTTTCAATCAATTTTTCGTCTTGATTTATTCCGAGCTGCGCCATCACTTCTGGCAAACTCAAGCCCATCGCCTGCAATTGCTGCAAAAGCGTGAAAATCATTGTCGGTGCGGTTTGGGCAAAACGATTAATTCCGCTCGTGTGACCGTTTCCGTTGCCATTACCATTTCCGCCCTGATCAATCATCACGATTTTATCAATTTTGCCCAAAGGTTCAGCAACAGCCTGGAAGACAGGCGCGCTGGCTTCGATGATCGAAGGAAGTTTTTCGAGAATCGTCTGCAAACGCGCAGCATCGTTAAATTCGCGCCACGCGGCGGCTTTTTCCTTAATAGCTGCAGCTTCCGCTAAACCTTGCGCTTCGATTGCTTTCGCTTCCGCTAAACCCTGCGCCTGCAATTTTTCGGCTTCCGCTAAGCCGAGAGCGCGAATTCTTTCCGCCTCAGCGCGACCTTCGGCTTCGATTGCCGAAGCGCGTCCCTGACCTTCGCGCTGTAATTTCTGAGATTCGGCTTCGGCTTGGGCGATTTGCGCCTGTTTGCGTCCTTCCGCTTCTAAAATTGCTGATTCTTGCGCTCCTTGTGCGCGAAGAACGGCGGCTCGCCTGTCAGCCTCAGCCTGTTTGACGACCGTTGCTTCGAGTTCTTTCTCTTTACGAAGAACTTCCTGTTCCTGCACGGAAATTTGTTCCTGCGTGCGGATTCTTTCGATGCGAACTTCTTCGGCGACGACTTCCTGTTGCGCTTTTGCTTCCGCAAGCGGTCCGGCTTGATTGGCTTTGGCACGTTCTTTCTGGATTTCCGCCGCGACCTGCGCTTTTTGAATTTCCGTTTCGCGGTTTGATTGCGCGATTAGTGCTTCTGTCGAAAGACGAACTTTTTCTCCTTCCTGTAAAGCTAAAGATGCTTTAATTTTCGAATCACGATTCGCTTCCGCCTGTCCGATTTCTGCGTCGCGTTTGACTTCCGCGGTTCTTCTTTTGCCTAAAGCATCAAGATAACCTTCTTCATCGGAGATTTCCTGAATCGTCAACGCATCGAGCCCGATGCCCATTTTCTCTAAATCGCCCGCCGCTTCGGATGTCAATTTTTGTGCAAAACTCTGACGGTCATTGTTGATTTCTTCAACCGTTAAAGTTCCCAAAATCGCGCGCAAATGTCCTTCTAAAGTCTGGAAAACAAGCCGGTGAAATTCTTCCTGCGGCATTCCGAGGAATCTTTCAGCGGCGGCGCGGAGCGATTCGTCATCGCCTTTGATTTTGACGTTTGCCACAGCCTTCACTGAAACGGGAACACCTTGCACCGTGTATGCGCGAGAAGTGGCGAGCGGAACGGTAATCACATTCAAATCGAGATACTCGACCTTTTCGAGAAAAGGGATGACGAGCGTCGCGCCGCCGCGAACCTGACGATAACCGACCGTCGTGCCGTCGGCGAGTCTGCGCGTTCGCCCGGAAATAACCGCCGCCTGATTCGGCGAAACCTTAATATAATTTTTGCTCAAAAGCATCAGAGCGACGAGCAAACCGACAACAACGATTAACACAATTGCAATTACGACAATTGGAAGTTCAAACATTTTATTTACCTCACTTCGCGATTCGCCTTTTTCGGCGAGCGCGGAAAATAAACACACTACAAGCTGAAATTGAGTGATAAGGAAAAACCAAAAATAAAGGTTTTAATTTAGGGTCGTGCGAATTCTAATCTGAAAACAGGGAAGTTTCAACTCTTTTCGGAAAAAAGCGAAAAGCCTTCTCCGTCGTCGGCGCTGACGATGACCGAATCGCTGCCGATTGATTCGATGCGAACGAGCGCGCCGGCTTTTATTTCCTCGCCGTTGCGCGTGCGTGCTAGCTTTTCGACTCGTTCTTCGCCGACGCTGCAGGAAATCTGCCCGAGCTGATTCGGTTTAATGCCGACTACAACTTGCCCCCGCCGTCCGATCAAGTCCGCCGTGCTGACCGAACTCGTTGACTGCTGGCTGTAAAGAAGTTTGCCGAAATAAAAAACAACCGCGCCGAAAACGAAACCGCCGAGTAGACCGAAAAGTGAAGAGCCGACCGCGCCATATCCGATAGTAGTCCCGATTGCGCCGAAACCGCCGAAAGCGGTTAGAAAAACGCTGATCACGCGGCTGTCGAAAACGCCGAAATCGTGGCTCGCATCCAAACCGAAATCCAAGCCGACAGCTTCAAAAATATCGCCGACAATGAATGAAATCAGTAAAAACAGAAAACCGAGTCCGCCGATTATCAAAAAGATTGTCATCAAACTGGTCATTGCCGTTCTCCTTTCCGGTCAAATAATATAACGAATTTTCATTTTCGACTGTTTCAAAAATCGGATTTCGAGAATTTTTAATTTCCTATCGCATTAAACAAAAGCGGAAAAGTCGCCAAACTTTGTCCGCGATACTGCGGGCGAAAGCCGAAGAGAACGATTTTGCCTTTGCCTATCGTGAATTCGACGAGCGCAGCTTTCCCGGCGAGTTTTTCCGCGCCTAAAGCCCAGCCGGAAAGCAAAATGTCTTTCGGATTTTCGGGGTAACGAGCAATGATTTTGAAATTGTTGGTTAAAGCGAGCGGGTCGGTTTTAATTTCAAATGCGGGCGAATCTTCAAACCACGCTATTGATTTTTCGGGCATACCTTTAGCGATTGGATGAGTTGTGTCGAGTTCGGTGCGCAAAATCGAGCCGGGAATGTAAAAATCTTTATTGCTCAAGTCTTCGGTTACGTCGCGCACCGGCAAATTGAATTGTTTAATGGCGAAATCCGAAGCGCGGTTTAAGAAAACAAGCGTGCCGCCCGCTTCGACAAATTTCCGCAAATTTTCCACGCCTTCTTTGCCGACGCCGCCCGTGAGTTCGTCGGGCATCGTTCCCTTAGCGTAGCCGTTTAAGATTTGATTCGGCGATTGGTCGGGGAAGATTATAACTTTTGTAAATTTATCCTCGTCCCGGCGAATTTCTTGCCGAATTTCTGGGTCAAGGATGTTCTCAAAATATCCCCCACAAAGCTGATGATAACCTGAAGTTTGAAAAAGCCAGCGCGTCCAACCTTCGTCCATTGATGGAATGCTTGAACGATAAATTGTGAATCGCGTGTTGCTTGAACCACCACAACCCGAACCGCTCCCGCTTCCCGATCCACCGGTTGGCATTTTGTAAGAAAAAGATTTATAAACAGGTTCACTATTAACATTCATTAAAAGTGAAAGTGTATGTGCTGTTACATCGTAAGGCGGGATAGGGTTTCCTTTTTCATCCTTTAAATCAGGGTATTTTTGACTTTCAAGTAACGTTTTGGCGAAGTTCCCGTATGGCTGTGCTAATTTGATAACTGCTGTTCCATCCGAATATTTTTTCCCGTCAAATTGAAAAGCTTCCGGGTAATCAATTTCAACTCCTGCAGTTCTCAAAATTGACAAGAGTTTTTCTTGTCTTCTAGAATCACCAATTCTTATTGCCGAAAAATTAGAATCTCCTTCACTCCTTTTGGGCGTAAAAATATAAGCAAACAATTCACCATCCTTTCGTGGTCGAACAGCTTCTTTGCCAATCGCGTAAAATCTCGAAAGCCATTTTTCTCTGTTTTCGGCAGCATGTCGCATTAAACTGAATGCAGCCGTTGTCATATAATTCGTGATGTCGCGCAAGCGCCATTCGCCGCCTTTCCAGATGGGTGAAAAGTTCGGCGATTCTTTTTTCGCGTCGAGACCGCCGATTGAGCCGCGTAATTGTTCAAATTTAACATTTGTCGGCGAAGCGAGACGCGCCGAGGCTGTTTCGCTTAAAATACGCACGCCGCCGTGATAATGCGAATACGCTCGCGCCGGCGTCCACGCGTCGTAAGTCGTGTTGGTCGTGATCCCTTGCAATCCTTTTCGGCGCAAATCGTTCGCCATGTAGTTTCCGAGTTCGGTGTAGCCTTCGACGATTTCCTTCGGCACATTTGGCTCGACCGGCTGCATATACGGCGGCAAAAAGAGGCGCGCGCCGAATTCGCCTTGCTGGTGAATGTCGTGAACGATTTGCGGGTGCCATTCGTTGTGAATTTTATCAACCGTCAGCTGCGTTTCGACCTGCGTGAACGCGTACCAATCGCGGTTGTTGTCGTGCCCGACGTATTTGTGGTAAAGCTCGGGCGGTGATGTTCCCTCGTAAGGCGTTCCGAGAGTTTTGTCGTACCAATTTTTGACAATATCAACTCCGTCCGGGTTCAAAGACGGAACGAGCAGAATGATTGTATTTTCTAAAATCTTCTGGATTTCCGGTTCGTTTGAAGTCGCTAATTTGTGCGCGATGAGCATCGAGGAAAGCGTCGAGCCGACTTCGGTCGAGTGAATTCCGCAGGTAATCAAAACAATCGTTTTGCCTTGTTTGATTAATTGCTGAGCGGTTTTATCGTTTGATTTTATCAGGCGCGGATCGGCTAATTTAGCATTTATCTGTTTGTATTTTTCGAGATTTTTCAAGTTTTCCGGCGTCGAAATCGTCGCATAGACGAAAGGTCTATCCATCGTCGTTTTGCCGATTTCCTCAAATTTTACGCGGTCGCTCGCCTTGTCGAGTTTCAGAAAATACTCTTCGATTTGGCTCCAACTCGCCAATTTTCGGTCGTCGCCTGGTGTAAATCCCAAAACTTCGTTCGGTGCGGGAATTTTCGTTTGACCGTAGATGCAGAAAGCGAAAAGAAGAATTGAAACGCACAGACGAGCAGACGCGGATATCGAAAAACGCGATAAAGCGTAAAAGGATTTATTTTTGAACATTCAGAAGATTCCTCGGAAAGAGATTTTTGTATTTCGTATTCGTAAAAGTGTAAACCAAAAAAGCGCGGAAATGAAAATTATTTTCCTTTTACAAAAGGATTACAAAAGGAGGTTGAGCGAAAAGAGGACATGCGCAGCTGCGCTTTCAGTAAAATTAGCTCATCGCCAGAACGATTTTTCGCTTGCCGGAAAACGGCATTCGCCCGTGAGCAGCTAAAATATTGTCCAAAACTAAAATGTCACCGCGTTGCCATTTGACCGGAATCGTTTCGCTTCGCAAAACTTCGCGGATGTGTTCGAGCATTGCCGCGTCAAACGGCGAACCGTCGCCGAAACAGGCGTTCAGACGAAAGTTTCCCTTCATCAATTCGTAAGTTTCCGCGTCGAGATTTGAAGGATGAAAACCGTCGGCTTGATTGAACCAGACTTCTTCGCCGGTGACCGGATGAATTGTCGTCGCCGGGCGAATCTGGCTCAAGCGCAAACCGCCGTCGGCTTTCCACTCGAATTCAGCGCCGATTTTGCGACAGAGATTTTCAACTGTTTCTTTATCGTCGGTTTCAAACGCGTCTTGCCACGAATAGCCGGAACCTTTACCGGCGGAAAGGTTGCGGTCGTAGCGGATTTTTTTTCTTTTGAATACGTCAACTACTTCGGAATCAATTTTGCTCAAAATGTCGCGGCTGTCGGCGACGGTCGTCTCGCCGCCCGAGTCGGGTTCAGTGAAACAGAAAAAATAAAGACGATTCGGATAAACGTCCGAATAAGACAACTCGTTGTGCAGCGAAAGCGTAAGGTTTGGCGGATATTCGGTCGAAGTGTAAACGCCGTCGTTTAAAGAAATGCGCGGCGAAACTCCGCCCGCATAATCGAGCAGTTCGGTTCCGGCAAAGCGGCGCGCGAACGATTGAAATTCGGCGACCGTTTCAACGCCGAAGCCGCGAAAAAGCACCGCGCCGTATTTCAGAAGCTCTTCGCCGAAAATCTCGCGGCTGTTTAAAAGGCTTTCGCAAAGCGGCGGATTTTCGCGATTGTTTTTCTCAGTTTCGACGATTAAAGGCAGTTTCCGATCACCGTTTGAACTTGTTTGAAACATAGGATATGCGCCGAAAATAAAGGGAATAATGGTTGAAAAATACCAAAACAATTGTTATGCTCCGATAACGCATAATTTCAATCTGTTTATTGGCAACATTTTAAACTCTTTTTTTTATTTTTTATGTTTTCTATCATACAGACACTATGACATATTAAAAGTAATTATATTTATTACTGACAGCAATCTTTTGAGCGAGATTTTTGAAAATTTCAATTTCAAACTTCGCGTATGTTCAAAAGATTCAGCGTCTGATGATTGAAAAACAGGTAAAAAGTAGGTAAACGGAGCGGAAAGGGGAGAACTGAATTGTGAAGGTTGTTTCTAACGAAGTTGTTTACAAAGACAATCCTGATTTGGCGATGATTGATTCTCGCATTACTTATCCTTCTTACAAATCTTTCGATGAATTTATTGACCTCGAAAAATTACGCTCGCTCGACGGCTATATTACCGAGAAAATTAAAAATCATATAAAGACTCAGCAAGAAGATTATTTTCTTAATCTGCATCGCCTCGACGAATCTTCGCCTTATCAGCCCGGAGTCAGAGAAATATGGCTTTCCCGTACCGAATCGGACGTTCCGTACAATTATCTCGATCTTGACCGAACCGAAGTTTGGCGTTTGACCGATGCCGCCGAAGAGTTTTCTTTGCTGATGGATTTTATTCGGACTTTGCCGTTCAAGGCGACCGGCAGAATGTTGATAATTTACGATGACTCCGGCGCCGCTGTTCCTGCTCATCGTGATCATTTGAATACGGAGATTTGTCACGAATTCATCTGGTTTCGAACGAATTTGAGCAAGCCACTTTATATGTTGAATCATAAGACCGGCGAAAAATTGTACGTTGAATCGCACAGCGCCTGGTTCGATTCAGTTAATCAGTATCACGGCAGCGACGCAAAGGAAGGATTATCGTTCAGCGTCCGCGTTGACGGCGCGTTCAGTGACGAGTTTAAGGCGAAAATACCGAAGCCTGAATATAACGCCGCCTCGACGCCTTCATATTGGGCAAGTTTCTCAAACTGATGTTAGTACGGTTTTCGAAGCGTGAATTGCTTTTACTCAGATAAAAAATAGATTTTTTTGAAAATATTTATGACGCATTCAAACGAACAGATTAAAGAAACTACAGAACAAATGCCGTTAGACGTTGAGGAGGAAAACATAGACGATTATCCGGTTGATCCGCAGATTACTTATCCTTCTTACAAATCATTCGACGAATTTATTGATGTTGAACGTCTCCGTTCGCTCGACGGATACATAACGCAAAAAATAAAACGCCGGATGGCGGCACAGAACGATTATCAGTTTTATACCGGTCCGTATCGTCTGCAAAATGAAAGCCCGCAGCATCCGGGCACGAGAATGGTTTATCTGGCTCATTCGGAAAAGCCCGACAGTTATTTCGATCTCGACCGAACGGAATTGTGGCATCCGACGCCTAACGCTAACGAATTCGCGCTTTTGATGGATTTTATTCGGACTTTGCCGTTCAAGGCGACGGGCAGAATGCTGATTATGTATGATACGGTCGCTCGACCCGTTACGGCGCATCGCGATCATATCGAAACCGAACTTTGTCACGATTTTATATGGTTTCGAACGAATTTGAAAAAACCGTTTTATATGCTCAATCACAAAACGGGCGAGAAAAAATATGTCGAATCGTACAGCGCCTGGTTTGATTCGGTTAATCAGTATCACGGAAGCGATCCGATTGATGGTTTGTCATTCAGCATACGCGTTGACGGTCATTTTACCGACGAGTTCAAAGCGAGCATACCGAAGCCGAGCATTAATCTGGCTTCGACGCCTTCATATTGGGCTTGTATCGAAAACAGTTTGAAAAATCAAACACAATCTGTTTGAAATTGATGAGTTTATAAAAGAAAATAATTGAAATTTTAAAAAACAACGAACAAGGGAGTTATGAAAATTTATATTAGCGGACTTTATTGCGGAACCAATCCGCAACCGGGCGTCGGTATCGCGCGTTCTTTGAGAACAGCATACCCGGACGCGACCCTGGTCGGCGTCGAATATTCAAATCGCTGTTCCGGCGTTCACTGGCAGGATTTAGATGATATTTGGCTTCAAAGACCCTGGGAAGAACTCAACCTGGACGACCACGCCGAGCAAATCAAAAAAGTTCTGGACGCGGGCGGGCTTTGGATTTCCAGCATTGATCTGGAAATTATGTGGCTCGGCAGCGTTTTTCCCGACGGGCATCCGAATCTTTTGATTCCGACGCTTTCTTCACTGCAAAAAGTTTCCAAACCGGCAATTCCGGCTCACAAAGGCTTGCCCGTGAAAATCCCGACTTATGTGACGACCGAAATCTCAGATTGGGATCTGCACGCTTTCTGCCGTGAGCATAACTGGCGCGTGTGGCTCAAAGGTCCTTATTACGAAGCCGTGCGCGTGAGAACCTGGGCTGAGTTTGAAACGATGCGCAACATTCTCTCGAGCGCGTGGTCAACAGAACGGCTTTACCTGCAATCGCACGTTTCAGGTTACGAAGAATCCGTCACCTTATCCGCTTATCGAGGCGAGTTGATTCATTGCGTCGCAATGCGAAAACGCGATTTGACCGAAATGAGCAAAACGTGGGCGGGCGATATTTCCGAAGTTCCAGAAGAATTCGTCAACCCATTGCGCGATGTGATAAGAGAACTGGACTGGACGGGCGGCGCTGAATTAGAAATGGTGCGCGACGCGCAAAATCAGTTGTGGCTGCTCGAAGTCAATCCGCGATTTCCGGCTTGGATTCACGGCGCGACCATCGCCGGACACAATATGTCGGCGCTGCTCGTCGAAGCCGCTAGCGGAATTCCGGCGCAGAAAAGTCCGGCAATCAGCGAAGAATTCACTCGCGTCGTTCTGGAAGTTCCGGTTCGCCCCGAAATTCCTTTGTCACCGCTTCCCGAGCCGCTCGCCGGCAGAGTCGGGCATTCGCTCAAACATCCATCCGGTCTGCTGCAATTCGCCAATCGGCTGCACGATTTGAACGTTTTTAATTACGAAGAGGAATCGGCGGAAAAAGGAAACGGCGCAAACGGAAGTAACGGAAACACTAATAATGGAAACGGAAATAATGGAAACGGGCACAATGCTTTACAAAAGAATCAAGTCGCAAATGTTCCGTCTTCATTTGTTGATGATTTGACGCATTTCGATTTAGCAAAAGTTGAAACGCCTTCGTTTTTGTTTTTAGAAAAAACAGCCGCCGGTTTGTTTGAAAAAGCGCAGGCACTCGCCGCTGAACTGAGCACCGATAAAATACAGGTGACAAATGCTTACAGTATGAAAACCAATCCGGACGAACGGTTGGTGAAAATGGCGCATGAATCCGGTTTTTTAGCCGAAGCGATAAGCCTTCTGGAAGTGAAAAAAGCGCTCGATGCCGGTTTCCGTTCCGATCAGGTTATCTTGAACGGTCCAGGAAAATGGTGGCACAAAGAAGCGCTGCCCGAAGGCTCGCTTTACAGCATTTTTTGCGACTCGCTGGAAGATTTGAACAAAGTCGTCGAAGAATACAACAGCGGAAATCTGAAAACCGAAATCCTCGGCGTACGGCTTCGCACGCCGAATATTATCTCGCGTTTCGGCATTGCGATTGACACGCCCGAAGCGTTTCAAATGCTCATTGAGGCTATTAAAGAGTTGCCGCGCGATTGTCGCTTCGGCATTCATTTTCATATGGCGAGTAGCAACGTCGGCGTCGGTCAGTGGTGGCATCTGTTCGAGTCAATGCTCAAATGGTGCAGCTCAATCGAAGCGCTCGGCGGTCGCACAATCGAAGTTTTGGACATCGGCGGCGGCTGGTTCCCGGAAGACTTGGCGAAAGACTCGGGCGACCGTTTCAGAAAGGCGATTTCTCTGATTCCAGAATATTTGCCGCACGTCAAGCGCATTTTGTCGGAGCCCGGAAAAGCCATCGCCCAGCCTTCGATGGCGCTGGCGATGCAGATTCTGGAAATCAGAAACGCTTACGGCGAAACCAGGGAAGTCGTCGTGGACGGTTCGATTGCCGAACTGCCGATGTATTTTTTCTATCCGCACCGGATTTTAAGCCGCGATCGGCAGAGCGGTGATTGGAAATCTTTGAATCGAGGCAAAACGCAATTGCTCGGAAGACTTTGTATGGAACACGACATCGTCGCGACAAATGTCGAATTGCCCGAGGATGCGGAAGTTGGAGATGTTCTCGTTTTTTGTGATGCAGGAGCTTACGATAGGAGTATGAGTTATGTTTTTGGACGCGGTTAATAAGACAACAGAATCAAACGGCAACGGGCATGAAAACGGTACCGGCGCGAGCCGAGCCGAAGAAGTTTATGCAAAATGGGCATATTGGGAACCTTCGCTGATTTCGCACCACGGCGATATGTGCTGCGAGATTTCGCGCGAATGGGTGACGGCGATGGATTTTTCCGAGTTGAACGGCGAAGACGTTTTGACCGGTCCGCGCTGGCTGCGCGAAAAGTTTCGCTGGGGCTGCTCGACTTTCCCGATTTACTGGTGCGAAGCGATACGCAAAGATACTCTCGATTGCGGCGCGCTCGCCGCGCTCGCGCACGAGATTTTTATTAATCGCGGCGTGAAAAGCATTCGCGCGCAGCTCGTTCAGAAGTTTTCCAAAAATGCGACGCGCCAGTGGAAAAGCAATTGGCACGACGGAAACACGCCGCTCGAATGGGTGAACGACGATTTGATTTATCACGAGGGCTGCGCCGTTGTTCTGCCCGATAATAAAATTAAAATCTGGGACGCGAGCGCCGGCTGGTGGGTTGACCCGAAACAAAGAAACGGCTACGGGTCGGTCGTTGCGGTCAAACTGTCGACGCCTTTTAACAACGGAGCCGGTGCAAGTTTCGATTGGGGCGAGCATCGTCTGGCGGTTAATACCTGGCAAAAAATAGCACAGGTTTCCAAACCAATCGCGGCTTGATTTTACAAAGCTGCGGTTGTATAAAGAAAAACGATTCTTTTTCATAAAAGACGGCAAATTTGAGTCGAAGATTTTAAGGCGTAAAGCTTTAAAATCATTAACTTTAAATTTTGCCGTTTTTTATTTGGCAATTTTTCCCCTCAACTCGCTTCGATTTCGCCGCAACTTAAAAAGTAATTGGCGAAGAACCGACAAAACACTTGCTTCAAACGCCGTTTGCAAGTTAAATTTAACGTAAGTTCAAATCAAAACTTTCCCCGAGTACAGTTAGAAGCAAGGAGGCTTTAAGGATGCTGAGAAATCCTTTTCTCGAAAACTTTCGTCCATACATTCCCGCAGTCGTAAAAAATATGCGCGAGCTGTCGATTTTTCCGCTGATCGTCGGAACGCTTTTAGGTATTATTTTCGGCGCGTCGTCGCTTTATCTCGTATTGAAAACCGGTTTGACCGTTTCGGCTTCGATTCCGGTCGCAGTTATTTCGATCACTCTTTTCAGAATTCTTTCTAAACTGCGAATCACGCGCGACGCGACGATTCTGGAGAACAACGTCGTGCAGACAGCCGGAAGCGCGGGCGAATCAATCGCTTTCGGCGTCGGCGTCACAATGCCGGCGATTTTGATTCTCGGTTTCGATCTAGAAATCTGGCGCGTGATGATGGTAGCGGTGCTCGGCGGGCTTTTGGGGATTTTGATGATGATTCCACTGCGCCGGGCTTTAATCAAGGAGCAGCACGGAATTTTGAAATACCCGGAAGGAACGGCGTGCGCGCAGGTTTTGATTGCGGGCGCTTCGGCGGAATCGCGCGCCGTGGCGAACGAACATTCGGAAGTGAAAAATCTTCAAACCGACGACACCGCGTTGCAAGGCGGAAAAATTATTTCCATTGGTTTTGTCATCGGTTTCGCTTACAACGCGCTGATGCAGGTTTTCAGTTTTTGGAAAGGCGAACCGGAAAAACAATTCAGCGACAACACGCTTCGCGGGGGCTCGATTGCGCTCGAAAACAATCCCGCGCTTTTAGGCGTCGGCTACATCATCGGACCGTACATTTCCTCGATTATGATGGCGGGCGGCGTTTTGTCTTATCTGGTTTTAATTCCGATGATAAAATATTTCGGTGCCGGAATCGCCGAACCGGTCGCGCCGGAACTGAGTAAAACAATCAACGAAATGAGTCCGGGCGAAGTTCGCGGCGCGTATGTTTTATACATCGGCGCGGGCGCGGTTGCGACAGCCGGAATCATCAGTCTTTTCCGCAGCCTGCCGACGATCTGGAGCGGTTTGAAATCCGGGCTTGCCGATTTGCGCGGTGGCGGAATGGATGCCGAAGGCGCGAGTCTACCGAGAACCGATCAGGATATTTCAATGAAATGGGTCATCGTCGGCGTTATTGCGCTGATGGCGGCGATAATGCTTGCGCCCCAGTTGGGGTTGAGTGTTTTCGCCAATCCGATTGTTTCTTTTTTAGGCGCGCTTTTGATTATTATTCTCGGATTTTTGTTCGTCACGGTTTCGTCGCGTCTAACGGGTGAGGTCGGTTCATCGTCAAACCCGATTTCGGGAATGACTGTCGCGACTTTGCTGATAACCTGTCTTGTTTTTCTGGCTTTAGGCTGGACTGCGCCGAATCCGTATTTCGTCACGGCGCTTTCAATCGGCGGCATCGTCTGCATCGCCGCATCGAACGGCGGAACGACTTCTCAGGATTTGAAAACCGGATTTCTCGTCGGCGGAACGCCGCGTCGTCAGCAAGTTGCCATTCTCGTCGGCGCGCTCGCATCGGCTTTGGTTCTGGGACCTTTGCTCATCTTTTTGAACGATTCAAAAACTTATTATCAAAAAGTTGATCCGGCGCAATTTACGGCGGTTACTGTTTCCGAACAACAATTGTCGCGCGAAGGCGGGAAGCTTCGCAGCGAAAAAGCGGGCGGAAAATTCGTGTCCGATCCGGCTAATTACCTCGTCTGGCACAATACCGACCCGAAACTCGGACAGCCCGGCAAATACCTGGTTGATACGCAGGGAAAACCCGTCTATTACGTTGACCCGACAATCAACGGGATCATTACGAAAGATGAAGAAGGCAACGAGCTGGAACGCTACGACGCGCCGAAAGCGACCTTGATGAGTTATATCATCAAAGGAATTTTAAGTCAGGAGCTTCCGTGGGGATTGGTTTTGATCGGCGCGATGATCGCCATAATGCTGGAATTGACTGGCGCACCGGCGCTCGCCTTCGCGGTCGGTTTGTATTTGCCCATTTCAACTTCCGCTCCGATTTTCGTCGGCGGAATCGTTCGCTGGCTCGTTGATTTGTATCTCAAACGAAAGCTCGCGCGACAAAATTTAACCGAAGAACAAATAATTGCCGAAACCGATAAATCGAACGGCGTTTTGCTCGCTTCGGGTTATATCGCCGGCGGCGCGATAGCCGGAATTTTAATCGCAATCTTCGCCGTCATTCCGTCGCTGCAAGCAATTCAAACCGGTTTCAATAAATGGGCGAAAGAAAGCAATCCGTTTTTTGAAGGTCCGCTTTCCGACGTGCTCGGTTTGCTGCCGTTTGCGGCGCTCGCAATTTTCCTTTATCTGGTCGGTCGAGACTTGTTTTTGAGCGGAAAGCGCGACGTTGAATAAATTTTTGGTAATTTAAAGATTTCAAGCGATTGAGATACAGAAAATAAAATAGGATGAACAGTAGAAATAAACCGGAAAAATATCCTGTCTATTTGTGTTCATCCTATTTTAATCTTTGTATTTGCTTCATTATAAAAAATGCCGTTGACCTAAATAAATCAAGAACTACAAATAAGTTTCATCGGGAAAGCACCACGCCCAATTTTCGTTTTTTTCCAGCGATTTGATAATCGGATGATTGCATTCTTGAAAATGCGCTCTCGCGTGTTTGTTTTTCGACGAATCGCAGCAGCCGGTGTGCCCGCACGAAAGGCAGACTCGTAAATGCACCCACGAATCGTCGGTTTGCAAACAATCTTCGCAGCCGTCGGCGCTCGGAAAAACCGTGCGAATTTGTTTTAGATGAGCGCAAACCGATGCGTTCGCCTCCGATTTGAATTCAATCGCTTTTTCCGTATCAACGAATTTGTTTCTGTCGGTTTTAACTTCACCATTTGTTGGTAAAACGCTTTTTTTAATCGAACTGGGAACGGCTTCGGAAGGTTTAGAGCTGTCGTCTCCGGTAAAACGAAAAAGGTCGGCATTGCGGATGAATGCGTTGGTATCACCGGATAAAATAAGCTCGTCGCCCGGTTTGATAATAAAATCCTGCGTTAAATTTTCCACGTTTTGCCCGTTGCGACTGATTGCTTGAACGCGCAGCCCGTCATTTTCCAAAGCGTTTAAAGCCGCGAGAGATTTATTCGCAAAAGGCATCGCCGGACGCACAATAATCGTTCGCGTGTCGAAACAATCTTCGCCCGGCTGACAGGCGAAAACCGAATTTTCAGCGGATTGATCAGCGTTGAGAAGAGCCGAATATCCGTTTTGTCTGGCTAATTCTTCGTAATTTTCAATTTGTTCGGACGGAATGCGGTAATCGCGTAAAACTTCGCCGAAAAGCTGTACGATTGATTCGAGTTCTTCGGCAATTACGATGTCGGCTCCGGCTTCCGTTAAATGTTGCGCGTCCGAAATATAACGCGTTCTGACGACAATTCGCATAGTCGGATTCAGCTGTCGCGCGACCATTGTCGTCCGATGCGCCATCGAAACGTTGTCGTCGGCGACGACCATCATTTTCGCCTTGGCGATTCCCACCGCATCGAGCAGAAATTGTTTGCTGTAATCGCCGCGAACGACCGACATATTTTCCGATTCGGCTTCGTTCGCGCCTTCGGGACTCAAAGTCGTAATAACGAACGGAATGCTTGAGCCGCTCAAAACGCGCACCAGATAGCGTGCCGCTTGTCCGTAACCGGCGACGATAACGTGATCTTCCAGATCAATCGTGTGCGGCGGCATTTGCTCCGCAATTTCAGTTTCGTCGGGCAAATTTGCCTGTTTTGATTTTTTCTCGAGATTTTCTGATAACGCGTCGCCGATTTTCATCAAAAACGGCGTGGCGACCATCAGCACGACCGTCGCGGCGATAAAAGTCTGCGAACCAGCCGCCCCCCAATTCATCGGAGTCAAACCTACTTCGCGCCCGGCGCGTTCCAGAACAAAAGAAAACTCGCCGATTTGCGCCAGCATTAAAGCGCACGAAGCGGCAATCGGTAATTTATAACCGAGTATCGAAAGACTGATTCCGGTCGTCAGAATCTTAATTATTAAAATTACGACAATCGCTGCTAATACAAGCGGCAGATTGGCGATTAAAAAACTCAAATCAAGCAGCATTCCGACGGAAACGAAAAACGTCGCGCTGAAAAGAATTTGAAGCGGCAGCGTTTCGCCCAAAGCGTGCTGGCTGAAACGGCTTTCCGAAACCAGCAAACCCGCCAGAAATGCGCCGAGCGAAAGGCTCACTCCGGCGAGGCTCGTTAAAAAAGCAGTGCCGAAGCAGATTGCGATAACCGAAAGCAGAAAAAGTTCCGGCGAACAGGTCTTCGCCACCATTTCTAAAATTTTCGGCATTATTCGCCTGGCGACGAGCAAAACAGCGGCGATAATCAATAATGCTTTGGTCAGCGCCCAAACGATTTCGACTGCTCCGCCGCCCGCGCCGCCGAGCATGGGAACGAGCATTACCATTACGACAATCGCCAAATCCTGAAAGATAAGCAGCCCGAGCGATGCTTGCCCGGGCTCTGAATTCGTTTCGCCTGCGTCTCCGAGAATTTTTAGAACGATTGCCGTCGAGCTTAAAGCGACCAGAAAGCCTGTGAAAAGACCGAATCGCCAATCAACCCCGAATAGCATCAGCAAACCTGTTACCGCAAGCGTCGAAAGCCCGACTTGCAATCCGCCGCCGCCGAAAATCAGGCGTTGAATGCGCGCGAGCTTTTCCAGACTGAATTCTATGCCGATAGTGAAAAGCAGCAGAATAACGCCGATCTCTGCGGTCGCGTCAACGATTTCCTGATCGCGCACCAAGCCAAAAGCGTTCGGACCGATAAGAATACCGGCGATAAGAAAACCGACAATCGGCACTAACCTTAATCGAAAACTCACATAGGCGATGACCGCGCCCGCGACGATCAGCGCGACGATTTCGGTGAGATAATGCGGAACGGCTCCCGCAAATAGAAATAACGGAAAATCTGTTTGCTGCATAATTTTTTGATTTTACGCTGACTAAACCGCTTTCGATTGAAGCGGCAATCGAATTTGAAAACAAGTATCGCCCGGTTTTGTTTCAAATCGAATATTGCCCTGATGTTTGCGAACGATTCGCAAAACCGTATCCAGTCCTAAACCCGTTCCGTCGCCGACGGCTTTTGTCGTGTAAAACGGCTCGAAAATATGCGGCTGAACTTCGGGCGGAATGCCGGCGCCATTGTCTCTTATTTCGATTAAAATAACCGCGTCCGGTTCGAGTTTTGTTTTGATTTTCAGACGCCCGCCCTCGGGCATCGCGTCAACGGCGTTGTCAATCAGATTAGTCCAGACTTGATTCAGAAGACTTCCGTGCGCCGTCAGTTTCGGCAAATTTTCGTCGTATTCGCGCACGACGCTGATATTCTTCTTTTTTAATTTATATTTCAAAATCAGCAAAGTGTTTTCCAAGCCTTTGTGCAAATCAATTTCCTGCACCGCCGCCCTGTCCATATAAGAATATTCTTTGATCGCGCCGACCAGATCGGAAATGCGCGAAACGCCGGTTTTAATTTCGCTCGCGAGTTTTGAAACAGAAATTTGGAGCGTGACGCGCTTTAGAACATCCGTTAGCAATTCGTTTTGAACTCTACCGGGAATTTCTGCGAGCGCCTCCGCGTCAATTCCGGCTTCGGTTAATGTGTGAGCAAATTCCCAGGCATTTTCTACATTTCGAGCTTCGAGCCAATCGGTTAATTCATCTTCGCGGTCGCTCATCGCCAGAGCGTTTTCGGTGCCGTTGTACGAATTCGCTTTGGCAATCGCATCGCGTTCAAAGTCAGACAAAAATTTTTGCTGCTCGGCTGTGATATCGTGACGACAAAGATTGAGATCGGCGGCGCGCAGTTCCGCAAGCGTTTCCAAAAGCTCGTCGGCGGAGCGCCGCGCGGCGGCTGCCGGGTTGTTCAATTCGTGAGCCAGCCCGGCGGAAAGTTTGCCGAGCGCCATCAACTTGTCACGGCGCTCGTCAATGGTCGTTGTTTCGCGCACCCGGTCAATTAATATCCAGACGAGCCTCTGCGCTAAAACCGGCATCCGTTCAATAAGCTGCGGGAACAGCTCGACGGGAAAAAGCAAAATGCGAGTATAAACTACGGCACGTCCGTTTATCTCCAATTCTTTCATCCGCGAAAACGGCAGCTTGCCGCTGATTTCGGTCGCCGGGTCGCCTGCTCTGGCGATGTAAACGTAATCGTCGAGATTATATTCGTCGGCGCGCGCGTGAACTTCGCCTTCGAGATAAACGAACATCCATTCCGGCGAGTCGCCTTTGCGAAATACGATATCGCCGGCATTAAACTCTTTTTCGTCCGAATTTTCGATAAACCATTCGATTTGTTCGCTCGGTAGATCTGAAAATACACCGACCCGCCGCAAAGCCTCGACACAATCCGGCATCGAATAATCGTGTGTTTCCGGCATCGCCGACCGCGCTTCGATATCAGCGACGCGAACCGGCACGCCGACGCCTTCGATAATTTCGTCTTTTATTTCTGTATTATTCATTTATCAAACCACCTTGCTCAAATATTGATGAACGAATGAAATCGCCACGGAGCCTTCGCCGACGCCCGAAGCCACGCGCTTAACGCTGCCTTTTCGCACATCGCCGACGGCAAAAATTCCGGGAACGTTGGTTTCCAGAAGTCCCGGCGAGCGGTCGAGATTCCAGCCGCGCGGCGGTTTCCCGTCGCGTAAAAGGTCAGCGCCCGACAAAATAAATCCGTGTTCGTCGCGTTCGATGACGCCTTCGAGCCAATCTGTGTGCGGCATCGCGCCGATCAGGATAAACAGAGAATTTGCCGGATAGACGTTTGTTTCGCCGCTTTCTTTACAATAAACCGAAATTGATTCGAGATGATCTTCGCCGTGCGCTTCGACGACCGACGAATTGTATTCGACGTGAATGTTTTCGGTTTGCTTGATTTGGTCAATCAGATATTGCGACATCGAAGCCTTGAGCGATGCGCCGCGCACGAGCATCACAACCTTTCTGGCGTATCGCGAAAAATACATTGCCGCCTGTCCCGCCGAATTTGCGCCGCCGACGACGTAAACGTCTTCATCCTTACAAGCCATCGCTTCGGTCATCGCCGCACCGTAGTAAATTCCCGCTCCGGTCAATCGTTCGATTCCGGGCGCGTCTAGCTTGCGCCATTGAACGCCGGTCGCAATCAGCAAAGAATGACAACTGATGCGGCTGCCGTTCTTCAATTCAAGACATCGGTAAGTTCCTTCGACACAAACCTTTTCTGCCTCCGCTGCAAGAATTTCGACGCCGAACCGCTTTGCCTGCGCCACCGCGCGGCGCGTCAAATCGCCGCCGGAAAGTCCGGCAGGGAAACCAAGATAATTTTCAATTTTAGAACTCATTCCGGCTTGTCCGCCTGGCGCTTCGCGTTCGATTAAAATCGTTCGCAAGCCTTCCGAAGCTCCGTAAACAGCCGCCGCCAAACCAGCCGGACCGCCGCCGATAATCGCCAGATCGTAAAATTCTTCCGCCGCGCGCGTCTTCAAGCCGACTTTTTCAGCGACCTCTATCGGCGGCGGCTTTAGAAGGCGCGTTCCGTCCTGGAAGATTAAAAGCGGCAGATTCGATTTTTCTTCCGAATTGAGCGAATCCATCAGTTGCCTAACTTCCGCATCGGTTTCCGCCGTTTCAACGTCGAGCCAGCGATAAGGAATGTGATTGCGAGCGAGTAAATCTTTAATATTATGCGAGTCCGGCGACCAGCGATTGCCTAAAACCCTGATTCCTTCAAACGGCGGGCGATAATCGGCGCGCCAATCGTCTAAAAGATCGTCCAAGACCGGATAAAGATTTTCTTCGGGCGGATCCCAGGGTTTTAATAAATAATGATTGATTCCGGCTGCATTAATGGCGGCAATCGCGGCTTCCGTGTCGGCATAAGCTGTCAGCAGAACGCGCTTTGCTTCAGGGAACAGCTTGACGGCTTGCTCCAGAAATTCGACGCCGCTCATTCCGGGCATTCGCTGGTCAACGAGAAAAAGCGCAACGGGCGTGTTTCTGATTTTCAGCTCGCGCACGATTTCCAGCGCAACGTGCCCGGAATCGGCTCGCAGAACGCGGTATTCGGCGGCGTATTTACGGCGCAAATCGCGCTCGACCGCGCGCAAAACTTCCGCATCGTCGTCAATCGTTATAATCGCGGGCTTTACCATAATCTTCTTCCTTAAAAGCTTTTTACTTCAATTTCCTTCTTTACTTCTGAACGACAGGTTCAGGCAAAAAACGCCAGATCAGAACAGCGACGAAAAGAACAACGGCGGCGCCGAAAAAAGTGCTGGCTTCATAACCTAATCCGGCATACATAATTCCGGCGAGCGCCGCGCCCGAAGCAAAACCGATTTGACCGAGCGAAACCGTTAAACTCATTAAAGCCCCGCGCTGGCTGCCCGGCACAAGCGCCGAAAGCAGAGCTTGAAACGGCGACATTCTCGCCGCCATTAAAATCGAGCTGAAAAAGAAAACCGGAAAAGCCAGCCAAAACTCGCGAATGATAAAAGTAACGCCGCTCATTATAAGAAATAAACCGAGGCTGGAAGCCAGAATCAAAGGTTTTCTGCCGACAGTATCGGATAATTTCCCGACAAACGGTCCGGTTAGAACGCTCGCCACGCCGCCTGTAAAAAAAAGCGCGGCGATACTGTTTTGCGTCGCGCCGCGTGAAACTGTCAGCCAAGCCGGAAAATACGTGATAAAAAGCGCCATACTGAAAAACAAAAGGGCAAAAACCAAGGCGGCGACGGCGATGTCTTTTTGTTTAATCAAACGGAAATACTCGGAAAAAGCGCTTCCGATAGTTAAACGATTGGCGTTCATCTCGACGGGAGGCTGCGGAACGCGTTTTAGAATCAGCAAAAAAGTCGCGCCCATCGTTACGGCGAAAATTAAAAACGGCGTGCGAAACCCGAATCGTTCGGCGAGCAGGGAACCGAGCGGAACGCCGGCAATTTGCCCGGCGGCGATTCCGCTCATCACCCAACCGTTCGCCCAACCGCGCCGCTCGTAAGGAAAATAATCACCAACGTAGGAAACAGCCGACCCCGACAAAACGCCGCCTGCAATTCCCGCCAGCGTTCGCGCAAACAGCAAACCCGTGTAATCAGAAACCACGGCGTGCATTCCCAATGCCGCCGTCATCAGTCCCGTTCCGGCAAGCAAAACTTTTCGCCGACCGATTTTATCGGAAATCGGTCCGATGACGAGCGCGAAAATGCCGACCATCACAGCGTAGATACTTACCAGCAAACCTTGTTTCGCGTCGGAGATTTCAAGCTGTTTGCCGATTTCCGGCAGCATCGCCACGACAATCATCAATTGGCTGCTCGCGCTGAAAACTAAAAGCCAAAGTGCGAAAATAATTATCGAACTGTCGTCCGCCGTCGAATTACCCGGCGCCTCGCGCGTTTCCGAAGATTCGCTCCGCGCAGTTTCCAAACCTGCTGTTTGCAATGAAACTTTCCTCCGATTTTATGCTTTCTGAAACTTGAAATTGCCAAAATCAAACGGTTGCCGACCGTAAAAACTGAATGAATCGTTCCGCTTCAATCTTTAGATTTATTTTAACATTTATTAGAAAATCCGCATCGGAAACTAAAATTTTCAATCGGGAGCAGCTTCGTGCTAAAAAACAGTAAATATTGAATAACTAATACTGAATACTTTTTGCTTACGGCGCGACTATTACCCGTTCACTTTCAATTGTTAATTATTTTTCTGAATCTTTCAAAATTTTCCCTCAGCACCAATAAACACGAAAAATCGCGCTGCCCTGTATCTTTGTTTGATAACCGAAATAAAACTAAGATTTTTCAGGCGGACATCAATTGGTCGGTGATTTCTGAGAAGTCTTTATTCTTTATCAAAGAAAAGATTGTGCGGATGGCTTTGCCGTCGGATGGTGAGTAACAAAAAAAATATCAAAACTTTTTAGACTTAAAATCTTTGTTATAAAAGCCGGTTTTTAGGCTGGAAGAATAAAAATAAAAAAAGAAATTGCCTGCGAAGCGCACGAAATAAAGATTGTTTCGTGCGTCTCGCAGGCGTAAAAATGTTTTCCGAATTACTACCAGATTTGGCAGCGCTCGCTTTCGGGGCGCACCATTTTGTCGCCCGGCTTGCAATTAAATGCGGCGGCAAATTGCGGCATGTTCGATAAAGGTCCGAGCACGCGGAAACGCGGCAGCGAATGCACGTCGTTTTTTACGTAATTGCGTTCGAATTCGGCGCGCGCTTGTCTGACCCACGCTTGAGCGTAGCCGAGAAAAAACCTCTGTTCCGGCGTGAAACCGTCTATTTCGACGCGCGGCTTGCCCGACAGCGATTTCATATAAGCCTCGTAAGCGACGGTTAAGCCGCCGAGATCGCCGATGTTTTCGCCCAGAGTCAATTTTCCGTTGATGAAAAGATCGTCGGCTACTTGATAGCTGTTATATTGTTTGACGATGCATTCGGCGCGCTGATCGAATTTGGCGCGATCTTCCGGCGTCCACCACATCCGCAGATTGCCTTTTGCGTCGAAAAGACTGCCTTTGTCGTCGAAGCCGTGCGTAATTTCGTGACCGATGACCGCGCCGATTGCACCGTAATTAATCGCGTCGTCGGCGTTCGGATCGAACATCGGCGGCTGCAAAATTCCGGCGGGAAAAACAATCTCGTTGAGCAGTGAAGAATAATAAGCGTTAACCGTCGGAACGGTCATCGCCCATTCCGTTCGGTCAACCGGTTTGCCGATTTTCTGCAAATTCTTGTCGCCGTGAAAAGCGATTGCCTGCAAAGTATTATCGAAAAACGATTCACGGCTTATTTTAAGCCCGTCGAACGATTCCCATTTGTCCGGGTAGCCGATTTTCTGCACGATTGCGTCGAGTTTGACGAGCGCCTGTTTGCGGGTCTCGTCGCTCATCCAATCGAGCTTTAACAGCCGCTCGCGGAAAGCTGCCGTCAGATTATTGACCATTTCTTTCATCCGCGCTTTTGAAGCGGGCGGAAAAGTTCGTTTAACGAATTCCTGTCCGAGCGCGTCGCCGAGCAAGCCGTCGGTCGTCGAAACGCATCGTTTTTCGCGCGGCAACTGTTCTTTTTGACCGGAGAAAACACGGTTAAAATTGAATTTTTCATCGTCGAACTTCTTCGACATTCTCGAAGCGGCTGTGCTGACCAGATGCCAGCGCAGCAAAGTTTTCCAATCGTCGAGCGAAACGGCAATTGCCAAACGGTTGACTTCTTTGAAAAATTCCGGCTGCGCGACGTTGATTTCGTTGATTTTCGGCGCATTGCGAGCCGCAAGATAAGCGTCCCATGACCAATCTGGCGTCAGCTCTTTAAGCTGCGCGAAAGTGAATTTATTGTAATTGGCGTTCGGGTCGCGCAGTTGAACCGGCGCTTTTGATGCTTCGGCGAGTTTGGTTTGAATCGTTAAAACGGTTTGCGCGGCAGCGGCTGCTTTGGCTGAATCATCGCCGAGCAGCTCAAACATTCGCGCGATATGTTTGACCAACGCTTCACGAATTTCTTTCGATTTCTCATCTTGATTCGTGTAGTAATCGCGGTTCGGAAGGCTCAATCCGCCTTGTCCGGTTTGCGCGATGATGATCGTGCTGTTCTTTAAATCGGGACCGGCTCCCAAACCGAACAGAACCGGAAATCCTTCACGGTGCATCCGTCCGACTTCGCCCGCCAAATCGCTAACTGATCTAATCGCTTCGATTCGAGTCAAATTCGCGGCGAGCGGTTTCGCACCGGCGGCTTCGATCCGGGCTTCGTCCATACAGCTCGTGTAAAGATCACCGACCATTTTTTGTGTGCCGCCTTTCGGCGCGGCTGTGTTTTTCGCGGATTCTTCGACAATCTGCTTTAAAGCCGTCGAGTTATTGTCGGCTAAGATATTGGCTTTGCCCCACGACGAATAAGCCGCCGGAATCTGATTTTTTGAATCATTGAGCCAGCCGCCGTTGGCATATTTGTAAAAATCTTCACACGGTTTGCAGCTTCGATCGAGGCTGGCGAGATCGGGTCCTTTTTTGCCCGCGCTTTGTCCGAACGTTGTAGTAAAAATTGCCGTGACGATCAGAAATGCTATCGCCGGGCGAAAATAAGCGAATTTCATAATGTTGTAATCCTTTTCTAAAAAATTTTATCGGCGTCCTCGCTTTCAAAAACAGTTTGGCTGGTATTTACACCGCTGCGAAAACGCAAAGCTTTGACTGTTTCTGATTTATTGTTCGGGCGCTGTTTGAAAATAAATGGCGTTATTTAGTTTATGAAAGTTTATGACTTCGGCGGACGATAAAGTGACGAACCGTATCGAAAAATATGCAGTTCGTTTATTTTCGGGAAATCGAGAAGCAGAATTATCTTTCTGCCGGGTAATCCCACAAATCGCGTTTTGGAAATTTAATTGCGCGAATGACAAATTGAAACAAAAAAGCCGGTTTTATTGCCGTAATTTTCGGCTTGAGAAGCTTTTTACCGGATTAATGATTAACTTCGTGCGGTTCATCACAAAAATATTGTTTTTAATAACAAAAGAAATAAAAATCTTTATTTGTAGGATTATGAGATTTTTACGATTATGAAATTGAGAAAAGCAACCTCGCAAACTGCGTTAAAACAAGTGATTTTTTGTCTTTTATTACTTTGTGTTGCTATTTCTCTCGCGTGGCAAACTGCGCAGACGACAATCGGTCAGACAAAGTTATTTGTTTTTTCGAGGACTGATTTTGAAATGTGATGAACAGTATCGGAATTTCGACGAACAGGTTTTGAGGATGGAATTATTGCTATTTAACCTAAAAATTTAATTTAGAAGCTGTCTCAAAAATGCTTGTTTGGCATTCATTACGCCCTTTGCGGTTGATTTTACCGGTTAATTTTAACCGCAAAGAGCACAAAGTATTTTTGATACAGCTTTTAGTTCGACTGCGCCGCGGAAAGAGATGTGAGTAGTTTTTCCGCTTCGCGCACCGCCGCCGAAAAATTGTCTGCCGCGTCCGCAACGGTCGGCGCAACCGGCAAATCCGGCGTGACGCCGACGCCTTCGATTCGTTTGCCCTGCGCCGAAATAAAGTCAATCTGGCTCAGGTACAATTCGGCGCCCTCGATTTTCGTTTTGCCGATAATGCCGAGCAGACAGCCGCAGCTTTGCGAACCGACGATTTTCGCTCTGCCGCTTTCCTGCATCCCGACGGCGAAGTGTTCCGACGCACTCGCTGAATAACTGCTGATTAAAACAACTACCGGAGCGGAATAAAGGTGCATATCGTCATCGCCGACGAACAATTCTTTCGGAACCAGGCTGATGCCGAGGAATTTCGGCATTTTGCCGGTTCGCGTTTTCGCTTTGCCGAACGAAACTTTTTCGCTGAAAAAACGCTCGGCGATTTCTTCCATCGCGTAGGCTTCGCCGCCCGCATTAAAACGCAAATCAATAATCAAACCTTTTGTATCTTTTAATTCAATGAGCGCCTTTTTGTACGGCTTGAGAAAAGACGATTTGAACTCGTCGAAGCGGATGTAGCCGATATTTGACGGAAGTCGGCGGGAAACGAGTTCGGATGCTGAAAAGTTGAAATTGTTGTTTGCGCGTCTGAAGAGCGTAACTTCTTTTACTTGATTGTTTAAATCAAGAAAGCCGAGCACGACCGGAGTATTTTCCGCTCCGCTGAGAAGCCTCGCGTAAGCAAACCGATTGACCGCGTTCGCTGACGAAGATTTAATCGCCGCTCGTTTTTCCGCCAAAACTTCCCTTGCATTTCGACCGTCAACGGCGGTCAGAATCATTCCGGGCACGATTCCCGCCCGCGCCGCTTCAGAGTCCGCCTTTACGCCGAAAACGACCGGCTTGCCTTCGGCTTCGCCGATCCATAATCCGACGCCGACGCTCTGCCTTGATTTGCGCGCCGCCGCTTCTTTCGGAGTGAGAAAATTGGTGTGCGCGTCGCCGAGTTCGCCGACCATTTGTTTGACCAGCGAGTAGAATTCCGCATCGTCTTTAGCTGTTTCGACGCGCGGAAGATAGCGCTCTCGCGCCGCCGTCCAATTTACGCCGTTAAAATTCGGGTCGTAATATTTCCGGTTTATTGTGTCCCAAACTTTGCCGAAGATTTTAACTCTCTCCGGCGGAGGAATTTGGGGCACCGCGTTGATCGCAACAAGCAAAATCAGCGCCGGAATGCCGGATAATCTCAAGAAATTTTGCACTTTTACGTTCATAACTATATAAAAACCAAGTTATAGCTCTCAAGTTGTACCGTTTCGCAAATTACCAATTTGCAAATAAATTAAAAACTCTCAATTATTTCGTTCAGACGATCACGATGAGTGCGGCTCCACGTCAATTCTTTGCCGCTTTTCGTTATTACCAATTGGTCGCCGTTAAACAGCGGGTGCATTTCTTTGATGCTGTCAATATTTATAATAGTCGAACGATGAATGCGGACAAATCTTTCCGGGTCGAGACGCTGCTCTAATTGACCGAGCGTCGAACGAATAAGATGCGATTGATTGCCGATTCGTAAGCTTAAATAATTGCCTTCGGCTTCGACGTAATCAATATCGTTAACCATCACGAAAATTGTGCGCCCGCGAGTTTTGACCGTTAATCGCTTGAGATATTTCGTTCCGGTCTTTAAATCTTTAAGTAAAGCCGCGAGCCGGTCGGTAACGCCGTCGGTTTGACGTTTACGGATTTGCGTTTTGGCGCGAACGACGGTTTTTTTCAAGCGTTCGACATCGAACGGTTTCAGCAAATAATCGAGTGCGTGAACTTCAAAAGCGCGCAGCGCGAAATGATCGAAAGCCGTGACGAAAATCACGACCGGAGCGTTTTCCGCGCCGATTTCCGCAAGCGCCTCGAAACCGTCGGTTTCCGGCATCTGAACGTCGAGAAACATTAAATCCGGTTTCAATTCACGGACAGCCGCGACTGCCTGACCGCCGTCCGCGCATTCACGAATTATTTCTATGTCCGGGTCTCCGGTTAAAACTCGCTGCAGGCGTTTTCGCGCCAGCAGCATATCGTCAACTATTAAAGTGCGTATCTTCTGTGTCATCTTTTTTACTGCTTTCGACAAACGGAATTTCAATCACGGCAGCAACGCCTTCTTCGCCCGGCGCGGCTTCTAGCGTGAATTTTTGTTCATCGCCGTAGAGATGTTTGAGACGGGTGCGCGTGTTGAGCAAGCCGATTCCGTCTCCCTTTTCGCTCTTTCTTTCAGAATTAAAACCAAAACCGTCGTCCTGAACACGCAAAACCAATAGATTGTTTTCTTTAACGGACACAATCTTTAAAGTTCCTCCGCTGCGGCGCGGCGCGATTCCGTGGCGAATCGCGTTTTCCACGAGCGGCTGCAAAATCATATTCGGAACGCAGGCATACAAAGTTTCGGGCGCGATGCGCCAGCAGACCTTTAATCGTTCCTGAAGCAGCGTTTGCTGAATTTCAACGTACTTACGCAAAAACTCCAACTCCTGGTGCAGCGGTATTTCCTGCGCCTGCTCGGTTTTGAGCGTCATTCGCAAAAGCTCGCTGAGTTTCCCGATTGTCGTTTCGGCTTCTTCGGCGCTTTCGTAAACGAGTTCGGAAATCGCATTCAAAGTATTAAACAAAAAATGCGGGTTGAGCTGCGTTCTTAAAGATTGAAGCTGCGCCAGCGCGAGCGATTTTTCGCGTTCTCTGTAACGGTTGAAATAATTCTGCGCCTGGCTGACCGCAATCATTCCCCAGTAAACCATTACGTTCGTCGCTCCGTAACCGACGATTAAAGCTATAACCGGAACCGGGCTTTGATAATTCTCATAAAAACTTAGCGCGAGCGAGTTGACAGCCCCGACCATAAAAACGTGCAAAACGGCGAACGGAAAAGCGAGCGTGAACAAAACGATCAAATTGCGCCAGAAACGCGGGCGTTCGAGCGGCAAACGGCGTCCGAGCCACAAAATCAGAGGCGTCAGCGCCGCCCAACTGTAAAACATAACCGAATTGGCGGTAAAAGCCTGCCAAACGGACAAAGGCGTCGGCGAACCCAGGTTTGCAAGATAAGTTTGCGGCGTGAAAAGCAGTGCCAGAAACGTCCAGAACGCGAGTGTGACGCCGAGAGCCGTCAAACGGTTTTGCATAAAAACATATTAATCGTTTCCGCTGATTTTCGTCTTTTTAACAAATATTTTTGAAAAAAAAGCATACATTGTTTTTATCTAAAGCTTCGAACCATAATTTTCTGCGCCGCTGTATTGCTGAGCGGGAGTGTCTTCGTAGTTTTCTTTCGGCGCGGCGCGAATATGTGCCGAAGGTTTGAGATTAAACACTGAATTTAAAGATGCGAACGAAAAAGGGATGAACCGTATTAATTTGTTTGTAAAACGGTTAAACCGATTCCTCATTTGATCGGACAGAATAATTTTATAAGTTATGTTTTATTTTTATAAAAGCCAATATTCATCGGAAAAAAAAACGAAAAATTGGATTTATTCCGAGACTGTGGACATTTGCGCGAGAAGCGAATTTTTCGCTTCTTTCCGGTAAAATCATTTTTCAAACCGTTCGTCACTTTTTGCTCACAACTCGGCACATAAATCTCGACTAATGCGTCGGATCAATTTATTTTTGAGATGTCTTCCAACTAGCAATCACGTTTTCATACGACATCAGCGTAAAACTTTTTAACCGCCCGACGTTTTCGGAACGCTTCAGAGTTTCCGACGACTTTCGGAAGGAAGGGTTTTTCGAGCGTTGAAAACTTCACATATAAACAAAGCCAAACTTTAAAAATAATAAATATCTAATAAATCAACGGAAGTAAAAATGAAAATAAATAGATTCTTTGCAGTTTTATTCGGATTATTATGTTTTGTTTTCGCTGTCATCGCGCAAAATCCGCAACCTGCGCCGACCGCCTCGCCGAGAGTCGTCGGCGAAGTAACGGTTACCGCGACAAAAGCGAACATTGATCCCGTTTATGTCGAACTTCGCAAACTGTCGGAAAATCCTAACGCTTTTGGCGGAGAGTACGCGTCGGTCAATAATCTCGTGCTGAAACGCGATGCCGCTACGTTTACCTTGAAAAGCGGCGAATTGTATTTTCTCGCGCCGTCGCAGGGCAGAACGACGGGCGCGGTTTTCATCGGCGACGGCGAAATGGCGTTGACACCGCCCGTAGATTCTGAGAAGAAAATGCTCAATTTCTTCGTCGGATCGCCGGAACTGAAAGAGCAATTCACTCAACTCGTCGTTTTTTTTACCGACGAAACTTTTAATGAAGTCAAAAATTCAGCCGCAGTGAAAATGTCTTCCGGCGGCGCGCAATCTGCCAAAGCGCGCGACGCGTTCCGCGAAAAAGAATCTTTGCTGCGCAACAGGTTTCGCTCCAATATAGCGACTCGAATCCTGATGGATGTTTACGCGTCGGCGCGTCCGGGGTTTTTCGCGGCATTCGTCGAAGGCAAAAAATACAGCAAACTCCTGTACCAGATGGATCCGCTCGGCATCGAAAATCTTTCGCCCGAGCAAGTCGTTCTGCTCAATTATGCGGAAGGCGACTTCGCTTTTCTGACGGCGTTTCATCTCGCTGACGAATACAAAAAAGGAACGGCGACGAGCAAGCAAGACCGGCGCGTTTTCGATTTGACGAAACACGAGATAGACGTGACGGTGCGCGGCACGAAACTGCTTGCGACGGATAAGATTACAATGAAAGTGCGCGTTCCAGGGCAGCGCGTGTTGCCGTTCGATTTGTATCCGTCTTTGCGCGTCAAACGTGTTTTAAGCGAGGAAGGCGAAGAAATAAATATTATTCAGGAAGACCGAAACAAGGACGGAAGTCTGGCGATAATTCTGCCCGCTGCGCCCGAAGTCGGAAAATCTTTCGTCTTGACTTTTGAGTACGAAGGCGAGGAAGCCTTGAGACAAGCCGGAACGGGTAATTTCGTTCTGGTTCCGCGTTCGAGCTGGTATCCGAACAACGGTGCGAGCGCCTTCGGCGACCGGGCAACTTTCGACATCACGCTGCGTTATCCGAAACAATACGTGATGATCGGCGTCGGCGAAGTAATCGAGCCGGAAAAAACCGAGGGAAATTTAAAAATTGCCCGCTGGTCGAGCAAAGAAGACGAAATGGCGGTGGCGGGCTTTAATTACGGCGATTTTATCAAAAAAGAAATTGCCGACGAGGGCTCCGGCTACGGCTTGGAAGTGTATGTGAACAGAGAAATTCCCGATGAACTAAAAAGTTATCAGGTTCAACTGGAAGCTGCTCAGAGCAGCGCGCGAAATGCGGGCGTTTCGTTAAACGATACAACAACGCTCGGAGCTATTTCGACAAGCAGCTTAGCTCAGACGGTTCTCGGCGAATCGCAAAACGCTCTGCGCATATACAACACTTTTTTCGGAAAAATGCCGTTTAAGAGAATCGCAATGACGCAGCAGCCGGCAGGGAATTTCGGGCAAGCCTGGGGCTCGCTCGTTTATATGCCGTATTTTGCTTTTATCGGCGAAACGCAGCGCGCGCAGCTTTTCGGCACAAAGGGCGGAACCAGCGAATTCTGGCGCGAAGTCGGCGCGCACGAAATCGCGCATCAATGGTGGGGACACGCCGTCGGCTGGTCGAGCTATCGGGATCAGTGGATGAGCGAAGGCTTTGCGCAGCTTTCGACCTCGCTCTACATTCAGTACGTCAGAAAAGATTTGAAAAAATTCAACGAATTCTGGGAAGCCGAACGTGATTTGATCGTTGAAGGTTCGCCCGCGACGAAAGGTTTAAAACCTTACACGGTCGGACCGGTAACTCAAGGTTTTCGCTTAAATTCGGGAAAATCCGGCAACGCTTACCGCTTTCTCGTCTATCCGAAAGGCGCGTACATTCTGCATATGCTTCGGATGATGATGTACGACGCGAAAACCGGCGACGCGAGATTCAGCAAAATGATGAAGGATTTCGTCGCCTCGAATTTCAACAAAGACGTTTCGACCGAAGATTTCAAG
>DASVQY010000038.1:0-62787 GCA_036388895.1 Pyrinomonadaceae bacterium | reverse complement strand
AAAATTGCTGAATGTTGTTCCCGCCGGGATACTGTCAGTTAAACTGACATTCGATGCGACGCTCGGTCCGTTATTAGTCACAGTGACTGTATAAGTGATTTGATTTCCGGCTGTTACCGGATCGGGTGAATCTGTTTTTGTAATTGATAGATCTGCCTGTGCTGGATAAGTAAAAATAGTGACATTTCCTGCTACATCTGTCACTTGAATTTCAACTATCATCGGTTGGGTCTGGTCAATCTTTGTCGCAGTTATTACCACAGGATCAGTTGTTCCAACAGTAAAGGGCGGAATAACAGTGTCGGCATTTTCACTTTGTGTGCCGATGATACTCGCTAATCCTGATCCTGTATCACGAACAGTGAAAAGCGCTTGTTGAGGCGGTCCAACTACTTCCTGAGTTGTCACGGTCGGCTTGTCCGTATCAGCAGACATTTTAGAGAGAATGCTTGTTTGCCATAAAAAGCCATTAAAATCCTGTTTAGCAGGAGTATTAGTTGACGCGATAGTGGTGTCCGTCACAACAGGAGTATTAATATTGAATAAATCATCTTGCAAAATCCAACTTCTTGAAGAACTAAGCGAATTTATGAAAACACTTTTGATAGAATGGGGATTGTTCACTGATGTTACCGGAAATGCAGCAATCGCTGAACCTGTTACGGCGGTTTTTGCTTGATAAGCAAAGGCGGTGCTAATCACAACTAAAAGCGTGACAAACAGCACTCGAACAGATTGTGTAGAGAAAGAACGAAAAGTTTCGGAAAAGCGCGGCATACAAACAAGTCTCCTGATTTAATTGGAATTTGCCTTTACAGAAAAACTCATTGGGTAATGTTTACCTGAAAGAATTGATCCGAAAGCAATCTAAAACAATTAGAGTTAAAGATAACTGCTAAAATTGGATAATATTGATTATGAAAATGTGAACCCTATTGATTGATCTAAAAGAAAATCAGCACATCAACATCTAACAAAGAAGGACTCGAATAGATTTCGATGATTTCTAACTTGAGCAATATCATATACCGATCTTGAAAAAAGGCAAGAGAAAAACCGCTGCGCGAAAACAATTTATAGCAATCGGCAGGATTTCAACCACAATATTTTGTGTATTGAAGCATTTTAACAAAAAATGGCTTGAGATGACAAAGTATCTCAAGCCCCAAGCGATTAGAGAAAAGCAGATGACTATTGATACGGCGAATACATAAAAATTTCCATAAATTTTTGCTTGCAATTTTAATCGAGTGTGTCTGAAAATATTTTCATAACGTGCTACTATCAGGTAATATTGAGTGAAAAGATTTTCACAAAAATACGCCGATTCATCCTTTAACCGTAAATAATAAAAGCCTTTATGTCGTATCAAGTTATTGCCCGCAAATGGCGTCCGCAGACGTTTGAAGAAGTTACCGGTCAGGAAGCGATTACGCGCACTTTGCGTAACGCCATCGAACACGACCGTCTGCATCACGCGTATCTCTTCAGCGGCGCTCGCGGCGTCGGCAAAACGACCACGGCGCGGCTTTTAGCTAAAGCGTTAAATTGCCATAAAACGACGAAGCCGAACCCGCAGCCTTGTTCGATCAACGATGAAAACGCGTGCGTCTCGTGCCGCGAAATTTCCGAAAGCCGCTCGATTGACGTTTTGGAATTCGACGCCGCCTCGCACACGAAGGTCGAAGAAATCCGCGATATAATCTTAGAAAGCATCAACATAAATCCGGCACGCGACCGTTATAAGATTTTTATTATTGACGAAGTTCATATGCTTTCCACTTCGTCGTTCAACGCGCTTTTGAAAACGCTCGAAGAACCGCCGCCGAACGTCGAGTTTATAATGGCGACGACCGAGCTGCACAAAGTTCCCGACACGATTCTTTCGCGCTGTCAGGAATTCGAGTTTCGCACGATTGCCGTCAGCAAGATTTTCGAGCGTTTGAAGCTGATTGCCGAAGCCGAAAACGTCAGCATTTCCGACGAAGCGTTAAAGGAAATCGCGCGTTCCGGCGAAGGCTCGATGCGCGACGCGCAATCGAATTTCGACCAGGTTATCAGCTTTTCCGGCGAGAATATTTCGACCGAAGACGTGACGAGCGCGCTCGGGCTGGCAAGCGCGGAAATGCTCACGCGCGTGGCGCGGGCGATTGCCGAACGCGAGCCGAAAGAGGCGCTGCTCGTGGTTGACGAGCTCATCTCGCGCGGTCAGGATTTGCGGAATTTCTGCCGCGATTTGCTCGCATTTTTCCGCGATCTGCTCGTTTTTAAAATGGCGGGCGACGCGGAAAACTTGCTCGACACAGCGGTTCTCAGCCGTGAAGAAATGCGCGTCAATTCAGAACCTTTCAGCGAATCCGATTTTATACGCTTTTTCAATTCGCTGAGCGAAACCGAGTCGAAATTAAAAGAAGCTACGCAATCGCGCTACGTTTTGGAAATCGGTCTGGTGAAATTAATCGAAATGCGCCGCGTCGCTCCGATTGAAAACCTTCTCGAACGCCTCTCCAAACTCGAAAGCGCGGTGTCGAACGGCAATTTTACGACCGATGCGGCGGAGCGTGAAAAATCTTTTGTTTCTGCCGTGCAACTGGCGGAAAAAAAAACTTTAGGGAATGATTTACCGTCTCCGAAGTATAATTTTTCATCCGCGGAAGTGCCGTTTGCCGTCGAAGAACGGCACAATTCAAAATTCGCCGTCGTAAACAGTCAAACTGTGGCAACTGTTACGGCTGAGATTGCGCCAGCCTTTTCCAAAGAAACCGACCAATCCGATTTCAGCGGCAGGCATACGGAATTCATTGAAGAAAATCCATTTGACAAAGAAAATCCATTTGTTCAGGAAACTTTCAAATCCGAAACTGTTGAAGAACTTTCGAAAACCGAAAACGGGTCAAAGCGGGGCATAATCTCCGCCGAATTTCTCGACACAATCACGATGAAATTGCCGTCGATTTCAGCGGAAGAACTCGAACACATCGAAGACAACTGGCTCGATACGGCGTACGAATCGAAACTGCTGCGCGAAGGCGATAATTTATTTCCGATAATAAATGCCGCAAAAATTGCAGAAACCTTACTCGGCGGCAACAAGTCTCAAAGGCTTTCTGCAAACGCAGAATCTGCAAACAACAATTCGGCGGATTCGATTAAAGAAAAGCCTTCTTTTGTAATGCCCGTGTTCGACGCCGAAGAAGATTCGGGAGACATCCCGCCGCTGCCGGAAAATCCGACCGAAGAACAATTGCTCAATTACGCTCACAATCATCCTCTGGTGAAAAAGGCTATGCGAATTTTTCGAGCGAAAATCGTCGGCATCAAAAAACTCGACGGCGCTCAAAATTTTTTGGAACAAAGTAAAAGAAGGTTCGTATAAACAATTTGGAGGTACTTTTCAGAAATGCGTGAACCATGGATAGCAGGAATTTTAAGTTTATTAATTCCCGGTCTCGGACAGATTTATAACGGCAGAGTTATAGTCGGCGTTTTATGGCTCGTACTGACGGGTTTTTCGTGGATCGGTTCAGCCGGACTTTTAGGCTGGGTAATTCACCTCATCGCCGCTTGGTGCGCCTACAGCTATGCCAAAGACAATCCGATCAGAAGCTGATTTTTAAGCTAATTTTTTTTTCATACAATCCTCCTTGTTCCTGCTGTTTGCCGACAGCAGGTTTTTTTTCGTTTTCCAAACGCGCCGGTTTCAAGTAAGATAAAAAAAGATGTCGGATGTCAGATGTTAGATGCTAGTAAATACTAATATCCGACATCTGACATCCGACATCTTTTTTATGGTCAAAGAAGGTTATCCTTTTGTATTCGGCACGATTTTGATCGCCGTAATTTTCGCTTTCTTTCAAATTTGGATCGGCGTCGCCGTTTTCCTGTTTCTGGCGATTTTTATGGCTTATTTTTTCCGCGATCCGCGGCGCACGGTTCCGGGCGAAGCCGGAATTATCGTTTCGGCGGCGGACGGACGCGTCACGCGGATCGAAGAAAACGAAAACGGTAAAGTGGTCAGCGTCTTTCTTTCGCCGCTCGACGTGCACATAAACCGCGCGCCGATTGCCGGACGAGTTACAAAAATTGATTACATTCGCGGAAAGAAAAATCCGGCGACGAGCGATCACGCGAGTTTGATGAACGAGCGAAATTCACTGACAATCGAAGGCGAAAAAATGACGGTCGTCTGCACGCAGATCGCCGGAATCGTCGCGCGCCGAATCGTTTGCTGGAGCAAAGTCGGCGACGATTTGAAGCTCGGCGAAAAATTCGGTTTGATAAAATTCAGCTCGCGAACCGATTTGCTGATGCCGAAAAACGTCGAAATTATGGTCGGCATCGGCGACAAAGTCGTCGGCGGCGAAACGATTATCGGCAGATTGATGGAATACAGTGTGGCTGAAAATATCGCCGATAACAACTTACCCGCCCAGCAGCCTGCTGTCAGTTAATTTTTCGATTTTCAATTATCAAAAATGGCAATAATCGTAAAAACCGAAGAAACAACAAAACCGCCGCACAGAGGCTTAAAAAAAGGTCTTTATTTGATTCCGACCGCGTTTACGGCAGCAAACATCGGAATGGGTTTCCTCGCTGTTTTGTGGTCTATTCGCGGTTTTCAGACGGTTTTCACGAACCCGGAAGCGTCCGAATATTATTTTAATTACGCCGCCGTCGCCATCGGTCTGGCGATTTTATTCGATACGCTCGACGGCAGAGTGGCGCGGATGACGAGAACGGCGACGGAAATCGGCGTGCAGTTCGACTCTCTGGCTGACGTTCTCACATTCGGAATAGCGCCGATAGCTTTGATTTACAGTTGGGCAATCGCGGCGACGTTCGGCGAAAACAGTCCGGCGCACGGATTCGGAATTTTTCTGCTTTTTATGTATCTGATGTGCGGCGCTTTTCGGCTTGCGAGATTTAATCTGCAAGCCACTCGCCCGCGCGTTTTGATTGAAGGAACGCCGAAAATTGACAAGAAAAACTTTGTCGGTCTGCCGATTCCGCCCGCCGCCGGACTGCTCGCCGCGCTGGTTCATTTTTCGCCGATGCCGCTTAACTCATACGGCGAAAGCAAAGCGTATCTTTACAGTATTTTAGTAATGGCTTTGCTGGCTGTTTTAGGCGTTCTGATGGTCAGCACCGTTCGCTACACGAGCTTTAAACAGACGGGTTCGGGCAGACGTAATTTGTATCTGGTTTTAGTAATAGCCGCCGTCGGGATGCTGATTTGGCTTTACTCAAAATATGTCGTTCTCATCCTTGCCGTCATCTACGTTTCACACGGAATTATCTGGTATTTAGCCGGATTGCTGCGACCGCGCCGAAGAATCGAAGAAGCGAAAACCGAAAGCTGAAAATAAGCAATAAAAGATGAAAAGTAAGAACTAAAGGCAAGTAATAATATGGCATTTTGATATTTATTTTCGCTTCTTATTCTTTAAATCTTACCGTTAAATCCTCATTCAAAACTTAAACTTCCCTTTTCCTGCCTTTATCAATCGGAGTAACGGTTGCCGGGCGACGGTTTTTCGAGCGTCTGTGCTCGAAATCTTCAAAATCGTCCGAGTAATTGTTTCTGCCGGAAACGACAATCGAAACGAGTGTCAGAAACAAAACCGAAACGGCTGTCGTGTGCAGAACGAAATCGAAAACGCTGTGAACGAGAACGGAAAAGCAGCCAGCCAATGCGCCGATTATGGCGCCGCGCCGAAATGTGTTTTCAGTCTTGACACCGCGCAATCCTTCGCGGAAAAGCAAAAAGAGAAAAGCCGCGCCGATTATCAAACCGATAATTCCGGCATCCGACAAAACCTGCAGATAATCGTTGTGCGCCTGTTCGACGCGCTCCAAACCGCTGAAAGAATCGTAGGGCGTGTAAGCGACGCCGAATGCGCCCAGACCGGCGCCAAGCGGCAAATTATTTTTTATTACTTCGAGCGTTACGCTCCAGATATGTGAGCGGTCGGTCGTCACGTTTTCCGAAGTCACCGTTTCGGCGAAACGCGTTAAAGACGATTCGCCGCCGACAAAAATCGAGCCTGCAATGATAGCCCCGACCAGCGCAATCGCCAACGTCGCTTTTAACACAATCTGCCCGTAGCTCCTCGATTTCGTCGTCAGCATTATTAAAAAAAAGATTTGCGCCAAAAACGAAACCAAGCCGCCGCGCGAACCACTCAAAAGCAAAGCTACGCCCATCAAAGCGATTGCCGTAATACAAAGCAGCCGTTTGTCTTTTTTTATCGCGCCGACGAACATCAAACCGAGCGGCAAGCTCAGAGTCATTTCCATATACGCGGCGAAATTATGACGATTGACGAACGAACCGAACGGCGCGCCGTTTCGCGTTTCGTAGATTCCGTAAATTTTATTCGGGCTTAAAACCGATTGCAAAACGGCGAAAAACGCGTAGATGAATCCGAAGATCGTGATGAGCGAAATCAGTGTCTGCAATCGTTTCGCGCTGTTCGTGAAAACGATTGCCGCCGAAAAGAAGATCGTCAAAGCGAGAAAATGCAAAGCCGAAACCTGTGTGGCAAACGGATCGAGCGAAATCGTTCGCGGAATTCCCGCCACGCCGGCAGTTTCCGCCAAATCACCAAACGGTATGATTTGAATGAAACCGTAAATCGCCGCGGCAATAAGCGGAATTTGCAAAAGGCTTCGGCTGTAACGCAGTTTTCCGCTCGTAAAACCGTCCACCGACCAGAGAATCATAATTACGGCGACAAAAATATAAAAAACAGCGATAATCGGCTGATGCACGGTTCCGTAGGCAAGCGTCGTCGAAACTACAGTCGCGCAGATGAGAAAAAAAGCTAGTTTATTTGCCCAGGTCATAAAATCAAAAGCGAGCGGTGAACGGTAAACAGCAAATTAGAAGAACAAAATATTTGTCGTCCAATGTTGTTTAATTTTCGGAGCGCAATGTTACCTGCTCACTGCTTACTGCTTACTATCTTAAAATCGTCAATCCAGAATGTGCCGACAATCGGACAGGATTCGCCGCAAAAGGCGCGTGACGTTCTGACGAAAATGCCTTCGGAATTTTCCGGCGCTGTAAATTCGAGCGCGATTTCCTGCCAGTCGTTCGAACCGGTCGGAAAAGGCTTGGACGCAGTTATAATTTTATCGTCGTTCGCATTTATTATCTCAACCGTCGGCGTTCCTGCGCTTTTTAAATTTTCGGTTTTCAGCCAAAAACTCAAGCGATATTTCTTTTTCGGCTCGACCGCAACCGCCTGTGAGATGTTATAAAAATTTACGCCCGAATAACCCGTAAACAAAACGCGCAAGCTTCGCGAGCCTTCTTTTTTCTGCGTCACATCGGTTTTTATCTCCGCTTTTTCGGCGGGATATATTTTCCAACCGAAATAAGTTTCCTTCGGATCGCCAATCGGTTTTTCAAAACCGCCGTTCGTTATAGTCTCGGCTTTCGCCTCCGGGTCTGTGCCGATTTGCCGCGCAAACTCGACCGCCGAACGGTAAAAACGTTTATCATAAAGACCTTGCGCGACGATTTTCGCGTAGCCCGGATCAAGATTTTTTTCTTCTTCGGAAAGAGAGTTCCAGATTCGGAGCGAATCGGCGGCGCGTTCTTTAACGGCGTAAAACTTGACGAGCGTTAATCTGTTTTCAACCGAATCGCCGGCGATTTCTTCGATTTTCGCCGTGTCGCGATCAAAATAATCCCAGGCAATCGAATAAACCTGCTCGCGGTAGATCGTATTTCCCAAAGTCGCCTTTTTCAATTCGGCGAACGCTTCATCGCCACGGTTTTGACGCAAATAAAAATTTCCCAATGACCAGCGCGGATAAACGTAAGCCGGCGCGAGTTCGACCGCTCGTTTGAACGCGTTTTCCGCCTTTTCGTAGTTTTCAGCCTGCTCGTAAGCGCGTCCGAGTTCGACCCACCAACGAAAATCAAAAGGCGAAAGACGCACGACTTCTTCGAAAAGCACCAGCGAAGAGTTAATTTTTTCGGAAGTCGGAATGTTTCTTTCCGCGCTCGCTTCGAGCCATTTGGAAAGCGGATCGCGCGGTGCGTAGTTTACCGCGGCATCGGCTATTTGTTCCGCACTCGGCGAGGACGGAGGCGTCAACTCGGCGAGCATACTACCGAGTTGACGCGTAACGGCAAACCAGCCGAACACAAGCGCGAAAACAGCGGCGGCAACCAGAACAACCTGCGCTTTTATGTTTTTAGATTCGGTAATATTTATGTTTTCCGCCACTTTTTTTACGATTGATTTACACTTTCAAGTAATTTCAAGCAAAGAAATCGCTGATGTTCTCGACGACGTATTCAATTTGCTCCCGCTTCAATTCGGGAAAAATCGGCAATGCCAGACTTTCCCGCGCGGCTTTTTCCGACTCGGGAAAATCGCCGTTTTCGTAACCTAAATATTCAAAACATTCCTGCAGATGAAGCGGCACCGGATAATAAATATCGGTTCCAATTTCATTTTCGGTCAGAAATGCGCGCAGTTCATCGCGTTGTTCGGGAACGCGAATCACGAACTGATTATAAATATGCCTGACGTTTTCGCGCTCGAATGGCAAAGAGATTTGCTCGGTCAAACCGGCATCGGTAAATAACTGCCGGTAATAATCGGCATTCGCCTTTCTTTTGTTCGACCATGAATCGAGATGCGGCAACTTAACGCGCAAAACCGCGCCTTGAAAACCGTCGAGCCGCGAATTCAGCCCGACCCATTTGTGATAATAACGCTCTTCGGAACCGTGAACGCGAAGCGCGAAAAGTTTCCGCGCGAGCTCGTCATCGTCGGTCGTCATAAAACCGCCGTCGCCCATTCCGCCCAAGTTTTTAGACGGATAAAAACTGAAACAACCGATTTCGCTCATCGCGCCGGCGCGTTTTCCGTTTTCTTCCGCGCCGATTGCCTGCGCCGCGTCTTCGACCAACGGAACAGCGTATTTTTCGCTTATCTTTTGCAGTTCTTCCATATCGGCGCATTGTCCGTAAAGATGAACCGGCTGAATGGCTTTCGTTTTTTCGGTAATTAACGATTCGATTTGCGAAACTTCCAAATTGTAAGTGCGCGGGTCTATGTCAACGAAAACAGGTTTCGCGCCGAGTCGAGTAATCGAGCTGACGGTGGCGAAAAAACTGTACGGCGTCGTAATGACTTCATCGCCGTAGCCGACATCAAAAGCCATCAAAGCGAGAAGCAGCGCGTCGGAACCGGAAGCGCACGCAATCGCGTGTTTTGTGCCGCAATATTCGGCTAATTCGCTTTCAAGCGCCTGCACCTCGGCGCCGAGAATAAAGCCGTTCGTATCTAAAACTCTTCCTAAAGCGGCTTCGATTTCGTGACGTAAAGACTGGTTTTGTTCTTTTAAGTCGAGTAAAGGAACTTTCATTTCGTTGGTCTTCGGTCTTTGATTTTCGGAAAATAAAAAAATTGAAAACCGAAAGCCGAAAAATTCAAGTAAGGATAATTCTACCCAATCGGCAGCGAATTTGCATTTTCCAAATTTCTTTTCTAAGTTAAATTTGAATGATGCCCGACGAAAAACAGCGAACCAACGAAATAATCAGTCGTCTCAAAAACGAATACCCGGACGCGCATTGCGCGCTCGAGCACACAAATGCCTTCGAGCTTTTAATTGCAACTATTCTTTCGGCACAGTGTACAGACGAGCGCGTCAACATCGTGACGGCTAATCTTTTTCGCAAATATCGCGGTCCGCAGGATTATCTCGATGCTTTGCAGGAAGAACTCGAACGCGATATTCATTCAACCGGATTTTTCCGCAACAAAGCGAAAAACATTCGCGGCGCGTGCGAGAAAATTTTAAAGGATTTCGGCGGCGAACTTCCGCAAACCATGGAAGAATTGCTGACCTTAAACGGCGTCGCGCGAAAAACAGCTAACGTCGTCCTGGGAAACGCTTTCGGTATCGCTTCCGGCGTCGTGGTTGATACTCACGTCGCACGAGTTTCGCAAAGATTGGGTTTGACGGCGCAAACCTTGCCGGAAAAAATCGAAAAGGATTTGCAGGAGTTAGTTGATGAAAACGATTGGATAATGTTCCCGCACTGGATTATCGCGCACGGACGCCGAATTTGTCAGGCGCGAAAACCGAAATGCGGTGAATGCGTCTTAAACACGGTTTGCCCGAAAATTGGAGTTACGAAGATTGAGAATTAAAGATTTTGCGAAAAACAACTTTAACGAGTTCGCTTTCCGATATAAATTATTTTGAATTTTTGTATTTAACCGATTTATTTGAGTTCAACAAATTAGTTAACGCATTTTGAGTTTCGATGTAAGATTACATAAATTTTTACATCGAAACTCAAAAAGCGTTTTTAAGCGGTTTTAACCTTTTCGTTGTGCCGGTGCCGGAGCCAGCATTGAAGTTTCGACCGGCAAAGGCAGCATTTCCTCGCGTTTCAGGCGCGGCAGCAATTCGTCGCGCATCGCCAACTGATAAACCGCAGCGGCAATGACTATCGCGGATTTTTTCACGTCGTCTTCCACAATTCTTTCGTATGTATCGAGATTTGTGTGCCATGTGTGCGTGAAATATTCGACCGGGTCTTGCAGGACGCCGATTCCCGGAAGCCCTGCACGATTGAAAGATGTGTGATCCGAACCGCCCAATTCTCGATCTTTTGTATTTATCACGCCGACAACGCCCAAATCCGAAAACGGTGCGACCGCTTCACGCAGAATCGCGGCTGTTTCCGGCGAACCGAAAACCTGAAAACCTCGCGCTCTTCCCGTACCCGAATCAATGTTGAAATAACCGCCGAATTTTTCGTAATTCGCGGTCGGTTTTTCGAACGAGCCGAAATGTTTTTCGACGTAGGCTTGCGAACCGTATAATCCCTGCTCTTCGCCCGACCAAAGAGCGACGCGAATCGTTCGGCGCGGTTTGACGCCGATGGCTTTCAAAATGCGCGCCGCTTCCATCATAACAGCGCAGCCGATAGCGTTATCTGTCGCGCCGGTCGCGGAGTGCCACGAATCGAGGTGCCCGCCGAGCATTATCACTTCGTCCTTTTTATCGGTTCCGACGATTTCGGCGACCGTGTTATACGAAGTCGCGCCTTCGGGAACCGTGCGATTGCGAATATCGAATTCGAGCGAAACCGGCATTTTGCTTGCGAGCAGACGACTGATACGACCGAAATCTTCGTTTCTTAAAACAACAGTCGGCACCGTTTTTGAAACGTCAAAGCTGCGATTGTTAAACGCGCGGATTTGACCATGTTCGCGTCCCGCGTCGTTGATGCGGACGACTGCTCCGTTGTCGAGCAAGAACTTGTCCAATTGCTCGCCTATTTGTCCGTTATTTAATTGTCCGGGTTTCGGCGTTTGCTGCGGACGCGGTTGTTGCTGCGCTTGTGGTTGCGGCGCCGGGTTTGGATCGAAACGTTGACGCAACACCTCATCGTTAATTCTTTTAGCGGGCGGCTCGAAACTAACGGGAACTTTAGCCGCTCTTCCCATCAAAATCATATTTCCTTTGATTTTATTGCGGTTTTCGGCAAAAAAGGCGTTTAATTCCTGCTGCGTCGGTCTTTCCGGCAAAACTAAATGAATTGCCTGTCCTTTTACGACGCCGTTTGTTCCGGGCGTCCAGGCGAGAACTTCAAAAACCAGTGAATCCTGAACGGGCGCGGTTATAAACCCGGAAGCGCGTTCGTTCACCCAGCCCGGGCGACCGAAATTCCAGGGCTCCAGTTTGGCGTTTTCCATTCCCCAATCGGTCATCTGTTTGACTGCCCATTCGCCCGCCGCCTTCAAATTCGGCGATCCGGTCAGGCGCGGTCCGTAAACATCCGTAAAATAATGAAGCGTGCGCATAATCTGCGAATTTTCCATCGCTTCTTTGCGAATTTGCGCGTTTATATCGTTTGCCGTTTGCGCGCCCTGCGCGAAAGCCATATTTTGCAGCAAAACGCACTGCAAAAGCAGAAGCGCGACTGCGGTTTTCAATGTCGTCGTTTTTTTCATCAAATTTCCTCAAATAAAAACACCGTAAAGGCGTTTGGATCAGTTTTAATTTTTATGCGGTCTTGGATAATTAAGAATCTAATCTTTTCAGACGCTGAATGTTTGCTTTAATTTTACAACATTTTAGCCGAAAAACTGTAAAAGCGTTTTTGTTAATACGGTTAACGCGGCAGTTTTGGTTTCAAATCGTTTTATAGCCTTTAAATCAACTCGATAAAATACGGGTTTTTATATAAAAAAAAGCCGACATCGTTTCGGATGCCGACTTTTATAAATTACCAAGTTATAAATTCTTAAAGTTTCTTACTTTTTCGCTGTCAAATCAATCACTTGCTGTTTCCCTTCGCGAAGAATTCGGAAGACCTTAACGCTAAAATTCTGCGTAAAATCGGTATCCGACGACAATTTTTTGTCATCAATCGCTTCGATTAAATCGCCCGCTTTCAAACCGGCGCGCATCGCCGAACTGTTTTCTTTAACAGAAAGAATTTTCCAGCCGTTTGCGGCAAAATCGCCTTCAATTCCAATCTGCGACAAAATTTCTTGCAGCGAAATTTTGTTTTGTATAACTTCAACCGGTTTTTTTACGTTGAAATTCGTATTTGAGTTTTCCGGAGTTATAACTTCGGACGCTCTCGAAGCTCCTTGTCTGGTTCCGCCGAAATCATTATTCGTATTTTCAAATTTGTTATTACGAACGGCTGATGAATTTTTTACAATAACGATGTTCGCTTTGTTTGCCGCTGTTTTATTATTTAACACGGCGATTTCAGGCGCGGAATTTTTGACTTCTATTTTATTCGCCGGAAGATTTGCTTTCGTTGTTTCTTGGATTACAGGCGTCGAAATTACGGGCGTTGAAATTGTTTCGGGCACAGCAATTCTGGTTTCATTTTGAATTTGCGGAGTATTGACGGCGACATCAGTCGTTTGATTTCCGCTCGATAAAGAAAGATTAAAAACAATAAAAGCGGCGAGCAATACAACAACGCTCAGCGGCAAAACAAAACGTAGAGACGGCAAAAGAAATGGTCGGGGTGAGTGATTGCGCTCAGCGTTGGCGATTCGCGCTTTTAGCTGAAAATCGAAATTCGACGGCGCTTTGACTTTTTTCAAACCGCCGAGCATCTGGCGAAGTTTTTCATCTTCGGCGTTTAAGATTTCGATATCTTCCACCATGTTTTTTAAATGTTCGTGACTCATTCTAAATTTTATATGTCAGTTAAAACTAATGATTTTATATTCAGTTAAAAATGTAAATTCAGTTAAAAATAGGTTTTTAATTTATCTTTGAGTAAACCTCTGGCGCGGCTGATTCTGGATTTCGTCGTTCCCAATCCTAAATTTAGAATCTGCGCTATTTCCTCATAAGATTTATTTTCGATTTCGCGCAAAATAATCGGCGCACGATATTTGTCCGGCAAAGCGGCGATTGCGCGAGCAATCACACGGCTGCGTTCATCTTCAATCAAATCCTCGTCCGGCAAAGATTTTTCGTCCGGCGGCTGAAACTCGACTCCGTTTTCATCTTCAGCTTGAAAAAGTCCGGTTAAAGAAAGCAATTTTCGCCGTTTGCGTTTGCGAATTTCGCTTATCGCCAAATTTGAAGCTATTCGGTAAATATATGTCGAAAAAGCGTAATCCGTGTGATAGCGTTCGATGGCGAAATATACGCGAACGAAAGTTTCCTGCGCTAAATCAACGGCTTCTTCGTAATCGTTCAAAAATCTGTAAAGAAAATTCGTTATCGGGTTGCGATACCGGTTGACGATTTCGGCAAAAGCCTGCTCGTCACCTTGTTTTGTCGCTTCGATTAATTCGTGGTCGGACAAACTCTCAATGGGCACAGGGTATTTTTGCACCTCCGCGCTCGCAATTTCGAATTTGTCCAAAGCCATACACTCATATGTTTTTACAACAGATTTCGATCAAATCAAAAAGCTGTTTTACATTTTGATTCACGCACCTGCGGGCGAAATGTTGCGAAAACTTATAGAAAATTTATTCTTTAACTTATTCTTCGACGGGTCGGACCGTTAAAACCAGGAAAATTGTTTCATCGGCTTTCGGTGTGGAAAGCGTTCCGACGAGCGTCGGTGCGTTTTCCGGTAAGCTGACTCTTTGCAAGGTGAGTCCGATTGATTCGTAGTTGATGACGGAATTTGTTTTGCCGGCATCGTCTTTGTAACTTCCCGTTACAATCGGCATTCTCGCGCCGAATCTGAACGGCTGTAATTGAATGCTTCGGCGACCGTTCGGGTCCGGCAAATTTCGCAAATTTCCGAGCGACCATTCGAGAAAGCTCGGCGTTTCGGAACTCGTGCTTTGCCCGAAACCGCTCGCTACTGTTTTATATTCGAGATTTCCGGTATTGGCGACTCTGCCGATGTATGTGTTGGAAAGACGATAATTGGCAAAAGAAAAGTTATTTCTTAAATTTTTGGCGACGGCGGCGAGATTTGCGGGGAGATTATTTTTTTGCGCGGCGTCGTTCGAACCGGCGACGACCTGCAGAACGACTTCGTAACTCGGCTCGGCTTGCATTCTGGCATCAGCTTGAGCGAATGAAATCATCGAGCAAAACAAACACAAAACAAAAACGCTTGCGACTTTAAAAATAAAATTCGGCTTGTTCATTAGAATTTCTCCTTTGGAAAGTTTAGGGTTAAAACACCTCTTTCCACTTACAAGCCGAAACAAAGTTGCAAAATTTTTTATTCGGAATTACCCGCCCTGAAACATATCTTCGTCAATTTTTTGTCCGAATGTTACGGTCAAAGTCTCGGTTTCCTCGATTTGTTTGTCGTTCGCCCAAAGAACCGTGCGAAACGGAACGAGCGTTTGCTGCGCGTAATTGTAATCGTAAAATTTACGCCGGTAATTAATTCCCTCGTCCGTATATTCGAGCATCATCACGCGAAAGCTTTTCGCGCTGATGTAAAATCTGGTCTTGCGGTTTTGCTTGTCAATTACGTCCAACTTGTAATAATCAACGCCGGAAATTTTTTCGCGCCCGGCGAGTTCGAGCTTCGATTCATTTTCTTTGTACCGCAAAAGCGCTTCGAGACCGTGCCAAACCTGATGATTAAAAGTTTTCGCGGCATCTTCGCGCGGCGCGAAAACCGATTCGTTGTAAACGCCGAACAATTTTGAGCCGTCGTAAATCAATGCGTATTTTGCATTCGGGAGTTCCTGATCGAATCGAATTTTTTCTTTTTCGAGATTGTCGCCGCGCAGCGTCCAACGCTGGTAATTTGATTGATCTTTTTGTCCGTCCGCAGCAAATGTGACGGTTTTTCCCCGCTCAATTGTCGTTTTCCGAATATTATTAAGCGTTTCACGACCACCCGGAAAGCCGTAAATAATTATTGTCGACTCGGCAACTTGCTCGGCGGTCAGGTTCGCGCCGTTTTTCTGAGTTTTTTTCTCTTCCTTTTTCTCTTCTTTTTTCGCTTGCTCCGGTTTTTTATTATCCTGAGCGAAAACGAACGAGAAACTCGTCAAAGCTAAAATAATCGCTAAACTTAGCGGTTTGAAATACGAAAACACTAAATAATTCTCCTTAGATTTATGCTTGATAAAGGATGTTAGAGCGGATTTTACCACAAATGTAAAATTTCGGCATTTACCGCTTTCAAAACACTTAAATTGATGATATTTTTTCGCCCGGAGATGCTTCATATCATTGTTGATAATAATTTAAAGTAATAAGATAAAAACAAATGAACGGTAAAATCGAAAATTTAATAAGCCAGGTAAAAGCCGACACCGAAGAAAAAACCTCGATTGCTTCGGCAAACAAAGTGTTTGAAAACGACGCCGAAGCCGAAAGAGAATTTCAGCGATTAAGCGAAAACCTAAAACGTATCGAACAATGGAATCAATTTTCGGGTGCTTCGAGTTTCGGGCTTTTCGACGAAAACGGCGGCAAAATACCCGACAGACCGGCGGCAATCGGCGATTTCGTTTGCATAAAACTTCCCGCCACAGGAAAGGCTGACTGGGTGAAAATCGTAGATATTTACGAGGGCGAACGAGAAAAGATTCTAACGGTTCGACCGACTTACAACCCGACTGACGAATCAAACGACAAAAACGTCACTTCGCATTTTTTCACCAGCGATTCGACAAATAATTTTTGTCTACAATTAAAGAGAAACGAAGTAAATATGCATGTTATCGGCTTAAATGAAATTTCGAACACAGAAGCGACAAACAATATAATCGAGTCCGCACGAAATCTTGCGACCGCCAATCTCGGTCATTTCCTTGGTGTTCAAAAAGCCGAATGGACGACATTTTGCGAAAACTTTTTGAAAAGCGAGAATTAAAAAGTGAGAAATGAAAGGTGAGAAATGAAAAATGGGATGTGAGAAGTGAAAAGCGCGAATAAAAATTTTACGATTTTTCCACAATTCTCAGTTTTTGCTTTTATGTCTCACTTCTCATTTTTCACCTAACAAAAAATGCCGCACGTTTGTTTAGTTGAACCTGAGATTCCGCCGAACACGGGAAACATCGCCCGTTTATGCGCGGCGACTTACACGGATTTGCATGTCGTCGGCGTGACGGGCTTTCGAATGGACGACCGCACTCTAAAACGCGCCGGACTCGATTACTGGAACGAGGTGCGGCTTCACCGGCATCTTGATTTGGAGCGTCTTTACGCTGGTTTGCCCGAATCACGCTTTCTTTATTTCACGACTAAAACCGAAAAACCTTACACGGAATGGCGTTACGAGCCGAACGATTGTTTAGTCTTCGGACCGGAAACGCGCGGTCTGCCGGAAGACTTGCTCAAAGCGAATTGGGAACGATGTTTAACGATTCCGATGCCGAATAAAAACGTTCGCAGTTTGAACCTCGCCACATCGGTCGGAATCGTTCTTTACGAAGTTCTTCGACAGATTAAATTTTCCGCCTAACTGCCTGTTTTTTCCGGCATTTTCTTTACAATCATTTACAAAAAATTGACATCTCAAACACCCTTTTTTTCATCTATTAAACGTATGAAAATTATGAATTTTTCCATACTAGGAGAATACAGGGTTATGAATAAAATTAAATACTTCGCACTTTTAACGTTAGCGATTTTAACTTTCTCACTGAGCGATGCGAATGCTCAAAACTTCTCAACCAATCCATCGGCAAGAGCCGTTGAGCAGAAAGTTTTTAAGGAAATCAATAAACTTCCTTACTACGGAGTTTTCGATCACATCGCTTTCAGTTACGACGGCGGGACCGTTACTTTATACGGAAAAGTCGCCAACGCGATGAACAGAAAATCAGCCGAACGCTCGATTAGAGATATTGCAGGCGTAACGAATGTCGTCAACAATATCGAAATTCTGCCGCTCGGCAGCTTTGACAACTCGATTCGTTATCAAACGCTTCGCAGATTTGCCAATACTGGCGGTTTATATCGTTATCTTTGGGAACCGAATCCTTCGGTCAGAATCATCGTTGACCGCGGTCACGTTACTCTCGAAGGCTATGTTGCTAACCGCGGCGACGCCAATCTGATGAACATTTTGGCGAACGGAGTTTCGGGAGTTTTTTCCGTGAAGAACAACTTAATCGTCGGAAAAGACAACGCCAGATAAAAACAATCAAACAATCAGCAAAAAACCGGGTGAGAGAAATTTCGTCCGGTTTTTTCTTTTACCTTGTCTTAACTCTTTGATCTTTACTTTTTGATTGGCGGTTGCCTTTTCGCCGCTAATCAGTCATTATTTTCGTTTGCCTTAAACGGCTTTTTTATATCTATGATTGACACGAACAAAATACGTAACATCGCTATTATCGCACACGTTGACCACGGAAAAACGACTCTGGTTGACGCGATGCTTCAACAATCTCATGTTTACCGCGACAACGAAACTGTCGTTGACCGCGTAATGGACTCGATGGATTTGGAACGAGAACGCGGCATCACGATTATGGCGAAAAACACTTCGGTGCGTTACGGCGATTATAAAATTAACATCGTTGATACGCCGGGTCACGCCGATTTCGGCGGCGAAGTCGAACGCGTTCTGAAAATGGTTGACGGCATCGTCCTGCTTGTTGACGCAGCGGAAGGCTGCTTGCCACAGACGCGCTTCGTTCTGCGAAAGGCTCTGGAACTGAAGCTTCCCGCTATTGCATTGGTAAATAAAATTGACCGTCAGGATTCACGACCGGAAGAAGTAGTTGACGAAATTTACGACCTTTTTATTGATTTAGGCGCAAACGACGAGCAAATCGAGTTTCCCATTCTTTATTCAATTTCGCGCGACGGGATAGCCAAAAAAGATTTGGCGGAAGATTCGAAAAGTCTAAAACCGCTTTTCGAGCAAATAGTCGAAACCGTTCCGCCGCCGCATGCACTTCGCGAAGATGCTTTGCAGTTACTTGTGGCGAATATTGATTACAATTCGTTCGTCGGGCGCCTCGCCATCGGCAGAATTTATTCCGGTTCGATTTCCAAAAATCAGGAAGTTATCGTCTCGAAACGCGACGGCTCGACGCAAAAAACTCGCGTTAAAGAACTTTATGTTTTTGAAGGATTGAATCGCACAACAGTTGACGACGCGGGAGTCGGTGAAATCGTCGCGCTCGCCGGATTCGACGACATCAACATCGGCGAAACGATTACTTCGCCCGAAAACCCGAAGCCTTTGCCTGTCATCGCCGTTGATGAACCGACGATTGCGATGATTTTCGGCGTCAACACTTCGCCTTTTTCCGGCACTGAAGGAAAATACGTCACGTCGCGACAAATAAAGGAGCGCCTCGACAAAGAATTGCTCGGAAACGTCGCATTGCGCGTCGCCGACACAGATTCCGCCGACAGTTTCAAAGTGTCGGGTCGCGGCGAGCTTCAACTGTCAATCTTGATCGAAATGATGCGCCGCGAAGGTTATGAACTTCAAGTCTCAAAACCCGAAGTCATCACGCGTAAAGGCGAAAACGGCGAACTGCAGGAGCCGATTGAGCTTGTGGTCATTGACGTTCCCGAAGAATTTATCGGCGTGGTCACCGAAGCCATGGGACGGCGTAAAGGTCAAATGACCAAAATGATAAACAATGGAACGGGTCGCGTTCGTCTGGAATTTGAAACGCCTTCGCGCGGGTTGATCGGCTTTCGCGGCGAATTTTTGACCGAAACGAAAGGAACCGGATTGCTTAATACGATTTTTCTTCGTTTTGACAAATGGCAGGGCGATATGAAAGGTCGCGGGACCGGCTCTTTAGTCTCAGACCGGATGGGCGAAGCGACGACTTACGCTTTGTACGCCCTGCAAGAACGCGGAACGCTTTTTATTAAACCGCAAACGAAAGTTTACGAAGGAATGCTCGTTGGCGAAAACGCCCGCGCAGTTGATTTGGACGTAAATGCCATTAAAGAAAAAAAGCTGACGAATATGCGCGCTTCGAGTGCCGATGAAGCGATGCGCCTCGTTCCGGTAAAAGATTTATCGCTCGAACAAGCGCTCGAATTCATTGCCGACGACGAACTTGTCGAGGTAACACCGAAATCAATTCGTCTGCGCAAAAGAGTTTTGAAGGCGAACGAGCGACCGAAAAAGTAATTTTTTTAATCAATTTTTCTCAATAGCAGTCAATAAATTTCAAAACAGACTGAAACCTTCTTTTATTTTCAGCGTTTAATATTCGTTCCGGCTCAAAAAATCGGAACGAATATTAAATTCACATCACTAAAATCAGGCGGCGTTACGAAACCTTTTCCGCCGAAAACCCACAGGAGAATTAAAATGAAGAATCTTTACGCAACGATAATATTGCTTTGTCTGGCAACATTCGCTTTGGCGCAGGAAAAAGCAGACGATGTCAAACTCGACATCGAAGACGGTCAGAATTATTTAGTTTTATCAACAAAGCGTATTCAAACGATGGAAAAAGAGCTTGACGAAGCCGCAGCAAAAGGCTTTCGTGTTTTATACGGCGCGCCGACGCAGCAGTATGATATGGCTATGCTGATGGAGCGCGGCAAGGAAGCCGGAACTTACAGCTACAAAGTGATGGCGACGATTCGCATCAAAACTATGGAAAAAGAACTCAACGAGTTCGCCAAACAAGGTTACCGTCTGTTGCCGCGCACAATTGTTTTCAAGCAGGGATTTTTGACGGCGGAGATGGTAATGCTGATGGAACGCGCCCCGAAATCGGAAAAAAGCTATGAATATAAACTGGTTTTTGCCGGAAAGGAAACGAAACTGCACAAAAAAATGGACGAAGTTATTGAGCAGGGCTTTAAACCGGTAACTATGATAACTATCGGCGCGCACGTCGTTGTGATGGAAAAAGAATCCGATAACTCCGCCGCAAAAGCAAATTAATTTCCAATTTCAAAATTTATATAATAAGTTTCACACAAGGACACGTTTGGTTTTTCAATACCTTTAGTGTCCTTTTTCTTAAAATTTGCCGTTTATTTTTCGCTTAATAAACAATCAAAAACTATGTTTTTCTGTACGATGCGAGTTTGTCAGCCAATCGCGTCGTCTCCGGTAAGCGGTATTTCGGCGTGCACTGCAAAACGTAATTCGCCGCCGTTTCCAAACTGATTTTGTGCCCGATTGAAACATAAACCGGCTGAACTTTGTCTTTTGTCCGCAGAGCTAAACCGATTTCTTCGTTTCGATGAATCAAAGGCGCGACGCTTCCGCGCGTCAGCGCCAAACTGTCATATTTTCCGACCAAAAGAGATTTCGCCACGCCGATTGTCGGTATGTTTGTTATCAATCCGATGTGACAAGCGATTCCGAATCTACGCGGGTGCGCGATTCCCTGACCGTCACAAAGAATCAAATCCGGCGCAACGTTTAATTTTTCCAGAGCTTTAACGGCGACCGGGGTTTCCCTAAACGAAAGAAGTCCGGGCACATACGGAAATTGAATCGGCAAAAGGGCTTCGGCTGTTTCGATTAGTTCGAGTTCGGGAAATTTCAGAACGACGACAACGGCGCGACTCGTATCGTTTTTCGCATCGTAGCCCAAATCAATTCCGGCAACCGTTTTTATCGGCTCAACCAAATTATCCTGACGGACGACTTCAAAAGCGAGTTGTTTTTGCAATTCAATCGCCTGTTTCGGCGATAAATTCCATTCGTGCAAAGGCGTGATTTTCATAAAAAAATTTAACCACAGATATATGCGAATTGACACCGATACAAAATAAAAGATTTGCCGAAAGACAGAAACATCTCTTTTATTTCGATGCCTATTTCAAAACTTTTTTTATTAACTATTTTTTCTATCGTATCGAAAGCTCGTATTCGCTCATCTGTCGTTAATATTTCCCGGTAAAGTCTGCATTTTTCCCAATTCTTGCTTAACATCGTCTAGCGTTTTTCCGACTAAATTCGCGCCTAAAAAAAACGAATTGTCAGTGATTTCGAGAACACAAAACGACGGAATTGCAAATTTTTCCATCTCGTCCTCATTTTCAAAAACAACCCGCGCGATATTCAATCCCCAAAGATCGCCCAAATGAACGTCCAATTCGATTTGCCCGCCGTCGGTTTCGTAAAAATAGCGGTTTTTGCGAACTTCATTTGTCACAACGCGTTCGTTTTTCTTGATTTCCCTGCCTTCAAAACGCTCGAACGCATTATGCTCAGCTTCATTGAGGTACATTTCGGCAATTTTCCGGTGCGACAAATGTTCGCCGACCGGAAAAATCTGCTGCAAAACGAAAGTCCATTCTTTGGTTTCCGGCGAGCGAACGGAGCGAAGGCGAAGCCGAGTATTTTCAATGTAATTATCAAATATTTGCAGATGACTGCTCGCAGCCGTCAAAGGCGCGGGCAAACGCTCGAATAAAAACCGGCGGCTTAATTCGCTTTTGTAATTCTTCTCGATTTTGTCCATTTTCGCTTTATTGTTTATACTTTTTCTTTTGTTTTCGTCTTTTGTTTTCGCTTTTGTTTTTATTCATTATTTAAAGACTTTTTTAAGAGTAGGAGATTTTTTATGAGGTTTCAAAAATCAGTTTTCATTTTAACCGGTTTTATTTTATTTGCTTTTTCCGGCTGCGGCGGATCAGCCGGTGCGCCGGCAAATTCGGCAAACGCAAATTCCGCTCCCGCCGCAAATACCGCAAAAAACACTGCCAATAATCCGCTGGAAACGACGAAAAAAACGCGTGAAGAAACGCTAAATAAAGCGGAAACGATTGCGCCGGTCGTCACCGCATACTGCGATGCGATGCGTAAAAAGGACGATGCCGCGCTGCGAAAACTGTATGCCCGCGCTAGCCTGCAAAAACTCGAAGCCGATATGAAAGCCGAAAATGAAAAATCGCTGGCTGAGTATTTATCAACCGAGCCGGTCGGCAGCATCTGCGAAGTCCGCAACGAGCAAGTTCAAGGCGATAAAGCCGTTGCTGAAATTCGCACCGAAACTTACCCGAACGGCATAAAATACAATTTCGTTAAGGAAGACGGCGTTTGGAAAATAACTAATGAAAGCCCGGAAGTCGAAGGACTCAAATAACATTTAAACAAACTAAAAATTTAGATTCGCATAAACAAACTAAAAATTTAGATTCGCAAAAAAACAAAAAGCCGATGAATTATTTGAATCGGCTTTTTGTTTTTTTATTTTTACTAAATCAGCAATTTACGCGCTTGCCGATCTATAAGCCGGCAGCGAAACGCGAGCCTTCGGTTCTTTTTTCAAACCGAGCGCCCAATCTGCCTGCATCAGCGTGTGAATGTCGCGCGTTCCTTCATAGATAACGGCGGCTTTGCAGTTTCGCAGATAACGCTCGACCGGATAATCGTTCGTGTAACCGTTCGCGCCGTGAACTTCAATCGCCATCGAAGCCGCTTTTTCCGAGCGAACCGTCGCTTGCCATTTCGCCAATGACGCTGCTTTTGCCGAAGGCTTTCCGGCGTTTTTCAAATAACCGCATTTGAGCCACAAAAGATGCGACATTTCGTAATCAGCTTCCATCTCGGCGATTTTTTGTTTGACTAGTTGGAAATTAGCGATTTTTTGATTCTGCACTTCACGCGTGTTCGCATAAGCAACCGAAGCGTCTCGGGAAGCCCGAATCACGCCCGTCGCGCCCGAAGCAACGGTGTAACGCCCGTTTTCTAAACTGAACATCGCAATCTTAAAACCTTCACCTTCGTTTCCGAGCATATTTTCTTTCGGCACGCGCACGTCCTGCAAAGAAAAATACCCGGTATTTCCGGCCTTTATGCCGAGTTTTCCGTGCAGAGTTCCGCTCGAAAATCCGGGCATTGACCGTTCGACAATAAAACAGCTCATTCCCGAATGATCGCGTGCTTTTTGTTTCTCCGCGTCCGTCCAGCAGAAAAACAAAAAATGGTCGGCGACATCGCCAAGAGAAATCCACATTTTTTCACCGTTCAGAACCCATTCATCGCCGTCGCGTCGAGCCGTCGAACGCATCCCGACGACATCGCTTCCAGCGTTCGGTTCGGTCAATCCGAAAGTCGCAAGTTTTTCGCCTTTCGCCTGCGGAACGAGATATTTCTGCTTTTGTTCTTCGGTTCCCCAAGTCAAAAGACTCAAAGAATTCAGCCCGACATGAACGCTCATCGCGACGCGCAAAAACGTATCGCACGCCTCGAGTTCTTCGCACACAAGTCCAAGCGAAATATAATCAAACCCGGCGCCGCCGTATTGCTCGGGAATGCAAACTCCCAAAAGCCCGAGTTCAGCCATCTTGTCAAAAACGCTGCGCTCAAAATGAGCCTTCTCGTCCCATTCTTTGATATACGGCGCAACTTCGCCCTGACAAAATTCGCGCACGGTTTTTTGCAATGCAATATGCTCTTCGGTTAATTCAAAATCAATCACAGTTTTTGTTTTTCCTCACTAAAATCTTAGATATGATAAAATTTCTGACAGATAAATCTATAAATTATTTTATCACTTTGTTATTTTTTGCGCTAAAACCCATTTATGATTCCTGTCAATGAAGCAATTAATCACATCAAGCGCGAAACTTTTTTCCTCTCTTCAGAAACAATTGATTTATGCAAATCAATAAACCGCGTTTTAGCCGGAGAAATTCGCGCCGATATGGATTTGCCGCCGTTTGATCGTTCGCAGATGGACGGATTTGCGTTTAGGGCGGAAGACGCAAATGCGGCGCCTGTTCAATTAAAAATTATCGGCGAATCCGTCGCCGGGAAAGGTTTTGACGAAGAAGTGAGAAACGGCGAGGCGGTCAGAATTATGACCGGAGCGCGCGTTCCCGCCGGCGCTAATGTCGTGCAGAAAGTTGAACTGACTAATGAATTTGAAGGATTCGTGGAAATTATTGAACCGGCGAAATTAAAACAAAATATCATCGAATGCGGCGAGGAAGTGCGTAAAGGCGAGAAAATTTTCGGAAAGGGCGAGATAATCACGGAAAATATGATCGCTTCGCTCGCTTCGTTCGGTTACGCGAAGGTGAAGGTTTTTGCCAAACCGCAAGTTTCAATTTTAGCTACGGGCAGTGAAATCGTTAATGTTTCCGAAACGCCGCAAAAAGATCAAATTCGCAATTCAAACTCGGTGATGCTCAAAGTTTTTGCCGAAAAAGCCGGAGCCGACGCGCACGTTTTGCCGCTTGTCGAAGATAATATCGAAAATCTAAAAAAACAGATTGCTTTTGCGGTCGGTTCCGACAATAAAAGTTTGTATTCAAAAAAGGATGACAAATTTCAAAATCCGAAATCCGAAATCTTAATCATTACGGGCGGCGTTTCGGTCGGTGATTATGATTTCACAAAACCGGCTTTGCGCGAATTGGGCGCGAAAATATTTTTTGAAAAAGTCAGCTTAAAACCCGGAAAGCCGACTGTTTTCGCGAAACTCAATGACACTTTGATTTTCGGTCTTCCGGGTAATCCGGTTTCGGTCGCCGTGACATTTTTTTTGTTTGTCAGAACGGCGATTTTGTTGATGCAGGGCACGAAAAACTGTGAATTGCGAAAAGGTTTCGCCGTCGCTTCGGGCGTAATAAAAGGCGCGAAAGGGCGCGATTCGTTTTTGCCGGTTTTTGTTCAGACGAATGAAAAAGGACAGTTGTTAATCGAGTCTCTGCGCTTTTCCGGCTCGTCGAATTTTATCGCCTTTACACGCGCGAACGCGCTCGCTTTTGTGCCCGAAAATGTCGTTTACGAAAAGGGCGATGTCGTCGGCATTTTGTTTTTAAATTGATTTTTTAAATTGAATTCTATGAGTAAACTTTCTCATTACGACGAGCAGGGAAAAATCAAAATGGTTGATGTTTCCGACAAAGATTCAACCGCGCGCCGCGCCGTCGCGTCGGGAAAAATTTTTTTGAATCGGGAAACAATTAATATTTTACAATCGAATCAAAATCCGAAAGGAAATCCGCTGGAAATCGCTCGAATCGCCGGAATAATGGCGGCGAAAAAGACTTCCGAGCTGATTCCGCTTTGCCATCAAATCAATCTTTCAAAAGTTGACGTTAAAACGGAAATTACCGAATACGGCGTGCTTCTCGTCGCCGAAGCGAAAACAAATTCGCCGACCGGCGTCGAAATGGAGGCGCTGACTGCGGTTTCGGCAGCGGCTTTGACGATTTACGATATGTGCAAAGCGGTGCAGAAAGATATTGTGATTTCCGAAATACAGCTCGACGAAAAAAGCGGCGGCAAGTCGGATTTCGTCAGGCTTTAGTCGAATGCAACAAATTTTTAGCGGTTAACAACTAACATTTAACTGTTAACCGGGCGAACTTTCGTGTAAAATAGAACGTATAGATTCGAGAGAACGAAAAAGGAGTTTTTATAAAAATAATGAGATACAGATTAGCCGATGACGCCAAGCCGCAAATTACGCTTCTTTTACTGGCGACCGCTTTGACGATTGCTTTGTGGTTCATTCCGTTTGCCGATTACCTGGTTTACCCGATTCGATTGTTTGTGACTTTTATTCACGAAGGAAGCCACGCGCTCGTCGGGCTTTTGAGCGGCGGTTCCGTTCAAAGCTTAACAATCGGCGCGGACGGAAGCGGCGCGGTTTATTCGGTTCCTTCCGGCTGGCTCGGCGCGATTCTGACTTCGAGCGCGGGTTATCTCGGCACAACCGCTTTCGGCGTTTTGCTTTTATTTTTAATCAGACGCTCGTTCGCGGCTAAAAAAGTTCTTCTCGCCTGCGCCGGTTTCGTCGGTTTGATGACGCTTTTCTTCGGCATTTTCAGCCCGATGTTTAATATTTTTTCGCTTCAGGTCGGATTAACCAGCTTGCTTTTCACCGTAATAGCGGGCGCGCTTTTGACCGGCGGGCTTTTCGCTCTCGGCAAATACGCGAGTTTGAAAACGGCGAATTTCGCGGTCGCTTTTCTCGCCGTTCAATGTTTGCTAAATTCGCTCGCCGATTTGAAAACGCTGTTTTTCATCAACGCTCCGTTCGTCGGTTCGGAAATCGGCAACGACGCGGTGAATATGGCGAACGCGACCGGACTTCCGGCATTCGCCTGGGTCGTTATCTGGATCGGAATTTCGATGTTGATGATTTCCGTCGGTTTGAGAATGTACGCGGTCAGCCGTCGAGGAAAACAAAACGATTTGCCGTTTGAAGATTAAAAAGCGTAAAACTTAAAATGCGAAATTGTTAGTAATAAAGGTCGGTTGTTAAATTATAATAACCGGCTTTTATTTTTGTTCATCTTGCCTCCGAAATTTTTTATGCGAAAATTTTTATTGTTATTGATAGTAATAACTTTCTGTGCCGGCAGCGAGTTTGCTCAAACTTACAAAGCGGGAAATTTCGATTCTTATTCAAAATCGCTACAAGCAGTCGTCGTAACCGCGAAAGATTGGAATTCGATTCAAGGCGAAGCGCGGCTTTTCAAGCGTAAAAACGCGAACTCGAAATGGATTGCAGACGGCAAATCCTTTCCCGTCGTCGTCGGAAAGAACGGAATGGCTTGGGGAGCGGGGCTACACGAATTACCGTCGGATACCGGCAGAGTTTTGCTGAAAACCGAAGGCGACGGAAAGGCACCCGCCGGAATTTTCGCTTTAACTTCGGCGTTCGGCTCAAAGGAAAAACTTGCTTACATCAAACTTCCGTATACGCGATTAACAGAATCCATCGAATGCGTTGACGATGTAAAATCGGCAAATTACAATCTAATCGTAGACGCCCAAAAAATCGGAAATACAGACTGGAACAGCTCGGAGAAAATGCTTGCGGTCGGCGAGCAGTACGATTTGGGCGTGTTCGTCGCACATAATTCAGAACGACAAGCCGGCGGCGGTTCGTGCATTTTTCTTCATATTTGGAAGAATTCAAATACGGGAACGGCGGGCTGCACCGCGATGGCGCGCGAAAACATCGAATCGGTTCTGCGCTTTCTCAATCCGCAGAAAAATCCGGTTTTAATCCAGATGCCCGAAGACAACTATAAAACGTATCAAACGAGATGGAATTTACCGAAACTAGACAGATAGCTCTGAGCACGCTTCCAATCGGCGCAAAATTGCTCGTGCAGTGCAAAAACGATTGGCGAATGGCGGTCGTTTCGGCAAATGTCGAAGGAAAAACCATTCTGCGAATCTGCACGCCGAAAGGCAGAACTTACCGAAAAAGCTGCGCCGCCGAAACGCATATTGTTTACGACGGCTCGATTCCCTTGCTCGGCGAAGGCGGCTGGCGCGAAGAGCTGGTGAAATACGATTTTCGCTGGTGATTTTTTAGAAAAACGTTTTACTCAACTAATTTTTTGCCATTCTTGTTTCAGCCTTACCGATTCCCAAAACTTTTCGGCTCTCGTTTTCCTGAATGAAAACTACGTATTTCATATTTTCACGCTTCCATTCGGGCTGTAAATTTACAGCGGTTTCCTGTTCGTAATCGTCTGATTTCGCTTCGATTTTTGCCAGCGGTTTCAGCTCGCGAACCACGGAAACGTGCTGCAAATTCTTTCCCGCATTTTCGCCGCGTTTCACGTTTGAAGCTAAATTATCCTCGGCGAGCGCTAAAAACAAAGTTGAATCTCCGTGTTTGGGAATGTCTGAAACTTTGATTGTTAAAATATTTTCATTGGAAAACGCAGCTTCTACTTTCGCTTTCGGAGATTTCGCCGCTTCCATAACGGCTTTTCCGGCTTCGCCCAAATTGCTGCCGACAAATTGAAAACGCCCGTCAACAATCATCTGCGGCGTGTATGCCGAATCGAGTTTTAATCTTTGCGCGTAAACAGCCTGACGTTGCGAAAAAAGCGGCGATGAATATTCGTCGCGCCAGCCGAGATTGTTCCAGTAATCAACGTGCAGCGCCAAAGTTATGATTTCGGCTTGCGCGTAGGGCTGCTCTTTATCGAGAAAAGCGAGCGCCTGGTCGGCGGGAGGACAGCTCGAACAACCTTCCGACGTGAAAAGCTCAACTAAAACGGGTTGTTTTTTTGTAATGGGGTCTGCCGAGTCAGAGTTTTCATTTAAAGTTACCGGTTCGCTTTCAACTTTCCGCAGTGAACACGAAGAAAAAAACACCAAAAACATCAGTGTTGATAAAATTAAAAACATCTTCATAAAATTATTATACTTAAACCCATCCTTTTTGTTCCCGTTTTGTTTCCGAAATCAGATTTGATAAAATCATCTTTTGCTCATACGACGGAATTTTTCATCTATGCAAACAGTACAAACCCGCGAAGAAGAAAGAGAAGAAGCAATCGAAGTGCGCGGCGCGCGCGTTCACAATTTGAAGAACATTTCCTTTTCGCTTCCAATAAATAAATTGACGGTCGTCACAGGCGTTTCCGGCTCCGGCAAATCCAGCCTCGCGTTCGATACGGTTTACGCCGAAGGACAACGCCGTTACGTCGAATCGCTTTCGGCTTACGCCAGACAATTTCTGGAAAGAATGGACAAACCCGACGTTGACGAGATCGTCGGCATCGCTCCGGCGATTGCTATTCGCCAGAAAAATTCGACGCGCAATCCGCGCTCGACAGTTGCCACTCAAACCGAAATTTACGATTACCTGCGGCTTCTTTTCGCTCGCATCGGGCAAACTTTCTGTCACGTTTGCGGGCGCGAGGTAAAAAAAGATTCGCCCGAATCGGCTGCCGACGAAATTTTGTCAACGCTCGCGGAAGGAACGAGATTTTACGTTTTATTTCCGGCACAAAGCGAAATAGTCAACGATTCAAAATCCAAAATCCAAAACAAAATCCCGAGTCCGATTCCGCACTTAATGAGTTTGATGCAGCAGGGCTTCACCAGATTTCATCGGGACGGCGAAACGATTGAGCTGCAAAAACCCGAAGATTATCCGCACAAAGATTTTAACGAAACTTTTGTTTTGATTGACCGTTTGAAAGCCGACCGGGAAATTCGTCAAAGACTCGTTGATTCGCTCGAAATCTGTTTCCGCGAAGAAGGTTCGGCAATTATCAAAACTGCCGAAGCGAATACGCAAACATTGAATTTCAGCGAAAAATTCGTTTGTAAATACGACGGAACGGTTTACGAAGAACCGGAACCGCGCCTTTTCAGCTTCAATTCGCCGTTCGGAGCTTGTCCGATTTGTCAGGGCTTCGGCAATACGATTGACATTGATTACGCGCTTGTCGTGCCGAACGAAAATTTATCAATCGAAGAAGGCGCAATCGAACCGTTTACTCGTCCGCAATACGATTGGGCGCAAAAAGAATTGCTGCGTTTTGCGCGAAACGGGGAGATTCCGACTAAAATTCCGTTTGCCGATTTACAGGATTGGCAGAAAAAATTGATTTTCGACGGAGCGAGCGGCTGGCGCGGCGTGCGCGGATTTTTCAAATGGGTCGAAACGAAAAAGTATAAACTTCACGTCCGCGTCTTTTTAGCGAAATATCGCGGTTACACGAAATGTCCCGAATGCGGCGGCGGTCGGCTGCGCCAAGCCGCTCGCGACGTAAAAATCGGCGGCGCGAATCTGCCGGAAATCGTCGCGCTTTCTATCAAAGACGCGACCCGTTTCTTTGAAGAACTCGTTCTCGATGAAGAACGGGCAAATATCGGCGAAAAACTGCTTCTCGAAATTCGCCGACGCTTGAAGTTTCTCGTTGATGTCGGGCTTGATTATTTAACGCTTGCGCGGCTTGCTTCAACTCTTTCGGGCGGTGAAGCGCAGCGCATTCAGCTCGCGACGAATTTAGGTTCGCTTCTCGTCGGCGCGCTCTACGTTTTGGACGAGCCTTCAATCGGTCTGCATCCGCGCGATAACACGCGCCTGGTTAAAATTCTCGAAAACTTGCGCGACATCGGCAACACGGTTTTGGTCGTCGAGCACGACGAAGAAACGATGCGTTCAGCCGACCACATTCTGGACATCGGGCTTTATGCCGGAGAACTCGGCGGAAATTTAGTTTTTGAAGGCGATTTCGTTGAGCTTTTACAAAACGAAATGTCTTTGACGGCAAAATATCTGCGCGGCGACGCTGAAATAAAAATTCCGGCAAATCGCCGTCCCGTTACCAATAAAAAAATCGAAATCGTCGGAGCGCGCGAAAACAATCTGAAAAACGTTTCCGTTGAAATTCCGCTCGAAATGCTCGTTTGTGTGACGGGAGTTTCCGGTTCGGGCAAATCAACGCTCGTTCACGATATTTTATATGCAGGAATGAAGAAAAAACGCGGTGAATGGCAAGGTCACGTCGGACATTTCAAAGAAATCAACGGCACGGATCAAGTTGACGATGTGATTCTCGTTGACCAATCGCCAATCGGTAGAACGCCGCGTTCAAATCCGGTGACATACATCAAGGCTTACGATGCCATACGCGAAGTTTTTGCGGGAACGAACGGCGCGAAAGCAAAAGGGTTTAACTCTTCGCATTTCTCGTTCAATGTTCCCGGCGGGCGTTGTGAAACGTGCCAGGGCAGCGGAACTGTAACCGTCGAAATGCAGTTTCTGGCAGATGTCGAGTTAACCTGCGAAGATTGTCGCGGAACGCGCTTTCGCGACGAGATTCTCGACGTTAAATACAAAGGCAAAGGAATTCACGAAGTTCTGCAAATGACTGTGCGTGAAGCAAATATCTTTTTCAAAGATGTTTCAAAGCTCGTCAATAAACTGAAAACTTTAGAAGCCGTCGGACTCGGCTATTTGCGGCTCGGACAATCGGCGACCACGTTGAGCGGCGGCGAAGCGCAGCGTGTCAAACTCGCGGCGCATCTGGCGCAGAAAACCAAATCGAAAACGCTTTTTATCTTCGACGAACCGACGACCGGCTTGCATTTTGAAGACATCAACAAATTGCTCGCCGCGTTTCGCGCTTTAATCGAAAACGGCGGAAGTTTGGTAGTCATCGAACACAATCTGGACGTGATAAAAACCGCCGATTACGTAATTGATTTAGGACCGGAAGGCGGCGACGGCGGCGGCGAAGTGGTCGCAGCCGGAACGCCGGAAGAGATTGTCAGTGTAGAAAATTCTTATACGGGGAATTATTTGAAGGATTATCTTTCTTAACTTTAGCGGCAATTTTCTTTATATAAAATTTATTAGAAATCCTTTCCGCTGCAATTCTTAAGCTCTTTCGGGCATTCGCCGACTTGTACCCATTCATAGAAGTCAGCCGGATTGCCTTCGATGGCGTAAAAGATTTTTTTTATAGTCGGGAATTGAAAAAGAGTTTTTTCGACGCTCGTAAAGAAACCGCCGCCGCAGCTTGTCGTCGCACTGCCTAATTGCTCATAAACGACTTTGTTAAAGTTTATATATGCGGCTTTGTTTTTGATTTTAATGCTTTTCAAAATTCCCTTTGTTTCTTCCGCCGAAAACGAAACGTAACCTTTCGACGATTCTTCCGGCGTTACGCCTTTGAAAAGTTCATCGAGAGCGGCTCTCGCAATTGCCTTTGTTTTCGGGATTTGCCGCGTTACGGGATGAACCTTGGTACAATCCAAAAGATTCGGATCAAACTTTTCGTTAAGAAAATAAAGTTTTACCGTCATCGTTTCGCTTTTTTGTCCGAACGAATTGACGGCAAATGAAAAAAGCAGCGAAATCAAAATAAGATTTCTCATAATTTTCATCTTCATTATGTGTCAAAAGCCTTTCTCAACGCGGGCGCGATTTGCTCCAGAACTTTGCAGTCGCAAAAGCCGCCGTTTTGCTGAAGCCACGCACTCATTTTCGGAAAATTCAAGCGATTTTCCATCATATACTGCATCGAAAAACGCAAACTGTGATTGCATTCTTCGCGTTCCAGCTTCATTTCCAAAAAATCGAAAAGGTCTTCGATGTCGTATTGTCCGGCGGGCAAAGATTCCAAAAAAGCTTCCAGTTCTTCGCCGCTCATCTGCTGCAGATTGTCTATTTCTCTTTTTTTCAGTATCGGCATAATTTCTGATTTTATCAGATTTGACTCGATTGTAGCTCCGCTCGGCGCGATTCGTCTTCCGCTTGTTTTTGTTTCAAACCTTCGCGTCCGTCATAAGCGATGAATTTCGGCAGCAAAATCGCCAGCCCAATCGTTCCGATAATCGTTAAAACTCCGCCGGAAATTATTGAAGTTTTGACATCGGTAAAATATGCGACAATTCCCGACTCCGCATCGCCAAGCATCGGTCCGGTCATAAAACTTATCATCTCAATTCCCGCAAGCCGCCCGCGAAAATGGTCTGGAATTGTTTGATTCCAAATCGTCTGGCGAAAAATTCCGCTGATCATATCAAAATATCCAGCGACGACGAGAAAAAACAGCGCGAGATACAAGCTGTTTGCGAAACCAAAAAAGGTAATCGCCAAGCCCCAGCCGCCAGCCGCCAGAGTTACCATCAATCCGTGCCTGTTAACCCATGTCGCCCAGCCTGATGTGAACGTTGCAACGAGCGCGCCGATGGCGATTGCCGAATAAAATAAACCGACCGACGAAGCCGCACCGAAAGCAATTGCCAGAGCCGGAAAAAGAGCTTTAGGCATACCGAAAAACATCGCGTTGATGTCAATCAGATACGTTCCCAGAAGCTCCTGGCGACTCATCGCATAGCGAAAACCTTTTTTTATCGAATCGAAATTCGGTCGGTCGGCATTCGGCGGCGGCGGAACGGCGCGAATCAGCCAGACGGCGGCGAGCGAAGCGGCAAAAGTCCCCAAATCAATCGCGTAGGCTAAAACGGCGCCGTATTTTGCGATAATAATACCGCCGAGAATCGGACTCAAGATAAATCCGACTTCAAAACGTATCGAATTCAAAGCCGCGACCGCCGACATATATTCGAGCGGCACGATTTTCGGTATCAGCGCTTCAAACGACGGTCTTTGCAATCCGGCGAGTCCCGCGTGAAGACCGACCGCGACAAACAAAACCCAAATTTGCGGATTCGGTAAAAGCGCGTTCCCCAAAAGAATCGCCGTCGTAATCGTCTGCCCGATTTCAGTCAAACGCAGCATTCGCCGGCGGTCAATCGAATCGGCTAAAGCGCCGCCGATAAATGCCAGAAAAAACATCGGCACAAACTCCGCCACACCGAGAAGCCCGACGTACAGATTCGATTCGGTTAATTGATACATCTGCACGGGAACGACGATAAAGGTCATCATCGTGCCGAAAAACGAAATCAATTGTCCGAAAAATAAAAGCCTGTAATCGCGTGAAATCTTGAGCGGCGTTAAATCTATCAACATAAAAATCAAAAATCACAGATTAACACAATCGAAGAAGGCTGTTTGGATTCTCAACCGGAAAATTTGTCTTCAACTTTCACGTTTAGCTGCGGTTTATATTTTATGGTTTTACGTACTCAGTCCAATGAAACAAATATGTCGCGTAAGCGTTGGCGACAATTGAAAAAACATATAAAAGCCATTCGAGCGGAGTAGTTTTTTTCGGGCTGTTTTCCAGCAAAATCACGAATATCCACGGCAGCAGAACCATCGCGTAGCGGTATCCGAATTGCCAGCCGCCAGAATTACCATGCATCCAAAGCAGAAATGTGAGAATGAAAATTGCCGCCCAGGACGTATATTTCAGAACCGCGTCGCGCGACCCGAAACGCAGCAACAAAAAAAGAAACGGGCTGGTCAATAAAATCGAATTGCTGAAACCGTTCGGGACGTAATAAGGAAAGACATTTTTCGTTTCCCACAATTTCAAAAGCATTTCGTAAGCTTGGCGCGGAATATACCAAACCGAGAAAATGCCGTGATTGTACCAGGGCTCGTCCAAAACGCCGGGAATTCTGGCGTAGCCGAAATCGGTAAATGAATGAAAGCGAGCGTAGTTATAAAACAAAGTCGCGATGCCGAGAAAAAAAGGAACGACGCAAAATGCCGCTAAACGTCGAACGAAATATTGCGGATCAACGGTTATTTTTCCCCTTAAATTTTCGATTTCCGATTTTACCGCCGAAATTCCAGATTGGGAATTTTCATTTCCCGCCGCTTCTCTTGTATTCTTTGACACTGTTTTTTTCTTAACAGTATTTTCGTCCGATTCGATTTCTTCATTTTGATTTTGGATTTTTGAATCGCGCGAAAGCAAAAACATAAAAATCGGCGCGGTCAACAGAATTTCCGTTCGATTGCCGAATGCTAACGCGAAAAAAGCTCCCGCAAGCAACGGGCGGCGGTTGTAAACCGTAAAATAAATGGCGCCGATTTCGCCGACCATCGCAAATCCGAGCGCCAATTGCCATGCGCCGGCAAAAGTCAAATTCGTCCACATCCAGGTTCCGAATAAAATGCTTAAAGTGGTTAGAACGACTTTGCGGCGCTCAATTTCATAACGCGACGCGGTTAAAAATAAAAAAAGACAAACTAAACTCGCCAATAATGCGGAAATAAAAGCGGCGGGCATATCCTGGATAAAACCAATGGTTTTAAGAAGCGCGAACGGAACCATCGAAAGCACGCTTCCAAGAGGAAAAACCGAGTACCAGTTATTCTCATACGGCACGAATTCGTTCAACCAGGAAGGTTGCTGTTCTTTGAAGCCAATCTCGCCGCCGAGCAAATTGCCGGCGACGCGGAAAGTATAATCGTAAAAATTCGACGGCTTCGGGTTACTGAAGTAATAAACCAGAAACGTGGCGACTAAAAGGCTGATGATTGTCAGCCTGGCGTTGCGCGACAAACCTGTAAACGTTCGCTGAGACTCTTTCATTCGATTTGAGCGGAAATTGATTTATAGAAACTGTGCGAATTTTAATCGAAGCGGGACGTTTAGCGCAAATTTTCGTTTTAGTTATTCGGCAATATGCTTTTTCGCTTCATCAATAGCCGAATTCAAGTCCGCAATTTGCCCGTCAAGCTGTTGCTCATAAACGGCGTCGAGAATTTTCTTAAATTCCTTTGAAGGCTTTAATCCCAATTCGATCAGATGTCTGCCCATTAAAATCGGTCGCGGAGCTTTGGTTTCGATTGCGAGTCCACGCACTCGTTCGATAAACCATTCCTGCGCTTCCGCCTTAAACCATTTTTCTTTTGGCAGCCATTCGGGATTTCGCCCGAGAGAATCGGCTTTTGCCACGCGATACAGCAAATCCGGCTCGACTTTCCGAGCCAGACGCCGAAACGCGCCGTCGCCGGGCGGAGATTTATAAAACATTCCCGGCAGTAGATGATAGCGTACAAGCTGCACGATTTGCCCCCGCGCATCGTAACCGTCGAGCGTGTGTATTCCAAGCCGGTCGAGAAACGAAAGCGTCGGTTCGACTCCGGCTTCGTCGTGCGCGTGCGAACGCCATTTGCCGTCAAAAAACTGAGTTGTCGCAGGCTTTCCTAAATCGTGACACAGCGCGCCGAGCATCACCGTCACCTTTTTCGCGTGAGCCAAATCGTCAATCAACTTTCTTGCCTCGTCAACGACCATCAAAGTATGAACGTCAACCGCGCCTTCCGGATGCCATTCGGGCTGTTGAGGAACACCGACGAGCGCCTTTAATTCGGGAAAGAGTTGCTCCACGACGCCTAAATCGTAAAGCCATTTAAGTCCGATTGAAGGTTTTTGCGATTTTAGCAACAATTTTTCAAGTTGGCCCCAGATTCTTTCTTTCGGTAAATCGGTCAAATCAATTTTACGGCAAATCTCGACGCTTTCCGCGTCAATTTCAAACTCGAAACGCGCGGCGAATTGAGCAGCCCGTAAAACCCGCAACGAATCTTCGGCAAAAGTTTCTTTTGAAACAACCCGGATTATTTTTTTTTCGAGGTCTTCGCGTCCGCCGTAAACGTCTACGATCTCGCCGGTCAGCGCGTCCTGCATAATCGCATTTATCGTGAAATCGCGTCTCTTCGCCGCTTCCGCATACGACATATGCGGGTCGCCCTCGACGATGAAACCTTTATGCCCGCGCCCGGTTTTTCTTTCGCGTCGGGGCAGAGCGACATCCAAATCCTGTCCGATTTTATAAACCGTAAACGCCTCGCCGACAGCATCAACTTTGCCGAAAGCGTCGAGAATTTTTCTCAAACGCTGCGGCTCGATCCCGTAAATCTCCAAATCCCAATCTTTCGGCTCGATGCCCATCAACTCGTCGCGCACGCAGCCGCCGACGAGCATCGCGCGTCCGCCGTTTTGTTCAATTATTTTGGCGAGCCTGCCGATTTTTTCGGGCAATTTCATACCAAGGTAAAACAAAAAAGAACAAATTAGGATGAACAGGGTAATAGATTTTACTGTCTTATCCTGCTCATCCTGTTTATTCTGTTTAAATTGTTTTCAGCTCAAACGCTTTTGCAAATACTCTTTTAATTCCGAAACCTTGACTCTTTCCTGCTCCCAAGTATCTCGGTCTCGCACTGTGACGGCGTTGTCTTCTAAACTTTCGTGGTCAACAGTTACGCAGAAAGGCGTTCCGATTTCGTCTTGCCTCGCGTAGAGTTTTCCGATGCCGCCTGTGTCGTCGTAAACGGTTCGCATTGCGGGCAGTAATTGTTTTTTCAAGTCTTTCGCCATCGCGACGATTTCCGGTTTGTTTTTCGCCAGCGGAAGAACGGCGACTTTTATCGGCGCGAGTTCCGGTTTCAGTCGCAAAATCACGCGCGTTTCGCCTTTCTCGTTTGTTTTTTCCGTGTAAGCGTCCATCATCACGGCGAGCAAAGTGCGATTCACGCCGACCGCCGGTTCGATGACGTAAGGATAAAATCGCTGTTTCGTCGCTTCGTCGAAATACGACAAATCTTCGGTCGAATCCGGGTTTAAGCGTTTGCCTTCCCTATCTTCCGGCTTCTTTGAATGCGTTTTCAAATCGAAATCCGTTCGATTGGCAATGCCCATCAATTCGTCGAACTGTTTTTCTTCGTCTTCGCGTTCCGGGAAAAAGCGATACAAAATATCAACCGTTCTTTCCGCGTAATGGGCGAGTTCTTCTTTAGATTGCTCGTAAAGATTGAGGTTTTCGGCGGAAATTCCCAGACTGTGAAACCACTGCTGAAACGCATCAATAAACTCCTGATGTATTCGCGGCGCGTCTTCGGGTCGGCAAAAATATTCCATTTCCATCTGTTCGAATTCGCGCGTGCGGAAAATAAAATTTCCCGGCGTGACTTCGTTGCGAAACGCTTTGCCGATTTGCGCGATGCCAAACGGCAGCTTTCTTCGGGAAGTGTCGAGCACATTTTTGAAATTAATGAAAATTCCCTGTGCCGTTTCCGGTCTTAAATAAGCTAATGCGCTCGGGTCGTCTTCGGCGGAAACCGCGCCGACCGTCGTGCGGAACATTAAATTAAACTCGCGCGCTTCGGTTAGATCGCATTCTTTATCTTCGCCCGGGTGCACCACCGGATGTTTCGGACAACTTACGTCCTGCAATTTATCCAGACGAAACCGACCTTTACAATTGCGGCAATCAACGAGCGGGTCGGAAAATGTCGTTTCGTGCCCCGAATATTTCCAGACCAGACGGTTTTGAATGATCGAAGAATCGAGTCCTTCGATGTCGTCGCGCTCGTGAACGAGCCAACGCCACCAGGATTTTTTGATATTATTCGCCAGTTCGACGCCGAGCGAGCCGTAATCCCAGGAGCTCCCCAAACCGCCGTAAATATCCGACGCCGGAAAAACGAATCCGCGCCTTTTCGATAAAGATACAATTGTTTCAATATTCGGTGCTGACATAGATATTTTTTTGAACTTTTATATGTTTTTATTTTGCTTTATTTCGTGAAAATCTGAAATTTATAGTCGGTTTACAAAAATACATCCGATTGTAAATCGGAGAAACCGCAAATGCCTTTTCGCGCACCATATCATTCTGCTGAAAAAGGTTTTCACCGTCAAACAGCTTATTCTAATAAATAAAACCTTTTTGCTCTTCCCGAAAAATTACGGCGGTGCGAAGCGGCTTTTTGACGTATCTACAACTTAGACAATTGAGAAATTCTTTATAATAATATACTTGCTGATTGATCTTGTTTGTCGGTTTTTGCCGAAACATTCTAAGTTTTCCTGACAACCGGAGTTTCAACCTTTGAAACTTTTCTATCTGTCAAAATGAAAGATTCCTTTTACAATAATGCGCCGGATTTTCGCGTTTTGTTTGAATCGCTTCCCGGATTGTTTCTCGTCCTTCTGCCGGATTTTACAATCGCGGCGGCAAGCGATGAATACCTCTCAGCGGCGATGCGGCAGCGCGAAGAGATTTTAGGTCGCAATGTTTTCGAGGTTTTTTCGGACGATCCGATTTTAATGACGACAGACGGCGCGCGCGATTTGCAGATTTCGCTGCGAAGAGTGCTGGAAACTAAAAAAGCCGACAAAATATTGATGCAGCGCCACGACGTGCAGCCAACCACGAAAGAAAACGGCATTTTTCTGAAAAAATACCGGGAAGTCTTAAATTCTCCGGTTTTGAGCGAGCGGGGCGAAATTCGCTATATCATTCACCGCGTCGAAGACGTAACCGACCGAATAAATGCGGAAAAACGTGAGACCGAGCAGAATCTTTTTTCAAACGAGCTTAATTTTGAGGCTCAAGCCGTGCGCGAAAATCTTAAACAAATTTTGTCGAGCATTACCGATTCTTTTTATCGTTTCGACCGGGATTTTCGCTACACATATGTTAACCGGGCGACGACCGAAATGTTCGGTATTGCTGAAAAGGATTTTCTCGGAAAAAGCTTGTGGGATTTATTTCCCGATGTTGAAGGAAATCGGTTTCACGATGAATTAAAGCGTGTATTGGAAGAACGAAGACCGGCGGTGTTCGAAAATTATTACCAACCGCTCGACCGTTGGTTTGAAAACAGAGTTTACCCGTCAGACGACGGTCTGTCGGTTTTTACTTCCGAAATCACCACGCGCAAGAGAAATGAATTAAAGCTTCAGGAAACGAGCGCGGTCTTAAACGCAATCAATCTGAACACGCCAACTTTAATTTACGTCAAAGACCGCGAAAGCCGTATTCTTTCAGCCAATCCAGCGACCTGCGAGGTTCTCGGCAAATCCTTAACCGAGATTATCGGCAAAAGCCACACTGAATATATGGGCGACCCGGTTGAAGGTGAAATGATTCACGCCAATGACTTGCGAATCATCGAAAGCGGCAAAACCGAAACCTTCGAGGAAATGGTCACGATGCCCGACGGAACCCACCACGTTTTTCTCTCGACGAAAACTCCGTACCGCGACAACTTTGGCGAAACCGTCGGTCTGATCGGCGTTTCGGTTGATATAACCGACCGCAAAGCCGCGGAAGAAGCTCTGCGCGAAACTCAGAATCGGCTTGAAACTTCGCTGAGAGGCGCAAAACTCGGTGTTTGGACCTACAATGTTCAAACCGGCGAATTCTGGGCGGACGAACGAGCTAAACGAATGCACGGATACGAAGCAAACAATATTTTAACTTTTGAACAAGCCGGAGAGCGCATTCACCCGGAAGATCGCGAGCGCACGCAAACAGCTATCGTTAAATCAATCGAAAATCGCACGAATCTGCAAGTGGAAAACCGCATCATTTGGCGTGACGGAAGCATTCATTGGATTGCCTCTTACGCCGAGTTCGCTTCGTCGAACGACGAAGGAATGTTTTACGGCATTGTTCAGGACATTACCCGACGCAAGCAAGCGGAAGAAAAACTGCGCGCGGCGACCGAGCAGTTTCGTGTTGTAGCACAGGTAACGAACGACGCAATTTGGGATTGGGATTTGGCGACCGACAAACTTTCCTGGAACGAGGGCGTTCAAACTTTGTTCGGTTACTCGCCCGAACAGGTTTCTGATTCGATTGCCTGGTGGTACGAGCATATTCATCCGGATGACCGCGATGCCGTCGTCGAAGGAATTCACGAAGTCATTGACGCGGGCGGACAGCAGTGGTCGGACGAATATCGTTTTGTCAAAGAAGACGGCACTTTCGCGGACGTATTAGATCGCGGCTTCATCCTGCACGATTCGTCTGGAAAGCCGGTGAGAATGCTCGGCGGAATGACCGATATGACTGAACGTCGTATTGCGGAAGAAAAGCTGCGCGAGTCGGAAGAAAAATTTCGCGACCTCGCCGATAACATTTCGCAGCTTGCCTGGATGGCAGAAGCTTCGGGAAGCATTTTTTGGTACAACGAACGCTGGTATGAATACACCGGTACGACATTAGCCGAGATGCAGGGTTGGGGATGGCAAAAGGTTCACCACCCTGATTATGTCGAGCACGTCACAAAAAGTTTCAAGCAATCTGTAGATGCGGGTGAAGCCTGGGAAGACACTTTTCCGCTTCGTTCAAAAACCGGAGAATATCGCTGGTTCCTCTCGCGCGCTTTGCCGATCCGCGACGCGGACGGAAAAATCATCCGATGGTTCGGCACAAATACTGATGTTACCGAAATAAGAAACACACGGCGAGAGCTAGAAGAAGCGAACGCGCTGCTCGACACTTTGTTCGATCAAGCGCCGATTGGCTTCGGTTACTGGGATGAAAATCTGCGCTTTTCCCGCGTTAATCGCGCGCTCGCCGAAATGAACGGTTTTTCGGTCGAAGAACATCTCGGAAAAACCGTTGCCGATCTTTTGCCCGAAGTAGCAGAAGGCGTGACGGAAGCATTTCGGCACGTCGTCAGAACCGGCGAGGCTTTGATCAATCTCGAAGCGGAAGGAAAGACTCCGGCTGATCTTGATGAATACAGGTACTGGAACGTTAGCTATTACCCGATAAATCTGGAAGGAAAAATTGCCGGTGTCGGAGCGGTTTGCGAGGAAATAACCGAACGAAAAAAAGCTGAAGTCGAACGCGAAAAACTTTTGGCGAGCGAGCAGGAAGCCCGCCGCGAAGCCGAGCAAGCCAATCGTCTCAAAGACGAATTTCTGGCGACCGTCTCGCACGAGCTTCGCACACCTTTGAACGCGATTTTAGGCTGGGCAACCATTGCGCGGCAAGGCGGCTACAAACCGGAAATGATGCGCAGCGCTTTTGAGATTGTTGAACGCAACGCTCGCAATCAGGAACAGATTATCGCTGACATCCTCGACGTTTCTCGAATTATTACCGGAAAATTGAATATCGAAGTCGAATCTGTCGAACTCGTTTCAGTCGTCAAAGCGGCGATTGATACGGTTCGCCCGACAATCGAAGCGAAGCGAATAAATTTAGCGGCGGATTTTGCCGACCAGGCGCAATTTGTAAAGGGCGATCCTGACCGTTTACAGCAAATTGTCTGGAACTTATTGTCGAATGCGGCAAAATTCACTCCCGAAGGCGGCACGGTTTTCGTCTCGTTAAGGCGTCATGAACAATTTGCTGAAATCTGTGTGCAGGACACGGGCAAAGGCATCGAGCCCGAATTTTTGCCTTTCGTTTTCGACCGCTTTCGTCAGGCGGAAGGCGGATCGAACCGAACGCACGGAGGACTCGGTTTAGGCTTGTCAATCGTTCGTCATTTAGTCGAATTGCACGGCGGCTCGGTTTTGGTTCAAAGCGAAGGCAAAAATCGCGGCGCAAAGTTCGTCGTTATGCTTCCACTTTTTACGTCAGCTCTTTCAAAAGAGAGCGACGGCGACATTTCGGAAATTTTTGAATCAGACCGAAATCAAAACAATTTTCCGACTGCTGTCAACAGCAATAAATTAGCCGGTCTTTATATTCTTGCGGTTGACGATGAGCCGGATGCGCTCGAACTGCTTAAACTGATGCTCGAAACCGAAGGCGCGGTTGTGACCACAGCCGTTTCAGCCGCAGAAGCTCTCGAAAAACTGCAAAATGCCGAATTCGACGTTTTGATCAGCGATTTAGGAATGCCCGGCGAGGATGGGTTCGATTTAATCAGAAAAATCAAAAGCTCGAACCGTTATACAAAGATTCCGGCAATCGCGGTTACAGCCTACGCGCGCGATGAAGATAGCCGCCGGGCGGTCGAGGCAGGCTTTTCTGCGCACTTGCCGAAACCCGTAAACGGTGAGGATTTAACCGCGATGCTACGAAATTTAATCACAAATTAAAAAACGCTCAAAAAAAATTTGATTGATTTTGAACAAATGAATTTGAACAAGAAAAAAGGAGGCGAGAAAATTATAATTCTCTCATCTCCTTTTCTTTGATTTACATTTTCAGTTTATTGCGGTACGGGCGGCTGCGCTCCGGGCGGAATAATCCAGATTTCAAACGACGTTCTCGGACGTTCGCCCCAATTGACGATGCTTATTCGCCGAGGGTCAATGCCGCGCGTTTTAACGAGGTAATCGAGCGTTCGTTTGCTTAGGCGTTCCGCGTTGCTGGTCGTTCTGCCCGCTTTGTCGGTTCCCTGATAAACGATGATGTAAAGCTGCGAATCCGGGCGGTTTTGCAATTCGATGACGCAATTGTCGAAACGCGCTTTGTCATCGTCGAACGAGCGCGACTCGAAAATATCGCAGCGAGCCGCTTCTGGAACCTTCGGTCTTTCGACTTCGGTCGGCACTGAAATTTTCTGGCGGCAATTTGCGTCGTAAGCGCCGTCCCAAACATCGAGCTCGGCGCGAATCGTTTGCCCGCCCATTCCGTTCGTATCAACGGTAATTGACGGCGTTCCCTGCCCGCTTGTGATGCGAACCGCAGAAGGCGAAACGGTCCAGTTATATTTCAGAGGCGTTTCCGATGCCGTGACCGCGTTGAAAGCGGCAAACGTTATTAAATCGCCCTCAAGCACTCTTTCCGGTCCATCTACGCGAATGTCATACGGGCAAGGTCGGCTGATGTTTTGCTCGACGATTTTTATACAGATACAATTTTTTGCATTTCTTCTGATTTCGAGTTCTTTAGAAAAAGTCTGTCCGTTCGGACCTTCGATCTCTATGCGATGCATACCCGGCGCAAGAAAAAATTCCGCCGGCGTCGAAACGCCGCTCATGCCGATGACTTGCCCGTCAACTCTGACCGGAAATGCCTGCGGAGTCGTTTTTACCGAAAGAATGCCGGTGTTTTTCAGTCGTCTGCCTCTATCATCATTGGCGTTCGCGGTAATGTTCGCCAAACCGAAAGCGAGCATCAATCCGACAACAAATAAAAAATTGTATCTAATTTTTCGCATCTTCGTTTCCTCTAAAATTTTACGAAAAGGCGTTTAGAATTCGCCTTTTCGAATAGTAAAACTTTATTAAATATCGCTGTTATTTAGTAAATTATTACAATTTACTCTTCTACTTCTTTTTTCTCTTTTTTGCCGAATTTTTTCCGGGCGGCAACGCCCACTCCGGCGAGACCGGTACCGAAAAGTAAAATTGTCATCGGTTCGGGAACAGGCTCCGGCGGAGTCGGAGTCGTTATCGGCGGAGTCGGCGTCGGCGTCTCGGTCGGCGGAGTCGGCGTCGGAGTCTCTCCGGGCGGTGTCGGCGTTGGAGTCTCTCCGGGCGGCGTCGTTGTCGGTGTCGGCGTTTCGGTTCCCGGCGGCGTCGGCGTTTGAGTCGGAGTTCTGTCTTTGTTTCTAAATAAAAACAGCAGCGGAACCGCGCCCAAGCCTAATAAAGCCCATTTCGGAAAACCTCTTCTAACGACCTGTTCTTCGACGCAGTCGCAAACATCGTCCTCGACAATCTCGACTCTCGTTTCCGTAATCACACGGTCGTCTTGCGGCGCGGCAGGCTTTTCATCATCGCCTTTTACAGTCTGCGGGTCGTCGTTTACAAGACGAAGCTGCGAAAAACCGCCCGTATTAGCTTTGCCCGGTCTGACGTTTACAACTTGAACGACTTGATTGAATTGAACAGGGGCGGCGCTAACCGAAGCGGCTACTGCCATCAATATCGAATAGATACAGATGAATGACAGTAAAAATCTTAGTTTTGAGTTTTTCATTTTTTTAACCGGCAAAAAATATAAGCATAAGAAAAACGCACTTACACGGGTGACAGCCTAACTCGTTAATAATTCTTTCGAGAGTTTGGGCAAACTATATCAAAAAATATCTTTAAATGCACGAATTTTTTGGATCTTAAGCTGCAAGTGCTTCCGAATCTATTTCGCAATCACACCAAGTTATAAGATTTAATAAAATCGCTTTTCCAGAAAAAAATTGTTTTTTTTCAAAAACTAAACTTTTTTATTTTTTAGTGTTCCGAAGCGAAAGAAAAACTCTAAAATTATTGAAGATACAATAATTAGCTTTTACAAAAAAAATCTTTTTCGTTTTTTTGCGCACTTGAAAAATCATTCTTTGTTCTCGTTTACTTCTCACTTATTTGAAATATATTTAATACTTTCCAAAATCCGCACTTTAAAACAAAAAGAGTAAAGAAAAGCTGCCAAGCGATTCTTTACTCTTTTTGTTGAATATTAGTTTAATCCTAATTGTTACCGGAGCCGTTTTCAGCCGCTTTTTCCTGCTGTAAAACGGCTTTGCGGGAAAGCTTGATTTTGTTGCCTTCCTTGCCGATACATTTCACCATAATTTGCTGCCCTTCTTTCAGCTCGTCGCGCACGTCGCGCACTCTGCGGTCGGAAATTTCCGAAATATGCAGCAAACCCTCAACACCGGCGAATATCTCAACGAACGCGCCGAAATCAACGATTCGGTTAACGGTTCCGAGATAGGTTTCACCGATTTCAGCTTCGGCGGTGATCGCTCTGATGCGCTCGACCGCTGCTTGCGCCGCTTCACCGTCGGAAGTCGCGATGCTGATCGTTCCATCGTCGGCGATATCAATCTTCGCTCCGGTTTCTTCAGTAATCGCGCGGATGACTTTGCCGCCTGGTCCGATGACTTCGCGGATTTTGTCCGGGTGAATGGTAATCGTGATAATCCGCGGCGCATACGGCGAAAGCTCTTCGCGCGGCGCGTCTATCGATTGCTTCATAATGTCCAGAATATAAATCCGACCCTTTCTGGCTTGTTCTAAAGCTTCGGACAAAATCTGCGCGTTGATGCCGCCGATCTTGATGTCCATCTGCAAAGCCGTTACGCCGTCGGCTGTTCCCGTAACCTTAAAGTCCATATCGCCGTAATGATCCTCGGCTCCAGCAATGTCCGACAAAATCGCATAACGATTGCCTTCCATCACCAACCCCATTGCGACGCCGGCGACCGGTTTTTTGATCGGAACGCCCGCGTCCATCAAGCTCAGACATCCGCCGCAGACGGTCGCCATCGAGCTTGAACCGTTTGATTCGGTAATTTCTGAAACGATGCGAAGCGTGTACGGAAATTCGCTTTCATCGGGCAGAACGTATTGCAGTGCGCGCCGCGCCAGATTTCCGTGTCCGATTTCGCGTCTTGACGAGCTGCCGAAACGTCCCGTTTCACCGACCGAATACGGAGGGAAATTGTAATGAAGCATAAAACGCTTGCGAACTTCGCCTTTTTCCAAATCGTCGGTAAACTGCTCATCCATTTTCGTGCCCAAAGTCGTCGTCGCAATCGCCTGCGTTTCGCCGCGCGTGAAAAGCGCCGAACCGTGAACGCGCGGCAACCAGCCGACTTCGCACGTAATCGGACGAATTTCCGAGAACTTACGTCCGTCCGGACGACGGCGATTTCCTAAAATATCTTCGCGGAAGATTTTCTCTTTTAAGCTCGAAAAAACTTTTCCAGCCATTGCGCGTTTTTCCGCATCATCCGCCGGATAACTTTCGACGACTTCCTTTTTCAAAGCGTCAACCGCGCTGTAGCTCGCTAATTTGTTTTTTCCGCGCGTATCGAGCGCTTCACGCAGGCGGTCACTGTAGCTGCTTTCCACTTCGCCTAGAATGGTGTCATCAAGCGTCGGAGCGACAAACTCGCGTTTTTGTATATCGAGAGCTTTAAATAATTCCCTTTGCCATAAACAAAGCCGTTTAATTTCTTTATGAGCGAGCATTAAAGCCTCGACCATAATATTTTCCGTTACTTCATTGGCTTCGGCTTCGACCATTACAATGGCTTCTTCGGTTCCAGCGACAACCAAGTTTAAATCCGATTCGCGTCTTTCATCATAGGTCGGATTAATCTTGTACTTTCCTTCAAGCAAGCCGACGCGAACTGCCGCAATCGGGTTTTCAAAAGGAATATCCGACAAATAGAGCGCGCATGACGCGCCCGTAATCGCTATAACATCAGGATCATTTTCGTCATCAGCCGAAAGAACCGAGCCGACGATCTGCGTTTCAAAGCGGTAACCGTCGGGGAAAAGCGGGCGCACTGGGCGATCAATCAAACGGCAGGTTAAAACCTCCTTTTCATTCGGACGACCTTCGCGGCGAAAATAATTTCCCGGAATTCGTCCGGCGGCATAACTTGACTCTCGATATTCTACTGTTAGAGCGAAAAAATCCAGTCCTTCCTTCGCCGTATGAGCGCTGACGGCGGTAACTAAAATCATAGTCTCGCCGTAGCTGATTACAACCGAACCGTCAGCTTGTTTGGCGACTTTTCCGGTTTCGACGGTTAAATCTTTGTCGCCGACCTTGATTGATTCATTCAAGTATCTTTTCTGTGTCATTTGTCTTTTCCTCAAATAAAAAAAGCGACAGGTTGCTGTGCCGTGAAGCCCTGCCGCTTTTATCTCTATAATTTTGCGACCGTTCCCTTTTGCTCGGCGGCTAAAAAATGCTGTCACGTTCAGCGACCACCGACAAATTCTTCGAGAGAACCCGTTTTACAATGACTCGAAGCAGTCAAAAGAGCTCAGAAAGTTCATTGAATTCATTGAGTTTATTGAGTTAGAAGATTAGAAGAATTTCTCTTACTTTCTTTTACTCAATGAACTCAAAGAACTCTAAAAACTCTATGAAATCTTATCTTCTTAATCCCAATCTTTGAATAATATCGTGATATTGGTTAATGTCACGACGTTTGAGATAATCAAGCAGTTTGCGTCTGCGCGAGACCATTTTCAATAAGCCGCGTCGTGAATGATTATCCTTTTTATGTACTTTGAAGTGTTCTGTCAATTCATTAATACGCTGCGTTAAAAGCGCTACCTGCACCTGCGACGAACCTGTGTCCGATCCGTGAGTTTTGTAATCGCCTACAATTTGTTCTTTTAGTTCTTTATCTGTTGCCATAAAATTTTATATTTTATAAAAAATAGTCTCTCCTTGATCGCAGTAAATTCGTTTTATTATAAAACGACAACCGCAAAAATTTCAGTCATTTAATTTTACTGTTTTGTGGTTAAATGCTAACTCAAAATTAGCACAAATATGCCTCAACAATCAACGTTTCGTTATTGCTGGAATTCTTCCATAAACTTTGTCGAAAAATCTCCGTTTTGAAATTTCTCGTCGTTCATTATTTTTATATGAAGCGGAATCGTCGTTTTTATGCCTTCGACGACCATCATTTCCAAAGCGCGCCGCATTCTGGCAATTGCTACTTCGCGCGTGCGTGCGTGAACAATTAACTTGGCAATCATCGAATCATAATATGGCGGCACTGTATATCCGGGGTAAACTGCCGTATCAACTCTAACTCCGGGACCACCCGGTATATTGAAAGCCGTGATTTTACCAGGCGACGGCGTGAATTTTACAGGGTCTTCGGCATTAATTCTGCATTCGATTGAATGCCCGACGATTTGAACGTCGTCCTGCGTATAACCTAGTTCCTCACCTTGCGCCACGCGAATCTGATTTCGGACAATGTCTGCGAGCGTGACCATTTCCGTCACCGGATGCTCGACCTGTATGCGGGTGTTCATTTCCATGAAATAGAAACTGCCGTCTTCGTCGAGTAAAAACTCAAACGTTCCCGCGCTCGAGTATCCGATTTCCTGACACGCTTTTATCGCAACCGCACCCATTTTTTCGCGCTGTTCCGGCGTAATTACGGGCGAAGGAGCTTCTTCAAGTAATTTTTGGTGACGGCGCTGAATCGTGCATTCGCGCTCGCCGAGATGAATTACGTTTCCGTATTCGTCGGCTAAAACCTGAATTTCGATGTGACGCGGGCGCTCTATATATCTTTCTATGTAAACCGAGCCGTTTTTGAACGCCGCAAGAGCTTCGGTTTGAGCTGTTTCAAGGTTCGTTGCGAGGTCTTCTTCTTGACGAACAATCCGCATTCCGCGCCCGCCGCCGCCCGCCGCTGCTTTTATAATAACGGGGAAACCGATTTCTTTGGCTAATTTAACTGCTTCGTCGGCATCTTCAATCGGTTCCGGACTGCCGGGCAAAATCGGAACTCCGGCGGCTTTCATCGTTCTTCGCGCTTCCACTTTATCGCCCATCATTCCGATAACGTGCGGTTTAGGACCGATAAATTTGATATTGCAGTCTTCGCAAATAGTCGCGAAAGTTTCCGACTCGGCTAAAAAGCCGTAACCCGGATGAATGGCGTCAACGTTTGTAATTTCCGCTGCGCTGATAATCGCCGGAATATTCAAGTAACTTTGCGCCGACGGAGCCGCGCCGATGCAGATGGCTTCGTCAGCGTAACGAACGTGCAAAGCATCTTTATCGGCTTCGGAATGAACCGCTACCGTTTTGATGCCCATTTCCTTGCAAGTCCAGATTATCCGGCAGGCAATCTCGCCGCGGTTAGCAATTAAAATTTTGCGAATCTCGCGCTTTTTCATTTTTAGTCCAAAGTCCAAAGTCCAAAGTCCAAAGTCCGGTAAAGACAAGACGATCTTGACTTCGGACATTAGACATTGGACTTTGGACTATTTTCTGATGCCGAAAAGCGGCTGACCGTATTCGACCGGCTGACCGTTTTCGACGTAAATTTTAACGACTTCGCCCGTTGTTTCCGCCTGAATCTCGTTCATCAGCTTCATCGCTTCGACGATACACACGATTGTGTCCGGCGTTACCTTGCTGCCTTCCTGCACGTAAGGTTCTTTATCAGGTGATGGAGCGCGATAAAAAGTGCCGACAATCGGCGAAGTAATTTTATATAAGTCTTCTTCGGCTGCCGTCGTCGAAACTGATTCCTCTGTTGCGGCTTGTGCGGACGATTGCGCGGCGATCGGCGAAGGCAAAGCGGACGAAACAGCGACCGGATTCGCTGCCTGAATTACAGGCGCGGCGGTCATTTTGCTCAAACGAACGCGGATATTTTCATTTTCAAATTCAAAATCCGTAAATCCGTGCTCATTGACAAGTTCGGCGAGTTCACGCAGTTCAGCCATATTAAACGAAGGTTCAGTCGTCTGATTGGCTTTTCGGCTGCGACGTGATTTTGCCTCGTTGGTATCCTCTTGTTTTTTTGCTTTGGCTGACGCTGTGTTCTCGCTCATCCTGCACTTTGCTCCTTACTGTTTAGCTGCCGTTTCACGAGCATTGTCCACTAATTCGATAACCGCCATTTCGGCGTTATCGCCCTGACGACGACCGAGTTTAATAATGCGCGTATATCCGCCGTTTCGATCTTTGTAACGTGCGCCGAGCTCGCCGAACAATCTCTGAACGGCTTTAACGCCGGCAGTTCTTTCAATCGGCTCTTTTTGCTCGCCTTTTTTACCGCGAAAACGGCTTTGTTCGGCTTTGAATGTGCTGTTTCCGGCGTGGAAAAATCTCGAAGCCTGGCGACGCAGATGAACTTCCTGCGCTCTCGCTTCGTCGCCGGTTAAATTTTGAGCCTTGCGCGCCAGCGTGATTACCTTTTCGACATACGGGCGCAGTTCCTTCGCTTTCGGAACGGTCGTTACGATATATTCCTTCTCGGCGTTGATTAAAGACGTTGCCAAGTTTCGCAAAAGCGAAATTCTGTGTTCCGTCGTTCTGCCTAATTTACGATGTGCTTTTGAATGTCTCATAATGTTTAGTTTATTGAGTTCGTTGAGTTCATTGAGTTCGTTGAGTTGTAGGAAAAAAGAAATTCCTACAACTCAACGAACTCTATAAACTCTATAAACTCTATGAACTCTTTTTTAGTCTAAATCTCGTCCGCCCGAACCCGGAATCGGATTGCCTTGCTCGTCAAAATCCATTCCGAAATCCAAGCCCATTCCGTGCAGGAGGTCTTTGATTTCCGTTAAAGATTTTTTACCGAAATTTTTCGTGTGCAGCATATCGCGCTCGCTGCGCTTGATCAAATCCCGAATCGAACGAATGTCCGCATTCTTTAAACAATTATACGAGCGAACGGAAAGTTCCAGTTCGTCCACCGATTTGTCGAGCAAATCGTTGCGCATAAGCGGCGGACGCGCGATGTCTTCGTATTTATACTCTTCTTCTTCCTCTTCAAAATTGATGAAGATGGACATATGGTCTTTGACGAGTTTTGCCGCCAGACCGATTGAATCTTCCGGCGCTACCGAGCCGTCCGTCCAAACTTCAATCGTTAATTTATCGAACTCGGTGTTTGAACCTTGTCGCGTTTTATCAACATTATAATTGACTTTTTTAATCGGTGTGTGCACCGAATCAATCGGTATATAGCCGACCGAAAGGTCTTCGTCGTTATTAAATTCGGCGGAAACGTATCCGCGGCTGCGCTTGAGACGCATTTCAACGTTTAATTCTCCGTTTGCGCTGATTGTCGCAATATGAATATTTGAATCTAAAACTTCTACGTCACCGTCGGCTTCAATGTCCGCGCTGGTCACTTCGCCCGCGCCGCTTTTTCTGATTGTTAAAGTTTTCGGTCCCGCGCTGTGCAGTCTGAAAGGCACTTGCTTAAGATTTAAGATAACGTCTGTAGCGTCTTCGACAACACCTTTGATTGATGAAAATTCGTGTTCGACGCCTTCAATTTTAACCGCCGTAATCGCCGCTCCTTCTATCGAAGACAACAACGCGCGTCTGATTGAATTTCCGATTGTCGTGCCGAACCCGCGTTCAAAAGGCTGGGCATAAAATTTTCCGTATCGCTCGGTCAAAGTTTCAGTTTCGACGTTTAAGCGTCCGGGCATCTGGAAATCTGTCCAATTGTTGCTTTGTGTCATATTCTTTTTAAAATGTTTTTAGAGTTCACAGAGTCCGTAAAGTTCATAGAGTGAAGGTTTCAACTCTATGAACTCTATAAACTCTATAAACTCTATGAACTTATTTGCTGTAAAGTTCGACGATTAATTGTTCGTTTATATTTTGATCAATATCTTCACGTCTCGGCAATGCTGAAACCGTAATGCTCATATCATCGCCGGTGCTCGCCGAAATCCAATTCGGGCGACCGCGACCGACGGCGGTTTGCCAGGCACCTTCGACGTGAACGTTTTTGCTGCTTTTTTCCTTAATGGTAATAACGTCTCCGACTTTTACCTGAAACGAAGGAATATCAACTTTTCGCTCGTTGACAAAGACGTGTCCGTGATTGACGAGCTGGCGCGCCTGACGACGCGATGTCGAAAAACCTGAGCGGTAAATAACGTTGTCAAGACGGCGTTCGAGCATAAACAAAAGATTTTCGCCCGTTACGCCTCTTTGACGCAGCGCTTTTTCAAAATAATTACGAAATTGTTTTTCGAGAATAAAGTAAATGCGCTTAACTTTCTGTTTTTCTCGAAGCTGCTGACCGTATCCGGCAAGCATTTTACGGCGCGCGGCACCGTGTTGTCCCGGTGGGTTCGTTCCGCGCTTTTCAATCGTGCAGTTTGCTTTATAGCACTTGTCACCCTTTAAGAATAATTTTGCGCCTTCGCGGCGGCACAGACGGCACACCGCTTCTCTATATCTAGCCATTTATATTTTTATTGCCTCCAACCTGCGCAGTTTCGGAATTTAGATTTCGGATTAAAAAATAAATTCGAAATCTAAATTCCGCCACGCTTTTTTGATGGAAAAGTTTACAGACGAATTTATTACAAAGTCGCCCTTCATCCTTTCGATAGTTTAATTTAATTTTTCAAATCGTAAATTTCAGATTTCCAATCCGAAAATCCAAAATCGTTAGACTCTTCTGCGCTTCGGCGGTCTGCATCCGTTGTGCGGAATCGGCGTCGTATCACGAATTGAAGTGACGCGAATTCCTGCTTGAGCAATTGCCCGAATCGCCGACTCGCGTCCGCCGCCCGGACCTTTGACGCGAACTTCGACTTCGCGCATTCCGGCTTCAGACGCTTTACGCGCCGCTTCCGAAGCGGCTTGCTGAGCGGCAAAAGGTGTTCCTTTGCGCGAGCCTCTAAAGCCGCGCGCTCCCGAAGAAGACTGCGCTACCAAATTCCCTTGGGCGTCGGTGATCGAAATAAGCGTGTTATTAAATGACGCCGCGATATGCACAATACCGACCGGAATATTTTTTCTTTCTTTTCTTTTGTAAGTTTTCTTACCTTTCGTTGCTGCTTTTGCCATAATTCAGTTATCGGATATCGGATGTCAGAGAAGCAGTAATTACCCTCATCTGACACCAAACCATTATTTCTTACCCGGTGCTTTCTTCTTCGCGACTGCGGCTTTACGCGGACCTTTACGGGTTCTCGCATTAGTGCTCGTGCGTTGTCCGCGCACCGGCAAACTGCGTCGGTGGCGCAGACCGCGATAGCAACCGATGTCCATCAAACGCTTGATGTCCATCTGCACGCGTTTACGCAAATCGCCTTCGACTTCGCCTTGCTGATCAATAATAGTACGGATTCTCGTGAGTTCATCCTCATTCAAATCCCTAATTTTCGTGTTAATGCTAATATCCGCGTCGGTTAAAATCGCAGTCGCGCGCGACTTTCCGATGCCGTAAATATAAGTCAAACCAATCTGCGCCCGTTTGTTCGGCGGTAAATCAACTCCTGATACGCGAGCCATAATTTCTCTCCAATTAAAAATTAAAAATGTAAAATTCAAAATTGCAGATTAATTTTTAATTCTTAACTTTGAATTTTTAATTACTTAACCTTGTCGTTGTTTATGCTTCGGATTTTCACAAATCACGCGCACAATGCCTTTTCGATGAATAACTTTGCATTTGTCGCAAATCTTCTTAACTGAAGGACGAACTTTCATTTCCTGTTTCCCTCTCTTTTTTCTATTTATAACGATAAGTAATTCGCCCGCGATTCAAATCGTACGGCGAAAGCTCGACCAAAACTCTGTCGCCCGGTAAGATGCGAATGAAATTTTTACGCATCTTGCCGGAAATATGCGCCAGAACCTGATGTTTATTGTCTTCCAATTCGACCTTAAACATCGCGTTCGGCAAAGTTTCCAGCACAGTCGCCGTGACTTCTATCGCTTCTTCTTTTGACATAGCTTCACAGCCAACTTATCGTCTAGTTGGACAAACTATAAATGTTAACCTTTTTCGCGCGCTTTTTCAAGTTAAGCCGCGACGGTTTCGGTTTTCTCTTTGTTTAATCGAGACTTTTGCTCTTTGGTCAAAGTCAAAATTTCGGGTCCTTGCTCGGTGACCGCGACCGTATGTTCGCAATGAGCGCTCGGTTTTCCGTCCAGCGTGATAACCGTCCATTTGTCTGACAGAGTTTTGGTTTCGTGCGTTCCCAAGTTAAGCATCGGCTCGATGGCGAAACAATATCCCGGACGAATTTTTTCTTTTGTCCCGGGTCTGCCGTAATTGGCGATTTGCGGCGCTTCGTGCATCGAGCGACCGATGCCGTGACCGGTGTAATCGCGAACGATTCCGTAACCGTGTTTTTCGGCGTGCTGCTGAACCGCCCAGCTAATATCGCCGATTCTTTTGTTCGGATAACATTGCTCAATTCCCAATTTCAAACATTCTTCCGTCACACGAATCAACTGCTTTAGTTCATCGCTGACTTCGCCGACCGGAGCAGTAAATGCGGTGTCGCCGACGAAACCGTTATATTTAGCCGCCATATCGAGCGAAACAATATCGCCTTCTTTCAGCGGAGTATCATTTGAAAACCCGTGTACAACGGCGTCATTAACCGAAGCACAAATCGAAAAAGGAAAACCGTGATAACCCAAAAATGCCGGAGTCGCTCCGAAATCGCGCATCATTTTCTCGGCGACTGAATTGAGTTCGAGCGTCGTGATTCCCGGCTCGACCATTTTTCGCAAAGTCTCGCGTACCTCGGCTATCAGTTCGCCGACTTCGCGCATTTTGTCCAAATCTTTTTTCGACTTTGCAATAATCATTTTTTTTCCAAATAAAAAACTCGAAAAATTTTTTATAAACTCTCTGAAGTTAAATCCCGCGTTCACAGCTTAAATAAGCGTTTCCAGCTCTTTGTAAATCGCTTCGACATCGCCCGTTCCGTCAATCTTCTTTAAACGTCCGGTTCTTTCGTAATAATCGAGCAGAGGCTTGGTCAATTCATCATAAGTAGCCAGCCGAACGTTTACCGTTTCTTCGTAATCATCGGAGCGATGATTCAACTGCGCGTCAGGGTGAAAATCGCAAACATTATCAATTTTCGGCGGCTTATAATATACATTATAAATTTCATTACAAACCGGACAACTTCGGCGTCCGGTCAAACGCTTCATCAATTCTTCTCGCGGCACGTCAACTTCGATTGCCTGAATTTCTTTGTTCTGCTCTTTCGCCAGCTCTTCGAGCTGTTCGGCTTGAACTGCCGTTCGCGGATAGCCGTCCAGAATGAATTTGCCGTTGCAGTCTTCGCGCGATGCTCTTTCGCGCACAATTCTATAAGTCAGATCATCGGAAACCAATTTTCCCGAAGCCATAATTGCCTGAACTTCTTTCGCTAAAGGCGTGTCGGCTTTTTTCATCTCGCGGAAAATATCTCCGGTCGAGATTTGCGGAATGCCGCGTCTTTCATCTAAAAGCCTCGCCTGGGTTCCTTTTCCCGCACCCGGAGCGCCGATTAAAACGATAATTTTACTCATAAAATAAATTACGAATTTCAAATTACGAATCACGAATAAAGAAAGCAAATCTCTTTAATACGTGATTCGTAATTCGTAATTCGTAATTGCGTTCTAAGCTCTCCTTCCGCGCAGACGCGAACCCGCGCCTAAAAAGCCTTCGTAATTTCTCATTACGAGCTGTGCTTCGATTTGCGCGACCGTATCCATTGCGACACCGACGATAATCAAAAGCGACGTACCGCCGAAAAAGAATTGATAACCTAGTCCAGTTGGAATCCAGCTTAATCCGGGCGTCGCGGTTAAGAAATTATCAAGTCCAGTACCGATGAACGGTAATCTTCCAACTCTAAAACCGCTTAAAAGGACTTGCGGGGCAAACGCAACAAAAGCGAGATACAAAGCGCCGACCGTTGTAAGCCTTGTCAAAATCGTATTTAAGTATTCAGCCGTCGGCGCGCCAGGACGAACGCCGGCGATAAATCCGCCGTGTTTTCTCAGATTATCGGCTACTTCATCGGTATTGAAAACAATTGTGATGTAAAAGAAGGTGAATAAAACGATAAGCGAAATAAACACAACTTCGTAATACGGATCACCGCCGTGAAACTGCTGAAAGAACGCGTAAACTTTACTCCACGTTGAATTCGGGTCGTTCTGATCCGGCGGAAGAGCTGAAAAAACTGTTTGCGGCATCGCCAGAACAGATGAAGCAAAAATTACCGGAATAACGCCGCCCATATTAAGTTTCAAAGGCAGACTGGTTTCCTGCCCGCGAAATGTCTGATTGCCGACGCGGCGGCTCGCATAACTGATCGCAATATTGCGGCGCGCCGATTCGACGTAAACGATCAATGCGATTAAAGCGATGAGAACTACTACCAGAAAAATTACGCCGAGCGTTTGCATCGGGTCACCGGCGCGGACTCTTTCAGAAATCTGGGCGAGACCTCGCGGCAAACCGATAACGATTCCGGCAAAAATCAACAACGAAATTCCGTTTCCGATTCCGCGCTCAGTGATTTGTTCGCCGAGCCACATTACGAAAATCGTTCCGGTCGTCAGCGTAATAACGACCATTGCCGTCGCCGCCCACGTTTCGGATATAACTCCGTTGCGGCTGAGCCACGTTGCGACGAAAAACGTCTGAACGGCGCATAATACAACCGTCAAGTAACGCGTCCACTGATTCAATTTCTGTCGTCCGACCTCGCCTTCTTCCTGAATTCTCTTTACTGCAGGCGAGAGAACCGGAAGAAGCTGCAGAATAATTGATGCGGTAATATAAGGCGTAACGCCGAGAGCGAAAATCGAAATCGTGCGAAAGTTTCCGCCGGAAAACAAATCGAGAACGCCGAGAAGAGTTCCGGCGACTTCGCCCCAAACTCTTTCGAGCTGAGCTTTGTTGATTCCCGGAGCGGTAACGTGCGCCCCGAAACGATATACTGCGAGCAGTCCGAGCGTAAAGAGAATACGTTTCCTGAGTTCAGGAACCTTGAACATATTCTGGACGGCGGCAAAAAACTTCTCCATATTTTTCCTCTTTGGTGCCTCAGATCGTTAAACAAATTATCCGTTAACGGCTTCTGTTTGTGCTTTTACAATTTCCGTAATGCTTCCGCCCGCATTTTCGATTTTTTCTCTGGCTGCTTTGGTAAAGCGGTGAGCGGAAATTTTCAGCGCTTTGGAAACTTCGCCGTTGCCCAAAATTACGAGATCGTGTTTGGCTTTTTTGATCAGCCCGCGTTCGTGCAGGATTTCCGGCGTAACTTCATCGCCTGAATTAAAATTTTCTTCAATTTTAGCCAGACTGATTTCGATCCACTGCTTTTTAAAGATATTCGTAAAGCCGCGTTTCGGCAAGCGGCGCTGCAGCGGCATCTGTCCGCCTTCAAAACCTGCTTTGCTCGAATAACCCGAACGTGATTTTTGTCCTTTGTGTCCGCGTCCCGAAGTTTTGCCCAGTCCCGAACCCGGTCCACGTCCAACTCGTTTCTTTTTGTGTGTTGAACCTGCCGCCGGACGCAAATTATTAAGTCCTAATGCCATTTTCTTTTCCTCTTTGGTGGTGAATCAATAACGGTAAATGCTAAATGGTAAATGGTGAATTGCTAATTGTCCACTAGCTCACGCATTTACCATTAATATCTACCGTTATACATTTTTACTCGACAATTCTCAAAAGATGCGGAACTTTCGCAACAACACCGCGACTAGACGGATTGTCGGGACGCTCAACCGTTTGGTTAAGTTTCGTTATTCCCAAACTTTTCACAATTTGCTTTTGCTTTTTTGAATAACCAATCGAGCTTCTGTAATACTGAATCTTTATTGTTCCGCCGCTGTTTTGTTCTGTTTTGTTTGCCATACATTTAGTTTATTGAGTTTATTGAGTTTATTGAGTTCGTTAAGAAAAACAATGATTCTTTTCAACGAACTCGATAAATTCAATAAACTCTACGAACTATCTAAGTTCTTCTACTTGTTTGCCGCGTAGACGGGCTACTTCCATCGGGTCTTTCATTCGTGTTAAACCGTCGAAAGTCGCGCGAATAACATTGTGCGAATTGTTCGAGCCGAGAATTTTCGTGCGAACGTTGTGAACGCCGAGCGATTGCAAAACCGCGCGCACCGCTCCGCCGGCGATAACACCGGTTCCTTCAGCCGCCGGTTTCAACAAAACGCGACCCGCTCCGTATTCGCCGATCATTTCATGCGGGAGAGTTCCGTCAATCAAAGGAACGCGAATCAAATTATTCTTCGCAGCTTCGACCGCTTTTTTGATCGCATTAGGAACTTCTTTTGCTTTTCCCGTGCCGAAACCGACGTGTCCGGCTTCGTCGCCGATAACGACCAGCGCGGCGAACGACATATTTTTCCCGCCTTTGACGACTTTCGTGACACGATTAACCGAAATCAACTGGTCTTTTAAGATAAGACCTTGCGGTGAAATTCTTTGTTTGTTATTCATCATTGCTTGTTTCCTCTTCCGCCGATTCGTTTTTATTCAGTCCGGCTTCGCGCGTCGCGTCGAGCAACGCTTTGACTCTTCCGTGATAAACATAACCGCCGCGGTCGAAAACGACGTTTGAAACTCCGGCTGAAATCGCGCGTTCGGCAACTGCGCGCCCGACTCTCTGCGCCGCTTCGATATTACCGCCGGTTGTTCCGCGCAAATCTTTTTCGGTTGTTGACGCAGCCGCCAGCGTTCTGCCGTTCGTATCGTCAATGACCTGCGCGTAAATGTGATTTAAGCTGCGGTAAACTGCCAGACGCGGACGCTCCTGCGTGCCGCTGACTTTTTTACGAATGCGGCTGTGAACTCCGCGCCGAATATCTGCTCTGCTTTTACTTGCCATATTTTTATAGTTTATTGAGTTTTAGGGTTTATTGAGTTCATTGAGTTAAAGGAATTTTCTTCTCAATAAACTTCAATGAACTCAATAAATCCAACGAACTCTATGAACTTACTTTCCTGTTTTACCCGGTTTCAAACGATAAACTTTGTCCGCATAACGAACGCCTTTTCCTTTATAAGCATCGGGCTTTCGCAGACGATTGATTTCAGCCGCTACCTGACCGAGCTTTTGACGGTCAATGCCGGTTAAAGTCAGTGTCGTTTGATACTGGTTGATCGTTGTTTTGGTCGCAACTCTTTCCGCTCTGACTTCGATTCCCTGCGGAAGCTGAAATTCAATCGGATGTGAATAACCGAGCGAAAAAACGATTTTGTTGCCCTGAACATCGGCTTTGTAACCGACGCCCACAACGTCCATTTCCTTTTTAAATCCTTCGGTCACGCCGACAACGGCGTTGTTCGCCAAAGCGCGCGCCAAACCGTGAAATGCGGCTTGATCGTCATTTTCGCGCTCCGCCGTTAAAGTTCCGTCTTCCTGTCTAAATTTGATTCCACTCGGAACGGGCGTTCTCAAAGTTCCTTTCGGACCTTTAACTTCTAGCTCTTTATCGTTAATCGTAACGGTTACGCCTGTCGGTATCGTAATCGGTTTTTTTCCTACACGAGACATAATTCCTCTATTTTTGGCTTTAAGCTTTGAAAATTCAGCTAAATTCAGATAGCAAAATTCAAAAATTAAACCTCAAAGATTATTTCCTTTAATAAACTTGTGCTAAAATTTCGCCGCCGATATTTTCGCGACGGGCACGTTTCCCGCTCATCAAACCTTGTGATGTGGAAACGATATTGATTCCGTAACCGCCGAGAACTTTCGGCACGTCGGTAGCTCCGACATAAACACGTCTTCCCGGTCGAGAAACTCTCGACAAGTGGCTTATCGAAGAAGTTCCCTTCGCGTCGTAACGTAAAAAGATGCGTATTACATATTTAATGTCTTCGCCTTTGGTCACGTAATTATTGATATAACCTTCTTCCTTTAAAATGCGCGCCAGTTCCAGCTTTAATTTTGAGCCGGGAATATCTACGCGCGTGTGTTTTGCGGCAATCGCATTGCGAATTCGCGTGAGCATATCGGCTATCGGGTCTGTCATTTTTCTTTTACTCCAATAAAAAGATTCAGATGTCAGAGGTCAGATGTTAGTTTCAAAGGTTAACCGACATCTAACACTTACCATCCGGTATCTAGAATTTTACCAGCTTGATTTAACTACACCCGGAATTTGTCCTTCTAGAGACAATTCGCGGAAAGAAACGCGCGACATTCCGAACTTGCGCAGATAACCGCGCGGACGACCTGTCTGCGAACAGCGATTGCGAACGCGCACTGGACTTGCATCGCGCGGCAGCTTTTGCAGTCTCATTACTGCTTCGTCAACCTGTTCGGGCGTCGAATTCGGATTATTGATAATCTTTTTTAATTCAGCGCGACGCTCTGAATACTGCGCAACTTTTTGTTTTCTTTTTTCGTTTTTAACGATTTTACTAATCTTTGCCATATCTATAAGTTCAAGGTTCAAAGTTTAAGGTTCAAAGTTCAGGTTCTTAATCTTAGAACTTTGTATTGCGAACTACTGTCTAAACGGCATTCCGAGCGCTTTCAGAAGCGAACGAGCCTGTTCGTCGTTTTTTGCCGTTGTTACAATCGAAATGTTCATTCCGCGAGCTTTATCAACTTTATTAAAATCAATTTCCGGGAAAATCAACTGCTCGCGAATGCCGAGCGTGTAATTGCCGCGTCCATCAAAAGCTTTGGCGGAGATTCCGCGAAAGTCGCGCACGCGCGGTAGCGCAACCGAAATCAAGCGGTCGAGAAATTCGTACATACGTTCGCCGCGCAGCGTCACCATTGCGCCGATGTTCATTCCCTGACGCAGTTTGAAAGCGGCAATGGATTTTTTCGCTTTCGTCACGACCGGTTTTTGTCCGGTAACGGCTCTTAACTCTTCAACCGCCGTATCGAGAATTTTACCATTGGCGATAGCCTCGCCCATTCCCATATTAACGACGACTTTTTCGATCTTCGGAATCGCCATCGGATTTTCAATACCGAATTCTTTGGCGATTGCCGGCGCGATTTCGTTTTTATATTTGTCTTTTAATCTAGCCATTGTTTTCGTTTGTTTGGGTCTCGCTTTTTTCAATTAAAATTCAAATAATTGTTTTTGCACAAATTTGCGTTTCCAAACTTCAATATCGTTTTATTCTTCGTTTTGTGTTTTACGTTCAGTTCTGACAGGCTGCGGTTCGGGGAGCACCTTTCCACTTTTCGTCACGCGAACTTTATTGCCGTCGCGAATTTCGTACTTGATACGTGTCGGTTTTCCTGTTTCCGGATCTACCGCCGCAACGTTTGAAATATCAACCCAAGCTTCTTTTTCGACGATTCCGCCTTCTTTATTTAATTGCGGAATAGCCTTTTGATGCTTTTTGACGAGCATCGCGCCTTCGACTTTCACTTTTCCGTTGCGCGTATCAACGGCGATAACTCTGCCGCGAGCCGGTTGGCGGTTTCCTTCACTGTCATAACGAGCGTATTCTTTGCCCGCGATGAAAACCACTTGGTCGCCGCGCTTGATTTTAGTTTTAACTGTTCCTTTCTTTACCGTTTTCATTGCTTTACTTTTTAAGCATTAAAATAAAATCGCTGTTTTTCGCGTTTACTTCTTACTTAAATAACCTCCGGCGCCAGGCTGACGATTTTCATAAAATTCTTTTCGCGCAATTCACGCGCGACCGGACCGAAAACGCGTGTTCCGATAGGCGAGCCGTCATCTTTGATAAGAACGGCGGCGTTTTCGTCAAAGCGAATGTAAGAACCGTCTTTGCGGCGCACTTCCTTGCGGGTTCGCACGATAACGGCATTGTAAACCTTACCCTTTTTGACAGTTCCGTCCGGCGCTGCTTCTTTTACGGTAACTTTGATTTTGTCGCCGAGACGGGCGATCTTACTAGTCGAGCCGCCAATCGGCATAATCATTACCACGCGCTTTGCGCCCGAATTGTCCGCGACCGCTAAAGAGGTCTGCATCTGAATCATAATCTTACTCCGTTCGGGTTCGTTGAGTTCATCGAGTTTACCGAGTTCACTGAGCTAGAAGAATTTTTCCTTTTACTCAATGAACTCAATGAACTCTATAAACTCAATGAACTAAATCTCTGCTTTTTGAATGATTTCCACAACGCGCCAGCGCTTATGAGCCGAAAGCGGTCGGGTTTCAATAATTCTAACTTTATCGCCGATCTTCGCGCCTAACTCGTCGTGCGCCATAAATTTCTTTTTGCGGCGAATGTATTTTCGGTAAATCGGGTGTTTCACTAAACGATCAACCCGAACGACAACAGTTTTAGTCATTTTGTCAGAAGCGACAACACCGATTCTTTCCGCTCGTTTACCGCTTTGCCGAACATTTTCTTCATCACCAGATGAATCGCCGGTTACTTTCGAAACTAAAGTTTCAACTCCGCCAACAACTGTTTCTGCAACGCTTCCGACTGTCGAAGTAACTGTTTCGACGACGCTTTGCAAAATAGAAGGCGCGGAAGTATCTTCGCCCGCATCGCCGCCGGCATTCTGCTCATTTCCCGCTGCTTGATTATCGTCGGAATTTGATTCAGCACTCGCCTGTTCGGTTGCTTCCGTTCCGCTTGCGCCACTGACTGTTTCGTCAACTTCTTCGTTATTATTTATTGCCATTTCTCTATTTCAACCTATCGGAATTAAGCCTGTTTAGCTGCTTCTTCCTTTTCCGTAATTAACGTGTAAACACGCGCCAGCGTTTTTTTCTCGCGGCGAATATCGGCTACGGTTTCGCCGACGCCCAATGTTTTTCTGAATTTCAGACGAAAGAGCGATTCTTTAAGGGCATCTGCCTGCTCACGCAATTCATCAATTTCCATTTCACGAAGCTGGTCGAGTTGTTCTTTGCGTTTCATTTCTTAAACAATGCCTCCTTCGAGTTCGGCTCGGCTGACGAACTTCGTCTTGACCGGAAGTTTCTGCGCCGCGAGTCGCATCGCTTCGCGCGCGAGCTCTTCGGGAACTCCCTGAACTTCGTATAAAATTCTGCCCGGTTTGACGACCGCTACCCAATGATCCGGCGCGCCCTTTCCGCTTCCCATACGAGTTTCAGCCGGTTTTCTGGTAATCGGCTTGTCGGGAAACATTCTGATCCAGACTTTTCCGCCGCGCTTGATATGACGCGTCATCGCGATACGAGCGGCTTCGATCTGCCGGTCGGTAATCCACGCGGCTTCGAGTGTTTTCAGTCCAAAATCACCGAAATTCAATTTATCGCCGCGTGAAGCCTGTCCGCGCATACGTCCTTTCATTACTCTTCGGTGCTTGACCTTTTTCGGCATTAACATAATGAGTTAC
>DASVQY010000037.1:0-61069 GCA_036388895.1 Pyrinomonadaceae bacterium | reverse complement strand
GGCAAACACCTATTTTACCTGATTCTCATAGCATTCCCGCAGCAGATTATGTTACAGGACGCATAAATACCGCTGAAATGGTTCATCCGTCAAGTATTACGGAACAAACAACCAATCTTCTTAGAAACGATTGAAGATTTTGATTGTAATAGCCAGTTACGTGTGTTCACATCTTTTCTCCTTTTGCTTCACTTATGATTTCCTGTAAGTCATTAGGGATCGACAAAGGCTTGAAGGGACTGATATTTGCGCCGCCCGTATTTCCTTTCGGATAGATACCGAAAGGTGTTTTCGTGGATGCTCCGACTACGCGGAATAACTGCCCGGAGATTTCCCGCCAATCCCTTTTCTTCCAACCAAGTTTAAGCATTAACCAATGCACTCTTGTATGCTCTATGGTCACGGCTTGACCTAGAATGTGAGCGCGTTCTAAATGATGAAACGCTCCTTCTATGTCATTGGCTTTGAGAGAATTTGAAGCTTGTTCAATTTCAATATCAACGTGTTTCTTAATGCGTTTTGCAAAGGTATTGTTCGTCATATCTTCAACTCCATTATTTTGCTACTTGTAAATCTTGAAAGCTTTATTCCCTAAAAGTCGGGGTAAGCCTTCTTTTTAGATTTGTGCAGCAAACTCGCTCAATTTGTCGCGGATTTCATCTCGCACGCGACGAAACACGGCAAGTTGTTCTTCTTCACTTCCAATTGCTTCAGCGGGGTCGTCAAAACTCCAATGAATGAGTTCGGAATTCGCGGGAAAGAATGGACAGGTTTCTTTGGCGTTGTCGCAGACCGTAATTACATAATCGAAGGTTTGGTCTTTGAATTCATCAACTGATTTCGAACGGTGATTGAATATATTCATGCCGATTTCCTGCATTGCTTTGATTGCTAAAGGACGGACAAAACTAGAAATTACACCTGCACTTTCGACTTCGAATTTATCTCCGCCGAAATGTCTTAATACACCTTCTGCCATTTGGCTTCTAGCAGAATTGCCCGTGCATAAAATTAATACTCTTTTCTTTTTATTCATATCTCTATTCTTGATGCGGAACTAATAGTTCTTCGCCTTCCGTTTGTGGAATTAGCCAACGGAAAAGCATCGTCGAAGCGAACGCGCCGAGTATTTGAGCAACCATAAATAAAGGCGCATCAATCAACCTTATTCCTGCGAAAGTATCACTCATTGAACGAGCTAAAGTTACGGCAGGATTAGCAAAAGAGGTTGAAGACGTAAACCAATAGGCGGCTGTAATATAAGCTGCAACTGCAAATGGCACAATAAATTTTGAAGGTAATCTGACGCATCCCCAAATCACAGCTAACAAACCAAAAGTTGCGACAAATTCACTTAAAAATTGCGCTAAGCCCGTCCTCGTTTTTTGCGATGCAAAGAAAACAGGTAGTTCAAACATTAGATTGGCAATTCCAACACCAACAAATGCACCTACTGTTTGAGCTAAAATATAAGGTATAACGTCACGCCATTTTATTCCGCCTTGAATTGCATCGGAAATTGTAACGGCAGGATTAAAGTGTGCGCCCGAGATTTGCCCGAAGGCTAGAATGATCGCAACTAGAATCGCACCTGTGGCTAAAGTGTTAGCAAGCAAAGCAACGGCGATATTTCCCTCTGCTAACCGTTCGCCCATAATTCCTGAGCCGACAACTGTAGCGAGTAGCATCGCCGTTCCTAGAAATTCAGCTGTAATCCGCCGAGCAAGATTTGTCTTCATACAATCTTTAAACAGAACTAAGCGTATTACAATCGAGCCTGCCGACTAATTCACCGCTTTTCTCGTCGCGTTTAATAACGAATACATCGCAATCGTCCTCAAACAACTCATCAAACATTGCTCGTTTCTTTTCTGAAATGTAGTCTTTAGCCGTTTGACAGCGAACTTTCGAGGCTTCGATTTTTTCCGCTAATGTCATCGTTCTTTAATCTCCTTAACCACAGGTTGAATTTCTTAACAGCAACTTGTTGCGTTAGTTTGTGAATTACCACCGATTCCAACGGGTGTTGGAACACAACAGGTTGCAGACTGTGTTTGCTTGGCTGTTTCGGGCAAATTATCTTCTTTTACTACAAATACTTCCCACTCATTTCCATCGGGGTCGTGAACCCACGTTTTGTCTTGAATTGCATAACAACAATTCGTGTCCATTTCGTCGCGCGTCAATAATCCACGCTCGTGCCATTGTTCGCGCATTGCCAAAACATCTTCTGTCGAAGCGACCTGTATTCCTAAATGCGATAATGCGCCTTGTCCTTCAAAGGCATTCTGATTCAGTGTCAAATTCAACGGCGGATTCTGCACATCAAACTTTGCATATCCTGTTCGAACTTTACTCGGTTCGATTCCAAGCATCTTCTTATAAAACTCAATGCTGTTTTCAACGTTCTTTACGTTTAACGCAAAATGCGCTTTCAAGGTGTTAATCGTTTTTATTGTTTCGGTGTTCATTATTATTCTCTCCCTTTTGAATAAACAATTACGCTTAGCCGTAATTGACATTTTGATGTTAAAGCTGAAAAACAATTATGTCAAGGCGTAATTGAAATGTGTTATAATTATTTTGTTATGAAGACAGAAAAACCTTTTAATCTTGAATTATTCTTTGCAGCTTTAGCAGACCGAACTCGCCTGAGATTATTAAACTTGATGCGCGACGGTGAAGTTTGCGTGTGTTTTTTTGCCGAAACTTTAGCAACAAACAATCCCAAAATTTCCCGCCATCTTTCTTACCTAAAACGAGCTGGACTTGTTTCTGGCAGACGTGATGGAAAGTGGATGCATTATCGAATAACCGAGCCAAAGCATAAAACCGCAACTGAAATGTTTTCTAAGTTAATGGAAATGTTAAAAGATGATAAGGAAATGCAGGTTGACCGCGAACATCTGGCAAATGTTTGTTGTGCGCCGCAAACACCAGTTAAGATTCAACGGGGCTTACCAAGTAAAGCAAAAATTCAATAATTAAAAGATTGACCTCAAACTATTATTAGGAATAAAATCTCAGGCGATGAAAAAGCTCATTACTCTGTTAACAGTAGTGGTTACTTATCTATTATGTGTTGATTCGGCATTGGCTCAATGCGGAGCGAATGGTAAACAACCTTGCAAGCCAAAATCAAAAAAAGTTGCCAAAGCAAAGAAACTGCCGCAAAAGACTCTTTACGTAATAACTGCTGTAGAGTCACCAGAAAACACTACGCCAGTAATAGATTGGCAAGCGGCTTTTTCTTTTAACGCCAGCGGTATTGCTCATTATCAAAAGAAAGACTATAACTCGGCTATTCGAGATTTTGCCAAAGCAATTGAAATAAATCCAAATGTATCTGTTTATTTTTACAATCGTGGTACTTCTTATTCTCAAAAGAAAGATTATGATTCGGCGATTTCTGATTTTACGGAAGCGATTAAACTGAATCCGCAAAACGCTATGGCTTATAGTGAGCGTGGTGCTGCTTATTTCCAAAAAAAGGATTATGATTCGTCTATTCGAGATTTGACGAAAGCGATTGAAATAAGTCCAAAAGAATTTGTTTATTACTACAATCGAGGTAATTCCTATTTTTATAAGCTAGATTATGACCAAGCGATTCTAGATTCCACAAAAGCGATTGAATTGAATCCGCAATTTGCTGATGCCTATATTAATCGCGGCACTTCTTATGGTGAGAAGAAAGATTACTATTTAGCGATTCAAGATTTAACAAAAGCGATTGAAATAAACCCGCAATCCCCAACTGCCTACAACAATCGTTGTGATTATTACCTTAAAAAATTGAATTACGATTTGGCTATTGCTGATTGTACAAAATCGATTGAATTGAGACCGCTTTTCGCTGACACTTACAATCGCCGCGCAGAAGCATACGATAAAACTGGGCGGAAGGATTTAGCTGATGAAGACCGACGAATGTATGAAAAATTGAAAAACAGGTAAGTAAAAATCAACGTTAGTTCTTGCCATTGAACCATTAAGTAATTCAAGAGTATTGAACACATCACTAAATTAGTATGACTTTTAGTAAAAGACTTATATATCGAGAGTTTCTGATGGTGGCATAAGAGATTCTAAAGTTTTGTCTTAATTCTTCTCAAAAATAGTCATTTTAAACAAACCCATTGTTGTTCAGTTTGTTCAACTTATTCATTTCCTGAAAATATTGAACAAATTGAACAATTTGAACAAGTAAAATTTAATGGTAAATTCCTGCGTGGGTCTTTATTAAGAGTTAGTAACTCTTCTTATTAAAACGAAAAACGAAATAGTTTTTAAGCTTGTCATTTTATAGGCAGGCTTTCTTTTTATTCCTAATGCTTGGAATTGAGAAGCCAAACACTAAATCAAAATAAAACCCACAACCGATTATACTTGTGATATAAGTGTTTTTATTGCCAAAGGAGAAAGAATAAAAATGAGAAACTTAGTTCTGATTGTTTTTATAATGATTTCAATGCCTGTTTTAGTTGTTGCGCAAAAGACAAATGAAACAACCATTGAAGGCATCAACTCTGCTTCAGAAAAACAACAACTTGAAGAACAACTAAGAACTCTTTACGGTCAATTTCTCGAAGCAATCAGTGAAGGTGATGTAGAAACTTACGCAGAAATGACCACTAATAAATATGTTTTCACACGAGGCAATCGTGCAGAAGTATTAACCAAAGTGCAGAGGCTTGAGCAGCTCCAGCGGGAAGCTGTGTATATAGAATCATTCAACATAACGTCAGCAAGGTTTTCAATCTATAAAAACTCGGCAATTGGGAATTTTGACCTAGAAGAAAAGGATGTTTTTCAGGGGACGGAATACAATCATCTATTTAGAGTAACGGTTACTTTTGTGAAAACTATAGACAACGGTTGGAAGATTGCCGCAGTTCACTCGACTCCCGTTTCTAGGTAATAAAACAGGGATAAAAATGTGCGGAAGATTCACGAACAAAGCCAAACTTGAAGTGAATGCTATCTAAAAACAAAAGTGCCTTCAGCCAATCTCTAGCCGAAGGCACTTATTTGAATCATTGTTAATTTAGAGTTTTGTCTTAATAGCGTGAGCCGCCGCCGTAACCACCGCCGCCACGATTACCGCCACCACTGCCGCCTCGTCCACCACCTCGACCGCCTCCGCCGCCATAACCACCACGTCCGCCTCCGCCGCGTTCTTCCTGCGGTTTAGCCTCGTTAACGGTTAATGCACGTCCATCGACTTCTTTGCCGTTAAGTGCTGAAATAGCACTTTGTGCTTCTTCATTTGAAGACATTTCGACAAATGCAAATCCGCGCGAACGTCCTGTTTCGCGGTCTTCGATAATTTTGACTGATTGAACAGTTCCAAATTCACCGCACATATCTTCTAAATCCTGTTCAGTTGAATTGAAGGAAAGATTTCCTATATAAAGTTTCGCTGCCATAAAATTATTTACCTTTTCCCGTTTATGGAAATACTAAGAGAAGTGTCGAATCGATGTATAACTTCGGAGAAAAACGGTCGGCAACGAAGAATCGGATTTCGGATGCTCAAAAAAGCGACTTCTATAACTAAAAAAACTACCTGTCTCTCATACTTATCCGTAAAACCGTCTTTGATGAGTGCATCAACTGATGCAAGAGAAGGACTGCCAATAAATAAGATGCCCCTTTTATTGACTAATTGCAACTAAGATTATCGGTTAGTCGAATTTTTATGAGAGACTACTTTGAAATATAGAGTTTGTAAACACCTAATTATTTAGCAGAATTTCTTGAGCAATACGCCTTGCCGCAACTATCATTGTTGAGGCTGAATGTTTGCTTGCTCCGTAAACGTTGGAATCGGTTTTACTTCCAACCTCAGCAACGTGAATCGTTTGCTTTAATACTCCTTTGCCTATTACTACGCGCTCACACTCGTAGATTTTATCTTCTTTTGTAATCGTGAATTTATAAATCATTTTGTTTGAAAGCTGAACAAGCTACTACATTTTATTCGGTTGATTCCAAATGAGTACTGATAATTTTACTAATTAAACTCGCGTCTTCTTCATCATCAATATTCGCCCAATTAATACTGCTTAACGATTTAACAACAGTGTTATATTGCACTTTGGTGATTTCACGAGACGGTTCATTAAAAGTCTTTGCAATGTATTCAGCTGTAAAAATAGTAACTAAAAGCACGTAAAATACACGCACTTTTAGTCACTCAAAAGTCTAGCGGTGAAATTAAAAAATTAAAAAGCCTTATAATAGAACTAATCTGAAATCCTTAATGCAAATACTGTTTTAGAAGCGGCTCAATTTTATCAAATTCAATAGGCTTGCTAATGACTTCATTACAATCCGCTTGTATTGCCTTTTGCTGATACAACTCGTCGTATGCTGTCAAAGCGATGATTGGAACTTTCTCGGTATCGTAAAAATCTCTGATAATTTCCGTAGATGTTACTCCATTTATTATCGGCATCGCTATGTCCATTAGAATTAAATCGGGATGATGCTCTTTTACCTTTTTAATCGCTTCATAACCGTCACTTGCTTTAATCACCTCATAGCCTTGATGCTTAATAAAAAACTTCATCATTGCTTTGGCGTCGGCATAATCTTCAACTATGAGGACTTTCTTCAACATAAATAAAACCACCAAAATCTAAAATAAATGCTCTAAAACGGAACAATTTTTATAATAACTGTCATAAATGGGAACAGATTTAATATAAAAATATCAGAATCCAAGCATTCAATCTCTAGATTTAAGCAACTACAATACCAAATTAAATTTACATCAATTTATAACATATAAAAAAGGTGAACCTCATTTCAAGATTCACCTTTAATAAACTTCAAGCGAATTGCATCAACGTTGAACAAACCAGCGAAGACTGATAACAATAATCAATAAAATTGACGCAACGACATCGGCAATTATGACTTTACGAATTCCCGCTCCGTAATCACCAACCAGAAAAGTGATAACGATAAATGAGAGCATACTTATCAGCCCAAATGTTATTGCCAACCATTGAAATTCAGGCTTAAAAGCCGAATAGATGATAAAAGCACCTAAAATACCAAACAGAATTGCTCGGTGTCTGAGCAAAATCAAAATGTCACCGCTCTGTACATCAATCAGATACAAATTAGTCAAGGTTTGAGCGGATAAAACCCCGATTACTGGATAGAAATTTATCGCTCCGACAAGAACAAGCAGTGCTGAAATAATTTTTTCCAAACTTTAGTGTATCACCGAAGCGGATAGAAGTTTGACAACTATTTTGCTTCCAAGTCAGTATTAAAATAGAAATGGGAAGGAAGTGAATTGAAAGTAGCTTCCTTTCCATTTCTGAAACAATTAAAAAGAGAAAAACTAAAAAACTATGTCACATTGATGGATTGCTTAAGAAAAGTGTTATTTTATGTGTTATTTGAAAAGAAAGGGTATCTGTAAAGCTTGCAGTTAGAAAGGTTATTGAAATGGTAACGCGGGATTTATAACCCCGAGGTCGGGAGTTCAAGTCTCCCCCGCCACCATTTTATAAAACGAAGCAGCGAGGTAAAATTCGCTGCTTTTATTTTTTTTGTTTTGATTCTTTAAACTTGACTGAGAATAACGATTTCGCCGCGTCTTTTCGCTTCGTCCAAGAATTCTTCAATGTTGCTTTCAACTTTTTCTTCGATTAAAAGCTCACGAATCTCTTCGCGCTTTTCGTTCAAACTCGGCATTAAAAGTCCTGGATATTTGCGGCGGAATTCGGGCACGAAAACTTCACGGTAATATTTCGCCTCGTCCTCGGGCGTGATGACTGCGAACGAGCGAAAACGAAAATCGAGATATTTATCAATCGCCACACGTTGTCCCATAATTCGTTCAAAATTAGGGTCTTTGACCGAATCGAATCCAACGAGTTTTAACCTTTGTTCAAATTCGGCTGTATTGGAACGGAAATTAGCTGCCAGCAGATCTTTTATTTTTTCATCAATTTCCGCTTGAGTAGGTGCAAGACGCGGCAATCTCTGAGCTTCGAGAGCGAAAAGTTTTTGATTTATAATTAACTGCAAAGCCCGATTCAGATCTTCCGAACTCGGGGACTTTAACGATACGCCCGGCTGTAAGGCTAGCTGCCAGAGCAGATCGGAATATGTAATCAGTTCGGTTCTAACGCCGTCGCTGACGGTCGCAACCATTTTGTCAACTGTTTCCTGAGCCGACAATTTCACCGTAAACACAGTCATCAATAAAATTAGCAAAATGGCTGCGGCGAAATATTTTTTAGTCAATGGCGACAAAAGGTTTTTCATAACAAACGCTTTAATTTTTCTCTTAAATGAAGAAACTGTCAACCTTAATCGAGAATTGTTTAAACATTGACAAAACAAAGAAAAAAGCTTTTAATAATCAAGGAAGATTTTCCGGCTTCTCCTTTCAAATCCACCCGACCTCTCTGATGAAGAAATTTAACTAAAAGTTTATTGCACAACGAATTGAATCAAAATGTCAGCCTCGACAAACGTCAAAAAAGGGACGCGGACGTTTTCTACAAACGAGAAGACGAACGACGAGTCTTACGAATTAAAATTTATTTCCGAACTCGGTCGGAGTCTGCTTTTCTCGGTTCATCCGAAGAAAGTCGCAGCGCGCGTCGCGGAAGCCGTTCAAATTGCGGCTCGGGCGGAAGTTTGCGCCTTGGTCGTCGAGCTTGAAAATATCGGTTTGATTAGCTGCGCTTTCGAAGCGGAAAAAGAAGTCAGAGAAAGTTTTCTGCAAAAGCCGCGTCTTGAAAAATGGCTGGAACTGCTTCCGCCACAAGTTTCTTATTTGCATGAAGATAAAAAGGGGTTTTTGCTTAAAGCTGCAAGTCACGATTGTGAATATGTTTCACCGATTCATATAAACGGCGAGGTGAAAGGCGCAGTAATTACAGGCTTTGCGGCGAAAGAAAATTTTACTGAAAGCAAAGCACGTTTAATTGATGCCGCGACGCAAATGGCGGCAATGTCGGTCAATCTTTCCGCGCATTATGAGGCAGCGATAGACACTTCGATAAATCAAGCAAAGGAAGAACACCGGAAATTTACCGAAGCCATTCTGGACGCTCTGCCCGTATCTCTGTATGTCGTTGACCGCGATTACCGGATTGTTACCTGGAACCGTCATCGCGAAGAAGGGGTTCAGGGAATGCCGCGCGAAGAAGTTATCGGGCGCAACGTTTTTCAGGTATTAGCGAAATATCCGCAGGGAAGATTGCGACAGGAATTTGAACGAGCGTTTGAAACAGGAAAAATCGAACGCATCGAGCAGCAAACCACTGACGATAAAGGCGTAACCAAACACTGGCTCGTCAGTAAGATTCCGATGCGAAATGAAGAATCCGGCGAAGTAACGCACGTTATTACGGTGGGCGAAGACGTAACCGTCAGAGTCGAAGCGATACACGGCGTTGGTCGCGCCGAAAAACTCGCAGCGGTCGGACGGCTCGCAGCGGGCGTCGTACACGAAATTAATAACCCGCTGGCGACGATTGCCGCGTGTGCCGAAGCGCTCGAACAGCGCGTTCATGAAGGAGCGTTCGGCGCGTCGGAAGATGTCGAAGATTTGCAGGAATATCTCGGTTTAATAAAATCCGAAGCGTTTCGCTGCAAATCAATCACGACGGGACTGCTCGATTTCAGCCGCGCCCGCGCCGGAAATCGTCATCCTATTGATGTCGGCGATGTTATACGTTCTTCGGCAAATCTTATTACGCATCAAAAACGCGGTTCCAACATCAAGATCGCGTTTGAAATTCAAGAGGATATAGCTCTCATAAATGCAGATAGCGGACAGATTCAGCAAGCGATTATCGCGCTTGCGACAAACGCGATTGACGCGATGCCCGAAGGTGGAACGCTCACTTTTCGCGCTTTCTCACAAACGACTCGGGTCGTTGTCGAGGTTGAAGACACAGGTTTCGGCATTGCGCCGGAAGACGTTTCAAAAGTTTTCGAGCCGTTCTTTACGACCAAAGAAGTCGGAAAAGGCACGGGCTTGGGTTTAGCCGTTTGCTACGGCATTATCACTGAACACGGCGGGCGTTTGTCGGTTCGTTCAAATGTCGGAAAGGGAACTGTTTTTTCGATATTTCTACCGATTCAAAAATGAGTTCATAGAACTATTAAAATTTATGGCAAAACTTTTAGTTGTTGACGATGAAAAAAATCTTCGGATGATCGTGCAGAAGGAATTGAGCCGGCAAGGTCACGAAGTGGAAACGGCAGCCGACGGCGAAGCGGCTTGGGAATCGCTCGAAGCCGAAGATTTCGATGTTCTTTTATGCGATATAAATATGCCGCGCCTCGACGGAATCGGTTTGCTGCGGCGCCTGAGAGAAAAATCGCAGAATCCGCCGGAAGTGATTATGCTGACCGGACAGGGAACGGTCGAAACCGCTATCGAAGCGATGAAGCTCGGTTCATACGATTATTTGACGAAGCCGTATCGCATCAGCGAGCTTGCCGCTCTTGTGACGCAAGCCGCCGAAAAACAACGGTTGAAAATTGACAATCAGCGTCTTCGCGCGCAACTTGAACGAACCAACAAAAATTTGCCGGAAATCGTCGCTAAATCGCCGCAGATGAAGGAAGTTTTGCGTCTCGTACAGCGCGTCGCGCCGTCTGATACATCCGTGCTGATAACCGGCGAGTCGGGAACCGGCAAGGAGTTAATTGCGCAGGCGATTCACCGTTTGAGCCGCCGCAGCGATAAAACATTTATTGATTTAAACTGTGCCGCTCTTCAAGATACGCTTTTGGAAAGCGAGCTTTTCGGACATGAAGCCGGAGCATTTTCCGGCGCGCGCAATCGAAAATTGGGGCTTTTTGAAATCGCTGACAACGGCACGATTTTTCTCGACGAGGTGATGGAAATGCCCGCGCAACTTCAATCGAAATTGCTTCGAGCGCTGGAAACTCGTTCGTTTTTCCGCGTCGGCGGCGTGAAAAAAGTCGAAATTGACGTGCGGCTTGTCGCTGCGACAAATCGCGACACGCAAAAGTCTGTAGCGGAAGGCACTTTTCGCTCGGACTTGCTTTATCGCATCAACAGTTTTGAAATTCACATTCCGCCGCTGCGCGAGCGCCGCGAAGACATCGAACCGCTCGCCGAATACCTGCTGCAAAAAATTGCCGGCGCAAACGCGCCCGAACTTGCGCCGCAAGCTGTCGACGCGCTCAGTTCATACAGTTGGACGGGAAACGTTCGCCAACTCAGAAACTGTCTCGAACGAGCAGTTCTGCTCGCCGATAACGGAATCATTACCATCAAAGAATTGCCGCCGGAAGTAATTCACAGAACCAGTGAGCCCAACGTTTCCGTCAGCTACAATGCGCCCCAAACCGGACAGACAAATTCTTTTCAAAACACATCGCCGACGGCTTTAAGAGACATCGAACGCCAGCAAATCATCAACGCGCTCGATAAAACCGGTTGGCATCGCGGCAAAACAGCGGAATTGCTGGGAATTTCGCCTTCGACGCTGTATCGTCGGTTGCGTGAATACGATTTGGAAACTCGATAAATATTAACGAGTAAGCAGAATAAAAAAAGACGCGAAATGTAGAGCAAATTTTCGTGTCTTTTTCTATTTGGACGAATTTTGTAGTCAATACCTTTTCCGTTTACGGATTTTTAATTCTTTGAAGGTCGTTTCTTCATCCGTTTCGCGCGTAAAGATAATTTCATCTGTCGTGCCGATAACGATTTCCGCCGTTGTATAAATTCTACAACCTTCGGTCAAATGCCCGCCGATTGTTTTGCCGGTCGAATCGGAAAGCGAAATGTGTAGATGAACGCCATCCTTTGAAAGCGTTCCGACGAGTGAAACTATTTCATATTTCCCTTCAAAAGCTGCGGAATCAGTTTGATCTGCGAGACGAATCTTTGTCTCCTTCAAGCTTCCGACGGCTGTAATTATAAAACCTACGCTGATTTTGTGTTCGTTTGTGAATTTTTCCAGCTCGGCGCGCAAATCTTGACCGGGTTTGAGCCTCAAAGCGTAAATTTTCATTTTGCCGGACGAGGCTTGTTCAATCGCTTGCGCCTTAATCGAAATAGCTGAAATAAAAAGTAAACAGATAAACAGACAGATTTTCTTTATTAACATAATCCTGTATTTTATAAACACATTTGGCAAATCTACCAAAGGGGAGTGTTTCAATGAAAACGATTTTATTTGTTTCCGTGCTGTTGTTTGCCTTTTCGGCTGTTTTCGGACAAACAAACGCTGCGAAGAATTTATATGCGCTGTTCGACGCCGAATGGCAGTGGAACCTTGAGAATTCGCCGACATTTGCGTCTTATCTCGGTGACAAAAGGTATAACAACCGCTGGGGCGATCAAACGATTGAAGCGATAAAACAGCGCAACCAGCATCGCGTGGAGGTTTTGGCACGGCTTAAACAGATAAATCGCAGCGAACTTTCAGACAAAGACAAACTCAATTACGACCTCTTTCAAAAAGACCTCGAATCGGCGATTCAGAATTATGAAACGCGTCTTTATCTTCTGCCGATAAACCAACGCGGCGGAATTCAAACAGCCGATGAACTCGCTGAATTCTTGCAGTTTCAAACCGTTAAAGATTATGAGGATTGGCTGGCGCGTATGAATGCGCTGCCCGATTACGTGGAGCAGACGCTGGCTTTGATGCGTGCGGGAAAGGCTGACGGAATGATCTGGTCGCGTCAGGTTTTATCGCGCGTACCAGCGCAGATTGATAAACAGATAGTCGCTGACGCGGAAAAAAGCTCCTTTTACGCGCCTTTCAAAACATTTCCGAAAGACATTTCTCAAGTCGAACAAACGCGACTGAGGAATTCAGCGAAAACAGCGATTGAAACAAAAATCGTTCCGTTATATAAAAAATTAAAAGATTATTTCGAGAAAGAATATTTGCCAGCCGCTTACCCGGAAGCCGGAATTTGGCAAATGAAAGGCGGCGATAAAATCTACGAATTTCTGGCGCGCGATTACACGACAACTAATTTGACGCCGAAAGAAATTCACGAAACAGGCTTGCGTGAAGTAGCGCGGATTCGCGCTGAAATGGAAAAAATTAAAACGCAGGTCGGTTTCAAAGGCAGTTTGCAGGAATTTTTTCAGTATCTTCGCACCGATCCCAAATTTTTCTACAAAACTCCCGAAGAATTATTAAACGCTTATCGCGCAATTTCAAAACGAATTGACCCGGAACTGACAAAAGTTTTCCGCACGCTGCCGCGAACGCCTTACGGAGTGATTCCGATTCCCGACAAAATCGCGCCCGATACAACGACTGCTTATTACAATTCGCCGGCAGCCGACGGTTCGCGTCCCGGTTATTATTACGTCAATCTTTACAAGCCGGAAACGCGCCCGAAATGGGAAATGATGGCGCTCTCGATTCACGAAGCCGTTCCGGGACATCATTTACAGCTTGCATTACAACAGGAACTCGGTGAAGTTCCGAATTTCAGAAAATTTGGCGGTTACACGGCATTCATTGAAGGCTGGGGCTTGTATTCCGAGTATTTAGGCGAAGAAATGGGGTTGTATAATGACCCGTATGACAAATTCGGACAATTAACTTACGAAATGTGGCGCGCCGTGCGGCTCGTCGTGGATACCGGAATGCATTACTTTAAATGGGACAGGCAGCGAGCAATTGATTACTTCAAAGACAATGCTGCGAAAACCGATCAGGACATCGTCAACGAAATTGATCGCTATATTTCCGATCCCGGACAAGCATTAGCATATAAAATCGGCGAATTGAAAATAAAAGAGCTTCGGGCAAAAAGTAAAAATGAACTCGGCGCGAAATTCGATGTGAAGGAATTTCACGATGTGGTTCTTTTAAGCGGCGCGGTTCCGCTCGACGTTTTGGAGAAGAACGTCAACGAATGGATCGCAAAGAAAAAATAAGAAAAGGTAAGAAAAAGGCTAATTGTTTTCTTCAAAATTAACGCCCCGGCAAACTTTCGGAGTCAGGCGCGGCAAATCAACGAAATTAACCGTAAAATTCTTCGTTCAGAAACTAAGAGCGCATCGCAGCCAGAATCGCGTCAATGACTTTTCTGGCGTCGCCGAACAGCATTCGCGTGTTTTCTCGGTAAAAAAGCGGATTGTCCACACCGGCGTAACCGCTCGCCATACTGCGTTTCATTACGATAACAGTTTGAGCTTCCCAAACGCGCAGTACAGGCATTCCGGCAATCGGACTTGCCGGGTCTTCCATCGCGCTCGGGTTTACAATGTCATTTGCTCCGATTACCAGCACGACATCTTTTTCTTTCAGTGAATCATTGATTTCTTCCATTTCGAAAACGATGTCGTAAGGAATGTTAGCTTCGGCAAGCAGAACGTTCATATGTCCCGGCAGGCGACCGGCGACCGGGTGAATAGCAAAATTTACGTTTGCGCCTTTTTCTCTTAAAATCCGAACGACTTCGGCAAGCGAGTGCTGCGCCTGCGCGACCGCCAAGCCATAACCGGGAACGATGACGATTTTGCTTGAATCTAAAAGCAGATTAGCCGTTTGTTCTGCATCAATCGCCTGCACTTCACCCGCGGGCTGAACGCCCGCAGTAGTCGGAGACGCGCCCGCTTCGGTTCCAAACCCGCCGAGCATCACGCTGACAAAAGAACGATTCATTCCGCGGCACATAATGTAGCTCAATATCGCGCCGCTGCTGCCGACAAGCGCGCCGGTGATGATGAGCAAATCGTTGCTGAGCATAAATCCGGCGGCTGCCGCAGCCCAACCCGAGTAACTGTTGAGCATCGAAACGACAACCGGCATATCCGCGCCGCCGATTGCCGCGACGAAATGAGCGCCGAGAACACCGGTTAAAATCGCTGCAATTAAAAGCGCGGTTTCGCCTTCGGTTCCTGGCGAGCGGAAAAACCAGACTCCGAGTGCGACGGTTGCGGCGAGCATAAACAGATTTATCAAATGCCTGCCGGGAAGCAACAAGGGTTTTCCCGAAATTGTGCCCTGCAATTTCGCAAAGGCGATAATCGAGCCGGTAAAAGTCACCGCGCCGATACACACGCCGAGAAAAATTTCGATCAAGTGAATCGCGGCTTCGCCTTCGGCAATTTCGTGATGTCCGAGATAAATCGCAAATCCGACCAGCACCGCCGCCAGACCGACAAAGCTATGTAAAATGGCAACAAGTTGCGGCATCGCCGTCATCTGCACACGCGAAGCGACCAAAGCGCCGATTGCCGCACCGGGTATCAAAACGGCTGCCAGAACTCCATAACTGCCGGAATCCATCCGCGCAGCAGTCGCCACGAGCGCGATCAGCATTCCTAAAATTCCGTAAAGGTTGCCGCGCCGCGCCGTCTCCTGTCTGGACAAACCGCCCAAACTTAAAATAAACAAAGCGCTGGCGGCGATGTAAGCGATTGTAACGAGGCTTTCTCGCACGTATTAATTTCTCCTTTTGAAAATGGCTATCGGCGAAACATCGCCAGCATTCGATTCGTCACCAAAAATCCGCCTGCGATATTAATTGCGGCAATCAGCACGGCGATTGCGCCTAAAATCGTCGTTAAGTTTAAATTCGTACCGGAGAGTTGGAGCATTCCGCCGACCAGAATAATTCCGCTGATGGCGTTCGTCACGCTCATCAAAGGCGTGTGCAGCGCGGGTTTGACGTTCCAGACGATTTGCCAGCCGACGAAACACGCGAGCATAAAAACCGTAAAGTGTCCGAGCTTTGAAGAAGGCGCGGCGAAACCGATTCCGAGCAAAGCCAGACCTGCCAACGCCAGCCACAGCGGATTAACGCTCGTGCCGGCTTCGTGTGCGGATGAGCCGTGGTTAGCGCCGCTTTGAACGGCGGCAACGCTCAGCGTGCTTTTTGTCGCTACGCCGGGTTCGGGCGCGGGTGGCGGAGTCGGCGGCGGATATGTGATTTTGCCTTCGTGAACGACGAGCGCACCGCGAATGACTTGATCCTCGAGATCAACTTTGAGTTTTGCAGTTTCCTTGTCGCGCATCTCTTCGAGCAGAGCGACAATTGTGGAGCTATATAATTGGCTGGAGAGACTCGCCATCCGGCTTGGCAAATCAGTGTAACCGATAATAGTCACGCCTTTGTGTACGGCGACTTTTCCCGGTTCGGTCATCGCGCAGTTTCCGCCTTGTTCCGCCGCTAGATCAACAATAACCGAACCTGGTTTCATACTTTCGACCATTCCGGTCGTAATCAGCTTCGGCGCGGGTTTTCCCGGAATTAAAGCGGTCGTGACGATGATGTCAACTTCCATCGCCTGCTGTGCGAACAAAGCCATTTCCGCGTGCAAAAAAGCGTCCGACATCTCTTTCGCGTAGCCGCCTTTGCCTTCGCCTTCTTCAGCGATATTAATTTCCAAAAAATCGGCGCCCATGCTTTTTACTTGGTCGCGTGTTGCCGAACGCGGGTCGAAAGCGCGCACGATTGCTCCCAAACTGCGAGCAGCGCCGATTGCCGAAAGTCCGGCGACGCCCGCGCCGATAACCAAAACTTTAGCCGGATCAACTCGCCCGGCGGCGGTCATCTGCCCACCGAAAAATCTCGAAAAATGATTCGCTGCTTCAATTACCGCGCGGTAACCGGCAATGTTCGCCATCGCGCTCAGCGTGTCCATCTTTTGCGCGCGCGTGATGCGCGGAACCGAATCCATTCCGAAAACGGTCGCTTTTCTCGCCGCGAGGCGAGTCAACAGTTCTTTGTTTTGCGCCGCCCAAATAAAGCCGACGAGCCATCCGCCTTCATGCAAAAGTTCGGTTTCGTGAACGCCGAGCGTCGGATGCTCTTCGGGCGGGCGCACTTTGATAACAACGTCCGACGAAGCCCAAAGCTCGCGCGTGTCTTCAATAATCGTCGCGCCCGCTTCTTTATACGTGCCGTCGAAACAATCAATCTCGCGTCCCGCTCCGGTTTCGACCAAAACCTCGAACCCTAGTTTCTGCAAACGAATCGCCGTCTGCGGAGTAATCGCAACGCGCCGTTCGCCCGGGTGAATTTCTTTTGGAATGCCGATTTTGACCATAAATTTTTCGTTGTTTTCTACGCGGAATCATAATCTGTAATCACGAAAATGTCCAAATCTGAGTTATGCAAGTTAAGGAATGAATAATCTTACTGACTCGTTTACGTGTTGAGGAAGTTGTTTTTGGGATAAATACTGATTCGTGAAATTTACTGCGCGAAAACCGAGTCGAGAAACATCATCAAACCGAAACCGACGAACAGCGAAAAAGTCGCGCCGCTTTCGAGTCCCGGGCGATGAGTTTCCGGTATGATTTCGTCGCTGACGATAAACAGCATCGAACCGGCGGCAAATGCCAGCGCCCACGGAAGAAGAGCCTCGGAAACAACTAATATGCCTGCGCCGAAAGCTCCGCCGAAAATTTCGACTAATCCGGTCAAAGCCGAAACGCCAAACGAATATTTTTTTGAATATCCTTGTGATTGAAGCGCGATGGCGACTGAAAGACCTTCGGGAACATTTTGCAGCGCGATGCCCAATGTCGCTCCGAACCCGATTGCCGCGTCGCCGCTTGCCGAAGCGACGCCGACCGAAAGACCTTCGGGAAAATTATGTATGGCGATGGCGAGAACGAAAAGCCATATTTTCTTTAAACGGCTCGCGCCGAAATCGTCGTGCATTTTGTCGAAATGCTTGTGCGGAATCAGTTTGTCCATCGCCCAGATCGCCAGACCGCCCAGGCACAGCGACGCAATCGCCTGCAAAGCAGAAACGGTGATGCTCGCGCCGCGAACCTTCATAATATTTATTGCTGGCAACAGAAGCGAGAAGATAGTTGCCGCGAGCATCACGCCAGCCGCGAAACTCAATAAATTGTTGTTTACTCTTTCGTTAAGGCGTCTGAGAAAAAGCGCCGGAACTGCTCCGAGAGTCGTGGCGCCGAAACCGGCAATCGAGGCGGCGATGATGGCGCTCGTAAAATTGTCGCTCGTGAAAGGCATCTTAAATTTAATGCCACAACCTGCGTTCGGTTGCAAAGTTATTTATAGTTTTTTTAGTTTACAAAAAAAATACTTTTGTTTTCGGACAGTTTCCGAGTTCGTTATTAAGAGCTGATTTTTATAAGAAATTATTTTATCAAGAAAAAGTTACACGTTTTGGCTTACAAACAAATATCTCTGCTCGGACATCGGCATTTTTTTCTGTTGAAATCGAACTTTTTGTTTGCGGAGAGCTTCGGCTAGACTTTCACCGCCGAAAAATAAAAGCTTTGCCTTGCCCGACCATTTGAGAAGTCGCGGCAGCTTTTGCGTAAATTTATCGAGCGCGCGGCAAGTCACAACTGAAATACCGCCTTTTTCCGCTTCTTCAAATTGCTTGTTGATTACACGCACACGCTCTGAAATATTCAGCTCTTCCGACGTTTCTTCCAGAAACTTTACCTTCTTCGCTTTCGACTCAATCAGAACGCCGCTCAAATCATCGCGTACAATTAAACAGGGAATCGAGGGTAAGCCAGCGCCGGTTCCCACATCGGCAAATTTTGTTTTTCGCGGCAAGTGTTCCAGCAAGGTTAAAGATTCCAGAATATGCCGGATCGCAAATTCTTCGGCGGAAGTCGGAGCGACCAAATGCAAAAATTCATTATTTTGTTGAACGAGTTCGTAATAATCAGCAAGCAGATTTGTTTTCTCGTCTTCTAAATCCAAATCGAAGGCTGATTGGTGTTTTTTGATTGATTGGATAAATTCTTCGCGCATAAAAATGTAAAGCCGTTTTTTATAATTTTAGCAAAAGCGCAATGAATCTGTTCGAGTTACTTTGAATCAACTTGGGATCGGGGAATTGAGAGCCGGATTTGATTGACTTCTCGTTAAATGAAAATAATCAAAAGTTAATTGTGAATTGTTGAGAATAAACGAAAAGGGGAATTTTTTGTCCTTCACCCGCTGCAATACATCTCTAAAATTTAATGCGGACGAATGGAATCGAACCATCACGAGCTTAAGCCCACAGGCTTCTGAGACCTGCGCGTCTACCAGTTCCGCCACGTCCGCGCGTGAAAAGGCAAACGTTAATATACAATTTGCCGCTCGAATTGGCAAAGCGCGAAATTCGGCTTTATTAACTTTGCGCCGTTAACGGATTTATTTATCATTAAATTAATGGCGAAAGACATTCGAGAGCGATTAACGCAAGTAAAAAAACAAATTGCGGACGCAGCTGAAAAAGCGAATCGAAAAGCCGATGAGATAAAGCTCGTCGCCGTCAGCAAAACGCATCCGGGCGAAGTTTTGAAAAGGGCAATTGCAGCGGGCGCAAATGTTTTCGGCGAAAATAAAGTGCAGGAAGCCGAAGTGAAAATCGGTGAAATCGGGCGTGAAGCGGCGGAATGGCATTTGATCGGGCATCTTCAAACGAACAAAACGCGCAAAGCCGTTAAACTTTTCGATGTTATACATACGGTTGATTCCGTCGAACTTGCCGAGCGGCTCGAACGTATTTGCATAGAAGAAAACAGGGAAAGTTTGTCGGTTCTCGTTCAGGTTGATTTAGCCGGCGAAGGAACGAAAAGCGGCATCAAAGAAAATGATTTGCCTTCGCTGACAGAGTTTCTGAAAAATTGTGAGCGTTTGAAGTTTAACGGATTTATGATTATTCCGCCGTTTTACGAAGATGCGGAAAAAACGCGACCTTTTTTTCGGCGACTGCGAGAAATTCGCGACGAGTTTTTGCCGAACGGCGAACTTTCGATGGGAATGAGCCACGATTTTGCGGTGGCTATTGAAGAAGGTGCGACGATTGTGCGGGTCGGCACGGCGATTTTCGGCGAGAGAAATTATTCGTCGAAATAAATTCTTAAAATTTAAAGTTTTATGTTAACAGATTTAGTTTATCCGGTAATCAGCTTGGTTGTTATCACCGCTTTTTTAATTTTTCTCGCGCTTTTGATTCTGCGTTTGATTTTTAATTATTCCGATCCGAATCCGTTCGGCAAAGTAGGCAGGTTTTCATATCATCTGAAAAAAAGAACCGACAGATTCGTTTATCCGGCGGCGAGGTTTCTGGCTACCTTTCGGGTTGATACTCGCCTCGCTCCGCTGGTGACTTTGTTTATCGCCGGAATTTTTACTTATTTCGCGCTCGGAATCATTTATAATACATTTTTTATTATTGACGGTTTATCAAAAAGCGTCAGCGGCGGAAACGTTAAAGCGTTTATCGGTTTCGTGCTCTACGCGATTCTCAGCATTTACATATTGTTTATTTTTATACGCTTTCTTTCGTCCTGGTTTGTTTACTCGCGCAACACGTTTCTCGGCTTTGTCCAAAAAGTCACCGATCCGGTTTTATTGCCCGTTCAGCGTTTGATTCCGCCGATCGGAATGTTCGATATTTCCGCGATGATCGTGTTGCTGCTGATAAATTTCTTGCAGGTCTTGGTGATCAGATTTTTTGAGCTTTATTAAATACAGCGAAAAGGGCAACGCCGTGATCTTTAACGTTCGGGTCGTGCCGCGCGCTTCGAAAAGCGAAATTGTCGGCGAGTTGGATGGAGCGTTAAAGGTTCGCATCGCTTCACCGCCGGTTGACGGCGCGGCGAATGCGGAATTGATGAAACTTCTGGCGAAAGTTTTTGATGTTGCAAAAAACGATGTCGAAATTTCCGCCGGACAAACTTCTAAAACGAAACAAATCAAAATCAAAAACACGACCGGCGAAAAACTTCTCACAGTTTTACAAGCGAAAATCTAGCGTGATATATTCGTTTTTTCAATTTAATTCAATAAAATATTTCAATAAACACAAGGTAGATATTAAATGTCAGGACATTCCAAGTGGCACACAATTAAGCACAAAAAAGGCGCGCTCGACGCAAAACGCGGTAAAATTTTCACAAAATTAATCAAAGAAATTACAGTTGCGGCGCGTACCGGCGGCAGCGGAGATGTTGACGCCAACGCGCGTTTGAGAAAAGCCGTTAATGACGCGAAAGCGCAGAATATGCCGAACGACACGATTGATCGCGCCATAAAACGCGGCACCGGCGAACTTGAAGGCGTCAATTACGAAGAAATCACTTATGAAGGCTACGGCGTCGGCGGCGTCGCCGTTCTTGTCGAAACTATGACCGACAATCGCAATCGAACGGTTGCCGAGCTTCGACATTTGTTCTCAAAAAACGGGGGAAATCTCGGCGAAGCCGGTTCGGTCGCGTGGATGTTCGACAAAAAAGGATTGATTATCGTGGACAAAGCAGCGAAATCCGAGGACGAGCTTTTTGAATTGGTCATCGAAGCCGGCGCTGATGATTTGCAGGACGAAGGCGACGTTTTCGAGATTTACACCGCCCCGGAAAATTTCGATGCCGTGCTTGACGCGGTTAAAGCGTCTGGAATTGAACCTCAAGCAGCGGAAATTTCGATGATTCCACAGAACTATATCGCACTCGCGGGAGCGGACGCGCAAAAAATGCTCAAACTTTACGACGCTATAGACGACAACGACGACGTGCAGAAAGTTCATGCCAATTTCGATATTGACGAATCGGAAATGGAGTAATTCAAAGGCAAAAGAAAAAAATCGAAAAGGCAAAAGTGAAAAAATGTAATTTCAAACTTTTGCCTTTTCGATTTTGTAAATTTTTGATTTATTGTTTCGTTCTTAAAGCTTAAAATTTTTCTTTAGTTTCTGCCATACTTCAAAATATTCGTGCTGCAACTCGGATGTTTCCATCGCGTATTTCGTCGGACGAATGATGTAGCGCGACTCGAACATAAATGCCATTGTGCCTTCTAACTTCTGCGGTTTCAGTTCGGCATTTGAAGCTTTTTCAAACGCGTCGAGATCGGGTCCGTGAGCCGACATTTGATTGTGCAGTGAACCGCCGCCGGGGACGAAACCTTCCTCCTTTGCGTCATATTGCCCGTAACACAAACCCATATATTCGCTCATAATATTGCGGTGATACCATGGCGGGCGAAAAGTGTTTTCAGCGACCAGCCAACGATCGGGGAAAATCACAAAGTCGCAATTCGCCACGCCTGTTTCACCGCTCGGCGAAGTCAAGACCGTGAAAATTGACGGGTCCGGATGGTCGAATGAAACCGAGCCGATTGTGTTAAATCGCCGCAGATCGTATTTGCAAGGCGCGTAGTTCCCGTGCCATGCGACGACATCGAGCGGCGAATGATCGGTTTCGCAAGCCCAGAGATTTCCGCCGAATTTCGCCACGATTTCGCACGGTTTTTCGACATTCTCGTACCAAGCGACCGGAGTTTCAAAATCGCGCGGATTCGCCAAACCGTTTGCGCCTATCGGACCTAAATCGGGAAGCCGAAACTGCGCGGCGTAGTTTTCGCAGATATAGCCGCGAGCCTCGCCGTCGGGCAATTCAACGCGAAATTTCAAGCCGCGCGGTAGAACGGCAATTTCGCCTGAACCGATTTCCAAAACACCGAGCTCGGTTAAAAAACGAACACGGTTTTTCTCAGCAACTACAAGCATCTCCCCGTCGGCGTTGTAGAAGAACCGCTCTTTCATATTTTTATTGCAGGCGAAAATATGAATCGCGATTCCGCTCTGCGCAAACAAGTCGCCATTTCCGGCAATTGTTGTAATTCCGTCAACAAAATCCGTTTCTGTTTCGGGCATCGGCATAGGATTCCAGCGCAACTGATTCGGAGTCGTTTCGAGTTCGTCAAATTTGGAAACAAGCGATTTATTATCAATCCGTTCAAAAGGCTTGTGCATTACCGACGGGCGAATGCGATACGTCCATGTGCGCCGATTATTAACTCTTGGAACCGTAAAAGCCGTTCCCGAAAACTGCTCCGCATATAAACCCAAAGGAGCTTTCTGCGGCGAATTCTGTCCAATTGGCAGCGCGCCCTTAATCGCTTCAGTTGCGAATTCGTTGCCGAAGCCACTTTGATACTGGAGTTTTTCTTCGCTTGTGGTTGGTGTCATATTTTTATAATAGCCACAAAAAGGCACAAAAGACACAAAAATTAATGTTTTCCTTTTTGCGTTTTTCGTGCCTTTTAATGGCTATCAATTTTAATCAATTTTATAAATTTCCGCGTTTTCTTTGTTCCTCTTCAATCGAAACGAACAACGCTTTGAAATTGCCTTTGCCAAATCCTTTGCAGCCTTTTCTTTGGAGAATTTCATAAAAGACTGTCGGGCGATCTTCAACCGGCTTCGTAAAAATCTGTAACAGATAGCCTTCTTCGTCACGATCAACCAGAATACCGAGCTGTTTCAAACTTTCGATGTCTTCATCAATTTCACCGACGCGCGAAGGGATTTCCTCGTAATAAGTATCGGGAACGCGAAGAAATTCGACGCCGTTTGCCTGCAGTTCAGCAACGGTTTGACGGATGTCTTTGCACAAAAGCGCGATGTGCTGCGCGCCAGCCGAGCGGTAAAAATCAATGTATTCCTGAATCTGACTTTTGCCCTTTTTGCTTTCAGCCGGTTCGTTGATCGGGAATTTGATGTTGTGCCCGCCGTCCGACATAACGATTGACATCAGTGCCGAGTATTCAGTCGAAATATCTTTGTCGTCGAACGTAATGTAACGCTCAAAACCCATTACATCGCGGTAAAAATCGCACCACTCATTCATTTTCCCAAGTTCGACATTGCCGACGATGTGGTCAACTAAAACTATTCCAACTTCGTCGCCTTCAACCTTTTGTTCGACGAAACCGGGCAGAAATGCGCCCGAATAATTATGACCGTTATTGTTGTTGTAGGAAATAAACGAATGAATCGTGTCGCCGTATGTGTGAATCGCTGCTTTTCGGACGTTTCCGTTTTCATCCTTCCAGTCGTGCGGTTCGATGTGCGGCGTCGCTCCGCGTTTTACGGCTTCGTTGAACGCGTGGTCAGCATCTTCAACCAAAAAAGCGATGTCACGCACGCCGTCGCCGTGCTGTTTTATATGCTCAGCCGCCGGATGTTCGGGCGAAAGCGGTGTTGTCAAAACGAAATTGACGCGATTCTGCCGCATCACATAACTCGTCGTTTCACGATTTCCGGTTTCAAGCCCCGAATAAGCTAAGCGCGAAAAGCCAAACGCTTTACGATAATAAAACTCGGCTTGCTTGGCATTGCCGACGAAAAATTCAACATGATGTATTTTTTTCAAACCTAAAGGATTTTTGTCTGCCATAATTACCTCGAAAAATATTTATCAAAACTTAAACCAATTTTTTATAAAATACTACTTTTTGCCGAAACTTTCGATGTATTTACGCGTCGTTTCCTTCAAGTACTCATACGACGGAATAACGTATAAAATCGGCTGCATATCCGAATAACTGTAAGGCGTATTGATGATTTGCTCCAAGTCGAATTGACGACGTTCGACGTTATCCGTAAAAGCGTTTTCGAGTTCGCCGTAGCTTGAAAGCAGTCCCGCGCCGTAAGCTCTAATGTCGCCGTCTTCTTCAATCAAACCGAATTCGACGGTGAACCAATAAAGGCGCCCTAATTCCTCCAACTGCTCGTCAGTGGCGATTTTCGCGCCGTGACCGATGAATTGTGAAAAATCGGCGAAATCTCGGTTTGTAAACATCGGAATATGTCCGATTGATTCGTGAACGATGTCCGGTTCAGGTGTGTATTCGGGACGCGAATGGTGGCGGATGTATTGCGTCGAAAGCATCGTGCGGAAAGAAAGCCAGCTCAGAAAACCGCGTGTTTCAACTAATCCTTCAATCGGCGCAAGGCGGAAATTCGATAATCTTTTTAAACGGCGATTCATTTCCGTCAATTGCGGAATGCGGTCTTTGCTGATGCCGAGATGCTTCTTCGCTTCGAGATAAAATTTGGAGGCATGTTTCGCTTGAATTTCTTCTAATCGGTTTGCAACGATGCGCCAGATTTCCTGCTCAGGTTCGTTATAATCAACGTCCGTAATAATTCCGGTTTCGCGGAATTTTTTCGCCAGAGATGCAATGTAATCGCGCCGCTCGCGATATTCCAGGTCATTCGCTCCCGGGTGGTCTAGGTCTAGTTGATTGATGTTTTCAAACTGCAAATCCCGAAATTCGGGCAAATCTTCATCTTTTACTTCATAATTCGTTACGCTAAAAACAGGTTGTTCGGTTTGTCTGGCAGCAGTTTCAGTCAGCATTTTTCGTTTCCTCCTTGAATTCCAAACTACAGTGCACTGCAGTAATGTTTAATTATCTGCTCATTATCTATTGTAATCGAAGCGATAAGTTTCTTGAATACCGAAAATTAGTTTCTATGCTAGACTAACCTTAAATTTTAATTTTGTTTGTTACTTTCGCTTTACAATTTAAAATGATTGATGAAATTGACTGGAAAATACTAAAAGAGCTGCAAACAAACGCTCGAATCACTTTTGCCGAACTCGGACGGAGAATTAATTTGACAACGCCCGCGGTCATCGAAAGAATTCGCAAGCTCGAAGATGCGAAAATCATTACGGGTTACCGGGCGGAAATTGACACGTCGAAAGTCGGGCTGCCGATAACAGCATTTATTCGGATGAGCATTTCGGGGGTGGATTATTCGCACATTATAGAAGTTGCCGAAAAATCCATAGAAGTTCTGGAGTGTCACAGAGGAACGGGCGGCGATTCATTTATAATGAAGGTTGCTGTCGCGGACGTAGCGCATTTACAGAATTTGATTGATAAATTAACGCCTTATGGCATTACAACGACGGCAATTGTGCTTTCGTCGCCAGTGAAAAGTCGTGTAATTGAGAAAAAAGATTAGCCGCTAATTACACGAATAAGAAAATTATAATAAATTCTTTTATTTGTGTAATTAGCGGCTAATCTTTTTTCTTTATTTTGTGCCTTTTTGCCTTTGTTCGTGGCTGATTTAATTCCAGGCAATCTGGCTTTTAAGTCGTAGAATTGATCTTTCTTTTCCTAAAGTTTCAAAAACCGCGAGCATCGAAGGACCGACGGCTAAACCGGTTAAAAGAGCACGCGCGCCATTCATCAGAACACCGAATTTCGTGCCTTTTTCTTCGGCAAATTCTTTAGCAACTTTTTCTAGTTCATCGTGCGTGAAATTCTCGATTGTTTCAAATCGGTCGGCTAATTCGGGAAGAAGCGTTTGCAAATCGGGATGTTTCTTTAAATTTTTATCAATCGCCGCCTGATCGAAATCGAAATCTTCCGAAAAATAAGCGCGTCCCTGCGTCGAAAAATCTTTGAGCGTGAAAAATCTTTCGCGGATTAAGTCAACGGTTTTTTCAAACCATTCTTTTTCGCTGTCTTCGTATTCTTCGCGCCAGAGCTTGTTGTTTTTCAGCTCTTCTTTGACGAACGGAAGAAGCTCTGCGAGCGGCATCGTGCGGATGTATTCAGCGTTCATCCAAATCGCTTTGTCGTCCGTCCAGCGCTTCGGATTGTTCGCATCGAAATTGAAAATCGCGTTATTGCGGTGAATTCCTTCGAGCGAGAAATTCTGAACGAGCTCGTCCAGAGTCATAATTTCCTGTTCGGTTTTCGGCGACCAGCCGAGAAGCGCGAGGAAATTGCGAAACGCGGCGGCTAAAAATCCGGCATCGCGGTAAGTCGTCATCGAAACGATTTCGCCGTGAATTCTTTTCGATAATTTTTTTCCGCCCGGCGCTAGAATCAGCGGCAAGTGCGCGAAACGCGGCGGATTTGCGCCTAAGGCTTCGTAAATCAAAATCTGCTTATGCGTGTTCGTCAGATGGTCTTGACCGCGAATAACGTCGGTGATTTCCATTTCGATGTCGTCGCAGACGACCGCCAGATTGTAAAGCGGATGCCCGTCCGAGCGGAGCAAAACGAGGTCTTCGATTTCCGAATAATCTCTCTCCTGACGCCCGTATACTCCGTCTTCAAAACTCGTTTTTCCCGTTTCAGGAACTTTCAAGCGAATGGCGAAAGGCTCGCCGCTTTCCGCGCGCCCGTCGCTTTCTTCTTTCGATGTATCGCGAAACGGATTGTCGCGCATATTTTTTTGCTCGCGCGCGCGTTCGACAATCGCGGCTTTTACATCCTTGTCGCCGCGATCTTCTTTCGGCGTGAAATCCCGATACGCTTTGCCTTCTTCGAGAAGCTTCAAAGCGGCGGCGCGATGTTTGTCGGCGTTGTCGGATTGATAAACGATTTCTTCGTCGGGCGCGAAACCGAGCCACGCGAGACCGTCGAGAATCGAGCGCGTTGATTCTTCGGTTGAACGCGCGAGATCTGTATCTTCAATCCGCAGAAGAAATTTGCCACCTTTGTTTCTGGCGTATAAATAATTAAAAAGCGCTGTGCGCGCCGAACCGATGTGTAAATATCCGGTCGGGCTCGGAGCGAATCGAACTCTGATTGTCATAAAAGATATTTTCCCGCAAAGGCGCGAAGAGCGCAAAGAAGCATAAATATATTTTGAAACTGCAGTTTAAAAGCACAGAAAAACAGTAGCTAAAAACACGAAAAGCTATCAAACCAAAATTTGATAGCCGTCGGATGATTCCAAAATCCAAAATCTAAAATCCAAAATTCAGATGGCGGAGACGACAGGATTCGAACCTGTGAAGGGCTTTTGACCCTTAACGATTTAGCAAACCGCCGCTTTCAGCCGCTCAGCCACGTCTCCCTACGCTTTTGCAAGAAAAGCAGTTTTTTTATTCTAGCTTTTGCGTCGGCTTTGTCAAGTTCAATTCCGGCGTGAATCGAAATCAATTTAATTCCTGCCGAAAGCAAACTTTATAAAACTCGCCGCATCTTAGCAGCAAATACTGTTGCCTGTATCGAGGCTTGACACTTTTGACTTTACGGAACAAAATAGCAATCGTCCGTAATTAGATTTTTTATTTGATAGACGCTTTATTATACGTATTGCTTTCTCGAAACTAAGTTTGCGAAATAAATAAGAAATAAATTTGTTTTGCCGGAGACAGCTTTTTCGAATGTTTTCTGCTGATTACTTAAAAGTTTTCTTAAAGCCGATTTTTGTTGCTTTGACTGTTTTTTCGACGGTTTTTTCAGCTGTGCTCGAAGCGCAAGCGAAAATTGTCGTTGAAAGCAAAGGTAGTCTCGGCGTAATAAAAGGCGTGGTTCGCGACGAAACGGGAAACCCGATTTCCGACGCTTACGTCTCGATATTTCGCGTCGGCACGGACAAACTTTTGAAGCAGGTTCGCTCGGCTGCGGACGGGAGTTTTTTAACGAAAATAATTCCCGGAACTTACACGATTTTAGCCGTCGCGCAAGGTTTTAATCCGGTAACGCTTTCAGAAGTTTCCGTCAATCGTTCCGCCGAACTCAATTACGGATTTAAGCTGGAACGCGCGGGCGGCGGCAATACTTTGCCTGAGAAAAAGGTTGACCGCAACAGTACGAAATGGCGAATTCGCGCCGCGCACAGCCAGCGTTCGGTTTATCAAAACAACGAAGGCGATGCACCGATTGATGAAAATAAGAACGATGAGGCAAAGGTCGAAGAAACCGTCGCAATTACCGAACGCGAAGACGAAGAAGCCAACAGAAATGGGCAAACGGTAGTCGAAACGTATTTTGCCGATTCCGGCGAAGGAACTTTTACCGGCGTAAATTTTGCCACATTTTTACCTGTTAACGAAAATGCGGAAATTATAATCGCCGGACAAACCGGAACAAACAATGCTCCGAACAGAGTCGAAACAAATCTAAAATTCCGCCCGGACAATAATCATCAGGTTCAACTGAAAACTTCTTACGGAAACCTTGGTAAATTAAAAATCGGAAATATTGATAAATCGCTCGGACAATTTTCCGTTCAGGCTTTGGACGAATGGAAAGTGCGCGATGATTTAATTTTGGTTTTCGGTTTTGATTACTCCCGCTTCACCGGCGCAGGCGACGATTCGGTGATTAGTCCCCGCCTTGGTTTGCAGTTCGACGTAAACGAAAAAACACGTTTCCGCAGCGCTTTCACCGGCGCGACCGAAGAGAAAAGCTGGGCGCGCGCCATCGAGATGGAAGGCTCGACGATTGCTTTTACGGAACCAATCGCGATTGAAGATTTCGTTGTTAAAAACGAAAAGCCGCAGATGAACAAAAGCCGCCGTCTGGAATTCGGAATTGAGCGGGTTTTGGATAACGATTCGAGCATCGAAGCCAACGTTTTTCTCGATACAACGCTCGGTCGCGGCGTCGGTTTAACTAACCTGCCTTTTGACGTGCTCGGTGTAGAGAATTTCAATGACTTCGTTTCAAACCAGCAGGGCAAAGCTCAAGGCTTGCGCGTAGTTTACAGTCGTCGTTTAAATAGTCGCTTCAAAACCGCCGCCGGATTTGCCGTCGGGAACGGACAGAAGTTGTCGGAAAACGGCTTGTCCAATCCGGCAGAAGTTTTTGAAAACGACTTTTTCCAAACGTTTTTCGGTCAATTCGACGCTGACTTAAAAACCGGAACAACTGTTAAAACGATCTTTCGTTTGTCGCCGCAAGCGACTGTTTTTGCGATTGATCCGTTTCAGGGCAGACTGGCGATTTACGATCCGAGCTTGAGCGTTATGGTAACGCAATCTTTGCCAACTTTAGGTTTACCGATCAGAGCCGAAGCCGTTGTGGACGCGCGAAACATACTCGATTTTCAAACCGGCGTGAGCAACGAAGAAGGCAGCTTGCGGCTCAGCTCGCAGCGCCGAATCTTGCGCGGCGGAATTTCCGTTAGATTCTAAAAAGTATTTGCAAAGGTAGGTGCAAAATTTCAGAGTCCAAAGTCGCCGCAGATTTTGGGCTTTTTTAATCTCCAAAATCTCGGATTGGAAAGCGAAAAACTGAATAAAATTTTTGGTTATTATTGTTTAATATCACTTTATTTACTTTGTAATCGTATGGTTGCGCGGTGAAAACGGTTGTCGTCTGATTACCGGAAATTGGAACGCTTCTTGCCTCGAAAAAAACTTTGGCGTAGTCGGCCCGGCGAAAATGAAAGGTAAATTGCTGACAAGTTGGAGTTTGGTATGGCTTCTGGCGAGCGTTTTGTTAGTCATCGGCGCCGCTCTTAATCTTTCTCAGCGCGCCTTTCAGCAACTGCCGCCAACCGACGGCGTGGCTTGGACGCAGAAAGCCGACGAAGGAATCTATGCGGCGAAAGTCATACCTGGACTTGCTGCATCGCGTGCCGGAATCGCAGTCGGTGACCGTCTTATCGGCATAAGCCTCGACGAAAAACAAGGGTTCGACGAAATAGTTTCATCCGCCGACGTTCAGATGTATCTCGAAACGGCGGGGGTCGGCGGAAGTTTAACTTATTATTATCAAAAGCCTTCATATTCATTCACAAACAATTTTTATTACGCTGATTTGCGCCGGATAGACACGCTTCCTCGATGGACGGCGGCGATCATTTTTTTAACGATTGTCGGCGTCGTCTGGCTGGCGGTCGGCATTTTCGTTCTTTTCAAACAGGGCGGACACGCGCCGTTCGTTTTGCATTTCGCTGCGGTATGCCTGGCGGCTTTTGTTTTTCACACATATAAATCCGTCGGTTCCGGGGAAGATTTTGATCTGGCAATCAGCCTGTTAGACGACATTGCTTTTGCCTTTTTCGTTCCGCTTTTTCTGCATTTCTGCATTCGTTACCCGGTAAGAAGCGAAATTTTTGACCGAAAGCGGTGGCAAACGTATTTGTTGTACGTTCCGGCGGCTGTTATTTCATTTTGCCTGATCGTGATTTCGGTAATTCCTCAAATTTTCCCGAATTTTGCTTTTGCCGAAGTTCTCGCTCGTGTCAGCGACCGCTTTAATTTGTTTGGAATCATTTATCAAACAAACTTTTACCATTTCGTAATCGGAACGTCGCTCGGCGCCGGATTTTTAATTTGGCGGTTTTTCAAAAATCGTCAGCCGCTGGTTCGTCAGCGTTTAAAGTGGGCAATGTGGGGAACAATCGCCGCCCTTTTACCCATAATGCTTTTCCAGTTTGCGAGACGCTTTCTTTATTTGCCCGAAGACAGTTTCAGCACGGCTTTAACGACTTTGCCGCTCGCGCTGATTCCGCTTAGTTTCGGTCATTCGGTCGTTCGTTATCGTTTGATGGACGTTGATGTCGTCGTCCGTCGCGCCCTCGTTTACGCGATGACGACTTTAATGATTGCGATGATGATCGGCGCGGTCGCGCTCGGGTTGGTTTTTCTCGCCGTCGGCAACAATCTTTCGACTACCGAAATTACGCTTCGCGCCCTAATTGCGATTGTCGCAATGGGGGCGATTGTTCTGCTCAGCGAGCCTTTGAAAAAATATTTACAGGAACGCGCCGACCGATTTTTTTACGGCGAGCGTTATGATTTGCGTCGCGGTTTGCTCGATTTCGGCAGAACGCTTTCGGCGACGACCGCCCTCGATCCGCTGCTTAATGCTTTAACCGAACGGCTGCGGCAGGTTTTGGATGTCGAAAAAGTTGCGATTTTTATTGAAGATGAGAATTTGCCGGAACAATATCGTCTCGCAAAATCAATTAATTTGATCGAAAGTTACAAAATTCCGAACGATTTTCGTCAAATGATTCGGGAAAAATCCGCAGCTAAAGGCATTGTTCGCGCAGACGAATTTGAAACGTTCGATGAAGAAATCATTGACGAAACGCCGAACGAGAAAAACCGCATCATCGGAAAATTCGAGAAATTCAGCTTGAACGGCAAAAATATACATCGCCAGGAACTTCATTATTTTGTTCCGTGCGTCGTGCGCAGCAAAATGGTCGCCGTTATCGGTTTGGGAAGAGCTGGCGACGGTTCGCTTTTATCAAGCGAGGACTTGGAAATTCTGCGAACGGTTTCCGGCTATATTGCCGTCGCTATCGAAAACAGCCTGCTTTATCAGGAACAGCATCAGCGCGCCGAAGAACTCGCTCTGCTCAAAGAATTTAACGAATCAATCGTCGAATCGGTCAATGTCGGTTTGATTGCCGTTGACGAAACTGGCGTGATTACCCGATGTAACTCGTGTTTTGAAGATATGATCGGTTTAAGCCGCGAAGAAGCCGTCGGCAAAGCCGTAGAAGAAGTTTTTGACGAAAGTTTCGCGCTCAATCTGGAAAATATTTTAGGCAAATCGCGCTGGCATCTGACGGAGATCCGCAATGCTTATAAACTCCACACTTACGATTACAAAGGAAAATCTCTGATTTTGAATGTTGCGGTCGCGCCGCTTCGTTCGATTTCAAACAGCCAAACCGGAGCGATTGTCGTTCTAGAGAACGTTTCGTCGCGCGTCAAGCTCGAAGAAACTCTTCAGCAGAGCGAAAAACTTTCATCCATCGGACTGCTCGCCGCAGGCGTTGCGCACGAAGTAAACACGCCTTTAACCGGCGTTTCGAGCTACACGCAGATGCTTCTCGGAATGATTCCCGAAACCGATCCGAAACACGCGCTGCTGCAAAAGATGCAGAAACAAACCGAACGAGCCTCGAACATTGTCGGCAATCTGCTTAATTTTTCCAGAACCGGAAACGCCGCTGACTTTGTTGAAATAGACGTAAACAAATTGCTCGACGACACGCTGCAACTGCTCGAACCTCAGCTTAGAAAATCAAATGTCGAAATCGTCAAAAATTACACCTCAAAACCACCGAGAATTTTCGGCAACGGCGGCAAATTGCAGCAAGTTTTCACGAATCTGATTTTGAACGCGCGAGACGCAATGTTTGCCGGCGGCATGATTACGCTGACGACCGAATACGACGAAAACGGGGTTGTTATCAATGTCGCGGACGACGGTGAGGGCATTCCCGCCGAAAATATAAACAAAATCTTCGACCCGTTTTTTACGACCAAAGGCGTCGGCAACGGAACCGGTCTGGGATTGGCGGTTTCTTACGGAATCGTGCAGGAACACGCCGGAACAATCGAAGTTAAAAGCGAACACGGCGCGGGAACAACTTTCCGCCTCAATTTTCCCGTCGCGCAAAAACAAATCCAACGCGCAGTCAGCTAACCAACCCTTTTGTAAATCTTAAACTTGTAATGTCATAATCTTTTTTTGTTTCAAAACAATGCTTTTTGAAACAAATCTGCGATATATTTCTATCATTACAAAATATTCAATGAGCGAAAGAAGATATAAATCGAAATGGTGGTCGGTCGAACTGCCCGAAAATTGGGAAGCGAACGGGGAAGAAGAAAGCGTTACATTTACTAACGAGAACGCGGTCGGGGCATTGCTGATTAGCTCGTTTCGCAACGACGACAAAGAGGTAACAAACGACGATTTGCTGCACTTTGCCGAAGACGAGCTCGTCGCCGGCGTGGATTTGCAGAATATTAGCTGCGGCGAATTCAATGGAATGGGAATTTCCTACTTAGTAGACGGCAATTACTGGCGCAAATGGTGGCTGTGGAAGGGTTCCGTGCTTCTCTATGCGACTTATAATTGTTCGGCGGAAGACCATCTTGTCGAGGAGGAATCGGTTAATCGGATAATGAACAGTCTTAAAAACGAGTCTTTTTGATACTATTCATTCTCGCAGAATAAAAGTAACTTCGCTTTCACTGAAAGAATCATCGATTTCTAATCAAGGTGAAGATACTTTTCATTTTGAAAGTTTCAGTTTCTAAACATAAAGTTATGCGCCGCTATTTATTTTATTTTACGGTTGCAATCCTAGCTTTTGGCATAGGTGTTTTCATTGCTCTCAATTCATACCGGAAAACGGAACAAAAGTTTGTGATCGTTCAAAAAGGCGAAGAAATTAATTCAGCAAAGATGGCTGTTGAGAATAAAACTAAAATAAAAGGCGAAACAGTTGTTTTAAAGGTAGTTGATATTTATCCTGAAAAAGCGGTTTTGGAATTTTCAAATGAAACCAGCAAGACGATCTATTTGTTTTATACACCTAATAAAGTTAATGATGAGAGTACAGATGTTTTTCGCTATTGGTTTCGATGTAAAGAAAGAGGAAAGAAAGAAACTGATTATAATAAGTTTACCTCCCACGTTGTGCCAAGTTTAGACCCATTAGAAAAAAATACAGTTTTTCGTTTTGAAGTTAGTCCCTTGCCCAAAATAAATGCCGAATGCAAAGTTTCATTGCTCTATTATGAAGATGAAAAAATTGTGAATCTGATAAACAATAAGATATTAAACCTTGATGACAGGGAAGCAAAGTCAATTGAAAAAGCAAAAAAAACCGCAGAAATAAAATTTCGAATAAACTTACCAGCAAATGCTCATTAAACTTTCTCAGAAGACGTTATTAGAAATTCTGGTCGAAAATTCTATAAAACGTGCTCCCTCTCCTGACCATTCCTCAAGTAATACAAAGCTACTAAAAACGCTACGAACATAATACCCGAGGCTGACCAGAATGTCCGGTAAAGCGTGTAATCGTCAATCGTATTAAACGAATTATTCAATAAAAATCCGCCGATTGTCGGACCGATGGCGCGGGCGAGGCTCGCCGCCGATTGCAGAATTCCGAGCGTTTTGCCTTGCTCGGATTCCTCGGCGGTTAAAGACGCGAGACTCGTCAGCGCAGGCGATGCGAGCGAATTGCCGAGAGAAAAGAAGGCGATGCCGACGAGCAGACCGATTAAGCCGCCGGAATTCGGTCCGACAAAAGGAACGGCGAATAAACTGATGACGAGCATCAAACAGCCGAAAGCCGCCAGATATGCTGCGCCGAAGCGTCTAGCTAAACGCTCAAAAAGCGCTCCCTGCATTATAATCGCCAGAAAACCGATGTAGGCGAAAAGATATCCGTTTTGTTCGGCGTTGTAGCCGAAACGGAAAACCGTATAAAGCACAAAGGCATAGGTCATTATCGAAAACGCCGTGATGAGCAGAAAATAAACAAGCGTAATAAGACCGAAATCTTTGTCTTTGAGTGAATCGAGCAGCTCTGCAACTCGTCCTTTTCGACGGTTCAATGCGTTTTCCGAATTCGGTTTTATTGATTCGGGCAAAATAAAATAAAGCGCAATCGCGTTTACGAGCGAAAGAAAGGCGGCGAAGTAAAACGGAACCTGTATGCCGTATTTACTCAGAATTCCGGCGAGCGCCGGACCTAATATAAAACCCAAACCGAACGCCGCGCCGAAAAGTCCCATACCTTTCGCCCGATTTTCGCGCGTCGTTACATCCGCGACGTAAGCCTGCGCGGTCGAGATGTTTCCGCCAGTAATGCCGCTGATTATGCGACCTATAAAGACTAGCAAAAGCGTGTTTGCTAATCCGATCAGGAAATATCCGGCGGCGGAACCGAGCAGACTGATGAACAAAATCGGGCGGCGACCATATTTGTCGGAAAGTCTTCCGAGAATCGGGGAAAAAACAAACTGCATCCACGAGTAGACGGAAACTAGAAAACCGATTTCATAAGGCGAAGCGTGAAAAGGCGCGGTATTGGCGTAGAACGGCAGAATCGGAATGACCATACCGAAACCGATCAAGTCTACAAAAATCGTGACGAAGATGATTATCAGCGGCGTCGTAAAAAATTTATCGCTCGCCGGTTTTGCTGTTTCCATTAATTTCCAAAGCGGACACGGCGGTAAATTTCCGGCAAAGGCAAGGTCAATTCTACCGATGCGAATTCGACCGTTTCGCTCGGTTCATTGAAGTAATAAGTTACCCAACTTCCGTTCGGCTGGCGGCGGTGAACTTCGACGTTCATTTTGTGCTGGTCAACTACAACATATTCCTGAACACTCGGCATTTGCTGATAAAAAAGAAGTTTTTCGCGGCGATCAATATGTCTGGTCGAAGGCGAAGACACCTCTACGATTAAAATCGGCTGATTGCGAAAATACGGATTTTCCGGATTTTCTTCGCAGGAAACCAAAACGTCTGGGTAATAATAAACATTTTTCGTGACCTGTACTTTTATCTCGCTAAAGAAAGGTTCACACGGAGAATCTCGCAAATGATTGGATAAAGAAACGAAGATATTTCCGTCAATTCGACCGTGATTGTCACTCTTTCCAGCCATCGCGTAAATTTCGCCTTCAACGTATTCGCGCTTGACCGGACTGAATTTCTCGCTTTCCAGATAATCTTCAACGCTGATTTTCGTTTTTAATTTCGGCAATCCCATAAAGGAAATTTTAGCAAACTATCGTTTCGTAGTAGAATCAAAAACAAACAAGATACCATTTTGAAATAACGATTTAAAAGGAAACACAAAAGCTAAACGCCAATTTATGAAAACAAAAGTTCTGCTATTATTAATTTTCACGCTACTTTTTTCTATGTATCAAGAAACCCCCGCGCAAAAAAGACGGGCAAAAAATACTAAACCGCAGACGGCGGAAACGAAAGCGGTCGCGCCGGAAATCAGTTATACGGTTTCGATGTCAAAACCCTGGACGCATCTTTTAGAAGTCGAAATGCGGCTTAACTGGGCGCAGATGCCTGCGAAAGCAGAATTGAAAATGCCGGTTTGGACGCCCGGAAGCTATCTCGTCCGCGAATATGCGCGTCACGTACAGGATTTTAATGCGACGGACGCGAGCGGAAACAATTTGATGTGGGAAAAAATCAATAAAAATACGTGGCAGATTGATACGAAAGGCGCGCGCGAAATCGTCGCTAAATACAAAGTTTACGCCAACGAATTAACAGTTCGCACGAACGAGCTTAACGACGAGCACGCGTTTTTCAATAACGCTGCCCTGCTGATGTTTCCGAAAGATCAATTGAAAGCGTCTTCGACGGTTAAAGTCGTTCCTTACGGCAATTGGAAAGTTGCCACCGGGCTGCCGAAAGTCGAAAATCAAACAAATGTTTTCCGCGCCGAAAACTTCGACGTTTTATACGATTCTCCGTTTGAAGTCAGCGATTTTAAGGAGATAAATTTTGATGTGCAGGGCAAGTCGCACCGGTACGTCGTCACCGGCGAAGGCAATTACGATTTGAAAAAAATGGCGGCTGACACGGAAAAGATTGTCAACGAAGCGTATAAAGTTTTTGGCGAACTGCCGTATAACGATTACACTTTCATCGTCAACTTGCGCGGCGGCGGCGGTCTCGAACATATGAATTCGACCGCTCTGCAGTGGAATCGTTTCGGATTCACGCCGAAATCGCGCTACACCGCTTTTTTAAATTTGGTGGCGCACGAATTTTTTCATCTTTGGAACGTGAAAAGAATTCGCCCCGATGCCCTCGGACCTTTCGATTACGAAAATGAAAATTACACGAAACTGCTGTGGGTCGCCGAAGGCGCAACGGCGTATTACGAAGGCATTCTGCTGCGCCGCGCCGGTTTGATCAGCGAAAAAGAATTCTGGGACAGCAGAGCTACACTATTTCAGCAATTGCAGGATCGTCCCGGCAGATTTGAAACGAGCGTGGAAGACGCAAGCTTCGATGCCTGGATTAAATATTACAGACCGGACGAAAATGCGATTAACAATCAAATTTCGTATTACGACAAAGGCGAAATCGTTAATATGATGCTCGACGTAACAATTCGCACGGCATCAAACGGCGCGAAATCGCTTGACGACGTGATACGCTATCTTTACGATGAGTTCTACAAAAAAGGCAAAAATTACACGCCCGAAGACTATCAGAAAATATCGGAAATGATGGCTGGAAAAAGTCTCGACGATTTCTTTTCAAAATACGTTCGCGGCACCGAAGAAATTGATTACGACGCGATTTTTCAGGGCATCGGCGTGCGGCTTAAAGCCGATGCGAACAACACGAATAAATCCTATATCGGTGCCAACTTAGCCGAAGAAGACGGCAAACTGATGGTTCGTTCGATTCCCGCCGACACGCCCGCTTACGAGCAGGGATTAAATACCGGCGATCAGATCGTCGCCGTTGACGGCAATCGCGCCAGCCAAACATTTTTGACGAATTATATCGGCGACAAAAAACCGGGCGATAAAGTGAAATTAACCGTTTTTCGTTTCGACCAGTTGCGCGATATCGAATTTACGCTCGGCAACAACATTCGTAAAAGTTACTCGATTGTTCCGATTGAAAATCCCTCGGACGCGCAGAGAACGCTCTATCGAAATTATTTGCAAGCCGAATTAAAATAAGTCAGTTATGTATTTGAAAACGATTGCGAAAATTCTCATCGTCAGCGGCTTTTTGATAACGGCAGGATGTCAAAAAAGCATTTTTCAGTCGCCGTCCGTCGCACCGGTTTCGATGCGCGACGTTCCGTCGTTGCGTTTAAATTACCGCTACGAAGCCGATGTTCCAGCGCCGCCGGAAGCCGCAAAAAACGCGCAGACGGAAGAAAGAAATGCGGCGATGCAGGCGGATTTCGATCAGAACCGCCCGCAGGAACTGCTCGATAAAACGATTACGTCGCCGGATAAACAAAGAGTTGTCGCGGTGTACCATCGTCCGAGCGATGTGCAGGCAGAATTCAGGCTCGATATGTACACAGCGGACGGGAGGTTTTTGCGGAAAATAACGTCTGACGCGATGGCTGTGCACTTTCCCGATACGATTGTCTGGTCGCCAGATTCGACGACGCTCGCTTTTGTCGCGATGACGCGTGCCGGCGAGCAGGGAAACGGTATGCAGCCTCTTAATCCGAATCATAATTCCAATACGAATTCGAATTCGGCGGTAAATTCAAACACGTCCGCGTCGAATACGGAAACAAATTCAAATTCCGATGCGGGCGCGCCCGCCGATGCCGAAGCGAACACGGGAATTCCTGCGGCTCCGACGCCTGCCGCGCCGACCGGAATTTTAACTTTTCGCACCGAACAAATTTACACGGCTAATTCCGACGGCGACGCCGTAAAACCTGTCACTCAAAATGAAGGCTTGATTTATTTTTATTATGTTTGGTCGCCTGACAGCACAATGCTCGCATCGCTGGCGGCGACTTATAGAGAATGGCAGTTTTTGCAGTATCAAGCTGACCAAAAGAACGAAATGTTCGCACCGCTGGGCAGACCGCGCCTCGTCGAAAAAAACGGACGCGAGCGGCGTCTCGACGACGCTTTAACTCAGGTTCACCCGGTCTGGTCGCCGGATTCGGCGAAAGTAGCAGTCGCTTATGATAAACAAATCAGAATCTATGACGCCATCGGAAATAATCCGACGCAAGCCGCGATTCCGCTGAGAAATCAATTACTGATTTCTTCGCAAGCGTTCGATCAGGAATTGCAGCGCAAAGAAGCCGCGAGCACCGGCGCGGTCGCGAACACCGCAAATACGCAGCCGCCGGCGACTTTGCCGGATGAGAGTTCACTCGTTTCGTTTAACCCGATAATTGATCTCGATTGGACGGGCGAAGAAATGCTTTATTTTCAAACCGGTTACATCAAACAAATGAAAAACGAAGCCGACAGCGCGAGAAGCTATCTGCGCTGGCATCGTTTGGTTTTGAGTCCGCAAGCCGTTTCTCTCGGAAAATAAAGTGCCTTTTATTAAAGTGAAACATAGAGATTAAAACGGGATGAATAGAAACAGTCAGAATATTTTTCTGTTTCATTTATCCTGTTTATATTGTTCGCCCCGCTTTATTTTCCTTTTTTACTTAAATCATCTGATATTTTCTATAAAGTCAGTAAAAAATGCTCTTTTATTTTTTAGATTAGAAAAGAAAAACTACTGCGGTTCAGACTTGTTATTTATCAAATAGAGTGAATGTGTTCGATCAGCAGTAATAAATCTGGAATCTTTTATACTTTAACTGTTTCAATCAATAAATTTTTACAATTTATTGGACAACAAAAAGGAGAATAAAATGCCGGAATCCAGAAGATTTCAAAATGCGGTTCGGAGTTTAAATCAGATTAATGCGTGGCAGGAAGAGCAGGAAGCAAAAGAACTGAAACAGAAACTGTTGATAATAGAAAAGATGGCTAACGAATATATAGATCAGCTCACAAAGGAAAATTCTTCTACGAACAAGCGGAAAAATATCCAAAGACCCGGTTTGTGGTAAATGAATTGTGGAAAAAATCGTAAGTCTTTAAATTCAAAATTTTCCTTGCTCATAATTAAAAACTACTAATAAAATAGTGTTATTTAAGAGATAAGATACTCTCTCGCATAAACAACAGACGGGAAAGTTTCTAGTCGGTAAAAGAAAAAAGCACTTTGTAACCTTCTCCCACAGAGATTACAAAGTGCTCATTACCTATTTTGGAGAAAATAGATATTAGTCCAACGCAAAATTATTAATTAAGGTTTCAGTTAATTGATAAATGTTCCGTTGCAACATTCCATTTAGAAAGCCTCAGAAGCCGCGCAAGCCGATAAGATGCAAAGGACGCTTGCCCGGAACAAATATCAAATGCCGGAATGAACTTTGCCAAACTGACGGCGAATTTCTCTACGTCACATTTAGACGGCGCGAGATGGCTATGGCGCCGAAACGAACTGATAACCCGTTTCTAAAATGCACTGAATGCGGGTATGAAACTTTGTGGCGAAAGGGTCAAGTAAACAATCTTTAATACAGTCTTAAGAAACTCTTATTATGAAGCACTTCTAAAGACTGTATTTTTATTTATTGATTTACTCAAAAGTACAATTAATCAGCTTAAAGTTTACCTTGTCGGACTAACAATGGGTGTGCCGGTATTATCGTTCCCGGAAGCTGATACTGCTATTAAAATGACCGCACCGACTGCTCCTAAAACACCGAGGATAAGAAGTGGGTTAATGTCAGTAGAATTTGAGTTATTAACTGGATTGTTGGAAGCGGTGGTGCTGCCGCCTGTCATTTCTGGGTAATATGCTCCCTCTAAAACCAAGACCTTGTTAATACGCGATTGTCCCGACAACGTATAAAGTTGTGTTTTCTGGTTTTCGACCGTAACTTTTAAGATATTAGATTGATTGGTGATCGGTAGAGTTATCACTCCATCAGGTGTTGAAAAATTGAGCGTTGTGTTCGGCGCGGTCTGGACAGTTATTTTTCCGTTAATTAACTTCCCGGATATACCTGAATTTACAAACGACAAATTTAGATTTGAATTAGGTTCTATCAAAACCGTGCCCGTTTGAGAAAACACAACCTTTGCATTGGCTTGTGGAGAAGTCTTGATTTTTGATGTCGCCATTATCGAACGTCCGCTTTCGACGCGTTCACCATTGACTGTTACAAAACCGTCTGCGGAAAGCTTTGTAACAACGATTTCGCCTACAAGTTTGTTTTGAGCCAATAAATAAACTGGTGAGATTGTGGTTAAAATAGCAACAACCAAACTAAATACAATAAATTTATAAAAAGGTGTTTTCATAGGTTTGAATTCAAAAAAGGTAAACTTATATAAGGTTCTCATCTATATCGATAAGCGGATTCACATAAAGAGTTCTCTAAAATTGTTGTAGATTTTCCGTTAAAAGTCAAAAGCCTTTATTTATCAATAAAACATTGATATTTATTGATAAATAAGTTAAAATTAACATTATTTTTGCTCTTATTTTAGAGCGAAAGAAAGAGTTGAACGCCTTTCATTTTCAAGAGTGAATCTTGCATTTGAAAGACGTTTTTATTTTATTGTTAAAGCTTCCTCATTAGCAGCCGGGCTTAACACCAGTTATCGTCGCCACCATCTGTAATGGAAATGGAACGGTACTTCGGTAAGTAAGTCTGGCTCCTTCATAAATATCTATTAGTCTGCCTGAGAAATCCGTCCCCATTGTTATTCTATACTGACATTCATTAAGTTTCTCTACATATGCAAGATCAGTTGCACCCGGTTCTGGGCTTAGAATTTCGGCATCGAATTTGGCACCACCACCCGCAAACTGCTTATTGTTGGCGCGCAACACAAGTCCGCGAAGCCCGATTGTTTCAACTGTGCGGACGCTTTTAACCCGGATACTTCCGTTTGAACAAAAGCCTGAATATCCGCCCGGCACATTGTTAGTCGGATAGCACCATTTCCTGTTGGTGCGCGATGAGTCATAACAAGAAAGATCACCAGCATGTGCTAGATTGGTAGTGGTATTTTCATCAACTAAAAGGCAGGAAATGCCATTGACTCCGTTTATATAATCTCCGAGTCCATCACTTTTGAAAAGATCAGTGCTGGCATCTCTTAGCGACAACCGAATAGGATAATCAGCTCCAAAACTGATAACAGCCATTGAAAAGATAATCGTTGTGATAAGCGTTAATCTTATAAATTTCCCATTCTTCATTTTTGATTTCTCCTTAATTTTATAGGACTAATATTCTTCTTGCTTTTCTGGTTAGTATTGTTTTTGTACAAATATAGGATTCTATTTACTAATGCACCAAAAATGATAAAACTTACAATTTTATTTTGTTGTACAGTTTGTTATTCAAAATGATTAATAAACCGTTTTGAACAAAAAGCTAAAGAATTAAATTGTATTAATAGGGTAAAAGTATCTGCTATTATCTGCGGATTTAGTTTTATGTCAAGAATTATTTGTTTTCACAAAGAAATTCCGACACGAAGCCTAATAAGTGCCGGAATACAAGTTCTTTTACTAATTTAGCGCGAATCCTATATCAATCTTAGAAGAAAAACAACAACTTTTTTACAAAGTAAATAAAAAACCGCGAGCATTAATAACTATGGCTATTTGCCAACAAATAATATATTCTAAATAAGTACAGAGTTTAGCTTACTCTCTTCTCAGTCTATCTGGATTCACCAGACCTTCTGAAGTTCACAGCTCAATTTAGAAGGAAAAACAATGAAAAAGAAAATTACTTCAAGTGCTTTGTGCATCTTTGTGATGACAATGGGCGCTTTTTTCGTTAACAATGTTTTCGCGCAAACTCCACCGAGTTTAGGCACAGCAGCAAGTTTTTCAGTTCTAGCCGGCTCAACTGTGACAAATACAGGTCCGACCGTCGTAGGCGGAAATGTAGGAGTCAGTCCCGGTACTTCGGTCACAGGCTTTCCGCCCGGAGTAATAGTGGGAGGCTCGATTCACGCTAATAATGCAGTCTCGCAGCAAGCACAAAGTGATTTGACTAATGCTTACAATAATTTGTCAGTTCAGAGTTGTAATGTTGATCTAACCGGACAGAATTTGGGCGGACTTACTCTTACGCCGGGAACTTACTGCTTTTCTACATCCACTCAATTGACCGGAACACTGGTCCTCGATGCGCAGGGCAATCCTAACGCCGTTTTCCTATTTAAAGTAGGCAGCACGCTTTCAACAGCAAGCGGCTCATCTGTTGTCTTGATTAATGGCGGAAACGCCTGCAACGTCTTTTTTCAAGTCGGCAGTTCCGCTACTCTGGGTACAGGCAGCAACTTTCTGGGGAATATTCTCGCGTTAACAAGCATCACAGTAACCACCGGCGCAAGTGTCAATGGAAGAGTCCTTGCAAGAAATGGCGCTGTAACAATAGATACAAACAACATCGGCGGATGTACTGCTCTACAACCAACAGCGGCAATGGCAAATATTGGCGGGAGGGTGCTAACGCCTAATGGCGCCGGGGCAACAAAATCACGTGTTAGCTTAACTATCACATCAGGCGAAACCTTTACGACAATGACAAACAGCTTCGGTTACTACAAATTTACCGGAATTGAATCCGGTCAAACAGTAGTTATCAGCGTAACGTCGAAACGGTATCGATATTCTCCGAAGGTTCTGAATGTAGGCGAAGATTTGTCTGAATCGGACTTCGTGCCTGAGTAAATAATTCAGGACAATGAACAAAATAAAAAAGCCGCAAGTTTTAACGCTCCCGGCTTTTCTTTACTCTAACTTTTAATGGACATTTCGGGTGATTCCATTTGAGCAATAAAAGAAGCCGTAAGTTGATTGGGCTTACGGCTTCGTTCTTATTTAATTTTCGGGAACTAAGTATTATTTCGAGGCTGCTTTATAAGCCATCCGATACGATGCGTAAGCCTGTTTATATCTACCAGCAGTCCTGTGTGCCTCTGCCGTTGCAAAGAATGATTGGGCGTTCGTTCCCGCTCCGATGTTGACAATCGTGTCTCTCACAATCGAGCTAACCAGATCAAGAAGTCCGCATTGGGAAATGGTAACTGTATCAGCGCCGGGCAACGTTACTAGCTGCGGCAGTCCCTTATCATTCAGAGACTTCCCGCAAATGCTACTCGGCGTTTGATATAACGCGACAAAAGTTGATCCGTCCGTTGACGCTAAATCAGCCTCGATCTGCGTCCGAAGCAGAAGATTTTTCATTTCGTCTTTATTAGCGTGAGCATCGGTTACAATGTATGTTTTAGCAGCTTCTATCTTGTTGAGAATTGTAACTAAGTTGGCGTTGTCGTTATTGACAATCGTTACTCTGTTAGCGTCGTCGTTATCAATAATGGCAGTTTTAGCTTTAGTGATGTTTGTGGCAGTCGTCGTAGTAGAAGTGGTGATATTTCCGGCAGTCGTCGATGTCGAAGTTGAGATTAAACCCGGGACAGCATCGACTTTTGTTGTAATAGCCTCTTGAAAAGTATTGTCTTGGCAATCATCTTTAATAGCTTTAGATGTTTGCAAACCCGTAACCACTGCATCAGTAGCGGCATATGCCGCTACTGATGCTGCATTAAGAACAGGTGGCACTATATCAGCCGCGGCGTGAGCTGCAAGCGAAGCAGCTTGTGCAATTGAAATATCTGTATTGGAAATGTCTGAGGCTAGCGCCGGTCCACAATCATCTATTGTAGCTGCCTTTATTGTTACTCCGCTTATTTGTTTAGCATCGATTTTGGCTTCGAGTTCCTGACGAAGTTCGACCCTGATTAATGCTTGCGGCATTTCTCTCCAACCGGGAATTTTTGCATATGCGGAACGCATTTTAATCAAATCTTCCTGCGACATTTCAGAAACGGAAGTCTTAGCCGCGGCAAGCATAGCAGACGGTCTCAATCCGCTTCGATTTGACTTTTGTTGAACAGCCGGAACTGCGTTAAAAAGGCTCATATCGTCTTCTAATTCAGTTAGATAATTTAGATATTCCTGACGAAACTCTTCAATGTTTGTTCCAGAGTCCATTACTATTTTCAAACGTTCACGTTCAAGTTTTGACGAACTTTTTACGTTGCTTTGCGCCATCAAGGATGAAGCACACACAGAAAATAGAAATGCAACCGCAAACATTACGGTCATAAACGGGGTTAGTTTTTTCACTTTTTTATAGTCTCCTAGTTTTACTGCGAGGGCAGATTGGTTTTGTATTTGTATTGATATACAGATTTCCTTGAAACAAGGAAGGGAATGTATAAATTCTTTACTAATTGATTTGTGTACGCTACCTACAAATAACGAATAGCGCAGATCTTTCACGAATGATTTAATCGTATGGCTTATTAGGTAGGCATTCTTAACGAACTGATTACTTAAAACCGGAAAATTTAATTATTCAATTAAATTACTTTGGGTGAAGATGCACTGCACTGATTAAAGGCTCATCCAGTATTAAGTCAACTTAATTAGTAAGAATAGGCTTTTTTATAATGAGTTTTAGATAAAGAAAAAGCCGCAAGTTTGTATGCTCGCGGCTTTTTCTTTTCTTTATGTGTGTTTGCCTTTACGGAACAAAAGCATTAGGAACAGGCTTATCTCCAGATTGTCCGAATGTTTGTATTAATGTTCCTGATGATGAACGCTGCGCAAACCAAGTGTTGTTTGACGGGCGAAATACTGCTGCATCAAATCTTCCATCTCCGTCATAATCTCCCGGTGCGGGTACATCACCATTTGTTCCAAACGGAAATGAATAGAAACTCTGATTTTCGCTTCTCAAAACGTACCATTCACCGGTTGAAGGTCGGAAGAATGCAACATCTGCTTTTCCATCACCTGTAAAATCACCTTGAACTGGTTTATCTGTACTGTTACCGAATTGAAATGCTATCGATCCGACTGTGGTTCTCTGAATCCACCATTCTCCTTTTGATGGTCGATAAATAGCTATATCGGCTTTACCATCTCCATCATAATCAGCTACAACTGGTACATCTTCAGCTTGTCCGAATGTCTGGATAGTTGTTCCTCCAGTTGATTTAGAGATAAACCAAGTGTTTGTTGAAGGACGAAATACAGCCGCATCAACTTTACCATCAGCATCATAATCAGCTGGAACCGGAATATCTCCATTTGCTCCAAACGGGAACGAGTAAAATGAAGCGTCTTCGCTTCTTAAAACAAACCACTCGCCTGTAGACGGACGAAAGAAAGCGATGTCAGATTTACCGTCGCTGGTGTAATCAGCAGGGACCATTTTGTCGGTAGCTGATCCGAATTGGAAAGCACCATTTCCGCCAGAAGAGCTTTTCAAATACCACCATTCTCCTAAAGCGGGACGATAAATAGAAATGTCGGTTTTTCCGTCACCGTCAAAATCAAATGGTGCGCGCCGTGAAACTGATTCGCCCAAAAGCCGTGCCAGTGAAGTTCGAGCAACGTTATTAACCGTTTCAAAATCTCCTCCGATCACAAGTTTCCCGTCTGTTTGTGATACCACCTCGTATACGGTGTTGTCCGCGGTTGCTTTGAATGAATTATCGAAAGAACCGTCTGATTTAAGACGGGCGACGTTGTGTTGCTCAACGCCGCCAACTTTGCTGAAAAAGCCGCCGATAATAATTTTTCCGTCGGGTTGCAGAAGAATATCTTCAACGCGCGTATAATCGGCTGCGCCGGAGATTGAGCCTGAATCAAACGTCGCATCGAGCGTGCCGTTCGTATTAAGACGCGCGATACCGGTTGGCGTAATTCTGCCGCTCGTGTATATTCTGCCTCCAATTAAAATTTTTCCGTCGGACAGCAATGCCAGAGCAAACAATTCAGTAACCTTGCCGTTTTCAAAGACGGACGTTGTTGCTGGTATAAAAGTAGTATCGCGGCTGCCGTCCGAATTCAGACGAACTATTCCGTTATATGAAACGGTTCCCGTTTGGCTATTAACGTAACCGAAATTAAACGGTCCTCCGACAAGGATTTTTCCATCGGGTTGAATCGCTACGGAGTTGAAAAACACGGTTGGTATAGTGCTGTTAAAAGAGGTGTCGAGCGTCCCATCGACATTGAGACGAGCGACACCGCCGGTTGGTAATCCGTTAGGCTGATTGAAGCCCCACACAACAACGATTTTTCCGTCGGGCTGCAAAGCTATTCCGTTAATGCCTCTGCGGGTCGGAATATTTTCAAGCGTGAACGAAGCGTCGGTTGTGCCGTCGGAATTCAGACGAGCGATAGAGGCACCGGTAAAACTAGCACCTCCGGTTTCGACTGTGATATTCATACCGCCAATCAGAATTTTCCCGTCCGGCTGTAAGACAATCGAGTTTATTTGTCCGCCGCTTGAAATAAACGAAGACGTCCCAAAATTCATATCCAGTGAGCCGTCCGCGTTGAACCGCGCTAAATTATTACGGAGAACGTCATTGACTCGTGTAAAGCTGCCGCCGACGATCAACTTTCCGTCAGGCTGCACTGCTATGGCTTTTACGCCTCCGATAGCAACTGTTTCAAATTTAAAGGTTGTGTCGAACGAACCGTCGGAATTGAAAACCTTGATCGAGTCGTTTGACGTAATAAACGGCGAGCCGAATGAACCGCCGGCGAGGACTTTTCCATTCGGCAGAGAAATAATACTTTGAACCGAGCGTAACAAAACGTTTTGGGGCGGAACAAAAGCGGCTTCAAGCGAACCGTCCGAATTTAATTGCGCGATTCCATTTCGGTTGATGCCGTTTATTGAAGAAAACACGCCGCCGATTAAAATTTTGCCGTCCGTTTTAACAAAAATCGAGAAGATCGGCAGATTTGCTCCCGTGCCCGAATTGAATGTTGCGTCGAGCGACCCGTTATTATTAAGCCTTGCTATACTCCTTCGGCTGACTCCGTTAATAACGGTAAAAGAGCCGATAATCAAAATCTTGCCGTCAGGTTGTAAGGCGACTTTTATGACATTACTGTTAATAGTGCCAGAGTTAAAAGACGAATCGAAAGTGCCGCCCGTGTTGAGACGGGCTATCGTTGTTGTGACCGGCGTTGCACCGGCATAATTTAGAACTATTAATCCGCCGACCAGAATTTTTCCGTCCGGCTGCAAGGCGATACTGTAAATGATGCTGGGAATAGGAAACGGCGGGTTTGGAGTGGGCGGCGGAGGCGGCATAATTCCGGATACGAAAGAGGTATCTACCGAACCGTCCGCATTAAGCCGGGCAATGCCGTAACTGCTCACTGAATTAATGCCAAAAAAACTGCCGGCAATCAGAATTTTACCGTCTGCCTGAAGAGCGACGTCATGAACAAGATTGTCAGCGCCCGTTCCCGGATTGAAAGTCAAATCAAGCGTACCGTCAGCGTTAAGGCGAGCAATCCGGTTGCGGCTCACGCCGTTTACGATATTAAAGGCGCCGCCGATTACAATTTTACCGTTCGGCTGAACAGCGATGGCGTAAACCGGACCGCTGACATCGGCGAAAAAGCTGGAATCAATCGAAAGATCGGCTTTTAATCGAACGATGCATTTATACCGGACACCGTTAACGGTTCTGAAATAACCGCCGGCTAGAATTTTTCCGTCCGGCTGTGTAACCGTCGAGAGAACACTTCCGGGGGAGGAATCAATATTGGCGTTCAACGAAGCATCAAGTTCGCCTGCTGTCGGCGAAACGCCGCGAGCCTGACCCGCCGCATCTTCTTTGACTAATATATTGTTTTTAAATGATTGAGGTTGAAAATCCATTACCGTTGAGGCATACGGATTAATCGCATTGATAGAGTTCGGAGATTGAGCTTTAGCGGCAACGGTAACAGAAAAAAACATCATCACTACCGTAAGAATTTTAGTTAAAGAAGTTCGTGATCCAAAAAGAAAATCATTTCTTAAGGTAATGACCGTGGGCAACACAAATCTGCTCAATTTTTTATTGCAGAATAATTTATTCATAACTTATAAATTCTAAACTTATTAATTTAGGGTTTATTTACACTCTAAGCACACAAGGTTAATGAGATTAACTGTTTATTGTCTGTTTAGGATTAAGGGAGCCTGTGAGGCTTTGAGCTAATTAAACTTTACTCGAATTTAATATATTTAGGCAAGGAAATAATCTGCACAGTTGAATATTGCAATCTTTTAACAACCAATCAAAGCATTTCTTAAAATAGCTTCAAACTCACGAGTAATAACGATTGTTTCGCCTTCTGAATTGGTTATTACCAAACAACGCTCAATATCAGTTCTGCCTTTCTCGACAAGATCGGGAAACTGATCGCGTGTTATAACTCTCGCCTGAAAATCGAATACTTTATAATTGCCAGTTTTTACTCTATCTCGGGCGAGTAAAGCAATTTGATTTTCGTATCTTTGATTGTATTTTTCTTTCATTTTGTTTCAATAAAATCTTGACTTTTTATTTTACTTTATATATCTTACCGAGCACCGAAAATTTAACCCTTAAACGAGTTAATGCTAACTCTCCCACGTTTTGTCCCTAGTTTCGGTAAAAATCATTGATAAGGAAAACTTGCTTTTAACCAGAATTGAGTAAAGAAAATTGACCTTTTGATACTTTTGATACTTAGTGTATCGGTATATTTCCAAAAAAAATAAAGCCTCCGGTTCTGTTACAACCAAAGGCTTCGTTGTTTGACAACTAAATAGTGTTTTTAGCAAAAGCAGTCTAACAAAATATTTTGTTAAGTTACAAACTGCCTGTATCTAAAAATGTATCTCTTACCTGTTTAGATAGAGTGAAACAGAGTGTTAAAATGCTTTCAAGTAATCAATAGGTAGCACTCCATAATACTAGGTAAATATAGGTGAAATAAACAGTTTATGAACTATCAAAACATTGGCGAAATTTACGAGGCAAACGATGCGATTCGGGAAAAGCTGAAAATGATGATCGAAGGTTTAACCGATGAACAAGCGGCGGCTGTGCCGGAGGGCGAAAAATGGTCGCTCGCTCAGATGGTCGAACATATCGCGATTGTCGAAGGTGGAATGGCGAGAATTTGCGCGAAGCTGCTCGCAAAAGCGCAAGCAGAAAGCGAAAATTTTGACGGGACGGTGAAAATAACAGAAACCTTTTTAACAAAAGCCGCCGAGAGCATCAATCAAAAGTTGGAAGCTCCCGAAATGGTTCGTCCGACCGGAACGAAGACGATTGCCGAATCCTTGGCGAAAATGGAAGAGAACCGCGAGAGTTTGAAAAAATTACGCCCGCTTTTTGAAACCGTTGACGGTACGCGTCACAAATTTCCGCATCCGTTTTTCGGCGATTTGTCGGCTCAGGAATGGCTTGCGTTAATCGGCGGACACGAATCGCGGCATATTAAACAGATTAAAAATATGCTCGCGAAAATCAAATAAAATGAGACAAAAATGAGCAAAAAATAAGCCGCGAAAAAACACGAAATCACATTAAATAATTTAGAATTTTTGGCGATTTCGTGTTTTTTCGCGGCTTATTTTCTTTATATCGCGGGCTTAAGAAATCTGTACGAGCGGTTTTTCATCGGCGAGCGATTTTGCCGCCGCGCCTTCTTTCCGCAATATTTCGACTTCTTTTACAAATTCTTCGACAATATCGACGCCCGCTACTCGCCGCATCGGCACGCCGTTTTTGAAAATCATTCCGACCTGGCGACCAAATGTTACGCCTAATTGCGAGTCGTGTGCTTCACCGGGACCGTTGACCGCGCAGCCCATAATCGAAAGATGAAGCGGTTCCTCGACGTGCGCCAGACGACGCTCGACTTCCGTGACGATTTCGACGAAATTATCAACGTCGAGCCGCCCGCAAGTCGGACAAGCGACAACCGTAACGCCGCGTTTTCTGAGTTCCAAACTTTTCAAAATTTCCCATCCGACGCGAACTTCTTCGTGCGGTTCGGCAGCGAGCGAAACGCGAATCGTGTCGCCTATGCCTTCATGAAGCAGAATTCCCAAGCCCATCGCCGATTTTATTGTTCCGCCAAACGGAGTTCCGGCTTCGGTCACGCCTAAATGCAGAGGATAATTAACCTTTTCAGCCATCAAACGATACGCCGCAACCATCCGATTTACGTCAGATGCTTTCAGAGAAATTACGATGTCGGAAAATCCTAAATCTTCGAGAATGCGGACGTGGCGCATTCCCGACTCGACCATCGCTTCAGGTGTAGCTGAGCCGTATTTTTTCAGCAAATCTTTTTCGAGCGAACCGCCGTTAACACCGATACGAATCGGAACGCCCTGTGCCTCAGTTGCACGAACGACTTCACGAACGCGATCAATCGAACCGATATTGCCCGGATTGAGGCGCAATTTATCAATTCCCGCTTCGAGAGCCTTCAGGGCGAGTTTGTAATGAAAATGGATGTCAGCGACAATCGGAACGTCTGTGCGTTTGCGGATTTCCTTGAGTGCTGCTGCCGCATCATCGTCAGGAACGGCGATGCGGACAATTTCGCAGCCCGCCGTCACCATTTCTTCGATTTGTTTAACGGTTCCTTCAACGTCAGTTGTGTCAGTTTTCGTCATTGACTGAACGGCGACCGGCGCGCCTCCGCCGATTTGGATGCCGCGAACTTTTACGGCTTTTGTTTCTCTTCTCATTTTTACTAACTCAAAATAAAAAAACTATAGGGATTGAAAGGCAAACAAAATAATATCAAAAATTATTCTGTTTACCTTATCAATCCCCGTTTATTTAACAATTATTTTCCGAAAAGCCTCGAAATATCGAAAAATATCGTCGTCACCATCAGAAGCAAAATTACTGCCAGACCGACGAGCTGAATTTTTTCTTTAATTGCCATCGAAAGAGTTTTGCCGAACCAGCTTAAAACTTTTTCGATGCCCAGAACCATTATTTGTCCGCCGTCGAGAAGCGGAATCGGCAAAAGGTTGAAAACACCAAGATTCAAGCTGATAAGAGCTAAAATTGAAACCAAACCGGCAAATCCAGCTTCGCGAACGATTTGCGCGATAATCTGGACAATCCCGATTGGTCCGGCAAGACCAGCGTCTTTCGGCGAACGTTCACCGGCAAACATCTGACCGAAAACCTTTCCGGTCATACGGATGATTTCCAGATTGGCGTTAACGGCAAACGCGGCGGCTTGTCCGATTGTCGCCTTTTCCTTGTCCAGACTTTGCGTGCTGATTTGCGCGCCGATTATGGCTCTGCCGTCATCGGCGACTTTCGCCTGTACCGGAATTTCCATTGTCTGATTGTTGCGAACAATCGTCATCGTCATCGGCTTGTCTTTATTAGCCTGCACTAATTCCTTAAATTTATCGGTGCTGCTGACGGTTTCGCCGTTAATGGCAATCGCTTTATCGCCTTTTTGTATTCCGGCTTGCGCCGCTGGTGAATCCGCCTGCGGAATCATTACGACCATTTCGGTCGGTTCAAAATCCAGGGAACCGAGAGTATTTCCTTTTATTTCGGTTTTTGACGGTGTTATATTTAAATTTAGTCTTTGTCCGCCGCGTTCGACTGTAATGGGAACTTGTTTTTCGGCTAAAACAATCGAATCGTTTCTGATTCTGTCCCACGAAGGATTTTCGATTCCTTCAAAAGCGACGATTCTATCGCCCGGCTTAATTCCCGCCTGTTCAGCCGCACCGCCCGCTTTGACGCTCGCCACAACCGGCGAAGGCATCGTCGGAACACCGTTCATCAAAGCTCCGCCGAACGGAATTGCCAGCGCGAGCAAAATATTCATAACCGGTCCGCCGACCATTACGAGAAATTTCTGCCAGCGCGGGCGCAATTCGTAAAGTTCTGAATCGGGAACTTTTTCGCCTTCGGATTCGCCGCCTTCGAGCGATGCAGTCGCTTCATCACCGTAAAGTTTGACGTAAGCTCCAAGCGGAATCGCTGAAATGCGGTAATCAGTGTGACCAACCTTAAACCCCCAAATGCGCGGTCCCAAGCCGAAAAACGAATAAGCTTCGACGCGCATTCCGAAAAGTTTAGCGACGATAAAATGTCCGAACTCGTGGATGTTTATGGCGATGCCGAGAACGAATACGACTGCTAAAATTACTAATAAAATATCGGGCATTTGTTTTTAAGTCCTTTGGAAATAGAAAGTAGTTGTCTGCTTAGAAACAAAATTCGGCAGGCAAGTTGTCATTAAAAGTGTAAATCTCTCGTCAGAGTTTATCAATAATAAAGTAAAATAGCGTTTATTAATACTTGCTCTAGGTTTTTACAGGAAGAAAGACTTCTATATTTTAATTTGCAAGGGCAGATTTCTCCAAACCGATTATAGCCTTTTTCCGTGCCCAATCGTCAGTTTTCAAAACAATTTCCAGATTCGAAACTGGCGTTGGCTGATGCTGATTCATAACAGATTCAATGATTGTGGGGATTTCCGAGAGCCAAATTTTATTATCGAGAAACGCCTGCACGGCGATTTCATTTGCCGCATTTAATACCGTAGGCATTGTTCCACCGATTTTTAACGCTTTATAAGCCAAAGCTAAACAGTGGAATTTGTCCAAATCGGGTTCTTCAAATGTGAGCTGCGAAATTTTTCTAAAGTCGAGTGGTTCGAGGCAGTTCGGTTTTCTTTCAGGATAGGTGAGCGCGTACTGAATGGCGTGTTTCATATCAGTGACGCCGAGTTGAGCGATAACTGAGCCGTCAATCATCTCGACCATCGAATGAACGATTGACTGCGGATGAACGAGAACGCCGATTTCGTCAGCCGAAAATCCGAAAAGCCAGCGTGCTTCCATGACTTCCAAACCTTTGTTCATCAAAGTCGCCGAATCAATCGTCACTTTGTCGCCCATTTTCCAATTCGGATGATTCAAAGCCTCTTCGCGCGTCGCCTTCTCCATTTCTTCTTTTGATTTTGTTCGAAAAGGTCCGCCCGAAGCGGTTAAAATTAAACGCCGCACCTCATTTCTCGTTTCGCCGCGCAAACATTGATGAAGCGCATTGTGTTCGGAATCTACCGGAAGAATCTCCGCGCCCGAATCGGCAGCGGCTTTCATCATCAATTCGCCCGCCATCACAAGCGTTTCTTTGTTGGCGAGCGCGACTCTCTTTCCGCTTTCCAGCGCGCGCAACGTAGGAATTAAGCCGACTGCGCCGACCGTTGCTGAAACAACCGTTTCCGCCTCGTCGTGAGAAGCAACGGCGACGAGACCGCTTTCGCCGGTTTCGATTTTCGGAATATCGGAAAATTCGAGTTTATGAAGTTCTTGTAAAAGCTCTTCGGCGCATTCTTCGGTTTCGACGGAAATTAATTCGGGTTTGAAACGTGAGATTTGTTCGGCGAGCGCCATCATATTTCGCCCCGCGCCGAGCGCGACGACGCGGCAATCGCCGAGATGTTCGACGACTTTCAGCGTGTTGCAGCCGATTGAGCCGGTCGAACCTAAAATTGAAATCGCTTTCATAAAATAAACCGACTTCAGATTATCATAATCGGATACTGAAATTCTAAATTCCGTAGTTGATTTGATTTTATGTGTTCACGGGACAAAACCAATTAGCAAGGAATTTCAGATGCAAGTTCCCTTTACAATAGTTTACAAATTTCGTATGAACTGTAGCTTTCTTCGGTGCGTCTTAACTTGCGGAATAAGTTACGAAATATCTTGCTTTCAAGGTATTCGCCTTTTTCACACAAAAATTGAACAAAGGGAGAAAATTAGATGAAAAAGTTCTTAACATTATCTTTACTTTTAGTTTCAGGCGCAGTATTTGTGCCTTATGCTGAAGCAAAATCAGTCGCTGCGAGTGCTGTAACGGCAAATAAAGCGGCAGAACCGCAAATTAATATTCAGCTCGGACGTAATAATCGGCGTTACAATCGTCGCCAAGTCCGTACTTACACGCGCAATGCTCGTCGCGGACGCGCTGTTTATCGTGAAACTTACCGCGTTGTTTATCGTCCGAACGGCACGACCCGAACCCGGCTCGTCAGCCGCGTTCGCATCGGTCGTTATTAATTTCGAAAACTGGAACGGGAATCCACTCTCCTCTTCCGTTCACTTCAGTTTTTCAGTTTCTTTCGTAAATTCCTGCGCAGCTTCCAAATAATTGCCTTTATCTTCTTTTTTTGTCAAATAATCGTTGAATTCTGCCGATTGGTTTCTCGGAATGCTCAAAGTTTTCCATTCACTTGAGCGAAAATGTTTGGCGAGAAGCGTAATTTGTCCGATGTGATAAGCCGTGTGCGCTAGCGAGCGATTTATCGCTTTGACGACCGTAAAATCTTCGCCGCGAATCTGCACGATTTTGCTTAAATCTTCGGGTTTTAACGATTCGAGCGAACCGAGCAAAATGCGCCACCCGTTTTCCCACGCTTCGATTAAATTTTCGCGCGTGTCGGTTTCGGCGACGAACTCCGAATCACGGTTTCGGTCAGCCTTTTCGCCATCGCTCGTTAAAAAATCGCTCCAGCGCGAGCGCAAATTTCCGCCGAGATGCTTGACAATCACCGCAATCGAATTGGCTTCCGAATCAATCGCTCGGAAAAATTCTTCATCCGAAATCTGCGCCATCGCTTTCTCAGCCAGCGTTTTGTAACTGCGAAACGACGCGATTGATTCGTCGAGAATGTTTTTAAGAATTTGCTCGCTCATCTTTTTATTTTTTTCGCGATTTCCTTTCTCGAAACTGTTTCCTGTTCGCCGGTTTCCAGATTTTTAATCGTCACGGCGTTTTCCGCAAGTTCGCTTTCGCCTAAAACGCAAACGTACGGAACGTTGATCTGCGCGGCGTATTTAAATTGCTTACCGAGTTTATCAATTTCCGGGTAAACGAGAACGCGCAGATTGTTTTTTCGCAATTCAGCGGCGAGTTTGAGCGATTCTTTGATTGAATCTTCGTTCCAGATAGTTACCAGAACATCGGCGGAATTTGTTTCAAGCTCCGGCGGAAACATTCCGCGTTCTTCCATGATGAGAAGTATTCTTTCGAGACCGAGCGAGAAACCGCAGGCGGGAATCTGCTCTTTGCCGAACATTCCGATCAAATTGTCATAGCGTCCGCCGCTGGCAATGCTTCCGGTTAAATCGGGAACATTTACTTCAAAGATCGCGCCGGTGTAGTAACTTAAACCGCGCGCCAGCGAAGCGTCTATCTTCAAACTGTCCAAATCCGTTAATTCGAGAATTCGAGAAATTTGTTCGACGCCGCGCCGACCCGTTTCGTTCTGCCCGATAAATTCTGAAAGAGTTGATAAAATCTTCGCATTATCCGAATTCTTCAAAATACTGAATAAATTTAATAATTTGTTCGCCGCATCTTTGGCAATGCCGCGGCTTTCAAACTCTTTCGTCACGCCTTCTTCGCCGATTTTATCGAGCTTATCCAGAGCGACTAGCGCATCGGTCTGTTTTTCTTCCTTGATTTCGACGGCTTCGAGCATCGCGAAAAGAATCGCGCGATGATTTACTCGAATGACGAAATCATTAAATCCCAATCTGTGCAAAACATCGCTGCCCGCCGAGCAAAGGTCGGCTTCGACAATCATCGAATTTGAACCGATGGCGTCAACATCGCATTGATAAAACTCTCTGAAACGACCGCGCGCCGGGCGGTCGGCGCGCCAGACCGGTTGTATTTGATAGCGTTTGAAAAATTTCGGTAGATCGTTTCGATAATTTGCCGCGACGCGAGCGAGCGGAACGGTCAAATCATAACGCAGAGCCAAATCGGCTAAATCTTTATCGTTCGCGCTCAATTTTTCGCCGCGCTTTAAGATTTTGAAGATTAATTGATTGCCTTCCTCGCCGTATTTGCCCATCAAGGTTTCGATGTTTTCGATTGAGGGCGTTTCGAGCGGCTCAAAACCGTAAGATTCGTAAACTACCTTGATGATGCCGATAACGTAATTGCGTTTGCGAATATCGGCGGGCAGAAAATCGCGCATCCCGCGCGCCGGTTGTGTCTTACTCATAATTCAATCGTAAATGATTAGTCGTTAATGATAAATAAAAGACGAAGAATTTACCATTTGACATTAAATATTTACGAATAACCGGTGCTTTTGTAATTGATTTTTTGTTCTGTGGTGATTTTATCAGTTTTACTGAATTCGGCATTTTACTGGGCGCCGATAAAATTCAAATTCGTTACGTCGTTTGTCGGTATCAAAGAAATCGTCGAAGATGAGAAATTGCGGTTTTTTGCCGCAATCGTCGCTTGGTAATTCCAAATTGCAGGAACGTTAACGAAGCGGTAGTAGCCGAACGGATTGGATTTAATGATCTTTAGTGAGCTCAAAGATCATTAACGAAAAATTATTGAAACGATTATCGTAAAACTACCGATTAAAACAAAAGAAACACGATAGCTGTGATTTTGCAGTGCCAAAGTTTATTTTCTGTTCCAGAAAAACGAGTAATTGAGATAAAAAACATTGGCGTTAAAGCCTGGATTATTGATTTTGCCGTTAATATTGCCGTTGGAAATATGAAAATATTTATAGCCGAGGCTGACTGCTTTATTGGGCGAAAGCATATACATCAAACCGCCGCCGAAATCGCCGGTCAACTGGAAAAGGGTGCTGCGCGAAACAGGGACGGCTTTGTTCGTTACCAAAATTCCCGCGCCGACTTGCGCGTAAGGCTTTAAGCGATTTTTGGCTAAAAATATAAATTTAAAGTTAACCGGCTGAAAGCCCAAACCGTATGTCGTTTCGCGTTTCGTCGGCGCAATCGTCGGCGTCGCGGTCGGCGAAACATATTCCGGGTTGACCACTTCGTTTTTTGTGAAAACCGCGAGCGGCGTGACGCCGAACATATATTGATAGCTGACGTTTTTCTTAGTGCCGATGACGCGCCCGAAGCGAAAAGTAACAAGATGAAGGTCACGCCCGTAAACGTCGAATTCTTTCGGTCCGGCGAAATTGCTCGGGTTAAACGGAGAAATGCCGTATTCTACTGAAAAATCTTTGTCGCCGCGTCTTAAACGGTAATCGGCGGTAGGTTTTGTGTCTGTTTGATTAGAATCTTTTTGTGCGGATGCCCTTTCGTCCAATGAAACGGTTTCTTTTTTGCTGATGTTTTGTGCGTAGGCTGAAATCGAAAAAGCTATAAAAATAGCGTACAAACACGAAAAACCGACTGATTTTGTTAATCCCATTTTCGTAAAAATAAGCGAAAATAATCTATTTTTTTATTTTCGCTTATTGATATTATTGCGCTCCTCTCAATAAATACATTCCGCCGTAAATCATATTCGTATTGTAACCAACATTTAGCGGCGCGGTATAACCGTTCGACATATGATGATATTTGTAGCCGATGAAATAACTTCTATCCGCCGAACGACGAACTTCAACGCCCGCGCCGAATTCGGGCATGATTTGGAATCGGTTGCCGATACGGTCGGGTTCAAGCGCGGAACGATTATCGGGAAACTTTTTATTAAATACGGCGACGCCCATTCCTCCGGCGATATACGGCTGAAACTTCTTGCTGTTTCGCCAGTTAAACTGCAAACCTAACGGAACGAAACCGATGCCGAAAACTGTTTTACGTTCGCCGACTGTCGCGGTTGTCGTCGGGGAAGTTTGTATTAAACGTTTCTGGCGGTAATTAACAATAATCAACGGATTAATGTCTATGTAATATCTGAGGCGGTGACTCGGATTGTTTTTCGTCGTCCAGGCGTGACGAACGCCGAACAGGACGACCGGCGCTTTTTGTGATTCGCCTTTCAAATCTTTGTGAAAAGTAAAAGAGCCGCCGTAAAAACCCCATTCCTTATTGCCGGCAATTCGACTTTTTGCGTTGTCTTCAACATCGTCTTTACCGGAAGAAATGCCTTCATAAATGCCGTTTTTATTTCGGCTGGCTATATACTCATCCGTCAAAAACGTGGAAACGGATTTTTTTTCTTTCGTTTTTTCTGCCTTTATTATCGGCTTATCCTTTCCGCTTGAAAGAATTTGCCCGTTTGCTGTTACAAAACCGCAAATCATAATAAACCAGAGCGCAATGCTCCGGTTATGTTTCGATAAATCCATCCCCTGTTCTACTCCTTGTTCGTTAAACCCTTTTTATAAATATCTTTAAGTGCCGTGTAATTCTGCCAAAAGCGCGGCAGATTGTAAACCTCTTCGTCGTTTAATTCGCGTCGAACACGCGCCGGGCTGCCCATTACGAGCGAATTCGGCGGAATAATCGTGCCGGGCGTGATGAGCGAACCGGCGGCGACGAGCGAGTTTTTCCCGATTACCGCGCCGTCCAAAATTATCGCGCCGATACCGATCAGACAACCCGTTTCAACCCGGCATCCGTGCAGCGTGACGCGATGCCCGAGCGTTACTTCATCTTCCAAAACGGTCGGATGCGTTTTCGAGCTGACGTGAATAATCGAACCGTCCTGTATGTTCGTTCGCGCGCCGACGCGTATGTAATTAACGTCGCCGCGCAAAACCGAGCCGAACCAGACGCTCGAATCCGCGCCGATTTCAACGTCGCCGATGACAATCGCCGTTTCCGCCACGAAAGCCGATTCGTGAATTTTCGGTTTTTTATCGAGAAAATCCGCAATCATAAAAATCCAAAAACTGGAACAGCTTAAACGCGATTTTCTTTAAAAACAACCTATTTCTGCCGACAATTTCTTTTTTGCCCGAAACCGTGGCAGAATTTATTATTGCAAATTTGCTGAAGGGGATTTTGTTTTGTGCCATACATACCGAAAATACTGGCGTTTGCCGGAAGTTTGCGCGAGCATTCGTATAGTAAGAGAGTTTTGCGAACCGCCGCCGAAGGCGCGAAAAACGCGTCCGGCGAAGTTACGCTGATTGATTTGCGCGACTACGAGATGCCGATTTACGATGCGGACATTCAGGCGAACGAAGGTTTCCCGGAAAATGCGGTTCGGCTGCAAAAACTTCTTCTCGAACACGACGGATTATTAATCGCTTCGCCGGAGTATAACGCGTCTTTGCCCGCCGCTTTGAAAAACGCGATTGACTGGACTTCGCGCGCAAACGGCGAATTAAAGCTCGGCGAGTGTTACAAAGGAAAGGTCGCGGCGATTATGACGGTTTCTCCGGGCGTTTTCGGCGGCATTCGTTGTCTCGCGCATCTGCGCGCCGTTTTGACGATTTTGCTGGTTAATACTCTTCCGACGGAAATTGCTGTCGGCAATGTCAAAGATAAGTTTGACGGAGACGACGCGGAAATGACCGACGAAAAAATGAAGAAAATTTTGCACGGATTAGCCGAAAATCTGGTTCACACGCTGCGGAAAACACACGGCGAAATAGAAACAATTTCGACTAAACAATCGCAAGCCTAATTTGATTAGTAAATAATCGAGGAAAATATGACGACAAAATGCGAGCATTTGAATGAAATAAAAAAGGTAACTCCGAGCGCCGACGGATGCGAAGAATGTTTAAAGACCGGTAGCTGGTGGGTGCATCTGCGGCTTTGCGAAATTTGCGGTCACGTCGGATGCTGCGACAATTCGCCGAACAAACACGCGACGAAACATTTTCACGCAACGACGCATCCGATTATCAAATCGTTTGAGCCAGGCGAAGAATGGGGCTACTGCTACGTGGACGAACGATTTTACGAGACGCTGCCGACGGTTTGATAAAATCAGTGAAAGATTCGGTTTGATTGGCGCGAAAAAAGGCTTTTGCTTTTTCGTGTGGTTGTAAAATTCGCGTTGATTTACCGTTAAAACAAATATGAAAGCCCGGACGAAAATTTTACTGCAAACGACGATTCCCGGCACGGAAAACGATTGGAACATCCGGCGTTTTTCTTTGTTGCGCGAGCATCTCGAATCTTTGAAAGACGAAAACGGAAACGAGCTTTACGCCGTGACGGCGCGTAATATTGAAAAAGACGAAGCGGGAAACGACCGCGTTTTAAGCCGTCTAGACGAATCGGATTTCGATGAAGTCTGGCTTTTCGCCGTTGATACGGGCGACGGTTTGACCGAAAGCGATTGCGCCGGAGTTACGAAATTTCGGCAGCGCGGCGGCGGAATTTTCTCGACGCGCGATCATCAGGATTTAGGCTCATCTCTGTGCACGCTCGGCGGAGTCGGCGCGGCGCATTATTTTCATTCGAGCAATTGCGACCCGGACGCAGCCCGAAACGTCCGCGACGATCAGGCGACGCGCAACATTGATTTTCCTAATTATCATTCGGGCGCAAACGGCGATTATCAAAAAATCGAAGTGCTGGATCCGGTTCACGAATTGCTGAAAAAATCGAACGGCGAAA
>DASVQY010000036.1:0-98602 GCA_036388895.1 Pyrinomonadaceae bacterium | reverse complement strand
CACGAAATTTCGAAAACTCCTTCGTCAATTTCAGAAATGGACAAATCGCTCAAAGCAATGCCGCTGGCGACAAAAATCTCATCGGCTTGATGCATTTTGTATCTGCCGGTTTTTTCAACGTAATCTTCGATAAACGGGTCAATCAAAGCGTGTTTGGCTTCTTCGACCGAATCGTAAAAACCTTCGGCGATAATGCAGAATTCGGAACTGGTCGGCGTGCTCATAAAGTAGATGATACAAAAATTACTTGCAAATTAATACGGAAAAATTGGATTTTTCAATGATTGAGAGTGGAAAAATAAAAGCTCGTCGAATTCGCACCAGGGAAATAAAATATTAAAAGAGAAAATAAATTCAGGTGATTTCGACAGATTTTTTCAACTCTCCGGCAGGCATAAAACGATGATGCGCGGCGACCGCAGCGCCAAACAATAAACCGGCAGCGGACAAAATAGCGAGAACCGGAAAGTAGTTTTTATGAATATTAGCAACGCCGAACCAGGCGAAAAAACTCGCGACAAATGCGCCGCCGAAACCGAATAGCAACGAGAGCCAGAGGATTTCCATTCTAAAAAATACCGAATTTTTTTCGCGTTTGCCGAAGAAAATCAGCTTTAATCGGTCGTAATCCCAAGCGACCAGATATGTGGAGGCAAGAGCCATCAAAGTCGTAATGTATTTTGTTCCGACAAAGCCGACTGAATTGGTTAAAACGGCAATATTTATGATTATCGGGAAAAAAGCCAGTGCGCCGAGATGAGCGGTTCGCGGAAAAAGCAGCAAAACGGCAGCGGTTAGTTGTCCCCAACCGAGAAATTCGTAATAAAATCCGGTTTGATAAAGAGCGTTGAAGTAATGTCCGACCGGATTTGAATCGGGCAAAACGGTAAAAGGCTGACCGAGAATTTTTTTAATACTCGGCGGAATAAATCCGATTGCCAAAAGTATTCTCGTAAAAGCAGTAAAAAGCTGCAGATATTTATTACTTGTAACTTTTCGGTGCAGCTCGTCCAAAATTGTTTCGTATTTCATAACATCACCTCGCCATTTCTCAATCTGTAACGCGCAAATCAGAGAAATAAGTTTCAGCTTTCTTGTGAGTGTCTGTTTTTTTCCGTAAGATTTGAATGTCAAAATAATAAATAACGACATAACCAAAAGGAAAAAAGAACGAATGATAATACCTGTAAAATGGGCGGACGAAGGCGTCGAGATGCTCGACCAGCGACTTCTTCCGACCGAAGAAAAATGGCTGATGCTGAAAACTTATACGGAAGTCGCCGCCGGAATCAAAGATATGGTCGTGCGCGGCGCTCCGGCAATCGGAGTTTCGGCAGCTTACGGAATCGCTCTCGGCGCGAAAAACTTTGTCGGAACGAATATGGCTGATTTTGAAGACGAATTGGAGTATGTCTGTCAAGTTTTGGGCAAAACGCGACCGACCGCCGTCAATCTTTTCTGGGCGATTGACCGAATGAAGCGAACATTTCACAAAGCAAAAGACGAAAAAAAATCAATCAGCGAAATCAAGCAGATTTTGATTGAAGACGCTAAAGCCATTCACGAAGAAGACATCGAATCACAGCGTTTGATCGCCAAATTCGGCGGCGAGTTGATCGAAGATAACTCGACGGTTTTAACGCACTGCAACGCCGGAGCATTAGCGACCGGCGGCGTTTGGGGAACAGCACTCGGTGTCGTGCGCGGCGCTGTTGCCCAAGGTAAAAAGATTTCAGTTATTGCCGACGAAACGCGCCCGTATTTGCAAGGCGCGCGTCTGACCGCATGGGAGCTTCTGCAGGATGACATTCCGGTCACGCTTATCACCGACAATATGAGCGGGCACGTTATGAAAAAGGGACGCGTTCAAGCTGTCGTAGTTGGTTCCGACCGGATTGCCGCGAACGGCGATGTCGCCAACAAAATCGGAACATATATGGTCGCCGTAATGGCTCGTCAGCACGGCATTCCGTTTTACGTCGCCGCGCCGCTCTCGACAGTTGATTTGAATTGTCCGACGGGCGAGGAAATTCCGATTGAAGAACGAGCGATTCGAGAAATTACGCACGTCCGAGATATTCAACTCGCGCCCGAAGGCATTGATGTCAGTAACTACGCGTTTGACGTTACGCCGAACGATCTCGTGACGGCGATAATCACGGAAAAGGGCGTTGCGCGAGCGCCTTATACGGAAAGTTTACGGAAACAGTTTGAAGAGTAAACACGAAAAAGGTTCCGGCTACGGTGAACCTTTTCATTTTTTAAGGTTTAAAGAGTGTAGCTCCACACTTAATTGTTCTTGGTAGAATTCGGAGAAAAGTAAAAATTACATTGCTTCCGGTTTTTATTTGCAAAACTGAAGTAATAGATAGAAGAAATCATTACAAAAATAGTCCAAAGTGAAACCACAAAGAAAATAAAACTAGGTGTAAGAAAACAAATTCCTGTTTGAGCCAGATTATAAAGAGTTGAGAAAAGCCAAAAAAGTCTATTATGGCGACCTGATATTGCCGTCCAGATATAACCGGCAAAGAGTATAAACCCAGCTATTAAAAAAATAATAGCAGGAAGTCTTTCAAGAGGTTTTTCTAAAAATGACATCATTGTAAATTGATCAAGAAGAACTGCAAAACCTGGAATAGCCAAAATAGAGGTGACAATTATTATTAATATTAGAGGTGATTTTCGAGGAGTTGTTTTTAATGTTTTCATCTTCTTTTATTATACAAAAGAAACGTGATCTATTAGACAATTTTGGGTAAATTTTTAATCCATATTTCGGGAAATTAGCAGGAATTGTTATACTTACAAAAACTGAATAGTCATTCATTAAAATTATGGAAATGGAACGCGAACAACTCGAAATGGACGTGGTTTTTGTGGGCGCAGGTCCGGCGAATCTCGCGGCGGCTCTGCATCTGAAAAACAGCGTTGACGAACACAACGAACTAGTCGAAAAGGGCAGAAAACGCGGCGAGAAAATTCCTGATTTGGAAATCGGAATTATCGAAAAGGGTTCGTTTGTCGGCGCGCATATTTTATCGGGCGCTGTGATGGATCCGATTGCGATTCGTGAACTGATACCGGATTTTCTCGAACAAGGCTGCCCGATTGATACGGTTGTTTCGACCGATGCTTTCTGGTATTTAACGGAAAACCGCGCTATCGAATCTCCTGTGACGCCGCCGCCGCTGAAAAATCACGGCAAATATATCTTGAGTTTGAGCAAAATGTGCGAATGGCTCGGCGAAAAATGCGAAGAGGCGGGAATAAATATTTTTCCGGAATTTCCCGGCGCAGAAATGCTTTACGACGAAAACAATCGCGTTATCGGCGTCCGAACCGGCGATAAAGGAATCAACAAAGAAGGCGAACCGAAAGAAAATTTTGAACCGGGCGTTGATCTCCTTGCTAAAGTGACGGTTTTAGGCGAAGGCTCACGCGGCTCTTTAGCCAAACATTTAATGCAGCGGCTCGGATTGAATCAAGGCAAAGAGCCGCAAGTGTTTTCGCTCGGCGTGAAAGAACTCTGGGAAGTTCCGGCGGGAAATATCGAAGAAGGCGCCGTAATACATACGCTCGGTTTTCCGTCCGACACGCAGACTTACGGCGGCGGCTGGATTTACGGAATGAAAAACAACGTCGTCAGCATCGGTTACGTGACCGGTCTGGATTATCTCGACCCGCTGATTGACCCGCACGCCGAATTTCAAAAATTCAAAACGCACCCGAAAGTCGCCGAAATTTTAGCGGGCGGAAAAATGCTCAAATACGGCGCGAAAACCATTAACGCTGGCGGCTGGAACACAATGCCGCAACTATACGCCGACGGCGTTTTAATCGTCGGCGATTCCGGTTCTTTCTTGAATGGACAGCGAATAAAAGGAATTCATACGGCGATGAAATCGGGAATGCTCGCCGCCGAAACGATTCTCTGGGCTTTCATTCACGATGACTTTACGTCGAAAACGCTCAGGCATTATGAAGAAAAGGTTAATTCAAGCTGGATTTACGATGAGCTTTATCCGGTTCGCAATTTTCACGGTTCGTTTCAAGCCGGTCGCTGGTCGGCACTGGTCAACAGCGGTTTGCAGTATGTGACCGGCGGTTACGCCTGGGGATTTATGCCGAAAGAGCATCACGTTGCCGGTCACGAACGGATGCGTATGCTCGAAGAATATGATTATCAAAACGATGACACTCGGCAACGTTATCCCGATTTGAAGTTCGATAAGCAGCTGACTTTCGATAAAATCACCGACGTTTACCATGCCGGGGTCGCGCACGACGAAGATCAGCCTTCGCATCTGCACGTTCTCGACACGGAAATTTGCGCCGAACGGTGCGCCGAAGAATACGGCAATCCGTGCCAGCGTTTTTGTCCGGCGGCGGTTTATGAAATGGAATATAACTCGAAAACTGACCGGCGCGAATTAAAAGTCAATTTTTCAAACTGCGTTCACTGCAAAACCTGTGACATTATGGACCCGTATCAAATCATCAACTGGGTCACACCCGAAGGCGGCGGCGGTCCGAATTATAAAGGTATGTGATTTCAATTTTGGCTTTTAGAATCCGTATTTTAGATTTCGTTTTGGATTGGCAGGGAATTTGCTTTTCTTGATGAGTAACAAAAAATTGAATTATTTTAATACAATTTTTTGAAATGTTTGAAAAAGGGAGGAATTTTATGTCAATACCGAACAGAGATGAAACCGAAGGAACCTGGGAACAAGTAAAAGGCACGGTAAAAGATAAGGTCGGCGAAGCTACTGGCGACCGCAGCTTGGAAGCCGAAGGCGAAGCGCAAAATGCCGAAGGGAAATCGCAGGAAACGTGGGGCAAATTCAAGCGCGGAGTTTCCGATACGATTGATTCGGTCGGTGATGCGATAAAAAATACAGCCGACGATGTGAACAGATAATTCCTTTGTTAAAATTTATACGAATAAAGCCGTTTTCAGCGGCTTTATTCGTATTTAAAGTATGAAGCTTTCCGAAAATTCACATCGCCTGGTCGAGGATTTTTTTCGAGATTATTTCGAGGATGAAAGTTTTATACTTCCGAAAATTTACCTTTATACCGGAAAAATTACTGCATTTTTTACGCTGATTTCGAAATCCAACGGAATAACTTTCGGGAAGCGCATTTTTATAATGCCGCAGCTTTTAAGTTCTAATACAAAAAATCAAAAAAAATTGCCCGAAGATTTAATCGTGCACGAGATTATGCACGTTATCCAATACCAAAAGAAAGGTTTTTTAAAGTTTTTATATATGTACCTGCGCGATTACTGGAGGAATTTGCAGCTGCACGAAAAATGGGATGCGGACTCGCGGCGGCAGGCTTATCTGAATATTCCATTTGAAATAGAAGCCCGCGAAGCCGCGAAAGACTTTCTCGAATGGAAAGAGAACAGAATTGAAGGAGAATGACTTCTGCGAGTTAATTTATCACGGTTGAACGCGGCAAATAACAAACTGTCTGACGAACTAGTTGTCTAAAACTTCAAAATCAACTTTTTGTTTTTCAATTTCCTTCATCGCTATGCGCGTCGGCTTTTGTTTTCGCATATCGGCGTCAACGCGCGGAGTCGCGCCGCGCTGCAGCTGTTTGCTGCGCTGTGCCGCAAGGATAATCATTCGGTATTTTGAATCAATCTCCACTTGTGTTTTGTTCTCGGTAGCTTCGTTGGTTTGCCCTGCTTCGTTCTGTTCGTCTATGTTGTTTTCGGTTTCGTCAACCATAATTTATGTCTGTTCTCCAAGAGTAATAATTTTCGATATATCGAAACTATCTAGAATACATCGAACGGCATCAATTTGTCTATTACGTTTAAGCCTTTCGGCTATAATAATGTTCTGCAAATCGGCGGTAGCTCTCGCAACTTCATCATTAACAACGACATAATCGAAATATTCATATTGCCGGACTTCGTTGATGGAATTTCGCAGCCGCAGCGATAAATCTTCACGCTTTTCCGTCGCGCGGGCGATCAGGCGATTTCGCAGAACTTCAAAAGAAGGCGGTAAAATAAATATTCCGACGGCTTCCGGCATTTTTCGCCGAACGCTTTCCGCGCCCTGCACGTCAATTTCCAATATTACGTCGTTTCCGGCGGAAATTTCCTTTTCGACTTGATTTATCGAAGTTCCGTAAAGATTGCCGTGAACTTCAGCGAATTCCAGAAATTCTTCCTTTTCGATAAGAGCGGAAAACTCGGCTCGCGAAACAAAAAAATAATCGCGACCGTTTTCTTCGCCGTCGCGCATTTGGCGGGTGGTGTAAGAAACCGAATAGCCGACATTAGGCACGATTTTCAGTATTTCCCTGATTAAAGTTCCTTTGCCGCCGCCAGATGGTGAACTGATGATGATTAAATTACCCCTCATAATTAACCATTATTCCACGTTTTGGACCTGCTCGCGGATTTTTTCGATTTCGGACTTTATGGCGAGCGCGTTTTCTTTGACCGTTAAATTGTTTGTTTTGGAAGCGATTGTGTTCGCTTCTCGGTTTAATTCCTGAGTAAGAAAATCGAGCCGCTTGCCGACATCTTTGTCGTCTTCCATGATCGAATGAAACTGTTCGATATGGCTTTTCAGCCGCTGAATTTCTTCCGAAATATCGCTGCGGTCAGCTAAATACGCGACTTCCTGGGCGAGTCTTGCCTGGTCGATTTCAATTTGCGATTCGGATTTCGCCAGAAACTCGCCGATTCTTTTTGAAAGTCGCTGGCGATACTCGTCGGCTACCTTTTCGGATTCCGCTTGGATTGTCGGCACGCGGTTTTCGATTTCAGATAAACGCAAATTCAATTCTTTTTTCAATATCTCGCCTTCGATTTCGCGCATTTTTTCCAAATCTTCGAGCGCGTCCTGAACAGCTTTTTCAACTCCGTCAATAAATTCCGGGCTTAAATCGTCTTTTTTCGGCAGCAAAACGTTCGGCAGCCGCGCGATGACGTTCAAATCCGGTTCGCCGCTGAGCTGAAATTCGCTCTGCATCTGTTTCATTGCTGCCAAATAACCGGAAATCATCGGACGGTTCAGTTCGTAATTTATTTCGTTCGTTCGCTCATAACTTAAATTCACTTCGACGCGCCCGCGCGAAAGTTTATCGGAAATTAAACGTTTGATAACTGTTTCGAGCGGCTGCAATTCGCTCGAAAGTCTCAGATTTACGTCCAAAAAACGATTGTTTACTGTTTTTAATTCGACGGTGGCGGCGAAATCGTTTTCCGTTACTGCGCCGCGACCGAATCCGGTCATTGATTTCATAATTTATTTTTCTCTAAAAATTCCTCTTCGGCAAATTGCAATTCGTAAAGTTTTCTGTAAACGCCGCCTTTTTCCAAAAGCTCGATGTGCGTTCCGGTTTGAATGATTTTTCCCCGTTCCATTACGACGATTTGGTCAGCTTTTCGGACGGTCGAAAGCCGATGCGCGATGACTATTGAAGTTTTGTCGCGCATCAAATTGGCGAGGGCTTTTTGCACGAGACGTTCGCTTTCCGCATCGAGCGCGGAAGTCGCTTCGTCTAAAATCAAAACAGGCGCGTTTTTCAAAACGGCGCGGGCGATGGCGATGCGCTGACGCTGACCGCCGGAAAGAAATATGCCGCGTTCGCCGACAAGCGTATCGTAACTTTGCGGCAGTTCTTCGATAAAATCATTTGCAAAAGCAATGCGTGCCGCTTCGCGGATTTCTTCGTTCGTCGCGTCGGGGTTTCCGTAAGAAATGTTGTAGCGAACGCTCTCGTTGAAAAGAACGGTTTCCTGCGTGACGAGCGCGATTTGTTTTTTCAGGCTCTTAAGCCGCGCGTCGCGCAAATCCGTTTCGTCCCAGAAAATCGCGCCTTTCGTCGGATCGTAAAGTCTTTGAATGAGTTTTATTAAACTCGATTTTCCGCCGCCCGATTCGCCGACGAGCGCGATTACCGAACCTTTCGGAATTTCCAGATTGATTGATTCGAGAATTTTTTTGTCGGAATTTTGATAGTTAAACGAAACGTTTTCGAGCCTGATAGCGTCGCGCAGCGGCTTCAGTTCGACCGCGTTCGGTTTTTCGGGCGTAATCTCGTCTTTATCCAAAACGTCCCAAACGTCGCGGGCGGCGGCGAAAGCTTTGGTCAATTCGTTGTGCTGGCGCGAAATTTTGCGCATCGGATCGTAGCTGCGCAAAAGGAAAAACAAAAATGTAAAAAACTGCGCCGCATCCATCGAATTTGTATTTATTTCGCGCAATCCGAAATAAAAAAGCACGACAATGGCGACGGTTCCGATGATTTCGATAGTCGGCGGCGAAGTCGCGGCGATTCTGCCCGAGCGAAGATTCGCCCGCGCGATGACATTTGCGACTTTTGCGAAACGATTCTTTTCGCGTTCTTCGGCTGTGTAAGCCTTTACAATCGTTTGATTTGAAAGCGTTTCCTGCGCCGTGTCGGTTAAAAGTTTGTTTCCTTCGTAAGATTCTTCGGCTAATTTTCTGAGCGATTTACTGAATTTCGAAGTTAGAATTCCGATAACCGGAGCGATTATCAACGCGCCGAGCATCAAGCGCCAGTTGAAATAAAAAGCTGCGCCCAAGAAAAACGCCAGCATAAAACTCTCGCGCAGAACGTCGCGCAAATTCGCCGAAACAGCCAGTTCCATTGCGGAACAACTGTTGACCAGACGGGAAACCAGATAATTCGTTCGATTTTTTTCGTAAAAATCGGTTGATTGTTTCAGTAAATGGTCGTAAAGTTCTTGTCGCAACTTTAAAACGGACGTTTGCCCGATTTTCGCCATTAAATAAGAAGAGAAATATTCGGCAATTCCTTTGCAGACGGTAAAAGAAAAAAGCAGAACCGAAATCATCATCCACGAACGATACCAGTCGTCTTTCGGAATGTATTTTTGCAAATCGAAAAGAGTTTTCGAGTTTTTCGCCGCATTCGGCATAAATTGCTCGAAGATCGGAACGAGCAGCGCTCCGATGGCTGTTTCAAAGACGGCGACGAAAACCATCGCGATTGTCGCCATCAGAAATGTCAGCCAATGCGGACGTAAATATTTGAGAAGTCGCTTAAAATCACTCATCGCGGGTGCAAATCTGTAAATAATACTTTAATTTGCGTCGCTAAAAAATCCAAATTCAAGTTTTAGTAATCTATGAAGTTTTGAGCCGGAAATCAAAACAAATCCACAATTTGCAACGTAAAAATATTTTGTGGCATCTTTTTTAAAGCGCCATCCCCAAGGAGTAAAAAATGCAAAAATCCAAAGCAATCAAATTTATAATTCTATCTCAGTTCGTTTTTTCACTTATATTTTCAACTGCTCTGTTCGCTTTCGGACAACTCGACGTTGCGCGTCAGACGACCGCTATTACTTACCCGCTCGACCAGGTAGTTCAAACACAATTTCGCGGAACGACGCGATTTCCACGGATGAAAGGCGAAGCGAAAATCAAGCGCACGAGCCGCAACGGAACGGAAATCGAGCTGACGGTTTCAAAAATGCCGCGTCCTTTTGAACTCGGCGCCGGCTACGCGACTTATGTTTTGTGGGCTGTCTCGCCCGACGGTCAAATTGACAATCTCGGAGAAATCAAGCGGCGAGGCTTTTTTGAATTCGATTCAAAAATTTCCGTGACGACTCCGCTGCAAACTTTCGCTTTAATTATTACGGCTGAACCGCATTTTCTCGTTCGCCGCCCTTCGCAGGCGATAATGCTTGAAAATTTGAGTCCTTATACGCAGTCGGGAAGAACGATTGCGACGACCAGAGCTGTGCAGTATTTCGGCAACTCGTCGGATTTTTTCCGCGACGCGAGAACGCCGGAAATCGCCGAACTCGATTACTCGAAAACGCCTTCGACGATTTTACAGGCGAAACAAGCGGTTGCTTTAGCGCAATTTGCCGGTGCCGACCGCGACGCGACCGATGAATTAGCACAGGCAGTAACGCTTTTACAAAGCGCCGAAAATGCATGGCAAGCCGGACGACCGGAGGATCAAATTGACATCACCGCGCGACAAGCGATCAGCGCGGCGGTAAAAGCCGAAGCGACGGCGTCGATTCGCAAAGAAGCCCGCGAAAAGCGCAATGAAAGAACTCGTCAGGACGCTGAAATCCGCCAGGCGGAAGAAAAATTTCTCGACGCGCAATCGCAGATTGATGATTTGAAAGCGGAACTCGCCAGAGAAACCCGAAACCGCGAACTCGCCGAACGCGACGCATTGAATTACTCAAATCAAGTCAGAGAATTGCGCGACGAAATAGGAAAACTGCGCGAAGAACTTGGCAAGACAAAAGTCGAGGTTGATTCGTACAAAAACAGAATCACGCAGATCGAAAGCGAGCGACAGGCAGCCGAACAAGTCCAGTCTCAGCAAAACAGAATCGCTCAGATACAAGCCAACGAGCCGATTTTGATGCAGACGTTAAAGCGTTTCGGGACGGTTTCGAGAAACGAACGCGGAATCGTTTTAACATTGCCCGAAACTTTCTGGTCGGGAGCGAGATTGAGCAGTTTCGCGCCGAACACTGACGTAAAACTGAGCACTCTCGGTGAAGTTTTGTCGAGCAATATGGATTATAAAATTATTGTCGAAGCGCACACGGACAACAAAGGAACGCCCGAAGAACTGCAGACTTTAACGCAGGAACGCGCGCAGGCTTTGGTTGATAAAATGAGCTCCTTGGGAGTGGCGCAAAATCGTTTTGAAGCGAAAGGCTTCGGCGCGAGTCTGCCAATCGTCGCCAATACGACGAGTGCGAACCGCGCAAAAAATCGCCGCGTGCAGCTAATTTTGGTTCCGAATTATGATTCGAATAATTTCCAGTAAAAGTCCGGAACGAAATTAAAAAAGCGAATTCGTCAGTTAAAACAACTTGACGAATTCGCTTTTTGTTGCTCCGTAATTTGTTTTTCAACAAAAACCTATTATTTTATGGCGAGTTGTGATATTTTTGTTTTGGAATTCACTCTTCAAAATAATCGAAAATTTAATCGGTAACGAATTTGTTCAGGAGAAAAATGAGTAATATTTCTGGAATAAAATGGCTCGTCTCGTTTTTGGCTTTGTGCGGAATTTTTCTGTTCGGCGGATTCATCGTTCTGCGCGTTCAATCGGGATACGCGCAAAACAAAACAACTTCCGGCGATGGCGGTGAAAAACAAACCGCAAAAACGCAAACGGGTCGGGTGACATTTGCCGCAGAAGCGAAAAACGATTCTTTATTAAAAAAGGTTTTGGCGGCTGATAATTTAAGTTACGACGAATCTTCAATGCTGACTGTACAGAAGGAAAAATCGCAGACGCTGCAGGTCAGCCTGACAAATCAAACGGATATTTCCAAAAAAGCGTTTTCCGAAACTCAGCCTCGCGATACGAAAATTATTTTGAAGCAGAAAAAAACATTCGACAAAGCAATAGCGCGGCAAAGAAGTTTGGAATTTTCGCCGACACAGATTTTTATCGTCGCTCTGGACAAAAACCAGCGAGTTTTGTGGTGGACGCTGGAAAACGATCCGCGTATTCTGCGGCTCGAAACAGCCGACGAGCAAGGACGTTTGTCCAATCCTAATGTGGTTTATTTGAACGAAGCGGATTTGCTTTTTTCGCTTCCGGCAGACGAAGAAATTATTGAAACTCGCTTTTACCATCCCGTTTGGAACGGAGAAGAGTATTCGCTGGAAATCATCGGCACACTGGATTTATCGAAGCGTTAGAAAAAATAAAAAGATTTGTTATGAAAAATATAGCCGCAAAGAATGTATTAAAAATCGCTTTTTTCTTAAATCTTTTTCTGTTTTTCTGCGTTTCGTCGGCATCGGCGGAACCGTTTGAAACTATAATTAATAACGGCAGCCCGCAAAATCGAATTGATATTGCCATTGTCGGCGACGGTTATACAGCCGATCAAATGACAAAATATCGGACTGACGTTCAGACTTTCTTTCAAGGGGTTTTTCTTCAGGAACCGTATAAAGAATATCAGCGTTATTATAACGTGCACCGGATTGACGTTGTAAGCAATCAGTCCGGCGCTGACCATCCCGAAAGAACTCCGGCTGTATCGGTTAATACGGCGTTTGACGCGACGTATAACTGCTCAAATATTCAAAGGCTCGTTTGCGTCAGCAACACCAAAGTCAATCAAGTCATCGCCCGAAGCTTGCCCGCTTCGCATTTCGATGTGATTTTGGTTTTGGTCAATGACCCGGAATACGGCGGTTCGGGCGGAAGCATCGCCGTTGCTTCAACTCATTCTTCCGGCGTTGAATTGATTTTGCACGAGGTCGGACACAGCTTCGGACTTTTAGCCGACGAATATTCGGGCGGCGGTCCGAACTGTAATCCGAACGTCGAGCCGTCCGCCGCAAACTCTACGCGTCAAACCGACAGAAATTCCATCAAATGGAATTTATGGATTGAAGGTACGACGAGCTTGCCGACTTTTTCTACCAGTCTGGGTTTAGCCGGTTTGTTCGTCGGTTCATCGTACTGCGACGCGGGAATGTACCGTCCGACTTTCGACAGCAAAATGAGAAATCTCGGCAGAGCCTTCGAACAAATCAACGTCGAGCAGCACATTAAACGTATTTATAATTTCGCCTCGCCGATTGATTCTTCTTCACCGGCGGAAACCAATATTACGGTAAACGCCGCGCAATCCAAAACTTTTTCGATCAGCGCGCTTCAGCCTTTGACCCATAATCTGGAAATTAATTGGTTGATTGACGGGCAAGCGGTTGCCGCCGGAGCTTCGTACAATCTCGGCAATACGCCGCTTTCTTCGGGAATGCATACGATTCAAGCCGTTGTGAAAGATACAACGCCTTTCGTCAGAAAAGACCCGTCAGAACTTCTAAAAGCTGTGCGAACCTGGAACGTAGATGTGCGGGCGGCGACAACGCAAAATGTTTTCGACTTCGACGGCGACGGAAAAACTGATTTATCAATCTTTCGCCCGGCGGTCGGAGAATGGTGGTTTACGAGAAGCTCAAACGGGGGCAACGGCGCGTTTCAATTCGGCAGCAGCACCGACAAACCCGTTCCGGCGGACTACACCGGCGACGGCAAAACCGATATCGCTTTCTTTAGACCTTCGACCGGCGAATGGTACATTTCGAGAAGCGAGGATGCGAGTTTTTATTCATTTCCTTTCGGAGCGAACGGAGATATTCCCGCGCCGGCTGATTACGACGGCGACGGACGCGCCGATCCCGCCGTTTTCCGTTCGTCGAGTGCAACGTGGTTCGTTTCGAAATCGAGCGGCGGAACAGCGATTCAACAATTCGGAGCTGTTGGTGACGTTCCCGTCGTAGCCGATTATGACGGCGACAGAAAGGCTGATATTGCGATTTACCGCCCGAATCAAGGACAATGGTGGCTTTTGAGAAGCAGCGCCGGCGCTATCGCGTTTCAATTCGGAGCGTCAACGGACAAACCTGCACAGGGCGATTACACGGGAGACGGAAAGGCTGATGTGGCGTTTTTCCGTCCGAATTCGGGCGAGTGGTTTATATTGAGAAGCGAGAACAGCAGTTTCTACTCTTTCCCGTTCGGAACCTCAGGCGATATACCGGCGCCGGGCGATTACGACGGAGACGGTAAAAATGATGCGGCGGTTTTTCGACCTTCAAACAGCACCTGGTATATTCAGCGTTCGAGTTCCGGCACACAAATTCAAGTTTTCGGTCAATCCGGTGATGTGCCTTTGGCTTCTTCTTTCGTCCCTTGATTAAAGAAAAAGGCTGATAAAAATCAGCCTTTTAATTTTGTAAAACGAGAATTCTATCCGGCGGAAGCCCGACCATACACTCGTCGCCGACGTTCAACCCGACTAATCTCAAAACCAATGCCTCTAAAATCAAGCCGTTTGATTCGAGTCTTATCAAAGTCGTCGCGCCGTGAAATCTAATGTCTATGATTTGAGCTTTGAGCAGATTATCTTCGGGAAATGACGCGCCGAACGAAATCGAGATGTGCTCCGGTCGTATCGCCAGCGTGACGACTTCACTCGGTTTATCGGAAGAATCAGTTCCGTTTCTTTTGGTAAAAAGACGATGATTTCCGACGGCGGTTTGAAATTCCGGCAAGACGCTTTCGCTCGAAGACAAGCGCCGAGCCGGAATCAGATTGTTTCTTCCGGTGATGCGGGCGACGGCGACCGAGTCAGGCGATTCATAAATTTCGCGCGGCGTGCCGATTTGTTTGATTTCGCCTTCGTGCAAAACGGCGATGCGCTCGCAAAGCTTTAACACTTCGTCGAAATCATTGCTGGCGATAATGACAATCAATCTTTTCTCGTCAACCGTTCTGTGCAGCTTTTCGTAATTTTCCAAGCGCAGAAGCCTGTCCATATAACAAAACGAATCGTCGAGAAGTAAAACGCTGTCAGCTCTTTGGAGCGCTTCTTCGAGCGCCAGAACCTGTCCTTCGCCATCGGCTAACGGCGACATATTTTCGGTATCGAACAAGCTTTTCCAAAATGTATCGTTGGTTAATCTCGGGAAATGAAAGTTCCTTGCGTCGCACGATAAAGCCGTAATATCGCTCGATTCAAATTGAATTATGCCGGAATCGCAGTTTTCGGTTCCGGCGAGAAGTCGTATCAGCGTTGATTTTCCGGCGCCGGTCGCGCCGAATACACCGAAAACTTCGCACTTTTCGACTTCAAAAGAAACGTTGCGCAAAACCCAATTATCATCATATCTTTTGGAAAGATTAGTTACCTTAAGCGACATAATATTTGTAAAAAGGAAACTTTTGACGGATTTGTTCGTGCAAACAAAAGTATGCTGTTGTCATCACATTAAAGCAAGTATAAACTGAATGAAATGGCTGAGAAAAAGACTACAATAAAGCGCAAATTAATTGAAGCGGGCGGCTGGCAGATCGTCAAACGCACTGCCAAAGCGATTCCTTATGTCGGAACCGCCGTTGCAATCGGTTTGGTCGGGCACAGCATAAAAAGAAAAGGCGTCGTGAAGGGCGTGGTTCATTCGGGGCTTGACGCGATACCTTTTGTCGGAACGGCGAAAAACGTCGTCGAGTTTTTTACCGGAGACTTGATTCCCGACAAAAACACAAAACCGCGAGGTTAAACGAAAATGAATGTAAAAAACATAAAATGGCGCAACGTCGGCATTTCAGCGACGGCGGTTTTTCTTTTTTCGGGTTTTTTAGTCGTTGATTCCAACGCGCAAACAAAAAAACGCTCAAAAACCAGAAGAACGGTTCCGATTGTTCAGCCTGTTCCGGTGCAGACTCAAGGCGATTTGCAAGTAATCAGCCGCGCCGACGAATTTCCGAATGAAAACCAAGTCGTCGTTCAGCCGCAAAATAATCAGCAGACCGAAACGCAAGCAGTACCTAGGGTTGAAAGAACCGTTCCAAATAACGGTATCAACGATTTGAGCGAGCGCGTAAAAAATCTCGAAGCCAATCAGAAAAAGGATTCTGACGACAAACAAAAGCGTTTGATGCTCAATCTGGACATTTTGACGCGCGCCGAACAACGCGCCGAAAGTTTGCGTAAGCAGCTTTTCGAGGTGATCGAAAAAGAAAGCCAGATAAAGAGCAAACTCGACCAGATCGAGTACGACATCAGACCGGAAATAATCGAGCGTTCGGTCGCTTTTGCCGGTTCGCTTCGACCCGAAGAACTGCGCGAAGCGCGGCGAAAGACTTTGAGTTCCGACAAACGAAATCTGGAAAACCTTTTAACCGAAATTCAAAACACGAAATCGAGTCTCGAATTAAACGTGCAAAAAGCCGACAGTTTAGTTGACCGACTGCGCGCGAAATTGGAAAAGCAGATTGATGACGCTTTGGAAGACGATCAACCGAATCAGTAGTTTTATAAACAAAAACAGAAAAGCCGCGAGTTGTCTAAACTCGCGGTTTTTCTGTTTTGTCCAATTGATTTACTTGTCGTCAACCGGCGAATCAACTTCGATATTGTTGACGCGAAATGTTGTGGAGGTCGCGCGCTGCAAATCCGCGAGCGCTTTGTTGTAATCGGTTTCCGCTCGAATCTCTGAATTTCTCGCATTCGTTAAAGCGTTTTCGCGCTGGAAAAGCAGAAAAGTAGTCGAACGTCCGACATCAAAGAGCTTGCGTTCGCCTTCAAGCTGAATTTCCGCATTTTCTCGCGCGCGTCGCGCCGTTAGAACCCTTTGCCGCGCCGTTTCAACCGCTTGAACCGCGTTGCGAACTTCCGCGATAATCGTCTGCTCCTGTCCACGCGCCTGCGCTTGAATTTGTTCGTCCTGAATTCTCGCGCCCGCCAGATTTGCCTTCGCCGTTCTATTACCGACAGGAAATGAAAAAGTTACGCCGACCGAAAAATTCGGCGCGTCGGTGCGGAAAAGATTTCGGAACGAACGAAATGTCCCTCCTGAAAGATAGTTCGGTAAGCCTGAAACGGTTTGTTCGGGAATACCCGGTTGAGCGGCAATCGGAATTCCGAAATTTGTTAAGGATGAACGCAATCGATTTATTTCGTTCAACAAAAAAGTGTCAGCATTTGACGGAGCATTTACAGCTATTACCGGAAAGGTCGTCGTTCCCGTATTTTGACCGGACAGCGAAAGCCCACCGAGCGAAAAAGTCGAATTCAAATCAATCTGCGGTTTTAACTGATTTCTGAAGTAGCTAATGTCAATCGCATTTATATCTCTCTGCAATTGCAGGCGGCGCAGTTCGGGACGATTATCTCTAGCGTCTTTTAGCGCGTCTTCCATATTTATTACGTCAAGACTGAAAACAGGCTTGTCGGTCGGAACGTAGGATTGCGACCAGAGCGGCGATTCAGGATTTTTTAGCAACAATGATTTCAAAGTGTTCTCAGTGACGGAAACCTGCTGTGTAGCAAGCAAAACATCGGTTTCTCGGTTTGCGAGCTCTGTTGCAACTTCAGCTCGGGCTAAAGGCGCTGAAGCTCCGGCTTCGATCCGTGCTTCAACCTGTCTTAGATTTTCACGCGCTAAATTCAGATTGGCGACACGATTTTGCTGATCGCGCAGAGCGAAAACCAAATCCCAATACGCGCGCTGAACCTGCGAAATTACTTCAATCGTTTGGCGGCGGAAATCGGCGTCTGTTTGCTGTAAGCGTTTGCGCTGAATTTTTATCTGGCGGCGCGTATTGTCAATTCGGAAATTGCGAAAAAGCGGTTGAGTGTAGCTTATACCGGTACTGCTGAAATAAGTCGTGCTTGAAGAACTTGCCAGCCCGGATGTTTGATTGAAATTCGTGTTGTTGCGGGAATTTTGTCCGGTTTGACTCGAATTGAGAAAAACATTGTAATTTCCGCCGCCGGCTTTAATTTGGCGGTTGAAATTTGTATCAACTCGAAAATCGTTAGACCCGCCTGAACCGGTCGAGGAATTACGCGAAAAAGTCGGCGAAACGCTGAAAACCGGATCATAAATTCCCAGAAGCGAACGAAGCTGCGTCTCCTGAAAACGAACGTCGTCTCGTGCTACCTCAATCTGATTGTTGTTTTCCAGAGCCGTGCGAATCGCTTCATCGAGCGACAGCGGAACGGGCTGATCGGTTTGCACGCCGACGCGATGAAGAATCGTTGAAGATGTCGAAGGACTGGAAATTCCGATTGAATTAACTGTCTTGTTTTCTTTGACGGTCGAGGTTTTATCTTCCGTTTTGATTTCAATTTTTTCGACGTTGTTTTTGGCGATTTGCTGTTTTTCGTCAGGTGCTTGACCGAAAGCAGTTTGAGCGTTAAAACAAACGACGTAAACGGAAATTGTTAAAATAAGCGTAAAATTGCACAAGAATTTCATTGTAAAAAATGCTCCGAATCGTGATAAATGATTTTATAAACGGGTGTCGACTCAAACCGTTTTACGTCTATTTATTTGGGATTGTTTCAACATTTTGTAATTAACGTTCGTGGCGTAAAAAACCCGCAAATCTATTAATATTAACTTTTGAACTTTGCCGTAAATTAAGTTACATTCAAGTTTTTAATACATTTACATTTTCAAAGGAGGCTTTTAATACAATGGCAATTAAAGTGGCGATAAACGGTTTCGGGCGAATCGGGCGAAACGTTCTGCGAACGTGTCTCGGCGATAAGGAAATTGATTTCGTGGCGGTAAACGATTTAACGGACACGCGAACTTTGGCGCATCTTTTAAAGTACGATTCGGTGATGGGAAACCTCACAAACGATATTTCTTACACGGAAAATACGATTACCGTTGACGGCGACGAAATTCGCGTTTTCAGCGAAAAAGACCCGGCGGCGATTGATTGGGATTCGGTCGGCGCGGAAATCGTTATCGAATCAACGGGACGTTTCACCAAAGCCGAAGACGCGGGCAAACATCTGCGCGGCAGCGTGAAAAAAGTCATTATCTCTGCGCCCGCTAAAGGCGAAGACGTGACAATCGTGCTCGGCGTCAACGAAGAAATGTACGACCCGAAAAAACACAACATTATTTCCAACGCTTCGTGCACGACGAACTGTCTCGCTCCGGTCGCAAAAGTGATTCACAATAAATTCGGAATAAAAGAGGCACTGATGAACACGATTCACAGCTACACGAACGATCAGCAGCTTCTCGATCTGCCGCACAAAGATTTGCGCCGCGCCCGCGCCGCCGCGCTTTCGATGATTCCGACTTCGACCGGCGCCGCAAAAGCCGTTGCGCTCGTTATTCCCGAACTGAAAGGCAAATTCGACGGGATTTCCGTTCGCGTTCCGACGCCGAACGTTTCGCTGGTTGACGTTGTGATGAACGTCGAAAAAGAAACTTCGACCGAAGAAGTCAATCAGGTTTTGAAAAACGCGGCGAACGAAGAGTTGCGAGGCATTCTCGCTTTCAGCGAAGAGCCGCTCGTTTCGATAGATTTTCGCGGAAATCCGAATTCTTCGATTGTTGATGCCGAAAACACGAAAGTCATCGGCGGAACGATGGTAAAAGTTTTGTCGTGGTATGACAACGAGTGGGGCTATTCGTGCCGCGTGCGCGACCTCGTAAAATATGTTGCGGAAAAGGGTTTATAAATTGTAGACTCAAATTTGCGGGATGAAAAAAACGACCTGCCTGTTTTCATCCCGTTTAATTTAAATGCCTTTTCCTCAAATAAATGAAAAATAAAACAGCTTTATCCATTCTTTTTTTACTCCTTTGTTTTTTCACATTTAATGAAAATCTTTCCGCTCAGAAAAGAAAAGCTGCGCCGCGCAGAAGCGTCGCTACAGCGCAAAAAATCGTAACAGCAAAAACGCCGCTGAACTTATCACCGGACGAGCAAAATCGCCTGAACGCCTTTTATTTCGCCTGGGAAACCATCAAAAATAATTATTTCGACCAAACTTTCAGCGGTTTGAATTGGGATAATATAAAAAAAGAATACGAGCCGCGAGTTTTAACTGCGCGAAACGATGCGCAGCTGCACAATTTATTGCAGGAAATGATAAATCGCCTCAATCGCTCGCATTTCGTCATTATTCCGCCCGAAGTTTACAAAGCGATCGAAAAGGTGAAAGCCGAGGTCAAAGCGAAAGAAGACCGACCGGTTTCCGAAAAAGATGAAGCCGAAAACGAAGAAAGCGACGAAGACGAAGATTCGTTTTTTGAAACCGACGAAAATTCAAAATTCGGTATTGGCGTTGACTTGCGTTTGATCAACGATCAATTCGTGATCGCGCGCGTTGAAAAAAATTCGGCGGCGGAAAAAGCGGGATTAAAAACCGGTTATGTTTTAGAAAGAATAAACGCGGTCGCGCTCAGCGATTTGCTGAAAAACGTCGAAATATATTACGCGAACGGAAAGAATATTAAAAGACAATTGCCGGCGCAGGTTACCGGCTGGTTTTTGAACGGCACTGAAGACAGCGAGGTAGAATTGTCGTATTCAAACGAAATCGGTCAATCGAAAAGTTTGAAAATAAAGCGCGAAAAATTGCTCGGCGAAACGATTTCGATTGGGAAAAATTTCCCGGAACAGTATTTGAAGTATGAATCCGCCGCGTTGAACGAAGATGTCGGTTACGTGAAATTCAATTTGTTTGCGCTTCCGGTGATCGAAAAATTTTGCGCTTCGTTGAGCGAGCTTAAAGACAAAAAAGCGTTGATTATTGATTTGCGCGGAAACAGCGGCGGCGTTTTAGGAACAATGGTGGGCTTGAGCGGAATGTTGACCGACAAATCAATTGATCTGGGAACGCAAATTTATCGAATAGGCAGCGAAAATATGATCGCTTTCACAAAAGCGAAAAATTACAAAGGCAAGGTGGTTTTGCTGGTTGACAACCAAACCGCTTCGGCGGCGGAAGTTTTCGCGTCTGCTTTGCAGGAAAACAACCGCGCTCTCGTCGTCGGAGAAAAAACGGCGGGCGAAGCGTTGCCGTCAGTCTCGGTAGAGCTACCGACCGGCGCATTTTTGCTTTATCCGATTGCAAATTTTAAAACGCACAACGGAAATTATCTGGAAGGAAAAGGCGTAGAACCGAATTTCGTCGTCGCTCTCGACAAAAAATCGCTTTTAGCCGGAACGGATAATCAGTTGGAAAAAGCTCTTTCGGTTATAAAAGACGATAAAAATTTTACGAATCTGTCGGAAAACAAAAATCGCATCGAGCTTGTAGCGAACATTCCGCCTCCGCCGAGAGCCACAAAAGTGAAAGGGAAAGTATTGGCACAAGTGACCGTAAAATTGCCGCCTCCACCCGCGCCGAAAGAAGCGCCAGTCGGAAAAGATGAAAAATCGCTGCAAATTATCAACGAATTCATCAATAAAATCGGCGGTGAAGAAGCATTAAATAAAATCGGTTCGTACACGCTTAAAGGTAAAGCTGAAATCTCCGTACGAGGTTCAAAAACAGAACTCAATTTCAGCAGCTTTCGGCAAAAGCCCGACAAATATGCCGAAGTTTTGCAGTCGGAAACAACCGGAGAAATCAGGGAAATTTATAACGGGAAAAATTATCTGCTCCAGGCGGATTTCGGCGTTGATCGCGAAGCGCCTACTCAAGCAGACGTATCGAGAATAGATATCTTATCGGCGATAACCGATTTATTGAGAAAAGATTCTTTCGTGTCTTTGATTTATCAAGGTAGTTTCGACCGTCTCGGCGTAAAAGTGCATCTCATTGAAGGAAAAATGAAAGAAGGTGCGAGCATCGGACTTGCTTTCGATGTCGAAAGTAAATTGCTCGTCAGTTATATCGGTCAATTTTACGCGCTATCGTTAGGAGATTATCGTTCGGTCGAAAATGTGAAGCTTCCGTTTTACATCGAACGCGAACATATTATGAAAATAAATCTCGACGAAATAAAATTGAATCCGAGTATTGAAAACGCCATCTTTAACAAAAAGGAAAATTGTTTCGACAAAGCAAATTAAAAATCCTTTGAATAGTTGAAGAGAGTCGAATTCCAAAATAAAAAGTTTTACAAAGCTTCGGAAAAACCGCAAAACAATCGTTTTAGTTAGAGTGTTTAAGATGTTATAATTCGCTCTAAATAAAGCGATTTTTTCATTTAATCTATGAATAAGAAAACAATCAAAGATGTTGATATAAAAGGAAAACGGGTTTTTATTCGGGTTGACTTCAACGTTCCGATAAAGAACGGAGTCATCGAAGACGACACGCGAATTCGCGGCGCGCTGCCCACGATAAAATACGCGGTTGATAACGGCGCGAAAGTCATTCTCGCTTCGCATCTCGGCAGACCTTTGAAAGATAAAAAGAAAGCCGAAGAAAAGGGAACGCCGTATGATGCGAATAAATATTCGCTGCGTCCGGTTTATGAATATCTGCTAAAACTGCCGGAATTGCAGGACGTTTCGGCAAGCGGAAGCGAAAATCCGGTTGTTCGTTCGAACGAACAGGGAACGGCGCTCGGAAAAGCCGAAATCGTGAATGACAAGGTTTTCTTTGTTAATGATTGCGTCGGCGAAGAAGTAAAAGAGCGTGTTAATCAATTAAAGGAAGGCGAAGTTTTATTGCTCGAAAACCTGCGCCTGCACGCCGAAGAAGAAAAGAATGATGACAGTTTTGCCGCGCAACTCGCTGAGTTAGCCGACGTTTACGTCAACGACGCTTTCGGCGCAGCACATCGCGCTCACGCTTCGACCACCGGAATTACAAAGCACGTTGAAGATTCCGTTGCCGGATTTTTGATGGAAAAGGAATTGAATTTCTTATCGAAAGCATTGAATAACCCTGAACGTCCTTTCGTGGCGATTCTCGGCGGCGCAAAGGTTTCTGATAAAATTCCGGTTATCGAGTCTTTGATTGAAAGAAAAGTTGATAAATTGTTGATCGGCGGCGCGATGGCTTACACTTTCTTCAAAGCGCAGGGCATAACAATCGGCAAATCGTTAGTCGAAGATGAAATGATGCCGAAAGCGCTCGAAATCGAACAAAAAGCTAAAGATGCCGGCATCGAATTGATTCTGCCGACCGATCATCAAGTCGTTGATTCTTACGATCCGCTTAATTCGCGCAAAACAATTCCAATCGAATTTACGAACAAAGGTTTGGTCGGCTTGGACATCGGAATCGAAACGGCAGAAATTTTCCGCCACGCGCTCGAAGGCGCGAAAACAATCGTCTGGAACGGTCCGATGGGAATGTTCGAGGAAAAACCGTTCGATCAGGGAACCATCGCTGTTGCCGAAGCGGTTGCCGAAGCGACCGAAAACGGGGCGGTTTCGATTGTCGGCGGCGGCGATTCGGTTTCCGCGGTAAATCAAGCGGGACTGAACGAGAAAATTTCGCACATCTCGACGGGCGGCGGCGCTACTTTGGAGTTTTTGGCGGGCGAGAATTTGCCCGGCGTTGAAGCGCTCGACGATAAGTAAAATGTAAAGTAAAAAATAAATTGTTGAGTCAAAAAAAGCGTCGCTATGTTAATAAATAAACAAAGCGGCGCTTTTTTTGCACCATAATTAAAGAAAAAAGGAATTTCCTTTTCAGGCAATCACGCCTTTGAAAAACAAAAATATCCGAATCAGAATAAAAAAATTCTAAATTTCTGGTTCGGTGAAACGGAAAAATGCTCGCGCTTCAAATTTGTTTTTATAAAGGTTTAGAATGTTTATGCCTATTAGATATACGTCCGAAAATGCGGAAAAATGTATATAAAAAACGTTTAGCAAGTAACTTTTTTTGATTTAACGCCAAAATTTTTGTTGTGTTTTACGAAATAAAATGTATAATTTGCATTTATTGAAGAGAAGTAAGCGAAAAATAAAATAATTCTCATGAGCGGTAAAGCAAGATTTATAATCTCTTCAAGGCTTATTACAAACGTCAAAAAGTTTGTTTGAAAACTTCAGTTCCTCAGCAATCAACCGACAATGAACTTCGTATTCTTTGGAGTCTCTGCAAAGTCCTAATTTAAGGAGTTACATTATGACTGACAGACATAACATCACGGAATTACTAGCCGCGTGGAGCGATGGTGACCGCGCTTCGCTTGAAGAGTTAATGCCTTTGGTCGAACAAGAACTCAGAAAAATCGCGCACAATTATATGCGGCGGGAAAATCCCAACCATACTTTGCAGACGACCGCTTTGATCAACGAAGCATTTATCGAACTAAACAATCAACATTCGGTATCGTGGCAAAACCGAAAACATTTTTTTGCCATTACAGCACAGATCATGCGCCGAATTTTGCTCAAACACGCGCGTGACCGTACTTGCGCCAAACGCGGAGGAAAATTCGCCCACGTCAGTTTGGAAGAAGTTACGGTTTTGACGCACGAAAAATCCGTCGAGTTGATCGCGCTCGACGAAGCTCTCGAACGGCTTTCGCATCTCGATCCGCTCAAGTGCACGATTGTCGAAATGCGCTATTTCGGCGGTTTGTCGGTCGAAGAAATCAGCAAAGTTCTCGATTTCGCTCCGGTAACGATAGGCGTTCACTGGCGTTTAGCCAAAGCCTGGCTCGGTCGCGAAATCAACGGCGCCAATCAAATGGCTCATTGACTTTTCCGTTCCGAAAGTATTTCATATTAAACTTCCGTATCTCCCCGTTACGCTTTATAAATAAAAATACGTCCCGCAAAACTAATGAATGCTAATCGCTGGAAAACCGTCGAAAGCGTTTTCAATCAATCTGTCACACTGCCGCCGGAAAAGCGCGAAGCATTCGTCGCGTCGGCTTGCGCGGGCGATGCGGATTTGATCGAAGATGTTTTGACTCTGCTCGCCGAAGCCGATAAAGACAACAGTTTTTTGAGCGAGCCGATTTTTGATGTCGGCGCGAAAATTTTAGCTTCCGAGTATATAGGACTTTTCGAAGAGCCTGATTTCGCCGCTTATGAAATGCAGAAAATTTTAGGGCACGGCGGTTCCGGCGTTGTTTTTCTGGCAAAAGACGTAGCGCTTGAACGCAATGTCGCGCTTAAAGTTTTACCGAGCACACTTTCGGATGATGATGAAAGAATCCTGCGTTTTCAGCAGGAAGCAAAAGCCGCTTCTGCGATCTCGCATCCAAACGTCGCTCATATATACGGTTTCGGAAAAGCTGACGGCAGGTATTATCTGGCGATGGAATACGTGCAGGGAAAAACTCTGCGCGAGCTTTTGAAAAAAAAGGAAGTTGATCGAATAAAAGCCTTGGATATTGCTTGCCAGATGACAAAGGCTTTGTCGGCTGCGCACAAAGCCGGAATCGTTCACCGCGACGTAAAGCCGGAAAATGTTATTGTCACGGACGACGGATTGGTAAAAATTCTGGACTTCGGTTTGGCAAAGTATTTTTCCGCAAAGAACGGAGAAGCAAACGACAACTTTGATCATTTGTTCGATACGAACCCCGGATTAATAATCGGAACAATATCTTATATGTCGCCGGAGCAGATTCGCGGAAAAGATTTCGATTGGCGCACTGATATTTGGAGTTTGGGCGTCGTTTTTTACGAAATGCTTGCCGGCGCCCGCCCGTTCGTCGGCGAAACGCAAAGCGAAATACGCAAACGAATTCTCTTGACCGAACCCGACTATTCATCCGAAATCGAAGAAATACCGGAAATTAAAAAAATTCTCGTAAAAACTCTGGCGAAAGACCTTAATTTACGTTACGAAAAAACAACTGATTTGGCGAATGATTTGGAAAACGTCTACAAGTTTTTAAGCAATGGTGTTCATGGGAGTAACCATTCATTTGCGGCTGCCAACACCTCTTCAAACGGTGCTCATCACACCAATGAAGTTTCTCATTATTTCGCAAATAAAGCAGTTAATGAAGATAAAATTAAGGATAAAAAACCAGAAAACCAGAAGATTGAACGGGCTGCGGGATTAGAGAAACTTCATCTGAATTATAAATTCTTAATTGCCGGAATCGTTTTGCTGATTGTCATAATAGTTTTAGTTGAATTACTCTATTAAATAATTTGTCTGCAAGATTTATTTTGAAGGTTTAGCCAATTTCTTTACTTATTAAAATACTTTTATGACGAGAAAACCTGTTATTGCAGGAAATTGGAAAATGTATAAACTGCTCGGCGAAGCAGTCGAAACAGCATTGGCGCTGAAGCCCCTAGTGGCGAACGCGAATCATTGCGAAATAGTTATCGCGCCGGTTTTTACGGCTTTGAAAACAGTTGCCGACCGTTTGGAAGGTTCAAACATCAAAGTTGCTTCCCAGAACTGCTCGACAGAAATCGAACATTCGGCTCAGACCGGCGAAGTCGCGGCAGATATGATCAAAGATGTCGGCTGTTCGCACGTCATAATCGGGCATTCCGAGCGCCGCCAGTTTTACGGCGAAACCGATGAAACGGTAAATCGAAAAACAAAAGCCGCACTGCAAGCGGGGTTGACGGCAATCGTCTGCGTCGGAGAAACGCTTGCCGAAAGGGAAGCTGGAAACGCAGAAACGATTGTCAAAACACAACTCGTAAGCGGCTGCGAGGGTTTGACAGTTTCGGATATGGAACGTATCATAATCGCTTACGAGCCTGTTTGGGCAATCGGCACGGGTAAAACCGCGACGCCCGAACAGGCTCAAGAAATGCATAACTTTATCCGCCGAACCTTAACCGCGACGCACTCAGAAGAAACGGCGAACAAAATTCGGATTCTTTACGGCGGTTCGGTTAAGCCGGAAAATATCAATGATTTAATGAATGAATCGGATATTGACGGGGCGTTAGTCGGCGGCGCGAGTTTGAAAGCGGAAAGTTTCGCTTCGATTGTAAATTACAGATAGTTAGAAAAGAGGAAGAAGTTGATTTATTTTCTTTATACAATATTTTTTATTTCCTGTATCGCGCTGATCGTTTCGGTATTGCTTCAACCCGGAAAAACAGATGCGGGCGCGCTTTTTACCAGCAATATTTCCAGCACGGCTTTCGGACCGCGCGGAACGGCTACGGTTTTATCGAAAATCACAATCGTGGCGGCTGCCTTATTTATGCTTTCGGCTTTGTTTATCACAATGCCCGCTTTGCAGGGAAATGTATCGGTTTTAGACGCTAATCCCGAGGCGGCGGTCGAAACGACTCAGCCGCCGATTTCTGATTTGAATACGAATAATGCCGTTAACGCTTCGACCGAAGCTCCGGGCAATACCGCGATTCAGCCGACAAATGCGGCACCAAATTCGCAGACGAATACGACGAACGCGAATGCGGCAAATGTCAGCGCAGCACCCGCAAACGCTAATACCGCCGTTGTAACGAACGCCAACAGGTAAATTTTAACCCTCTTTTTTTCAGCCGAGGTGGCGTAATTGGTAGCCGCGCACGTTTGAGGGGCGTGTGGTGAAAACCGTACGAGTTCGAGTCTCGTCCTCGGCACCATAATAAATACGGGCTTTTGAGAGAAATTTCAAAAGCCCGTTAATATTTTAAATCAACTCTGTAGGATTTCGGCGAAATCAGATTTATTAAAAAATGCTGAATTTGATGCGCAGATATTTTTTCGGGTTCTGGCGGAAATCGTAAATCAGTTTCGTTCCTTCGGTTGTAAGTTGATTGATGTTCGCCGCCGTTTGATTGGCGTTGTTGTAAAGAGCTTCGTCGGTCAGAAGTTTTCCGATAGTTCCTTTACCACTCTGCACGTCGCCGATTAAAACGTCGAATCTTTCAGCCGTCGAATTAAATCGGGCAATCGAATTGCGCGCTTCTTCGTAAAGCTGTTCGTCTTTCAGAAACTTTCCAGCCGAGCCTTTTCCCTGACTTAAATCAGCGGTAATCAAATCAATGTCTCCGGCGATTTTATTCAGCCTTTCAAAAGTCGGTTTCAATTCCTGAATCGAGCCGCGCAAATCGCTGACGGCGGCGCGGGTTTCGTTGTAAAGCGCGTCGTCGGTTAAGAATTTTCCAGCCGAACCGCGTCCGGCGCGCAAATCTCTGGAAATTGATTCGAGCTGTTCGACCGTTCGGTTCAGGCTGTTATAAAGTTCCGGGTCATTCAAGAGTTTTCCGGCTGTTCCACCGCCGCGATTGACTTTATCGAGCGTTGTCTGCAGCTTTACAACGGTGAGCCGCGTCTCGGCAACCGCAGTATCAAGATTACGGTAAAGCGATTCATCGTTTACAAGCCGCCCGAGCGTGCCTTCGCCGCGATTCGCTTTGCTGAGAATTTCGTTTGCCGGAACGGATAATTTATTGATTTGCTGCAGAAGATCGTTGCCGGTTTGCGTCAATTGATTGATTGACATCGTGGTTGTCGAATTCAAAACGTGATTTTCGGGAACCGGAGCGCCGGTGGCGGTTCCCGGCGTGATGTTTATCATTTTATCGTTGGCGAGAAGCGAAAGCGCGACAAGCTGCGCTGTAGAATCGGTTCTGATTCGTTCGTTTATCGGTCTGCCGTCGAGATTTTCCGTTACGGAAAACAACGCTTCGATTTTTTCGGGAACTCCGCTGTCCGGCGGAAGAAACCTGACTTCTTCAACTTTTCCGATGGGAATGCCAGCGAGCTGTACTTCGGCATTTTCGCGCAGCCCGTCAGCAGTTAAAAATCGCGCCCTCAAATGAAGTTTCTTCTCGAACGGATTGAATTCTCCCGTCGAATTCAAAATTAAAAACCCGAGCACGAGAATCGCGACCAGAACGAAAATTCCGACACGCAACTGACTTAAGGAAAGATTTTTTTGAGTTTTCGGCATAATTTATTGTCGAATTTTTATCCAGCAATCGTAAATGGCGCTATTTCCCGCGAATAAACCGGTGAATATACGGTTCTTGCGAGCGGCGAAGCTCTTCGTCCTTTCCGCTGAAAATGATTTTACCTTCGCGCAGCATTATGACTTCGGTATTTATCAGGCAAAGCTTTTCGCCTTCCTGTTCAAAAAAGACTTCGCCGTTTTCGTCAACTACCGCATATTCCGAAGAAAGATATTCGAGATTGTTCATTTCGTGCGTCACGAAAATCGAAGAAGCATCTTCCAGATCGCGCAGCTTGATCGCCAATTCGCAAATCGTTCGTGCCGTCGGCGGATCGAGTCCGGCTGTCGGTTCATCGAACAGAATAATGCTCGGATTTCCGACCAGCGCGCGCGCGATGCCGACGCGTCGGCGCATACCGCCGGAAAGCTCTATCGGCATTTTGTCAATCGCATCTTCCAAATCAACGAAACGAAGCATCCGTCTTACTTCGTGTTCAACTTCGTCTTCCGCAACTCCGGCTTCGTGCAGCCGATAAGCCACATTTTCGTAAACCGAAAGCGAATCGAACAAAGCTCCTTCCTGAAAAATCATCCCGATTTTCGTTCTGATTCGCATCATTTCGGCTTCGTCATAATCGGTTATGTCTTCGCCGTCAATAAATATCTGTCCTTCGTCGGGTTTCAACAAACCTAATATAAGTTTAATTATCGTAGATTTCCCGCCGCCGGAACCACCTAAAACGACTTTTGTTTCGCCGCGCCGGACTAAAAAACTGATACCGTTCAGAATGACTCTGTCATCGAAGAAAAGCACGACATCGCGAAACTCGATTGCTGGCGTCATCCGCTCGACATCGTCGGTCGGAGTCTCTAAATCGGTTTCTTCGTATTCTTCTAGATTGGTTTTTTCGATTTCTTCGGTTTCCGTGAATGACATATTAAGTAAAAAGGCATTTTTTAAATACGGCTCGCGCCGAAAACCGCCTGCAAAAGACGAGAAATAAAGAAATCTGCGATAATAACAAGAATAGATGATAAAACGACTGCGCTGGTTGTCGAATTGCCGACTCCGACTGTTCCGCCTTCGGTCGTCAAACCTTTGTGACAGGAAACAAAACCGATGATAAACGCAAAAAATGTCGGCTTTATGACGCCGCCGATTAAATCCTGAATCGTCACGCCGTAACGAACCGATGTTATATAAAGCGAATTGTCAAGATTGAAAATCTGCGAAGCGACGACGCCGCCGCCGATTATGCCGAAAATATCAGCCGCGACCGTCAAAAGCGGAAGCATCAAAATTAAAGCGATGACGCGCGGCGTCACGAGCTTGCGAATCGGCGACGTTCCGAGCGCGCGCATCGCATCAATCTGTTGCGAAACGACCATCGAGCCGAGTTCGGCGGAAATTGCCGAACCGACTCTGCCGGCGACCATCAAAGCCGATAAAACCGGTCCGAGTTCGCGTATCAGAGAGGTCGCGACGGCGCGACCGGCTTCGCTCTGACCGCCGTAATAAGCGAGCGTCGGATAAGTTTGCAGAATCAAAACGCCGCCGGTAAAAAATCCGGTCAAAATTATAATCGCCAATGAACCGACGCCGATTAAATCCATTTGTCGGATAATTTCCCCGATGTATCGCGGACCTTTAATCAAGCCTGTAACAGAACGCCAGACTAAAAAACTGATTTCCTGAAGTTCAAATAAAAATTTAACAAGCGGATTCATTCAATAGTGTTTTGACGACAAAAAGTCTAACTAATGCTAAAGGTTACAACGAACCGCCGAAAACAACAAATAAAAAAATAGCCGACTTTCGTAAAAAAATCGGCACAAATCAACTGATTTTATATTGTTAGAAAGTTCAGGTTAAAACTAATTGCGCGGAACCTTGCGAAGCTGTCGGTTGAAGCGGCGGTTCGGCGCGTTCGGATCGCCTGATTTATTTTCACGATTGTTTTCAAAATTTTCGCGCCGCTCGGCAAATCGCCGGCGGAGTTCCCGGAACTTGATTAATTGTTCCGGCGTTAATATTTTCCGCACTTCGAGCTCGTTGTACGAACGAAGTTTGGCTATTTCAGATTGTGCCGTTTGCAAATCCTTTAGCCGCGCCGCTACATCACTTTCATTTACCGTGTCGGCGTAAATCGCTCTGTCGAGATTTCGCATCGCTTCGCGAACGCGGCGTTGTGCTTCCTGCATTAACGGTTTTCTTTCCGAGTTCAGCCGTTTAATTTGCTGCATTTGCTCGCCCGTTAATCCTAGTTCCTGAAAAAGATTCGGGCGCGGCGGTAAATTCTCGGCTGCTTTAGGCGGCGCGCCGACCGGCATTTCTTCCTGAGCTTTCGCGGTAGTAAAAACAAAAAGCGACAAAGCGCAAATCAGCATTAAATTGAAAAGATTGAATTTTCTCATATTTTTATTCGTAGTTTATTTTTCCGAATCAATATCATTAAACAATTCCGCAAGCCGCAAAGTATTATCTTCCTCTTCGTCGAAAGAACTTAGAGCAGGAATTCGCCCGGTCGGAGAGACGGCTGACTGAATGACCGTTTTGGAAGCCGTCTGCAGTTCGTCGGGCGTGGCTTTCGCGTTAAATTGTTTGACAGGTTTTTCTTTACGAATGCTTTCCTTTATTTTAATCGGAGAATTTTTCGATTCAAAGCGAGATTTATTTTCGCGCAGCGTCTCACTTTGAGTAATCTCGACGGTCCTGTTCGGCGACTCGGATGTTTTTTTGGACACGGGTATTGTATTCGTGTTTTCCGCATAAACGTCTTTTGTTTGTTTTTCAGCAATTTCCGAAATCGGCGAAACAGTAGCGGATGTTAGCTTGTCATTGTTTTCGGCAACTTCATTTGACGAGGAAAGATTCAAAAAGCCGAAAAGCAGACCGATACAAATTGCCAGAGTCGCAAACGCGCCGCCTGCTGTCATACAGGTCGGGGAAAGTGAAACCAATCGACGTAGGCGTTCGAGCCACGACACTGAAATATCTGAACCGGTTGTCACCTCCGCTTTCGTTTCAAACGGAATGTTTATTAATGGCGTTTCCAAATGCGCGAATTCGGCGTCGCGCCACTGTTGAACGGAAAAACGCGCGAATGCAGAATCAGCCAATTCGTCAGTGCAGATCGAGCAGTCTGACAAATGAGATTCAAAAACAGATTTTTCCTTTTCGCCGATTTCACCGTAGAGATACGCGAGCATCTCGTCGGAAAATTTACATTCGGAAATATGATTACTTTTCGACATAACTTTACCAATCAAAAATTTAAACAACTTCGAGCGGCGTTCTTTCGAGCTTCGACCGCAACTGTTTCAAAGCCGTGTAAAGACGGCTTTTGACTGTGCTGAGCGGTAGATTCAGGATTTCCGAAATTTGTTGAAAAGTCATTTCTTCAAATTCTTTCATCACAATCACCTGTCTCAAATCGGCGGGCAGCGACCCGATAGCCTGGCGAATCAATGTCAAACGCTCGTTTTGTTCGGTCTTTCGCAATGGCGAAAGATGAGCCGGAGCGACGAAAGTTGTATCCTCCGCCGATTCGTCTTCGCTTAAAAAATCTTCCGAACGAGTTTTTGCGCGTCTTTTTACTGTCAAACATTGGTTAACGGCAATCCGATGAAGCCAGGATGAAACTTTTGCTTCGCCGCGAAAGTTCGCCAAATTCCGGTAAGCGGCGATGAAAGATTCCTGCGTCGCGTCGCGCGCATCGGCTTCCGAACCGAGCATACCGAAACAGAGCGCGAAAATCTTTCTTTCCCAACGCTTTACGATTTCTCCGAAAGCCTCAGCATTATTCGAAATCGCCAAACCGACCAATTGCTCATCCGTTAAATTCGTTAACATTCGCTCGTGTTCTAAACAATTTTGGCACGAGAATACTACCAAACACGTTTTGGAAAGAGAAAAAATTCACTTTCAATACTTAGACGATTGGATAACTGAAAAAGTCTGTATTTTTAATGCAAAAGAATCGAAAAATTATAAACCGCAAGTCAGAGAGAACTTTTAGCAGGTAACTAATACAAAAAAACGCGAGGATTAAAATCTTCGCGTTTTCCGGTTGAAAAAATCAAAATTAACATTTACCGAGCAGCCAAAAGACGATAATGAAAATTATGATCGTCGAAATCAAGCCGCCGCCAAGTTTATAAGCCGCGGCGCCGGCAATCAAGCCTCGAAATAAATCACGCATATTTAACCCCTTCCTTGTTTGAAAATTTAGAAAACAAAAATTGGCGACTGAAATCGTTGAAATTTGTTGACTAAACATAATTTTATCTTAATAAAGGCGCGTTTACAATAAAATAAAAATGAGACGGCGACTGAAATACTCCAGCGCGAAAATGAAATATTTTGTTGCTTAATAATGAAATATTTTGTTGCTTGAAATTAGCAAATTTATTCTAGCACTTCTTTGCTTTTATGTTATTACTTGACCTATTACGATATATCGTGATACATATTATTATATCACGATGAAAGTTGATTTCATTGAAAAATTTAAATTAGTGAGGTAAAAATAAATGTTTGGAGGCAAAGGCTTTAAATTCGGGCGCGGCGGGTGCGGTCCGGGTTTTGGCGGTGATTTTATGCGAATGCGTAGAGGCGATATAAAGTTTCATCTGCTGGAAATCTTGAAAGAAACTCCGCGACACGGTTACGAGATTATCAGTGAGCTTGAAAAACAATCGGGCGGTTATCGTCCCTCACCGGGTTCAGTTTACCCGACGCTGCAGATGCTCGAAGAAGGCGGTTATCTGACCAGCGAGCAGATTGAGAGCAAAAAAGTTTATACGATTACCGAAGAGGGATTAAAACTGCTTGAAGAACGCGGTCAGACGCGGTTTGAGGCGAATCCTAAAATGGAACAGGCGCTTGAAATACGCAAATCTTTGATGAAGCTCGGAGCGGCGGTCAAGGAAGGCGTGCGCGACGGCGATGGGGAAACCATCAAACGCATCAACGAAATCGTTAACAAAGCGCGGCGCGACGTTTATTCGATTCTTGCTGAATAGTCGAGCGAGCCGCATTGCAAAGCACTATTCGATGATGCTGAAAATTTCCAGGCGTATTAAAAATATAACTTCATCGAATAGTGCTGAACCAAGAATAGGAAACAGATATATGAGAATTTGCCGAAAAATAACTTTAAAGTTAGAACACCGGTAAAATTTATTAGCCCGGTTTAAGTCTCTTCCAAAATTGTTAATTCCGGGTCATCAACCATTTTCCTCAATCTTAAAAGCGTAATTTTCTTTTCGTCCGCCCGCAGAATTTCTACTTCCAAACCCCGAAAACTGAGCTTCTCGCCGGACTTCGGAACGTAGCCGACCTCGCTCGTCACGAGTCCGGCAATCGTCGTAAAATCGTCGTCTTCGATTTCCATATCGAAAAGCCGTTCGATTTTGCCGATTTCGGTCGAACCCAGAACGTCGAAGTAGCCTTCCTCGCCTTCGATAATTTCGATGATTTCTTCTTCTTCGATATCTTCGTCCTCGATTTCGCCGACGATTTCTTCGATTATGTCCTCGACCGTGACGAGACCCGCAACGCCGCCGTATTCGTCAACAACAATCGCGATTTGAACGTGATTTGTCTGCATGTCTTTTAATAGTTCCGAAACGGATTTCGTTTCGGGAACAAAATAAGCGGGACGCAGCATTGTTTCAATCGTTTCCTTTTCCTTTCCGTCAGCCCACGCGTTCAGCAAATCCCGAACGTATATGACGCCTTCGATGTTGTCAATCGTTTCGCGGTAAACCGGCAAACGCGAGTATTTTTCGCCAATTATCAAATCGCGAGCGGCTGTGACGGTCGAATCAATCGGCAGAGCGCAGATTTCTGTGCGCGGTGTCATTACCTCACCGGCGCGCGTATCGCTGAATTCGACCATAGTTTCGATTAATTCGCGCTCTTTTTCTTCGATAATTCCTTCTGCCTCGCCGACTTCCATCAAAGCTTGAAAATCGTCGGCGTTGTCTTCCATTTTTTCTTCCGCCGCGTCGGGCGTAACCGAAAGTTCGAGTTTTTGCTGTTCCCTAATTTGACGCCGCGAGATAAAGGGATTTACAAAAACCGAAACGATCCCGTAAAGCGGGCGGACGAGCGGCAGCAAAAATAAAAGTTTGCTGTCCGGGTTTCTCCAAACGATAAGGCGCGGGATGATTTGACGGAAAATGACGGAAAAGGTTAAACCGATTAATATCGAGTAAAAAAGCAGTTGATAATGATTTTCCTCGGTGTAGTGAAGAACGATTAAAGTTACAAGAACGGTAAATATGATTAACAAAAACTGAATCGCCGACGAGAGAATGAACCGAAAACGCGGACGATTTTCGAGAATTTCGCGGAAGAAATCAGCCGACCTCGTATTTTGACTTTCTTCAAAATCAGCGGCGATGCGGCGCAGACTGACATCGGAAAGATGAGAAAACGACATATCAATCGTCGCCAGAAAAACCAGGACAATCAGAATTAAGACCGACGAAACTATCTCAATTTCCATAGTTAAAACGTGAGTTTATGGTAATTGCGCGTCAAAGAAAAGTAAAACATCGTTGGACTGCGGTTTTTGCGGGTAAAAAATCTAAAATGCCGTCAACTTTCCCGCCGCTTGCGCGTCCGTCAGCCAGAATAGCTTTCCGTTCACGGGTTTTATATTTTGCGCAGGATATTTTTCGGGTTGCGAAGCGCTTTCCAGAACTATGCGCAAAGTTTCGGCTTTGTCTTCGCCTGCAACAAGAAAAATGATATTTGCGGCATTATTCAGCGCGGGAAACGTCAGCGTTAATCTTGTAGTCGCTAATTTTTCAACGTGGTTTGCGGCAGCGATTTTTTGGGTTTCGTTCAATGCTTTTGTATACGGAAAAAGCGAGGCAGTGTGTCCGTCATCGCCCATCCCGAGCAGAATTAAATCGAAACGCGGGCGCTCGTTCTCCAACAAGTTGAAAAAGGCTTTGATAGAATGTTCGTATTTTTCGGCTATTAGTTCGGCATTTTGCAGCTCGGTTTGCCAGCGAAAAATATTTTCGTCGAAAATCAGCAAAGGAATGAAAAAGTTTTCATTTGCCATTCGGTAATTGCTCTGTTCGTCGTCGGGCGAAACATTGCGTTCGTCGCCGAAAAAGAAAAAAACTTTGTTCCAGTCAATTTCATTTCTGTATTTTTCGCCTGAAAGCAATTTATAAAGAGCTTTCGGCGTCGAGCCGCCCGAAAGCGAAACCGCGAATCTGTTCTTTTCTTTTATCGCTTCGTTTCCAAAGCGGATAAATTTCTCAGCCGCCACTTGGTTGAGACTTTCAATATCGGGGAAAATTTGAACGTCTGGTTTCATCTTTTCAAATCGAATTTTCAATCAACAGTATTTTTCCATTTGCGACCGTCTTGTTCGAGCAGTAAATCCGCCTCCGCCGGTCCCCACGTTCCCGAAGTGTAATTCGGAAAATCGCGTGCCGGAATCGCGTTCCAAACGTCGAGAACCGGTGAGACGATCTGCCAGCTTGCTTCGACCATATCGGCGCGTTGAAAAAGCGTCGCGTCGCCGATCATACAATCGAAAAGCAAACGCTCGTAACCGGTCGAACTGGTTTTACCGAAATGGTCAAGATAATTAAAATCCATATCAACCGCGCCCATATCAACAATCGGACCCGGCAGCTTCGCGCCGAAATGCAGCGTAATGCCTTCGTCAGGCTGTATGTGTATGACTATTCTGTTTGTCGTCAGGCGCTCGATCTGCGTGTTTCGGAAAAGCATAAACGGCGCTTTTTTGAATTGAACAACGATTTCCGTGTGTTTTCCCGGCAGATGTTTTCCGGTTCGCACGTAAAACGGCACGTTCGCCCAGCGCCAGTTATCAATCGAGAGCTTCAGCGCGGCATAAGTTTCCGTGTTTGAGTTAGGCGCAACGTTCGGTTCGCTGCGGTAAGCCGGAACTTGCTTTTTATCTATTTCTCCTTCTCCGTATTGCCCGCGAACTGCTTTGTGTAAAACGTCTTCGGGCGAAAAAGGCTGAATTGCTCCGAGTATTTTCGCTTGTTCGTCGCGAACGGCGTTCGCCTCGAACGAAATCGGCGGTTCCATCGCGGTTAGCGTGACGAGTTGAAAGATATGGTTCGGAATCATATCGCGCAATGCGCCAGCCGTGTCATAGTAGCCGCCGCGCGTTTCGACGCCGAGCTGTTCGGCAACCGTAATCTGAACGTGATCCAGGTAATTTCGATTCCAGATCGGTTCAAATATACTGTTCCCGAACCGAAAGACCAAAATGTTTTGAACGGTTTCTTTGCCGAGATAATGGTCAATCCGGTAAATCTGGTTTTCGTCTAATAATTTCAATAACTGTGCGTTGAGTTTTATGGCTGACTCTATATCGCGCCCGAAAGGTTTTTCGTAAATAAACCTTCGCCAATGACCGTTTTCCTGCTTTCCCAACCCGTTTTTACAGATTTTTTCGGTGACGTTGGCGAAAAGCTGCGGCGGCGTGGCGAGATAATAAAAAAAGTTTTCCGGTATTTCCAGTTTCTTGCAAACCTCTGCGAGCAGCTCTTTTATATCCTTGAACAGTTTTTTATCGTCGTCGAAATCGCCGCCGGTATAAAAGGTTCGGTCCTCGAACCATTTGAGCAAATTTTTATCAATGTCCGCGCCGACGAACGCCTTTAGATCGGCGCTTATTTTACTCCAGAAATCTTCGGTCGAAAGCTCCTGCCGCCCGACGCCGATGATGGCGAAACTTTCGGGCAGAAAATTTTGTTTTGCCAGATTATAAAGCGCGGGGAAAAGTTTGCGTTTGGTTAAATCTCCGGTCGCTCCGAAAATTACCATCACACACGGGTCAGCAGTTTTGTATATGTCGCTCATTTTTTTATTTTGCCACAGAGAACTTTTCGAAAAAGAAAAACTGCAGCATAAAAGTAAAGAAAATTTGTAATGATAAGGTTAAAGTTTGATAAAGACTTGTTACTGTCGGGTTTCAGACATATTCGTCTGCGCCTTTACCGAAATCTGTGCTTTCCGTGCTCTTTACGGTCAAATCCTTAAATTCTCACGCAAATCCAACTCGCGCCGGTTCATTTCGCCGTTGTCTGTCTCGTGGTCATAGCCGCAAAGATGCAAAATGCCGTGCAGAATCAACTGGTTGATTTCGTTTTCGAGCGTTAGGTTATTTTCGTGCGCTTGGCGTTCGGCTTGTTCGACGGAAATTACAATGTCGCCGAGATTATCCGTTTCCAAATCGTATTCGTCAGCTTCAAAAGGAAATGATAAAACGTCGGTCGTCGCGTTTTTCCCGCGAAAATCTCTGTTCAGTCCGCGCATTCTGCGGTCGGAAACAAAGGCGATTGTCGGACTTTTTTTTTCGGCTTCGGGAATCGAAGCAAGCGCTCGCCCGGTAAATTCGCTAAATACGTTTAATTCGAGTTTGAATTTGCGTTGATTGTTGACAATTTCAAGCATTATTTACGCGTTGTAGCTTCTTCGATTGTCATTTTCATTAGCTTCGGTTTTTTCTTGATGAGCGTCGTAAGCCTTGACAATCATCTGCACGAGTTTGTGCCGCACAACGTCACGGTCATTGAAATGTATAAATTCAATTCCTTCAATGTCAGATAAAATTATTTCAGCTTCCTTTAGACCGCTTTTTTGACCGCGCGGCAAGTCAATCTGAGTTTTATCGCCCGTAACAACGGCTCTCGAGCCGAAACCGATACGCGTCAAAAACATCTTCATTTGCTCGCCCGTCGTGTTTTGCGCTTCGTCCAGAATGATAAACGCATCCGATAAAGTTCTGCCGCGCATAAACGCCAGCGGAGCGATTTCGATAATTCGCTTTTCGAGCATTTTCGTAACGCGCTCGTTGTCTACCAAATCGAATAATGCGTCGTAAAGCGGGCGCAGGTAAGGATCAACTTTATCCTGCAGATCGCCAGGCAAAAATCCTAACCTCTCGCCGGCTTCGACTGCCGGGCGCGTTAAAATTATGCGCGAAACCTGTTTTTGAAACAGCGCGTTGACCGCCATCGCGACAGCCAGAAAACTTTTTCCCGTCCCGGCTGGACCGATGCCGAAAGTCAGATCGTTTTTCGACATCGCTTCGATGTATTTGCGCTGGTTGGCGGTTTTCGGCGCGACTTGTTTTTTGCCCGACGGATTAAAGCGCGATTTCGTGAAATAATCTTTCAGCGAGTAAGCGCGGTCTTCGGCAATTTGCTTAAAGGCGTCACGCAGCTCTTTATCGGAAAAGGTATTTCCTTCATCGAAAAGATCGGCGAAATCGCCGAGAATTTGTTCTACTGTCTGAATATCTTTCGGGTCGCCGTCAATTAGAATTTCGTTGCCGCGAGCACCGATATTTACGTCGAGAAGCGTTTCGAGATATTTGATATTTTGGTCTTGAACGCCGAAAAGCGTTTTTAAGCCTTGCGGTGGCAATTCGATTTTTCTTAAATTACTCAAATTAAAAAAATTTCCTTGTTTTTTAGAATTTAGCTTTTAATAAATTGAGGCTACTAAAAGGCTTCGGGGCTGTCAACGAAAATTTACAAAAAATCAAGCCGGTTCGGACAAAAAATACTTTTGTTTTTCGCCGATTTATGCGATGCTTGAGCAATCGGAAATTTACGGTTGAAGTAACAAAAAACAGTTACTTTCGCTTTTAACAAGGGTTTTTGTACAGTGAGGGAAGACAGGTATGAACGGCGAAGTCGAAATTTTGAAAACCGAATCGGTTATTTTTAAAATGTCCGGCGAACAGGAAAAAATTTCCGAAGATAAAAAAATTGAAACGGAAGTTGCGAAAGAATCCGTAACAAATAATGTTTCAACCAGCATTGAAAACCGTTTTGCCAGGTTAAAAAGAAATCTTCGAAAACGATCAATTAGTATCTTGTAAGCGTTTTTTAAGTTTTTTATTGTGAACAAGGGAGGGACAAGGTATGCCGAGGGGCGACAAAGATAAATATACGGACAAACAAAAACGTCAGGCGGAACACATCGAAGAAGGCTACGAAAATCAGGGCGTTTCCGAAGATGAAGCCGAGCGTCGCGCGTGGGCGACCGTAAATAAGCAGGACGGCGGCGGCAAAAAAAGCGGTTCCGGGCGCAAAAATGCGTCCGACGGAAAAAACGATAAATAAATAAACAGTATTCTCGAGAAAGAGCAACGGTTTCGCATCGTTGTTTTTTCTTTTTTTTTATACAAACTTTTAATAACGAAAAAGGGAGGAAGTTCCGGCGAAAAAATATAAAACAAACCGGAAGTAAAATATGAAATTAAACAAATTAGTAGAAAAACTCGCAGCTTTTGAACCGAGCGGTTTTCCCGTCGTAAGTCTTTATCTCGACGCGACACCAAACGAAAACGGTCGTGATGAATACCGGGTCTGGCTCAGACAGGAAATCGCCGATTTGAGCGAAAACTATAAAGACGAGGAAAGCGCGGCGGCGCAGAGCTTTAAATCGGACATCGAAAAAATTCAAAACTTTCTGGAAACCGGAATTGAAGAATCCGCCAACGGCATCGCTATTTTCGCGTGCACCGGCGCGGATTTGTTTGAGACCGTACAGCTAGACGTTGCTTTTCCGAATAACCGGCTTTTTGATTTCGACCGCCCGCATATCTTTCCGTTCGTGCGAGTTATTGAGCAGAATCCGAAATACGCCGTTTTATGGTCGGATACAAACAAAGCCGATATCTACATCTTCGGCGGCGAAAATACGATGAACGTCCAAACAGAAACAAAGGCGAAGGTTGAAGAAATAGAAAACGACGTAACGCAGGGAACCAAAGTCGGCGGCTGGTCACAGGCGCGTTATCAACGCCACATCGCTAATTTTCATCTTCAGCACGCGAAGGAAACTGTCGAAGAATTGGAAAAATTGATGCGCGACGCGAAGATCGAACATTTGATATTGTGCGGCGACGAAAGAACGATTATGCCGATTCTGCGTCCGCAACTGTCTAAAGCGGTCGAAGAATCGGTAATTGATACGCTGAATTTAAATCAGTACGCTTCGGAAAATGAAATTCGTGAAAAAACGCACGAAGTGATGGCGATGTATAACGCCGTAAAAGATAAGGAAAGAGTCGAGCGAATGTACGACGCGGCAAAGGCGGCGGCAGGTCTCGGAACGATGGGCGTCGAAGACACTCTCGCGGCGTTGTCGAATGGACAAGTCGAAGAATTGATTATTAGCTCGTCGTTTAACTCGATCAAATACAGCCCGAAAAAGTTGAAGAAAGTATTGAAAGCTTATGCTCCGGGCGATGACAATTCGGCGAGCGACGAGTTGCCCGACGTTAAAGAATCCCGTCAGGTCGGCGACGAACTGCTCATCCGCGCCTTGAATTCCGCCGCGAAAATCGTTTTCATCGAAGACGAATCACTTTTGAAAGAAGCGAACGGCGTCGGGGCGGTGCTGCGTTACAACATCAACGCGACGGCAAACGGATAATAATTGAAGTTTCAAGGTTTAAGTTTCGCAACAAGCGTTTTGACGCTCGAGATTGAGGTTGAGAAACTACGCTTGAACCTTAAACCTTGAAACTTCTAACACAATAAATAACGAACCAGGGAGAAAGAATGGGAGAATCAACAAAACCGCAACACGAAGAACAGCCGAAATCGCCGATGCCCGCGCAGCATCAGCCGAAACCGGGAATCGAAGCGAAAATGACGCCGCGACCGGAGTTTCTCGCGCCGAAATACAAAGGTTCTGAAAAATTAAAAGGCAAAGTTGCATTAATCACCGGCGGAGATTCGGGAATCGGAAGAAGCGTCGCCGTTTTATACGCTCGCGAAGGCGCCGATGTGGCTATCGTCTATTTGCCCGAAGAAGAAGTTGACGCTAAAGAAACCGCTGAATACATCGAAAAAGAAGGCGGCAGATCGCTTTTGATTCCGGGCGATGTTAAAGATTCAAAATTCTGTGAAGAAGCAATCGAGAGAACGGTAAAAGAGTTCGGAAAACTCGATGTTTTAGTAAACAACGCCGCTTTTCAGCAGCATCAAAAATCGCCCGAAGACATCACCGACGAACAATTTGAAAAAACTTTCAGAACGAACATTTTCGGTTATTTCTATATGGCGAAAGCCGCTTTGAAGCATTTGCCCGAAGGCGGCACAATCGTTAATACCGGTTCGATAACCGGACTCGAAGGCAATAAAGAATTGCTCGATTATTCGGCAACGAAAGGCGCGATTCACGCGTTTACGAAATCTCTGGCGCAGCAATTAGTCGAAAGAAATATTCGGGTAAATTGCGTTTCGCCGGGACCGATCTGGACGCCTTTGAATGTCGCCGATAAGGAAGCCGAAAAGGTCGCCGAACACGGAGCTGACACGCCGATGAAGCGCCCCGGTCAACCGGAAGAATGCGCTCCGGCTTACGTGTTTTTCGCTTCTGACGCGGATTCTAGTTACATTACCGGAGAAATTCTGACGATTCTCGGCGGAGAAACGCGAGCGGCGTAGAAAGTACGAATTTCAAATTACGAATTGCGAATTATGAAAAGGTTTTTTCGCAATTCGTAATTTGAAACGACTTGAAAATCATTTTTCCCAAACCTACATCACTCGTTTCGTCAAAACCTTTCACGCCGATTGTAATCTCGTTTTGCGGCACGTCGCTGCGGAAAGTTCCGTGCAAAATATCCCAGATCGTTAAACCGCTCGACCAGTTTGAGTTTTGTTCATCTTCTTCGATTGAGTGGTGAATGCCGTGAAGTCGCGGCGTGACGATAAGTTTTTGCAGTCTGTCTTCAAAACCTTTCGGGAGACGCACATTTGAGTGGTGAAAGAAAATGCTCATAAACAGTAAGGTTTGCCACGTTTGCAGTGCCTGCGGCGAGACTCCGATCAACAAAATTTGTCCGGCTCGAAACAACACGGAAATCGTTATTTCACCGAAATGAAAACGGGCTGCGGTCAAAGCCGTCAAATCCAGATCGGCGTGGTGAATTTGGTGAAAACGCCATAAAAACCGAACTTTATGCGTTAAAACGTGCCACGCGTAAAGCGTGTAATCGAGCAAAATTACCGCAAAAATAATTTCTGCAATTTTCGGCAGCCGAAAAATTTTCAACAAGCCGAACTTTTTTTCTTCGACAAAATTCGTTGATTTATCGGCAACCGGCTTTTCTAGAAAACTCATTGCCGCACCCGCCGTCGAAGCGATTGCCAAATTTCGCGCGGCATTTATTTTCTTCGGTTCGATTTGCCGCCGCAGCGGTTTTTTTCTTTCGTAAAAATACAAAATTGCGAAAGTTCCGGCAGTCAGAATTGAGCTCAACCATTTCATAATATTCGAATTATAAAACTTCTGGTTCTAAATGCCATTTTTTATGAGCGTCTTTGCGTTTTTTCGAACGAATATGATAGTCTTTTTCCTTTGTTAACTAACCTTTTTTCTTATCTATCAGAGGAGTTTTATTAAAAATGACTAATAATGGCAATGGTCAACAAGTCGGACAAATCGTGCAGATTATCGGTCCGGTCGTTGACGTAGAATTTTCAAATAATTATTTGCCGCCGATTTATCAAGCACTGCGAATTACGTCAGACGGCTTCGATGTCGAAGCGCCGGTTGATGTTATCGCGGAAGTTCAGCAGCATTTAGGCGAAGGACGCGTGCGCGCCGTTTCGATGCTGCCGACCGATGGAATGGTGCGCGGAATGAAAGTGATTGATTTGGGCGGACCGATCAGCGTGCCGGTCGGCGCTCCGACACTCGGACGCGTGATGAACGTCATCGGGGAGCCGGTTGACGAGCTCGGACCGATTAATGCCGAAACGAAATATTCTATTCACCGCCACGCTCCTTCGTTCGATGAACAATCAACCAGATTGGAAATGTTCGAGACCGGAATCAAAGTTATTGACCTCGTTCAGCCGTTTTTGCGCGGCGGAAAAATCGGTCTGTTCGGCGGCGCGGGCGTTGGAAAAACGGTTCTGATTATGGAACTTATCAACAACGTCGCAAAAGGACGCGAAGGTTATTCGGTGTTCGCGGGCGTCGGCGAAAGAACGCGCGAGGGCAACGACCTTTTGCGCGAAATGGTCGAATCGAACGTTATCAAATACGGCGAAGGTTTTGAGCACAACTTTAAAGACACCGGTTCATTCGATTTGACGAAGGTTGATAAGAATCAGTTGAAAGATTCAAAAGTGTCGCTCGTTTACGGGCAGATGACCGAACCGCCGGGAGCGCGTCTCAGAGTTGCTTTGTCCGGTTTGACAGTCGCCGAGTATTTCCGCGATCAAGGAAACGACGTACTTTTCTTCGTTGATAACATTTTCCGCTTTACGCAAGCCGGCTCGGAAGTGTCGGCGCTTCTCGGACGAATGCCGTCCGCGGTAGGTTATCAGCCGAACCTTGCGACGGAAATGGGCGAAATGCAGGAACGCATTACTTCGACGAAAACCGGAGCTATCACTTCGATTCAAGCCGTTTACGTTCCGGCGGACGATTACACTGACCCGGCACCGGCAACCACGTTCGCGCATCTCGATGCTGTAACCGCGCTTTCACGCCAAATCGTAGAGCTCGGAATTTACCCGGCGGTTGACCCGCTCGCGTCAAACTCGCGTATTCTCGATCCGGCAATCGTCGGCGAGGAACATTATCGAACGGCGCAGGAAGTTAAACGTATTTTGCAGCGTTATAAAGATTTGCAGGACATTATCGCTATTTTGGGTCTTGATGAATTAAGCGAAGACGATAAATTAACCGTCGCTCGCGCTCGCAAAATCCAGCGTTTCTTCTCGCAGCCGTTTACGGTCGGCGAGCAGTTCACCGGTTTGAAAGGCGAGTACGTCAAAATTGACGACACCATCAAAGGTTTCCGCGAAATTCTCGACGGTAAATGCGACGATATGCCCGAACAATCGTTCTATATGGTCGGCACAATCGAGCAAGCCCGCGAAAAAGCCAAGAAAATGGCGGCAGGAGCTTAACAATTACGAATTATCAATTACGAATTACGAATTAAAAAGAGCAATTCTTTTTTCTCTCGTAATTCGTAATTTGAAATTCGTAATTCGTAATTGAATTTATGTTGAATTTAGAAATAGTAACGCCCGAAAAAAGAGTTTTTGATGAAACGGTTGACGCCGTGACGATTCCGACGACGAACGGTGAAATCGGTATTTTGCCGAATCACGTGCCGCTTATTTCGTCGCTTAAATCCGGGATTCTGACTTATTCCAATCGCGGCGCAACCGAAAGAATGGTTGTTTCGGGCGGCTTTGTTGAAGTCAGCGCGAATAAAGTTTCGATTATGGCAGACGTAGCCGAAAGAGCCGACGAAATTAATGCCGAAGCCGCACGCGCCGAACGCGAATCAGCCGAGAAAGTTCTTTCAGCTTGGAGCGGAACGGAAGACGAATTTGAAGTAGAAAAAGAGCGGCTCGAAAAAGCTCAGGCGCGTTTGCAGCTTGCTTCGGGACGTTAACTGCTTCAAATTGAATTAAGCAGGTAAGAAAAAACGGGTCTTAAAAGGACTCGTTTTTTTGTTAGCCCAACTAAACCGATTGTTCGGTTGTTGATTAGTAAATTAAATTTGTTTGATTACTTCTAAAGAGGCAAGAAAAAATTTCAAATGTCTGTCTACGAAAAATTTCAGCCGATAAATCTGGAAAAGATCAGCACATACGAGCTCGCTTCGCGTCCGAGCAAGGTGACGATTGATGATTTTGCCGAGCCGGTTACAAAAGACGAATCGCTCACCGACTTTCTCAAAAAACTTCCGAATATACTCGCCGTTCGATCATTGCGCGAAATAGCCTCGCAAATAAAACGCGCAAAATATTTGAACAAACCCGTAATATGGGGAATCGGCGGGCACGTCGTCAAAACGGGGAATTCTCCGATTATTATTGATTTAATCAAGCGGGGGTACGTTTCGGCAATTGCGGCGAACGGCTCGGTTCTCGTACATGATACGGAAATCGCTCTCGCCGGTTTTACATCGGAAGACGTAGACGCGACGCTCGGAAAAGGCGATTTCGGCGCGGCAAGAGAAACCGGAGAAATTCTGAATCGCGCCGCGGTAAACGCGTCGGACGATGAAATCGGATTAGGCGAAGCTATGGGCATGGAAGTTTCGCGGCAAAATCCGCCTAACGGCGAAAGTTCGCTTATATACCAGGCATATAAAAATAAAATTCCGTTTACGGCACATCTAACAATCGGAGCCGATATAGGTCATTTTCACAAAAATTGCGACGGCGCGGCATTAGGCGCTGCTTCGCACACGGACTTTAAGCTTTTTTGCTCAATCGTCAAGGAATTGAACGGAGGCGGCGTTTACCTGAATTTCGGTTCGGCGGTAACTATGCCGGAAATATTTTTGAAAGCAGTGACGGTCGTCAGAAATCTCGGATTCGATTTACAGGATTTCACCACGGCAAATTTTGATTTTATTCAGCATTATCGCCCGATGACCAATGTCGTTCGCCGTCCGACTGCAAACGGTGCCGGACGCGGTTTTTCCGTCACAGGACATCACGAAATTATGATTCCGCTTCTCGCGGCTCAAATTTTATGCGGCGATTAAAACGAAAAATCCGTCCCGGAACGTACCGAGACGGATTTTTTATAGAAGATAAACAAATGAATCTAACGATTAGCGATAGATGTGCTCGCCGCGATAGTTGCGGAATTCATTTTCAAAATAATCCGCATCTTCCTGGTTGCGAGGTTTAACGCCGAGAACTGCTCCGCCGTTACGAACCCCTTCTTCATAAACTTGCGCACGTTCTTCGGGAATACCTGAACCGACTAAAGCGCCGACTAATCCGCCGGTTAATCCTCCGGCTCCGGCTCCGGCTAAAGCAGCCGCAATCGGTCCCGCGACAACCAAACCTAATCCGGGAAGAACGACGTTCGTTCCGATGGCTGCGATGCCGCCGATAATTGCGCCTAATGTGCCGCCGATTGCCGAACCTGCTCCGGCGCCTTCCATCGCTTTCGAGCCGAGTTCGGAATTAGCAGCATCGTCATCACTGAACCAGCTATCGCGGGTTTGATCGGACATCATTAAATTAACATCGTCATCGTTATATCCGCGACTTCTGAGCGAACTGTATGCTCTTTCCGTGCTTTCACGGTCTCTAAACATACCGGTCAATATTCCGCTGCTTGTTCCCGTGCTTGCTCCGGTTCCATAACCGCTTGTGCTTGAGCCGAGAACATCGTTGTTTTCCTGTCTCTGATTACCGAAAGCATTTTGAGCTTCGCCTTCGCGTTCCAAACTACGATCTCCGGTTATTGATCCGGCAGCGTCTTTTGCGCCTCCGACTACTCTGTCCTTAAAGCCACCGGCTTCCTCTTTAAATGTTCCGTCGTTATTCATAAATATTCCTCCTTGAAATTTTGAGCTTGTTAGCTTGAAATTGTGACAGAGCAATGAATGTGCCAAATAATTCATTTTTATTAAAATAACGGCTTTTTCGGCTGTTTATAAAAATATTTGTAATTGTAATCAGTTTCATTGTTTCAATTTGGGACAACAAATATTAATTATTTGTCTGTATTCGGGACACCGTGAAAAATCTTATTAATAGCGGAATTTAGTGTAAATGGACGCGAAAAAAATATTCGGTGAGAGTTTATGATAATCTTTATTTAAATTAATCTGTTCGACAAAAAATTATGTTGAAAACTATTCTAGTTCTTCTCTTATTTATAATGACAGCTTCAATTTACAGTCAGTCAAACGAAAATAGTTACCGTATTTTCGAGGCTAACGGAAAACCGGCAAGCGTGAACGCGATTATTGAACAAATCGGCAAATCCGATGTTGTTTTTTTAGGCGAACAGCACGATGATGCGGTCGCACACGCCCTTCAGTTTGAAATTTTTACAAAGGCGAATGAAAAATACGCCTCTCAAAGAAAATTAATTCTTTCGCTGGAGATGTTCGAGCGTGGTGTACAGACGGTCATCAATGAGTATTTGAAAAATCAGATTACAGAAGCTCACTTTCTTTCGTCGAGCCGCCCTTGGGGCAATTATAAGACTGATTACCGCCCGCTGGTCGAATACGCGAAAGAAAAAAACATTGAAGTTGTTGCGGCAAACGCACCGCGCCGCTATGTCAATATGGTTTCCAGGCTGGGGCGTGATTCGCTCAGCGAACTTTCGCCTGAAGCGAAAAAATGGCTCGCTCCGCTGCCTTTCGGCGAAGCGTCAGCGGCTTACGCAAAAAAATTTAACGCCTTAATGGGGGCGCCGGCGAATTCGCCGAATCCGCATACTCCGATGTTGGCTGCGCAGGCTCTTTGGGACGCGACGATGGCTTATTCGATTGCGGAAAATTTAAATCGTCATAAAAACGCACTGGTTATTCATTTGAATGGAAGTTTTCATACTGAAAATCGGTTGGGAACAGTCGAGCATTTGTTAAAATATCAACCGAAAACCAAAATTCTCGTCGTGACAATGCGTTACGACGAGAATTTCACTAATTTCGATAAAGCGAAACACTCCGACCTGGGAGATTTCGTTGTCTTGACCGACGCGAAAGTTCCGCGAAGCCAGAAATAGAAAAGAAGGAGAAGAGAAGTAAAGAAAAATTTTTAGAATTTCTTCACTTCTTTCTTTACCTGTCTTTTGTTGCCGAAAATGAAATCGGCGGCAGCCCCGGACCGGAAATTGTTCCGGTCATTTTATCTCCGTTAATAGTTCCTTCAATTGTCAGTTCCATATTTTGCCCGCCAATGTTTACTTTCAATTTTCCGGTTAAATTATTTGCGCCTATTTTGCCGTTTTCAACAGTTCCGTTTCCCTGCGGCGAGGAAATCGTTCCTGTGACGTCCGAACCGGATTGATTAACGGTCATAGTAATAGGAATTTCCTGACCGGCGGCGCTGGCTGTCAAATTCCATTTGCCGGTGATATTGACCGTCGCAGCGGCATTCATATCCGCCTTTTTCGGCATTGAGATTGTTACGGTTTTCGGATCAACCGTAATCTCCTTTAATCGCTGAGCTACTTCCGGCGTCATTGATTCTTGAAAGCGCCCGCCCAAATGTTTCGCTAAAAACTTTTCGGCGGCGGCAATCATCGCCATATTATTGACCGGACGCGCAAAACCGTGTCCCTCGTCCGGCGCGACTAAATATTCGACCGGGTAGTTGCGCTCGCGTAAAGCGATGACGATTTGGTCTGATTCGCGTTTATTGACGCGCGGATCATTTGCGCCCTGCACAACGAGTAGCGGCGTTTTGATTTTCGCCGCGTGCGTCAAAGGTGATTGGCGTTCCAACTGCGCTTTGCCCTCAGAAGTATTCGGATCGCCCATTCGTTTGTAGAAAATGACGCGTCCTGCTTCCCAATAGGGAGGAATTGATTCGAGCAGGGTTTTCAAGTTGGAAGGAGCGACGATTGCTACCGCGGCTGCGTATAAATCCGGCGTAAAAGTAACGCCCGCAAGCGTCGCATAACCGCCGTAAGAACCGCCCATTATCCCGATTCGTTTCGGATCGGCGATGCCTTGTTCGACCATATACCTCACGCCCCAGGTCAAATCGTCCTGCATTTTTTGTCCCCATTCGTTGTTTCCGGCATTAAGAAATTTTTTCCCGTAGCCGGTCGAGGAACGGAAATTCGGTTGTAAAACGGCATAACCGCGATTTGCCAGAAATTGAGCGAATGAATTGTAGCCCCAAAAATCACGCGCCCAGGGTCCCCCGTGGGGAACGATGACGGCGGGTAAATTTTTCGCCGGAATGCCTTTCGGCAAAGTCAGATAGGCGGGAATTTCCATTCCGTCCGAAGATTTATAACGAACGGGCTTCATTTCCGCCATAAATTGACGCGGTAGCTTTTCGCGCACTTGATAGAGCGTTGAAAGGTTTTTTGTTTTGCGATTGTAAAGCCAGACGGTTCCGGGGTCTGTATCGCTGTAAGTTGAAATAATATACTTGGTTTCATCATTTGTGCCCGAATTGAAATTGATTTCGCGGTCGCCAAGTTTTTTCTTGATGTAGTTGTAATCGGCTTCAAATTTTTTATCTTTGAAGTAGATGCGGTTTCTGTCATCTGTATAAACCGTGGCGATAATTTCGTTCGTCAGGTCGGAAAAGCTCGTGCCGCTTAAATCAACACGTTTCATCGGATCGGCTTCGACGACTTCTTCCTTACCGGTCGCAACATCAAGCAGAATAAGCCGTGTTAAATCCGTTTCGCCTTTGTTGGTCGAGATGTAAACGCGCTTGTTGTCTTTATGAAAACGCACCGGCGAACAGGTTTCAAAAACATCGCAGGAATAAATAACTTTCGGCTTTTCGCTGTCGAGAAGTAAAATTTCAGTGTCGCCGTTGGGCGGATTACGAATCGCCAGCCGCATTTTATCGGCATTGTCAAAAATCACGCCCTGCAAACGGTCTTTGTTTTCGGTTAACAAAGTTCGCTCGCCGGTCGAGATTTTGACTTTGTATATGTCGTGCCAGGCTTTGTCGCGCTCATTCAAGCCGACATAAATCGTGTCCGCGTCGCTTCGCGGAACTTCTTGAATAATTGCGCGGACATTTTGCGCCTCGGTTATATTGCGCGCCGTCGGCACGTCTGCGCCGCTCGCCGGAGAATCAGCCGGATTAACGGCATAAACGTTGTAATTTTCGTCGCCGCCTTTGTCCTGCACGAATAAAATATATTTACCGTCGCGCGACCAGAAGAAGTTCGGAATCGGACGGTCGGTTCGATTCGTCAGCGGGCGCGCCTTTTCAAAAGGCTCATCGGTTTTCTTTACCCAGATGTTCAGCGTGCCTTTGTAAGGCTTGCGAAAAGCGATGTAATTACCGTCCGGCGATATTTGCGCTCCGGCAATTTCAGGATTGTCGAAGAAAACTTCGCGATCAATCAGCGGGGGAAGCTGCGCCGAAATATTTGTTGTAAACATAGTTATAGCCAATAAGATTATCGAAAAAATCAAAAAACGAGTCATATTTTCTCCTCTGAAGGGTTGGTTTTGGTTTGTTTTATTATAATTGAGTTCTTTTATTATGCATAAAAAAAATCCATATTCCAGGATTTTTTACGAAATTTATCTTCTGTCCAAAAATTTCTGAAAAGCTCGATTTTCGGTTCTTCGAGGCTCAAAACAATACTGACGACATCGTAACGAAATTTTATTCCGCGCAAATTAAATATGTTGCGGTAAACGCGTGCCGTTCTGGTTATCTGCCGCTGTTTGCGCAAATCTACAGCCGAAACCGGCGCGGCGAATTCATCAGAGCTGCGCGTCTTTACTTCAACGAAACAAAGAACGTTCGCCTCTAAAGCAATCAAATCAATTTCGCCGGTAATCGGAACATTTTTGCGGTTTCTGCCGACGGCAACTTTAAAATTCGACATAACAAGCCGGAAACCGTTTTGAACAAGATAACGCGCCGCCAAATCTTCCCCGAGTTTACCGATTCGAGCTGAATTGTCAGCGCGTAAATGATTGTCACGGAAATCTAACGATAAAATTTCAGACATTATTCCAGAGAAAATCAGAATAGAGTGTAAAATAGAAATTTCTTTCAAACAGTTGTTAGCACATTTAAGTTTCTAAAACAATATTATTTGTTTTTCATTTGCTTTTTAATCTCGGGGTTGAGAAAAAATTATCAAATCGGGAAACATTGAACTAAGCTTTAGCTTTGTATTTCGCTTATTTTTACCTTTGCAGAGTCCACAAAACCTTACATTGCACACCCGTAATGGTAAAAAGACTTGACGAAAATGATTTGGACTTTGAAAGATTTATTGAAATGAATAATCTTAAAAAACTAATTACAATAATTATCCGATTGCAGGCTCTGGCATTTTTTCTTCAAGCAATAGCAATGTGGGCTACAATTCTCATTGGGATTTTAGTAGCCTCTCTGCAAGCTGTTCCGAGTGAACTTGCAAATTACGGAGTTGTTCTTATAACCAGTATAGTTTATATGGTTATAGGTTTAATTTTGTACGCCAGAAGCAAAAGTTTGGCAAGTCACTTTATTAACGGATTTCGAGATGAAGAATCAGCGCCACAAGATTAGGTCACGACTTGTTTTTCGTATTTATCATTCTTAATGAAGCGGGCAATAAAAATTATAATCATCATTTTATTTTCGATTTTTGTAGTTCTGCAATTTTTCCGTCCCGATTTTACCAATCCGCCAATCGTTCAGAGCGAAACTCTGCAATCGGCGACCGCTGTTCCCGAAAACGTTCAGGCAATTTTGAATCGCTCCTGCACCGATTGTCATTCAAACGAAACGATTTATCCCTGGTATTCAAAAATTCAGCCATCCGCAGCATTTCTCGACGAACATATCAGAGAAGGACGGAACGAGTTGAATTTCTCGATTTGGAACACATACGAAAATCGCCGGAAAAAGCGCAAACTCGAAGAAATTTGCGAACAGGTCGAAAGCCGAATGATGCCTTTATCGTCTTATTTATGGATACACCCCAGCGCGCGATTGAGCGATGAAGAAATAAGAGTTTTATGCGAATGGACCGGAACGGAAATGAACAAACTGGAAACAAAGTAGTCTCTAAAACCTTTCAGCGATAATTAAAGTACCAAATTCCAGCGCGTATGAAATAAACTTTGCGCGGCGTTGAGCTTAAAGAAAAAGATTGAATTTCTACAGCAATCAATTTATTCTTGAAAAGAAAATGCAGAAATTTTCCGTTCGCGTGTCAATCGCGGCGAACTTTCCCCGGAACCCTTATACTTCAAAAAAAATGAAAATAAAAAAAATGTTGACGGCTAAATGCGGCGTTTTAGCGTTGATTGCTATATTTTCCGGTTTTTCCGTTAAAAGCTTTGCAGAGCGACCGGTGAACACAAACCGGAATTTTTTATTTTCCGTTTCGGTTAAAAACTTCGCCGATACGGAAATGGAAATCTTCGATTCGGTTAATAAGGTTCGGGCTCGGAAAGCATTGAGAGAGTTGAGATGGAATTATGAATTGTCGAAATTGGCGCGCGATTATTCCGGGAAAATGGCGCGCGGCGGATTTTTCGATCACTTTGACCCGGAAGGAGCGACGGTTGTCGAAAGAGCGAAAGACGCGCATATAAAAAAATGGTCGAAAATCGGCGAAAATCTTTTTCTCTGCGAACCGACAAACGATTTAAGTTACTTCGCGATCAAAGGCTGGATGGAATCGCCGACGCATAAAGAAAATATTCTCGACCGCGCTTGGACTGATTCGGGCATTGGAATAGCTCAATCACGAAATGGAGATATTTACGTGACGCAGGTCTTTATAGAAAAGTAGATTTCTTTGAAAATTATCACAATTTTATTTTCGTTCAGTTTGCCGGTATTAAATTTCTGTGACATTTAAAACCATCCGCTCAAAAAATCGTTTTAAATTGTAGATAAGGAGGAATTTTTCGATGGACATTCTTTTCGATAATCCGCTGGCTTCGATGTACGGTCCGTATTTTCTCGTTTTTTACGGTTTTGTTATTTTCTTTACCTTGATTTTTCTCGCTTTCGTCAAAACCAGAATTGATAAAACGAGCGCGCTTCCGCTGCCGCCGATTCCCGCACAAATTGATCCTTATGAAATCGCATACCTGCGCGGAGGCATCAACGAAGTCGCGCGTTCGATTGTGTTCAGTTTAATGCAGAAAGGTCATATCGAATTAACGACCGAGGGGAAAACGACGCAGATCAGACGGCTTAACAATCAAACAAACGGCAGCTTGAGCGAAATAGAGCGGCAATCGCTGGTTTGGTTCGGACAAACGCGCGAAATCAAAGAGGTTTTTGAAACGAACGGATTGATTTCGTATCTGGAAAGCTACGGCTTGACGTACCATTCGCGGCTGGAACGCGCGCAATTACTGTTCAACGACAATTTGAGAAACAGTTTCGCGCCGTGGAAACGCGCAGCTCTTGTCATAATTTTAGGACTCGGCGCTTACAAATTGCTCGCCGCTCTGGCTTACGGAAGCTTCAATATTATTTTATTAGTGATATTCGCAGTCGCAGGGGCATCTATCGTGGCTTCAGTTTCAAAACTGCCGCGGGTTACAAATCTCGGCAGAGCTTATCTCGAACGTTTGCAGCTCGCTTTTGAAAATCTAAAGTATCAGTCGCAAGCGGCGTACATCCCGAACGGGCAGCAGCGCGGCACTGTGCAGCCGACGTTTGGCGGAGCAGACCCGCTGCTTTTAAGCGTCGGAGTATTCGGCACCGGAATTTTAGCCGGAACCGTGTTCGACAATTACAATCAGGCGTTTCAAAGAGCGCAGCAGCAAACGGCGGCGAGTTCTTGCGGTTCGGGCTGCGGCAGCAGTTGTTCTTCGGGTTCGTCAGGCGACGGCGGTTCTTGCGGCGGCGGTTGCGGAGGCTGCGGCGGCGGATGTTCCTAAGCTTATATTTGCAATGAAAGATATCCAAAATCTCGGCGTCGGAATCGGATTTCGTGAACAATTTCGCGCTGATTTATTTCTTCATCAAGATAAAATCAAATTTTTAGAAATCACCGCAGACCATTATCTCGATGCCAAACCGCAGAAAATCGAAGAATTAAAACTTTTAAAAGAGCATTTTCGGCTCGTTCCGCATTCATTGGAACTTTCGCTCGGAAGCGCCGAAGGAATTGACGAGATTTACCTCGAAAAGCTCGCTGAACTCGTCGAGTTTGTTGATCCGCCATGGTTCAGCGATCATCTTTGTTTCACGAAATCCGGCGGAGTAAAAATCGGACATCTCGCGCCCGTTCCGTACACGAAAGAAGCGGTAAAAATTTTCGTGCGAAATATCGAACGCGTAAAACATCGAATTAAAACGCCTTTGATACTCGAAAATATAACTTATCTCGTTCGCTTTCAGTCTTCGGAAATGAGGGAAGCCGAATTCATTCGATGCATAACCGAGGAAACCGATTGTGGATTGCTTCTGGATGTAACAAATTTGTATATCAATTCAAAAAATTTCAATTTCGACTGGCGAAAGTTTTTAGATGAAATCCCGTCTGAAAGAATTGTGCAATTGCATTTTGTCGGCTCGCAAAAACACGGCAAGCGATTGATTGACGCGCACGCGAATCGAACCGAAGACGAAATCTGGAACGTATTCAGAGAAGTCTGCTCAAGATGCGATGTCAAAGGCGCCGTTTTAGAACGCGATGAAAATTTCCCCCCGTTTTCGGAGATTTTGGAAGAGCTGCGAACAGCGAGAAATCTGATGGAAAAAACGAACTTAAAAAGAACTTCAAGCGTATAAATTACAGATTTTAGTAAATTGCTAGATCCAAAAAAACGAATTCTAAAATCTGTAATAGAAATATGTTCTGTCCGAATTGCGCTGCGGAAATTGATAGCGAACAAAATTTTTGTCGTTCGTGCGGATTAAAATTAGACGCGGTTTTACGCGCAATTGCCGGTCAAACCCCGACCAAAGAATACGCGAAATTGCAAAAACGGAAAGATTTGTTTGAAAAATTGGGCATTTTCTCTTTGTCCTGTTCGGCGATCATTGCAATCGGGCTTTTTTTCTCAAAGGTAATTTATTACAAAATGATTTTGTTCGGCGCGGACGTTTTATATTGGTCTGGATTCACTGCTTTAATAATTTTCGGATTGCTTTCGATTTTTTTCTGAACTTTCCGAAATTGTTTATGAATACAAAACAGAAAAACAAGCGTCTGTCGGACGAGAACGAGCAAAAGTTTGTTAATTCTACAAATGTGACAAAAAAAATTTTGCCGGACGGCGAAATTAAACCGATTCCGAGTGTTACGGAAAAAACAACCGGACTGCTTTCAGCAAAGCGAAAAATAAATTCCGGCAATTTGTAAATTCGTTTATAAAAAAAATCACTAAATTATGTTTTGTCCGAATTGCGGCGCAAAAAATACAACCGAACAAAAATTCTGCCGTTCGTGCGGTTTAAGGCTCGAACAAATTACCGTTGCGCTGCTTGAGCAAATCGCTTCGCCCGAAAGCGCGGAACTTTTTAAACGCCAGAGAAGATTGGAGAACTTCGGCAACATCGCTTTCGGCGGATTCGCACTCGTGTTGTTAACCGGTGTCAGCACAGTAATTTATTTTATTTTAACGAGAATGATTTTCAGCGGCGAAAATGTTTTCTTCGGGATTTTATTGATTGCGTTTATCGTTTTTGCGATTTCGTCGCTCATTTATGTGATTTTCAGCGAGGATGTAAAGGAAAGAAAACCGAATCCAATACTGATAAACGAATTGACTGAAAATCGTGAAACCGGAAAACTTTTAGAAGAAAAACCCTTCGCGCCCGCTTCGAGCGTTACGGAAAGTTCGACTGAACTGCTTTACACGAAAAACAAAACTCGGAAATTGAAATGAGTTTGCTCGAACAGCAAAACTTTCTCGCCAAAATTTACACCGACGAACAATTTCGCCGCGCTTTTTTGTCCGAACCCGAAAAAACCGGCAAAGAAAACTCTTTAAACGAAAATGAAATCGCCGAAATCTTTGCGGTTTTGCCCGAAGAAATCGGTTTCTTCGCCGAATCTTTATTTCGGAAAAGACTGCGCGAAGTCGAAAAACTTCTGCCGCTGACACGCGAAATTACAGGCGCTGATTTCACGCCGCTTTTTCGAGAATTCGCCCGAATATACAATCCTCAAACAGTCAAAAAACATCTCGAAGACGCCATCGCGTTTTGCGATTTCCTGCGCGAAAATAATCTCGTCACGGAAACTTCAAAGAACGTTGCGAAATACGAACAAACTAAATTAAATTTTTACGGCTATGAAAAACGCTTTGCCCATTGTTTTTTAAGCGGCGATGTGCGGGAAATTTTTCATCGAAACGAAAAAAATTCAAAAGCAATTTTGAAAAAGAAAATGAAATTAGCCATTTGGCTGCGAAGCGGAAACACAGTCCGTCATTTTTTCATCTAAATTTTTCTTTTTACCTATCGCTTTTTGCTTTATAATATCTGGTTTATGGCTTTGCTGAAAATTGTTAACTACCCGGAACCGGTGCTGCTGACTGTCGGAAAACCGGTCGGGGAAGAGGAATTTAACGATGATTTGCGCAGTTTCGTTGAAGATATGTTTGAAACGATGTACAAAGCGCAGGGCGTCGGGCTTGCTGCGCCGCAAGTCGGCGTTTCAAGGCGACTTTTTGTAATGGACGTTCCGACCGAAGAAGGCGAATCGAACAAAATAGCGATGATCAATCCCGAAGTAATCGTTCACGAAGGCGAACAGATCGGCAACGAAGGCTGTTTATCGTTCCCGGGCATTTACACGAAAATAAAACGCGAATCCCGCGCCGTTGTGCGTTTTCAAGACGTTTTCGGCGAATGGCAGGAACTCGACGGCAGCGATTTAACGGCTCGCTGCATTTTGCACGAAACGGATCACTGCGACGGCATCGTGTTTTTGGATCGGATGAGCGTCCTAAAACGCGAAATGGTTAAGCGGAAAATCAAAAAGTTACAAAAAACAGGAAAATGGGAGTAGTTTATGAAAATTGAAGATACGAAATTAACCGCCGAAGTCAGTTCGATTCGTGAACTTAATAAATATCTCGACGCCGGCTGGATCTTAATTTTGAGTTACGTCAAGCATCTAAACGACACGCAGCAGCCGCGTTTTGTAATCGCGTGGCAAAACGCCGATCAAGCCGTTTTCCCGGAACTTTTAGACGAATGGGAATTACACGAAATTGACCGACAAAGATACCGGTAATTTTGAAAATGTTGCCGAAAATTTTTGAGAAACAAAATACTTAATCAAAAAATATTTATAAACAAACTATGCAAACACAAAAAGTTTTAGACGAATTCAGAAACGAACCGTTCACGGATTTTTCCGTAACGGAAAATCAGATTGCGATGCAGGCTGCGATTGACGGCGTGCGCGGCGAATTGGGAAAGGAATATCCGATTATTATCAACGGCGAAAAATTTACTGCCGAAAATAAATTTGAAAGCATTAATCCGGCGGATAAATCGCAGGTTGTCGGAATTTTCGCCGACGCCGATGCCCACGCCGAAAATTTGGTTGACAAGGCTATTGAATCTGCGACCGATGCGTTCAAAATCTGGCAAAATGTTTCGCCGCGTGAACGTGCCGAGTATCTTTTCAAAGCCGCCGCCATTCTTCGCGAGCGAAAACATCATTTTTCGGCGTGGATGATTTTCGAGGCGGGAAAAACCTGGGCGGAAGCCGACGGCGATACGGCGGAAGCGATTGATTTTCTTGAATTTTACGGGCGCGAGATGATTCGCTGGGCTGAACCGCAGCCGGTGACTCCTTACGAAGGTGAAAACAATCGTTTTGAATACGTTCCGCTCGGCGTCGGAGCGATCATTCCGCCGTGGAATTTTCCGCTGGCGATTATGGTCGGAATGACGATGAGCGCCGTTGTGACTGGAAATACTACTGTTCTGAAACCTTCGCCGGACGCGCCGACGATTGCTTATAAATTTATGGAAGTTCTGGAAGAAATCGGGCTTCCGGCGGGCGTCGTCAATTTTCTGCCGAGCAGCGGCATAAAAGTCGGCGAGCAGCTGGTCGCGCACCCGAAAACGCGCTTTATTTCGTTTACAGGCTCGAAAGCGGTCGGTCTGCACATCTACGAAGAAGCGGCGAAAACGCGCGAAGGACAGCGCTGGATGAAACGCGTCGTCGCGGAAATGGGCGGGAAAGACGCGATAATCGTTGCCGACGATGCTGATTTGGATTCTGCGGCAGCGGGTGTTGTTTCATCTGCTTTTGGTTTTCAAGGTCAGAAATGTTCCGCTTGCTCGCGTTTGATCGTAGACGAAAAAGTGCATCAACCGTTAATGGAAAAAGTCGTTGAGTTGACGAAAAAATTGAAAATCGGGCTTCCGACCGAACCGGACACGAATTTAACTGCCGTTATCAATCAAAAATCTTTTGAAAAAGCGACTTCGATGATTCAAAAGGGAATCGAAGAAGGCGGAAAGCTGGTTGTCGGCGGAAACGCTGATAATTCAAATGGTTTTTATGTCGAACCGACGATTATTGACGACGTTCAGCCGCAGGCGACAATCGAACAGGAAGAGATTTTCGCTCCGGTTCTCGCCGTCATCAAAGCGAAAGATTTCGATCACGCAATTGAAATCGCCAATGATACGCCGTACGGTCTGACCGGCGCGGTTTACTCGACTTCTCAGGGAAATCTGGAAAAAGCGAAACGCGAATTTCACGTCGGCAATCTTTATTTGAACCGCAAATGCACCGGTGCGCTCGTCGGAGTTCATCCTTTCGGCGGTTTTAATATGAGCGGAACCGATTCGAAAGCGGGCGGGCGCGAGTATCTTTTGCAGTTTATGCAGGGAAAATCCGTCTCGCAAAAGATTTGATATAATAGACAGATGATTAACAAAAAATGCCTGGCAGTTTTGTCCGTTGTGCTTTTGATTGCCGCGTCGGCGGTCGCGCAAAAATCCAGAGGGATAATTTTCGCGGTCGTCAACGACGGAAAGCAAATCGAGCCGATTGCGGTCATCAAAAACGGCAAGCTGTCGGGCGTCGGCGATGATGTTATAAAGTCCGAAAATAAACCGAATTTCGTCAAAAATCATTACAAACCGCGAACGCAATACAACTTGATTTTCGGCGGCGACAATGCCGGAACCGTAAAGGTCGTCAAAGATTTATCCGATACGGAATGCGCGAGTAATCAAGCGGAAGTCTCAATACAATCGAACCGAGTCAAGCCGCAAGGTTTTGTTATGGCTCTGGCGACCGATTTGCGGGCGAAAAGGTCGGAGAACGGCGTTCGCCGTTTACCGTTAATTACGGAACGAACCAAAATTGAAGAGCTTTTGATGGCGGAAATGAAAGATAAAAACGTTCCAGTAAAAAATACTAATGAATTTCGTTATCATAATTTGACGAAAATCGACGTTGATAACGACGGCGATTTTGAATTTGTCGGTTCATACTGGTATAACACGAGCGACAAAAAGCGTTCTTTGCTGTTTTTCATCGCCGACAAAAATGCGAAAGGCGGCTTTACGCTCAATTTCAAAAAATTTCAGGAATACGAAGAGGAAAACGTGATGAGCAAAGATATAAAAGACTTGGATAAAGGTTTATATCACGAGCTTCTGCTCGATGTTTTTGATTACGATGGCGACGGCACAGGCGAAATTTTTACTGTTACGCAAGCGTTTGAAGGAAATAATTTCAATGTTTACAAACGCGCCGGCGGCAAATGGTCGAGAGTTTTGGAAACATCGAGTTATCATTGCGCTTTTTAGAAAAAAAGTTGTATTCAGATAAAATTGGCGGGGTGCGGAGAGTTTTGTCCGACCGCCTTTTTTCTTTAGTGTAATTTTATGAAAATTGTTTTTATGGGAACTCCGCAACCGGCGGTTTCCAGTCTGGAAAGAATTTTGAAGGACGGGCACGAAGTCGTTGCAGTCTACACACAGCCCGACCGACCTTCCGGGCGCGGCAATAAATTAACCGCTCCGCCCGTCAAACAGTTCGCGTTGGAAAACAATCTGAACGTTTTGCAACCGACGAAAATTAAAACTGCCGAAGCGCTCGAAACTTTTCAATCTCAAAAGGCGGACGTTGCCGTCGTCGTCGCTTACGGCAGAATTTTACCCGAAAGTTTTTTGAACGCATTTCCTAAAGGCGCGATAAACGTCCATTTTTCCCTTCTGCCCAAATATCGCGGCGCGGCGCCGGTGAACTGGGCAATCGCAAACGGGGAAACGAAGACCGGCGTAACCACAATGCAGATGGACGCAGGATTAGACACGGGCGGGATTTTGCTGCAGAGAGAAACTGAAATCGGCGTGGAAGAAACAGCGATTGAACTGATGAACAGATTGGCGGAAATCGGCTCTGATTTGCTTTCGGAAACTCTGGCGATGCGCGACGAATTGACTGTTCAGCCGCAAAACGATTCACAGGCGACTTACGCGCCGATTATGAAAAAAGAAGACGGTTTGATTGATTGGAATCTTTCGGCACAGGACATTGCCGCACGCGTCCGCGGCTTTCAACCTTTCCCGTCAAGCTACACGAAATACCAGAATAAAAAATTAACCATCTTTAAAGCCAAACCGGTTATCAGCGAATTCTCAAAGCCGGGAGAAGGATTGGTGATTGAAGCGAAAGGCGACAAACTTTATGTTGCCTGCGGCAATCAAACGCTTTTGCAGATTGAAGAACTGCAAATCGAAGGCAAAAAAAGAATGCCGACCAGGGATTTTCTAAACGGCGTTAAAATTCAAACCGGCGACGTGTTTGGATAAATCTATTTTATTAAAATCGCAACAATTTGAAGAAAAACAGATTTCTTAAATCGAATATTTACAGCTAAAAAAAGGTTTTAAAAGGGAAATTATTTGAGCGCCATTCAAAAAGCAAAAAAACACAAAACGGTAAAAATTTCGCCTGCCAGATCAGCCGTTTACGAAATTCTCACGAAAATCGAAACGGAGAAAGCCTTTTCGTCGGTGCTTTTGCCGTTTTACGAAGATAAACTTTCACCCGAAGACCGGGCGCTTTCACACGAAATAACGCTCGGCGTTCTGCGAAAACAAATTTATCTCGACAAAATAATCGGTCATTTCACGAACAATAAAAAACTCGATACGGCAATCTTAATCGCGCTTCGAATCGGGCTTTACCAATTGTTTTACCTCGATAAAATTCCAACTTATTCGGCAATCAACGAATCGGTGAATCTGGTTCAGAAAGCGAAAAAAACTTCTGCGAAAGGATTCGTCAACGCGGTTTTGCGGCGAGCTACGCGCGAGAAAATTGAGCTTAAATACATTGACGAAATAGAACGAATTTCAATCGAAACCTCACACCCGCGCTGGTTGATTGAAAAATGGAGCGAGCAGTTCGGAATTGAAGAAACGGCAAAACTTGCAAAAATAAATAATGAAATTCCGTCGCGTTCTTTTCGTTTAACTGAGAAATTTTTCCGCAGCGATGAGAAAAAACGAAATGAACTTTTGAAATATTTTGAAGATAAATGCGAAAAATCGGAATTTATCGAAAATTGCTTTATCGCCGAAAAGTATGATTCGAAATTGCACGGGCTGGCAAAAACAGGCGAGATTTATTTTCAGGATGAAGGTTCTCAGTTGGTCGGGCAAACGATAAATTTAAAGAACGGCGAAAAATTTCTCGATGTTTGCGCCGCTCCGGGCAGCAAAACTACGCAAATTGCGGCTCAAAAGTCAAAAACGGAAAATCGGAATTCTTTGATTGCCGGGGATTTGTATTTTCAAAGAGTCACGTTTTTGCAAGAAAACTGCCGCAATCAGGGAATTGAGCAAATTTCAATCGTGCAGTACGACGCGGAAAAATCTCTGCCTTTTGCTGACGAGAGCTTTGATTGCGTTTTGCTCGATTCGCCTTGTTCGGGAACCGGAACGATCCGTCACAACCCGGAAATTCGCTATTTTCTCGATGAAAAAGATTTCGCAGAGCTTTCCGCAAAACAACTTGCAATCCTGAAAAACGCATCAAAGCTAGTCAAAAGCGGCGGAAAGCTGATTTATTCGACCTGTTCGCTGGAAATCAAAGAAAACGAAGCGGTTTGTCAACAATTTTTGGAAAACAATCAAAATTATGTGCAGACAGCGCCGAATCTGCCAGAAAGATTTATAACGGCAGAAAACTTCGCGCGCACCTTTCCGCAAAAAGATGAAATGGACGGATTTTTTATTGCTGTTTTTCAAAAGAAATAGTTTATTCTCCCATAATTTCAAGGTTTTTAATTCGGCGAACGGTCGAAAAAATGTTAGACTTTCGTTGATTTCGGAGTTCACCAAAAATGAGTTTATTAAAATCAGGATTTTCGGCGCTCGGTAAATTGTTTATCGTCGCTGCTTTGGCGGGCGCGTTTCTTTTCGGAGCGGGCGGCGTTGTTTATATGTCGCTGCAGGGCAATGAAATAAAAGTTCCTGAAATTACGGGAAAAGATTTTGTCGAAAGCGAAAAGGAACTTGAAGCGCTCGGTTTGAAAATAAAAAAACGCGCTGACCGCTACAGCACCGAAAAACAAAACACAATTCTGGAACAACTGCCGAAAGCCGGCGATACGGTTAAGACTGGTCAGATGATTTTGGTTGTGACGAGCAAAGTTGACCCGGAAGGAGCAGAAGCGCCGGTAACGCTCAAAAAGATCAATCAGGAAGAAGAAGACGATACGGAAAAAATCGAAGAATTGATTTCGGATAAGCCGAAAAAATCTAATAAATCCAATACGAATTCCGGTTCGACCAAGAAGAAAGCCGATACGAAGCGCGACGTGATTACGAATAAAGCAGACAGTAACTTGAATTCAGCAAATACTGAGAGTTCAAATAAGAGCGATTCGGACGCGGGCAGCAATTCTTCGGATAAGGGAAATAAGAATACAAGCACTGCTCCGAGTAATAAGCAATCGAAACCGTCGAACACGTCGAGTCCGGCAACGAAACCGCCGACGGGCGGCGATGTTCGTCCGCGCACAACGCCGAAGCCTTAAATTAAAGCAACTGAATAAATCTATTTGGCAACAAAGAAAAAGTAAAAAGGCACAATAAAAAAGCAAAAAGTAAAAACAGTTAATGTTTGAAATCGCTCCTTCTATTTTATCGGCAGATTTTACTCGTTTAAGCGAAGAAATTCGCGCGATTGAAGCGGGCGGCGCCGGCATTTTGCATTTCGATGTGATGGACGGAAGATTTGTGCCGAATATTACGATTGGTCTTCCGGTTTTGAAATCAGTTAGAAAAGCGACGAATCTGCCGATTGATTGTCATTTAATGATTGTCGAGCCGAGCCGTTACGCCGCCGAGTTTGTCGAAGCCGGAGCGGATATGGTTTCGGTTCATATCGAAGCCGACCCGCATCTGCAAAGAACCTTAACGGCAATCAGAGAAGCGGGCGGAAAAGCGGGAATTGCGATAAATCCGGCGACGCCGCTCAGCGCTTTAGAAGAATCTTTGCCGCACTCCGATTTTATTTTATTGATGTCAGTCAATCCGGGTTTCGGCGGACAAAAATTCATACCGACTTCGATTGATAAATTGCGGCGTCTGCGGCGTATGATTGACGAGCGCGGACTTGAAGTGAAAATTGAAATTGACGGCGGAATAGACGCTGACAACATCAAACAAATTGTTGAATCAGGCGCGGAAATCATCGTTGCCGGTTCGTCTGTTTTCGGTAAGGGAACGCCGACCGAATCGGTCAGCGAGTTGATCGAAGCCGCAACCGTTTGGGTGTAGGACGATCAAAAATTAAGAGATTCGGAATAGATTTTTGAATTTCAGAATTAGCAATCTAATTTTTTTTGAATTTTTAATTTATAAGTTGAAATTCGTAATTTGTAGTTGATTAAAGTGGTTCGTAATTGAATTTGAGGTATTTATGTTTACAGGCAAAAATAAATTGTTTTTATTCGTTTTGCTGGCGGCATTGAGTTTTGTCGTGCCGAGTTATGCGCAGAAAAGCGCGACCGGCGAAGGCACTGTTGCGCAGAGACTCGAGGTAATGCGGCAAAAATTGGAAACGATGCGCCGTTCGCTCGGCAGCGCCGCGTCCGTCTTAAAGGATGAAGGCGATAAAGGCGACAAAAATAAAAAAGACGATAAAAACAATGCGAACACGCCGCTCGCCAGACTCAAAGGCTTGGAAAAGGAAGTCTCCAATCTGCAATCGGAAATCAACAGTTTGCGCGGTAAAGTTGATCGATCTGAAAAATACGAAAACAGCGATGTTGATCAATTAGAACAAAGCGTTTCCGAATTGAACTCGCGGGTAGAAAGCCTGCTTCTCGAAACGGCGACGGCTCGTGCCAATCCTACTTCAGATGTCGGAAAACCGCGTGAGGTGAAGAAAAAAGGGAAATTTTTAGGCATCTTCGGCGGGGGCGGAAACGATGAGTTCGATGAATTAATCGGTTCGGTCACGCCCGGACGCGATCGCGAGTTGTTTGTCGTCGCAACGCGTGAAATTCGCAAAAACAATTACGACGTCGGACGGCTTCTTTTCCAGACGATTATCACCACATACCCGGATTCACCGTATCTTCCGATGGCGAAATTGGCGGTCGCCGATTCGTTCTTTTTAGAGGGCTCGACCAGCGCGCTTATTCAAGCGTCGGCTGCTTATCAGGATTGGCTGACATTTTTCCCGACGCATCCTTTGGCTGACCGCGTTTTACTCAAAATTGCCGAATCGCAGATGCGTCAAATCGGATTGCCCGACCGCGACGCAACGCGCGCGAAGGTCGCCGAACAGCGACTGAAAGCGCTGCTTCAGCAATATCCCGATACAATTTTGAAGAAAGACGCCGAAGAGCGTTTGAGACAGGTACAGGACAATCTCGGGCTTCATAATCTTTACGTCGGAAATTATTACTATAAACTTTCGGTTGACCAGCAAAAAGGCGGATTGAAAGGCGCGCAATCGCGCTATCGCGAAATTCTCGAAAAATACCCGAATTTCGGATTTATGGACGAAGCGCTTTACAAGCTCGCCGTAACCTATTTGGTCGAAGAAGAAACCGATCAGGCGGCTCGTTATTTTCAGCGCATCGTCAGCGAATATCCGAACAGCGATTACGTCGAAAAAGCGAAAGAACAATTGCAGTTGATCGGCGCGACCGTTCCGCAGCCGAATCCCGAAAGAATGAAAATCATTCCGCCGGAAAACAAATCATTTCTGCAAAATTTCAAAAACGAGCTTTTCGGCATATACCCGATGACGATTGATAAAAACGGCGTTTTAATGTCGAAGGATTTCGATAAATCGAAGTTTGAATTAATTGACCGAATTATCGAAAATGAAGGTGATATAAACTCTTCGCAAATTCCGAAAGCGTTGACGACAATTATCTCACAGCGCCAGGCGGAAGCGCAGAAAGAGAAAAAAATCGAACAGAAATAAAAATAAAGCGGAACAATGGCGGCGACTTCGACGGAAATTCAAAATGAGCTCGATAAACGGTACAGAACGACTGCTTTCATCGTTGCCGGGCAGATTGCCTTAACATTTATTTTCATCGCGGTCGCCTTTTTGTTTGCGCCGAGTTCGGAAACTTCCGTGTCGGCGCAAAATTTGATGTCGCTGCGCGTCGCCGCTTTGTTTGTCGCCATCGGCGCTTTTGTTCTTCGGCGCATGTTTTTCCGCTGGGACCGGCTCCGCGACATCGTTTTGCTCAAAGGCATTTTCGGACTTTTGAGAGATTTGCAAAAAAACGCGATAGTGCTCGGCGCGATGGCGGAGTTGATTGTTTTAATCGGTTTTGTGATTGTGCTTTTTGGCGGAAATCAGTTTGAAATGCTGCGCGCCGGAGCGGTCGCTCTAGTCGTTTTTTTGATAAATTTTCCGCGCAAATCCGTCTGGAAAAAGGTTGCGGCGAGTTTGGAAAATATATAAGGGGTTTTATGAAAATTGCTAAGATTGTTTTGTTTTCGGCTTTTACGATTTCTGTTTCGCCCGCCGTTCAAGCGCAGGTTTCGCCCGATAATCAACTTTTACCCGCTCCGTCTGCGGCAAGACCCGTAGCGAAACTTTCCGATCTTCTGGCGCAAAATTTGGAAAAATCAAAACAAACCGAAATAACGCGCGAACGGCGCGAGCAGTCTTATGCCAAACTTCTCGAAGCTCAAAGATACTACTGGAACGCGAGCCCGGCGCGAATGCAAAACAGAAATACAAGCGGCGCGGCGCTCGCCAAACAAGCTTTGCAAAAAGCCGTTGAGCTGAATCCGTTTTTAGCCGAGGCATATACCGCATTGGCTGAACTGGCTATAACGATGCCGCCGAGCGACGTTGACGAAGCGATAACGCTGGCTTCGCTGGCGACGCGGCTCGACCGTAATAATTTCGGCGCTCACCGCATTATGGCGCGGCTTTACACTTTCAAAAGCCGTAACAGAACCGGCAATATTGATACGAATTACTTGCAGAAAGCAATTGGCGAGTGGAAGGAAGTGGCGCGTCTCGACAGTAGAAACGCCGAAGCGTGGGCTTTTTTGAGCGAGCTTTACGACAAAACGAATAATCAGGAAGAAAGAATTGAATCGTTAAAAAAGTGGGTCGCTGCAGCAACGCCGATTGATACTCAGTTTTATCGAAACTGGATGGGCGGACAGGAAAATCTTTCGCCCGAAAATGCTTCGATGAAGCTCGGCAACGCGCTGCTGAAAGCCGGAAAAACGCGTGAAGCATTAGAAATTATCACCCAAATGGTCATCGACGAGCCGGAAAATAACGAAGCCATCGAAATGCTTCGAGAAGCCGTCGAATACGGTGATAAGGAAGGAGCCGCGCTTGCCGCCGAATCATTACAGCAAGCTGTTTTTGCGAACCCGGATAACCCGGCGCTGATTGTTCTTCTGGCGGAAACGCAGGCTCGTGCCGGAAGGTTTGACGAAGCGAACAAAGTTTTGCAGACGGCTTCGGCAAAATTAGCCGAAAGCGATAAAGTCTCAGCCGCAAATCTGCAAGTCGCTCTCGGTGATTTGATGTCGAAAGCAAAACGAACCGACGAAGCAATTGCGGCTTACCAAAAATCGTTGGTCTTACGCGGAGTAAAGAATAATACAGCGGTCGCCGAAGACGAACGGGATTTTGTAATTTCGGTGTTTGAAAAAATGATTCAAACCTACAAAAACGCGAATCGTCCGAACGACGTTAAATTAGTAATCGAGCGAGCGCGGCAGGTTCTCGGCAAAAACGATCTTTTCGCCGACCGGCAGACAATTTCGTTTTATCGCGAGAGCGGAATGAAACAAGAAGCTTTGCAGGCTGTTCGCGCGCTTCGCGCTCGTCAACCGAATGATTACGGAGTTTTGCGTCTCGAAGCGACGATTCTCACCGAAAACGGGAAAGTTGATGAAGCGGTCGCTCTTGTAAAATCATTGATAAAAAAAAAACAGTAAATTCCGATTCAACCGATGAAAACAGTACCGCTCCTCAATCATTTGATTCGATGCGAATCGGCTATGACGATTTTACAAATTACCTTTTTATTTCAAGTCTCTTCAGTCAGGCTCGCCGCGGAAAAGAAGCGGTAGAATTCGCGAATCAAGCGTTTACCGCGGCGCAGGACAACAACGAACGCCGCCAAATTGCCAAACTGACTCTCGCTACGGCGCAGCAAATGTCAGGCGATTATGTCTCCGCCGAAGAAACACTGCGGCAGATTTTGCGACAAACCCCCGACAATCCGTTCGCGCTTAATAATCTCGGATATTTTCTTTTGGAGCGCGGCAAAAATTTTCAAGAAGCGTTTGAACTGATTCAAAAGGCGGTCAAAATAGATCCGACAAATCCGTCTTATCTCGACAGTCTCGGCTGGGCTTATTTCAAGCTCGGGAAATACGCTGAAGCGGAAGAATATCTAAAAGAAGCGGTTGGAATCGCGCCGACATCCACCGCAATAAACGAGCATCTCGGCGATGTTTATCAAAAATTAGGTAAAACGGAATTAGCTCGAAACGCCTGGCAAAAAGCCTTGAACCTAGCTAACGACGTTTCAGACATAAATCGTTTAAAGACGAAGTTGGGATTGAAAGCAGCGAAATAATTGACTTTTAGTGTCAATTTAAATTAAACCGGGAGCGAAGGTTTTTCACAACGCTCCCGGTTTAATTATTTACTTTTATTATTTATTATGAACGAATAACGGCTGAATTCGCACGGTTTTGAGCGGAATTTTTTCGTTTACATCGAGTTTGATTTCCGTCGGTGCGGCGTTTACTTTCAGCGAAAAATTCTGGCGCCGATTTTTTACCTCGATTTTTTCTGTTTTCGTTCCGGCGGACGTTTTTATTTGAACATCAATCGGCAGAGTAAAAGATTCGGGCGTAATTCCGTCAATTCTTTGCACTTGAGTTACCTTCAAATCCAGAGTTTTGCTTTTCGCATTGTAAACCGGCTCGACATCCAGTTTCGGACTTCCCGCACCGTAGACCCATTGCGCGAAAAACCAATCAAGATTTTTGCCGGATGCTTCTTCCATCGCTTTTTGCAAATCAGATGTTTCGACGTTGCCGAATTTGTGGCGATTGAGGTAGATGTTTATAGCTCTCCAAAAAGCTTCGTCGCCGATTGTTTCGCGCAGAGTATGAACGACGGCGCCGCCTTTTTGATAAGTCGTCACGTCGAAAATCGAATCGTCGGCGCGCGCCAGTTGGTTATAAAGACCGTGGCGATTTTTATTGATGGCATCGTCAATAAGAAACTGCTGAGCATCGGAACGGATTTTTCTCAGATAATCACCGCGCCCGTACATTTTTTCGCGAAATGCGGCTTCCATAAATGTCGCAAAACCTTCGTTAAGCCACAATTCCGCCCAATTTTTGCAGGTGACGAGATTTCCAAACCACGAATGCGCGAGCTCGTGAGAAACAAGGTCTTCGACCGCTCCTTTGGCGAACTGAAAGTTTGCAGCGAAAATTTCCGTATCAGCCATAGTCGTCGCCGTGATGTTTTCCATTCCGCCGAAATTGAAATTCGCCACGATTGTCTGGTCGTATTTGTTGAACGGATAATCTATTTTCGTCAATGTCTCAAACACGCGAAACATATCTTTTGTTCGACCGTAAGCCTTTGGAACAATTGATTCTCTGCCGGGATAAACGTAAAACCCGAGCGGAGTCGTTTTATAAGTTTCACTGACTTTGGCGAATTTGCCGACGATAAAGGAAACGAGGTAAGTCGAGTGCGGAACCGGCATTTTGTAATGGAAAGTCACGGTTCCGTTAGCGTTTTCAGTCTTTGCCATCAATTCGCCGTTGCCGATAACGGTTTCGCCCTTTTCGGCAGTAATGTATTGTTCGGTCGTCGCTTTATCGCTCGGAAAGTCGAAGGAAGGGAACCAGTGATGCGCTTCTTCGGTTTCGCCCTGCGTCCAAATTTGCGCCTCTCTCACGACTTTTCCTTTTTCAATCTGTGAATCAACAAAATAAATGCCTTTTTTCGGCGTCGCCGTATATTTGAACCGAACGGATATTGTCTCGTCCGGCGAGTAAGATTTGTCGAGCTCGACGTAAACCTTTTCGTTTGCTGTGCTAAACTGCAAATTTTTGTTTTCGGGCTCAAGCACGACGCTTTCAAAAGCTAAATCGGCGGCGTCGAGTTCGAGACGATTAAAGTTATTTGATAAAGGTTTTAGCTGAACGGTCGTATCTCCGAAAACTTTCCTGGCGTTTCGGTCGAAACCGATTCTTAAAATGTAGTGCTGAACGTCGTAGGTTTGAGCGCGGTTGAAGTTCGGTTTAGCGGTTTGACCTAAAACCGAAAATTGAAAACAGATGATTGAAAGAGCTGAAAAAAGAAACAATTTAAAGAAATTCATAAAAAACAAATAAAGTCGGGAAAATATTTTCGAAAGAATAATTTAGACGCTTTGCGAGAAACCGGAGTTGCTGCGAGCGGTTGAAAACAAAAATAAAAACTGCGAAATATTATCGCATACAAGATTGGAACTTGTAACTTTATCCGTTATGATAAAACAGGTAAAAAAGGAGCAAAACTATGAACAGACCGCCGCCGTATTTTCCGCAAAGCCAGCTTTCGCCGCCCGACGATAAGCGTTATAAAAAATTTAAGGCGATTATCGCACTGATCGTTATCGCTCTTATTTTGCTGCTCGCGGGAATCGGAGCCGGGATTTATTATTTAATAAGCTGGGCAGTTTCATAAATGAATTTGTGAAACTGCTCGAGTTTGATTTTTACTTGAAATTAAAAATTGCCAATAAAAAAGGAGCGGAAATTTAACCGCTCCTTTTTTTATTAATTCAAAGTGAAATTATCTGTTAAGCCCCATTTTTTGCTTCGAGGCGTTGGCTTTGGCTCCTTCGAGAGCGAGTTGTTTCGCCTGCGGCATCAATTCTATGGCTCGTTTTAATTGTGTGTCGTATTCGTTGAAAACTTGATAAGAAGTCGTCGTTCCATAAGCCGCCGTAACGATTTCGGTTCTCAAAAAGCGTTCGATAAACTCTTTTTCGCGGTCAATTTGAGCCGGAGTAAAGTCGTATTTTTCGACAGCGCATTTCTTGAAATTTTGATAAAGAGCATCGCTTATCGGGTAATCCTGCATTTTTAAGTCGTATGCGAAAGTAATCGGACGATCAACTTTGTAATTTTCAAAACCCTTGATTTTGCCGAAAGTTAAATCGAGAACATAAGCGAAAATCGGATGGGTCAGCTTCTGCTGAAAACGAGCTTTGTCCGTTGTAATGGTCTGAGATTTTATTTCTACGTCCGGATTGATTCCGCCGCCGCCGTAAACGGCTCTGCCCGAATCGGTTTTTGCTTCGTCGCGCTTAGTTTGTGTTTTATTTTGCGATTCTTCTTCGGTCGTTCCGCGATTGTAATAATTATAAAGGTTGCCGTCGGAATAATCGCGCTGAATCAATCTGCCCGAAGGCGTTTCATATTTTGCGATTGTCAGCAAAAGCATCGAACCGTATTCCAAAATAAACGGATTTTGCACAAGCCCTTTTCCGAATGTATTTTCGCCGACAATTAAAGCCCGGTCGTGGTCTTGCAGCGCACCGGCGAGAATTTCCGAAGCAGATGCGGAATTTCGGTTGACAAGCAAAACGAGCGGAATGTTTTCCGGTGCCGGATTTTCAGCCCGGTACGTATCGGCTGTGCCTTCGAGCCGTCCTTTTTGAGTGAAAATCGTTTGCCCGCGACCCAAAAAAGTATTCGCTACGCGATACGCCTGGCTGACAAGACCACCGCCGTTGTTTCGTAAATCGAGAACGAGCTGCTGCATTCCTTGTTGTTTCAAATTTTGCATAGCGAGCGCGAATTCCGAATAAGTCGTTTGATTGAATCCGCCGGTCATTCCGATATATCCGACACCGGGACGAATCATATACGCTTCGGCAATGGACGGCTGTGCAACCGCATCGCGAACGATTTCTACCGTCTCGCGCTTTCCGGTTCCGTATTTTTCAACGACTAATTTTGCAACAGTGCCGCGCGGACCGCGAAGAAAAGTGCGAACTTCGGAAAAAGGTTTTCCGAGCATCGAAACGCCGTTTACTTCGACGATTTTGTCGCCGTAACGAAGACCCGCCCGATGCGCCGGCGCGTTTTCAAACGTCGCTTTGACATATGTTGCTACAACTTTGCCTTTTGCGTCGCTCAAATCCCCGATCGTGGCTCCAATACCGAAATATTTCGAGCTTTGATCGTTACGAAACTGTTCAAACTCTTTCGCGTCAAAATAATTTGAATGCGGGTCGAGCGTGTGCAGCATCTTCTCAATCGAAGATTTGAACAATTCGTTATAATCAATTTTTTTCCCGGCGACGTGATTGCTTTCGATCAGCGTCAAAGCCTCGGCAACATCGGATTCGATATTCTCGACCGTCACAGGTTTGGCGAATTTTGCCGCGGAAGTGTCACCATTGTCTTTTGGATTTAATTTGGAAACTGATTGATTCTGAGCAAAAACGCCGGAAATTATAAAAAATGATAGAAAAAGAGCGCTGAAAAGAGTTGAAGTTTTTTTCACTGACAAAATCTCCTCGGAAATGACTGCTGAAAATAGAAATTTCGGCAAAAAATGATAACATCTGTTTGAGGAAAAAGCGATAAAAATAGTTGCACGCCGCTTGGAATTTTACTGTCTGAACAACTTTAAGACGAGAGGTTAAAATAAAATGATCAAATTCATTTCGGTTGTATGTATGATGTTAATCTTCGCTTTCAATATTTTTTCTCAATCGACAAAACAAACTGCGCCTGTTCTTTGGCAGAAGTATCGGATTCCCGAAAAACAGATTTCCATTTATCTGCCGAAAATGCCAGTTGTCGTCGGATGGGCGGATGTTTGCACCGAAACAGAAACAAAAGATTACTGGGCTTATGCCGAAGAAGTTGTTTATCAAGTGAGAATTGTATCAAAGTATAACAAGGGAAATCGAGATTTTTGCAGCGAAAAAACAAATTTTGGAGAGAAAAATTTAACTGACCGAATTGGCGAAATAAAAACAGCCTCGGAAATGATTGATGAAATAAGATTCATTCAAAATAAAAGGCAGGTTACCAGAATTCGTGAAAAATCATCTGAATATTGGATTTTCGATGACCCGGAAAAAGATAAGTGGGTTGAACTCATTGTCACTCATCACGATGGCGTCAAATCAAGTAAAGAGCGATTTATAAATTCGCTGGAATTTACGGATAACTCGACCGGAATTGTTGTCAGCGAAGGTTCGCAGCAAACTCTGGGCGATGAAATCGCAGAAAATGCGAAAAATGTTTCAGACAAAACTAATTTGAATTTCGGCAAGGCAAAAGTCGAACCGATAATGATTATTTCAAAACCAAGAGCCAATTATACAGAAGCAGCAAGGCGAAATAGCGTCAAAGGAACGGTTGCATTAGAAGTTACGTTTTTATCAAATGGGGGAATCGGCGACATTACTCCAGATGCGGAACTACCCGATGGATTAACAGAGGAAGTAATCTCTGCAGTGAAAAAGATTGTTTTCCTGCCTCAAAGGGTTAATGGCATCAGCGTCACAGTCATAAAAAAATTACAATATTCATTCAGTATTTACTAGAAAATGACTCATTTATTAGAAGTTACAAATCTACAAACTCATTTTCCGACTCGCACAGGAATCGTCAAAGCCGTTAATGACGTTAGTTTCTACATTAACGAAGGCGAACTTTTGGGATTAGTTGGCGAATCGGGGTGCGGAAAATCAATCACGGCACTTTCGGTGATGCGGCTTATTGCGTCGCCAGGGGAAATTGTCGGTGGTTCAATAAAGTTCAAAGGCGAAGAATTAACGACCGCTTCGGGCGAAAGACTGCGGGAAATTCGCGGAAACGACATAGCGATGATTTTTCAGGACCCGATGACCTCGCTGAATCCGGTTTACACGGTCGGCGAACAAATCGCGGAAGCGCTGCGTCTGCACCGGAAACTCGACAAAAAACAGGCTTGGGCAGCAGCGATTGATGCTATGCACGAAGTCGCTATTCCCGACCCGTCGCGCCGCGTTAATGATTACCCGCACCAGCTTTCGGGCGGAATGCGTCAACGCGTGATGATCGCTATGGCTCTCGCATGTGACCCCGAACTGCTTATTGCCGACGAACCCACGACTGCTTTGGACGTGACGATTCAGGCGCAAATTCTCGATTTGCTGAATAATCTGCGCGAGACTAGAAAACTCGCCGTTTTACTGATAACGCACGATTTAGGCGTCGTCGCCGAAGTCGCCGACCGCGTTTGCGTGATGTATACGGGAAGAATCGTCGAAGAGTCGGGAATTGACGAAATTTTTGAAAAACCGAAACATCCCTATACGCAGGGACTTTTGAAATCGGTTCCGAAATTGACGGCGCATCATATCGAAAAAGTTTCGCGGCTTCAAACGATTGAGGGAACTGTTCCAAGCCCCACGAATTTGCCGACCGGCTGTCATTTCGCCCCGCGTTGTCAATACCGGTTTGAAAGGTGCGTCCACGAGCCGATGCCGCTTTTCGATCTGGATAACGGTGTCCGGGTGCGCTGCGTTTTATACGAAAATGAACGAGAAAAATCCGCTGCTGCGGGTTAAAGGAAAAACAATTTACCTGCGTTATTTGCGTGCGGAAGACGCGGCGGAATTTATTGCCCTGAACCGGACAAGCCGGGGATTTCATCGCGGATTAGTCACTCCGCCGGTTGATGAAGCTGGTTACGAAAAGTTTTTATCGAGAAACGAAAGTGAAACGAACGAAAGTTTTCTGATTTGTCAAAACGGCGACGATAAAATTGTCGGTTCGATTACCTTGTCGCAGATTTTTCGCGGCAATTTTTGCAATGCGTATCTCGGTTATTTTCTCGGCGCGGATTTCGCGGGCAAAGGCTTTATGACCGAAGCGATTAGTTTGACTTTGCGATACGCATTTAAGGATTTGAAACTTCACCGCGTAGAAGCGAACGTGCAACCTGAAAATCTAGCTTCCATTGCGGTTTTGAAAAAGAACGGTTTTACAAAAGAAGGCTTTTCACGAAGATATTTAAAGATAGACAAAAAATGGCGCGACCACGAGCGCTGGGCAATCATTGCGGAAGATTGGAGAAAAAATGACTCAGGCAGCAACAGAAAAACTTATCAGTGAAGAGGAATATCTGGCATTTGAGGCGAAATCCAGAATTAAGCACGAATTTATGGACGGCGAGATGTTTGCGATGGTTGGCGCCTCGCGGCGGCACAATCTGGCGACGACCAATATTTCGCGCGCTTTGGGAAACGCTTTGGAAGAAACCGACTGCGAAGTTTACGCGAGCGATTTTCGCGTTAAAATTCGTGGCGGGCACAATGTTTACCCTGATGTCGCGGTCGCTTGTCCCCAAATTCAGACCGAAGGCAATGAGACGACTTTGCTTAATCCGGTTGTTGTTTTTGAAGTTTTGTCGAGATCCACGGAAAAACGCGACCACGGCGATAAAGCCGAAGATTATTTCAGAATGCTTTCGTTGAAAGATTACGTTTTGGTTTCGCAGTATCGCGTTAGAGTCGAGCATTACGCGAAACAAAAAAACAATAAGTGGACATTGAAAATTTACGAAAATCTCGAAGATGTCGTAAATTTGGAATCGGTAAATTGCAAAATTCCGCTTAAATTGATTTACCTCAAATTGAAGCTGTCGCCCCTGTCGTTGATCGAGAAAAAGAATGGAAAATAGCGCGGTAAAAACTAAAAAAGAAGAACTTGTTCAGGTAAAACATCTCGTTAAACATTTCCCGGTTGAGAATTCGGATGATGTTGTCCGTGCTGTCGACGACGTGACGTTTGATGTTTTATCCGGCGAAACGCTCGGTTTGGTCGGAGAATCGGGATGCGGAAAATCAACTGTCGGGCGCTGCCTTTTGCGGCTTTACGAGCCGACGAGCGGGGAAGTGTATTTTGAAAATAAAAATCTGGTAGGACTTCCGAACAAAGAAATGCAGTCTTTGCGGCGCGAAATGCAGATTATTTTTCAAGATCCGTATGCGAGTTTGAATCCTCGTTTGACTATTCTTTCAATCGTTTCCGAACCGCTCGTCATTCACGGCATCGGAAATAAAACCGAGCGAAAGGACAAAGTCGCTGATTTGCTGAAAAAAGTCGGGCTCGATCCGAACTATATGTACCGTTACCCGCACGAATTTTCCGGCGGTCAGCGGCAAAGATTGGGAATCGCGCGGGCGCTAGCGCTTAATCCGAAATTGATTATCGCCGACGAACCGGTTTCCGCGCTCGATGTTTCGGTGCAGGCGCAGGTCGTCAATCTTCTGCAGGATTTACAGGCGGAATTCGGTTTGACGTATCTTTTCATCTCGCACGGTTTGGCTGTCGTCGAACATATTTCGCAACGCGTTGCCGTAATGTATCTAGGGAAAATCGTCGAAATCGCAGATTCTAAAGATTTATACGAAAATCCGCTGCATCCTTATACAAAAGCGCTTCTTTCGGCGATTCCCGTTCCCGACCCGAAACATAAACGTGAAAGAATCGTTCTGAAAGGCGATGTTCCGACACCGATCAATCCGCCTTCGGGTTGCCGTTTCCGCACGCGATGTCCGTGGGCGATTGACGACTGCGCCAGAATCGTGCCCGAATTGCGAGAGATTAGAAAAGGTCACACTGCAGCTTGTATTCGCGTCGAAGGCTACGATACCGCGCCGAAAGCGGAATAATTTTGAAACGTAAAATATTGCAATCCGTATTAAAGTACAGCTAATTCGTTAAAAGTTTAACTGCTTTTCGCGTCGGTGTTTGTGATAACGTGAAAGGCTCAATCATTAAAAGGAGAAATCAAAAATGAACGAGCAAAACACTTCTGAATGGCAAGCTCCTCCTCCGCCGGAAAAAATCGTTGATACAAGCGAACCGGCGCAGATGTCCGAAGCCGCAACCATTACGGGAATATTTTTCGAGCCCGGAAGGACGTTTGAGGATTTGCGGCGCAAACCTCGTTTTATTTGGGCGACTTTAATAATCGTCGTTCTGGCGACGAGTTTTTCTTTTTTGCTGGCGAATAAAATCGGTGAGAAAGGCTTTCGCCAATTCGCGCTCGAACAGCTTGAGAAAAGCTCGCAGGCGTCGAGTCTTTCTCAAGAGCAGAAAGAACGAAGCGTTGATCTGCAAATGACGATAATGAAGGTTTCGCGGTTTCTGGTGCCGGTTTTCATTATTATCGGTTTGGGCATCGGCGGCTTAATTTATTGGCTCGGCGGAAACGCTATGGGCGGCGCGGGAACTTTTTGGCACGGGCTTTCTGCCTGGGTTTATTCGAGTTTGCCGCCGAGCGTAATAATGATGCTGGGAAATATCATCGTTTTATTGTTCAAACCGGCGGAAGAAATCGAAGTCGCCACCAGTCAGCGCGGGTTGCTGCACGCTAATCCGAGTTTTTTTATTGACGGAAAAGAATCGCCGGTTTTGGCTACCCTGCTCGGAACGCTGGATTTATTTGCGATTTGGGGCTGGGTTCTGGCGGCAATCGGTCTGCAAAAACTTTTTAAAATTTCTTCGGGTTCGGCTTGGGGAATCGTACTAATTATGGCTTTAATCAGCCTGACTGTTCGAGTGATTTTTGCGCTCCTGAACGGCACGCCGATGTAACCAGAAAAAACGGCATCGGGCAGCGAACAGAAAATTTTTAGGATAATGGAATCACAGATAAATACGGCTAGAATCAAATAGTATCTGTTTCTTCCGGGTTTATCTGTGATTGTTTATTGATTAATTATTAAAATGACTCTTCCCGAAAATTAAATTTCAACGAAAATTAAATTTCAAGATGTTATTTGATAAATGTTTTGAAATTACTCGTATCTTAACGCTTCTATCGGATCGAGGCGTGCCGCTTTCCACGCCGGAAAAAGACCGAAAATTATTCCGATTCCGACACTAGCGAAAAACCCGAGCAGCGGTGCCCACCAGGGAACGTAGGACGGAAAGATGAGTGCGATCAGAAATGTCAGCGCCCAACCGATTAAAAGACCGACCAGACCGCCGAAACCGGTTAGGGTCGCGGCTTCGATCAAAAACTGCAAAAGAATATCCGATTGTTTCGCGCCGATTGCTTTGCGAATGCCGATTTCGCGCGTTCTTTCCGTCACCGAAACGAGCATGATATTCATCACGCCGATGCCGCCGATCATTAAACCGACGCTCGAAATGACGATCATCGCCAACGCCGCGCCAGCCGTAATGGATTGAAATTGTTCGATAATTCCGGCGGCGGTTTCCATTCCGAAATTGTTCGGCGCGCCGAACGGAACTTGTCGTCGAACGCGCAAAAGGTCCTGCACCTGATCTTTCGCTTGGTCGAGCCGACCTTCTTTCGCTACGGCGAGAATAAATAAGTCGTCGGCGTTCGGTTTCAAACGCAAAGCCGAGCCAATCGGCATATAAATGACGTTGTTCTGGTCGTTGCTGCCCGATCCGCCGCCGAAAAGCTGCTCGCGTTTTTCCAGAACGCCGATGATGCGAAAAACTCTGCCGCCGATTTCCAGATTTTCTCCGACTGGCGAGCCGTAAGGAAAATACGCTTCGACGACCGACGAGCCGATCAAGCAAACGTCGGCTTTTTCATTCGATTCGTTTTCGGTAAACCAGCGCCCTTCCTGCAAGATTACCGTATTCGTTTTTTCAACGTCGGGCAAAGTTCCCTGTAAACGAACGCTCGAAGAAGTTTTTCCGGTTCTGCCCGAAACGAGAATTTTCTGCCCGAACCAGTTGTTCGTGATGTCCAGAAACGGCACCGATACTTCGATTGAAGAAAGTTTTTTTATCGCTTCGGCGTCTTCCATCGTTAAAGGTTTTCGCATCCGTTCTTCCTGCGTGCGTCTGCCGCTGCTGACCGCCTGAATATCGAATTTGCGAAGAAAGATTGAGCGCGTGCCGAACGATTCGACCTGCTTTTTGACAGCCATATCAATGCCGCTGATGATCGAGGAAATCAGCATTACGGTTATAACGCCGATGATGACGCCGAAAATCGTCAAAAACGAGCGCAACTTATTATTTCGCAACGTGGCGAAAGCCATTTTAAAGTTTTCATAAAATGAACCTTGTATAAATTGCATTATTCAGTCCTCAAAGCCTCAATCGGGTCGAGGCGAGCCGCTTTCCACGCCGGGAAGAGACCGGCTAAAATTCCGACAAGCGCAGAAACGCCAATGGAAATAACCGCCGCGTACCAGGGAATTACGGTTTGAATCAAAAAAGCGCTGATTAAAAAGCCGAGCAGTTTTGCCAGAATTAAACCGATGATGCCGCCGATTGCTGACAGCGCTGCCGATTCAAAAAGAAATTGCCGCAAAATGTCCGATTGGCGCGCGCCCAAACTTTTTCTGATGCCGATTTCCTTCGTCCGTTCGGTAACAGCGACTAGCATAATATTCATAATGACAATCGCGCCGACCACTAAAGCGATGCCGGGAACGGCAATGATGACGATAAAAACCGGACCTAAAATGCTGTCGCGCAAACCCGAAATCGCGTCGGGCGTTAGAATCCCGAAGGTGTCTTTTTCGCCGAATCCCAGTTTCCGTTTGATGCGCATCAAGCCGCGCACTTCTTCTACGGCGTCCTTGAAAAGACGGTCGGATTTCGCCGTTACGACAAAATAAAGACCGCGGCTGCGCGTTAATCCGCCGAAATTCGAGCCGTAAGTTTTCAGCGGTAACTGAACGAAAGAATCCTGCGGAATGCCGAAAACCGTTCCTTTCGCCGCTGCAATGCCGATAACACGATAGGGAATGCCGCGTATGTCGATTTCACCGCCAACAGCCGAACCGAACGGGAAAAGTTTCTGCGCGATGTCTGCGCCGATGTAAGCGACGCGCATCGAATTATTGTTTTCCGATTCGGAAAAATAACGACCTTCGGCAATATCCAGATTTTCGATTTCGGCGATTGTCGGCTCGGCTCCGTCAATCGTAATGTCCTGCAAAACCTCTGTACCGCGTTTTACCTCGGCGATGTTTGGTAAGGCTTTCGCTCCGATTTGATTTACAAGCTGTGCTCGGTCGCGGATAAATTCAAGTTCGTCGTAGGTTAAATCTTTGTTTCGTCGCTGTGCTTCGGCAATCGTGTCCGTGTTTTTGAAATCTTCAAAACTGAACCGTCGGACAGTGAATGAATTCGACCCGATTCCTGCAATTTTTTCATCGACGTATGCGTTGAAGCCTTGAAGAAGCGATAACACGACCATAAAAGCCGTGACGCCGATAATCATTCCGAGAAGCGTGAGAAAAGAGCGGAGTTTATGCACCCAGATTGCTGAGAGAGCGAGTTTTAATGTTTCGGATAAATTCATTAATGTACAGCAAATTGTATTTAATCTGCTGTATATTATACGCGATTTATTCGGAAAGGTTTATCGGAGAGAATTTTTCAGCAGTTTCCAGAGACTTGTGAGATGACTGAAAAGCACAATTGGAACAATGACCGCCGGTAGCCATACGAACGGAAAATACATCACGGCGCGATTCGGCTGTTCAAAAGCAATTCGCTGCATCGGTGAAGGAAACGCGACGACTGAAGTGAAAATAATATTGAGCAAAAGAATCAGCGCAAAAACATTCCAAACGATCAGCAATGTGCGGTTAACCTTTTGTTTGCGAAAAGCGAAAAAATAAATAATCGGCGCGGAAATTCCGGCTAAAATATCGAAATTCCGTCCTTCGAACGTCATCGCTTCGGGAATAAATTTCTGTTGGTAAAGCCAAAACAAAACGATTTCGACCGGAATTCTGACGATGTGCAAAATCGTCAGAATACTTAACGGCAAAGGCTCGATAAAATTCGCGCGAAAGAAAATAAAATATACGATTATCAGCAAAAGAGCGGGCAAAACGGCTAAAACGAAAAGCCTTGGAGGAACGCTCGTCGTGTGCGTATAAAAACCGCCGAGCGATAGAATTGCCTGCAGAATCAGCCAGAAAGCGAGCAGAAAGCTTAAAAGTTTGGCTGGAAATGTTTCAAAAACGGTCTGCCTAACTGCATAAAGAAAAAAGCCGATGGTTAAAAAAGTCGTTAAAATAAAAATCGGAGAAATATAACCGGGCAAATTTTCCAACATAAAATTTAAAAAAGAAAAGACAAAATCTGTCAGGATTTTGCCTTAAAACTTTTATATTTTCCACTCTGCTTATCTTATTCGTTCGTCTTTTTCGATTTCGCCGTCGCGGATTGTGATGACGCGGTGCGCGCGTTCGGCAATATCCGGTTCGTGCGTTACGAGAATAATCGTGTTGCCTTCTTCGTGCAACTTTTCAAAAAGAGCCATAATTTCCATACTCGTTTTCGTGTCGAGCGCGCCGGTCGGTTCGTCGGCGAGCAAAATCGAAGGATGATTGACAAGCGCGCGGGCGATTGCTACGCGTTGCCGCTGACCGCCGGAAAGCTCGTTGGGACGATGCGTCACACGGTCGCCGAGTTCCACAGAGGCAAGCGCCGCTTGCGCTTTTTCCTGTCTTTCGGCAGCGCGCATTCCGGCGTAAATTAACGGAAGTTCGACGTTATGCAGCGCCGTTGCTCGCGCCAGGAGATTAAATGTCTGGAAAACAAAACCGATTTCCTTGTTGCGAATACGGGCTAATTCGTCGTCGCTCATTTCGGCGACTTGATTTCCGTTGATCCAGTATTGACCTTTCGACGGCGAATCGAGACAGCCGATCAAGTTCATCAAAGTGGATTTTCCCGAACCAGAAGGACCGATAATCGCCAGATATTCGCCTTTTCTAACATCAAAAGAAACGCCGCGCAAAGCGTGAAGCTCTTCGGTTCCCATCTGGTAAGTTTTCCAGATGTCGCGCATCGAAATCAATGCTTCACCTGCCGCAACTTCTGTGGTTGCGGCAGTTTGTATGTGACCGTTTTCTTTTTCCATAAATCTGTACATTTCTTTTTAAGGGGGATATGAGAAATAAGAAATGAGAAAGTCGAATTTAAGAATAAGTTTGGTAAATCAACTTATTACAGAATTTTAACTGTCGAACTCTAAATTCCGGTTTCTCGATTCTAAACCCTCACTCTTAACTTCTCATTTCTATGATTTATTAGCGTTTTCGCCTTCTTTTTTCGTTTGTTTTTTGATAATTGTGCCTTCTTTCAAGGTGTTCAAAACGCGACTCGGACCGGTAATAACTTCCTGACCTTCGGAAAGACCAGCTGTAATTTGAATATCCGATTCTCCGGTAATTCCGGTTTCGACTTCAACGAATTTCGCTTTGTTGCCGTCCATAACATAAACGCCTTTGATCGGTTTCGGCTTGTCGGCAGGCGTCGGTGTCGGTGCTTGTCCGGGCGAAGCTTCCGGGGAATTTTCCGGTTTCTTTTCGATCACCGCTTGGAGCGGAACCGCAATCACATTTTCAACGGTTTTTGTTGTTATAACGGCGGTCGCGCTCATTCCCGGACGCAAGCCGTTTCTGGTTTCGTCGGATAAATTTACAAGTTCGATTACTACGCGGAATTCCTTCGCTTCCTGAACGTTGATGTTGGTTGAAAGTCCGCCCGATGTCTGGGATTTTCCGACGGCTAAAGGCGTTTTTTGTCTGACTTCGCCGGCGAGCTCCGTATCTCCGAAAGCGTCAACCTTTACTTTAACCGGTTGCCCGACTTCGACTTTATCAATTTCGGTTTCATCAACTTTGACCTCGACGTTGACGTTCGACATATCGGCAATCGTCATCAGCGCGGTAGTTGAAAGACCGGCGACGGCGAATGTTCCTACCTTTGAAGGAATTTCAGCGATAATGCCGTTAATCGGAGCTACGACGACTGTTTTATCGCGCTGGTTGCGCGAACCGCGTAAAACGGCGGCGGCTTGATTGGCGCGATTCAAACTCGCTTCCGCACTGAAATTCGCGGTTTCGACGGAGCGGCGCGCATCTCTTACGGAAACTTCCTGTTGACGGGCGCGCGCGCGCGATTCATTGACTCGCGCATTCGCTTCGTTAACACGGGAGGTTGCTTCGTTGACGGCAAGCTGTTGTGATTTCAAGCGCGCCTGTGCATTTCTCAAAGCAACTTGCGCCGTTTCAACGCGGTCTTTCGCCGAATCGAATTCTGAACGCGAAGCGACTCCCGCTTCGAGTAAATCGGTCGTTCGTTTAAGTTCGCGCTGCGCAGTATTGACATCAACCTGCGCGCGATCAACGTCCGTCTGAGACGCGACGACTTGCTGCCGCGCAGATTCGACTTGTTGTTTCGCCGAAGCGACTTGCTGCAGCGCAGTATCAACCGATGCTTGCGAAGCGTTCAAACCTTGCTGCGCCTGCGATAATTGATTTTGCGCGGCGGAAATTTGCGAGCGTGAAACTTCGGATTCGCTTTGCGACGCTTGAACTGCGGCGAGCTGCGCGTCGGTGCTCGATTCGAGTTGGTCGGGGTCGAGCCGCACCAGAACTTGTCCTTTCTGTACGGCATCACCTTCTTTGACCGTTATTTCATCAATCCGTCCCTGCACTTCGCTGGTCAGATTCATAAACTGAATCGGTCGAATTTCGCCCGAAGCCGTAACTGTCGAACGCAGCTCGCGGCGCGGTTCGACTTTTACGACGGTGACTTCCGGCGTGTCTTTACGGGTCGCGAAAATGCTTGCGACGACAACGATTGCCAAAACGAGTGTGACCGAAATTCCGATAACAATTTTACCTTTCCGGCTGACAGCCATAATTATACTTCCTCTTTGCGTGACGTTTTATTTCTTTATAGGGTGTAACGCGAATTTTGTCTTTCAAAGCGTTAATTGACTCTACGAACCGAAAGTTGAAAGAGTTTCAAAAAAGTGTACATCGAAGAATATAAAAGGATATAAGCGTGTTTTACTGGATTTTGTGAGTTTTCTGTTTTTACTTTTCAACGGTTTGTTATAATTTGTTAGGAAAAATCGTGATGAAGTTTGCGAACGGGCAATTTGCGATTTACGAACATTCATTTACAAGGTAAAATGTCTTTTGCCATATAAAGTTCATATCAAAAGAAACGCAAGGAAAATGTAAAATGATAAAATGCCAGACTTGCGGTACGGAAAATCCGAATAATTCACAGTACTGCGACGAATGCGGCACAAAATTACACGGCGGGACGGAAATTAAGACAGACAATACAAATTTCCAGACGCAATATCCCGAAACTCCGATTTTTCGAGGAGCTAACGTAACATCGGTCGGAATTCCGGCAATTGTCGAAGAATTAAAAGCCGAAGAAAATTTCAGTCAGGAAATAAATAAACCGAAAAAAGGTAACCACGCGCGTCTCGTCATCGAGCGCGGAGAAGCAATCGGCACTGAATTTTCGCTTTCGGCGGAAGAATCTTTTATCGGGCGCTGGGATGCGGACAACGGCATATTCCCCGACGTTGATTTGGACGCGTTCGACCCGGAAGCCAAAGTCTCACGCCGCCACGCGCGTATTGTTTTGCAAAACGGTAAATATACGATTGAAGATTTAGGCTCGACGAACGGAACTTTTGTAAATCGCGGAAGACGCCTCATTCCGGGAAACAGGCAAGTATTAAACGATAATGACGAGGTCATCGTCGGAAAGACATTTTTACGTTTTTATATTAACGATTAGAGTGAAGAAGTTTCGGTTAAACTAATGGCTTATTGTTACGAATGCGGCTCGCAAGTCGCGCCGATAGATTTATTTTGCCCGTTCTGCGGCGTTTCGCTGAAAGCGTCGCCGGCAGTCGGCATTGATTCGAACAATCCACAATCCGGCGGCGATGCTTCCGAAAAAACAGCCGCTTACGGTACAAATACAAAAAACGAAGATTTTTCGATGACGGATAGAAATGAGAATTCGGGTTCAGAGAGCGAATTAACCGAATTTCAATCCGTCGGTTCAGATAATGCCCAATCGGACGATCAAATTTCAAATCAAGATGTAAGTCAAGATATAAATACGGATGCGGCGGAAAAAGCCGGTTCTCGGAATTTTGAAAAAAACGAATCGCTCGATAATGAACCTGAAACGTCCGAGAACCGTGATAACAATCCGGCGTCCGCTCAAAATGTGGCGGGAAAAAATCAAACACCGTATGAGGAAATTGATGAATTTACCTCAACGATCCCTTACATTTCGCCGTTGATTGAAAAACAAAGTGATTCGGTTGTTGAAATGACTAAGCGCGACAGAGATGAAGAATCGGAAGGCTCGCAAAAACACGAAGAACAAATGAGCGAGAATGTTTCACCCTTTGAAATAGGAATAACCAAGCCGGCAGAAGAGCTGGAAATGCCCGAAGCGCCTGCAAAATCCGTGTTTGATTCGGTGCGGATTATGGAAAATCCTTCGACCGGCGACAGATTCGTGAGTAATGAATCAAAAAATGCCGAATCGAACTTGTCCCCGGTTGGATTTGGTTCTACACCGGCTGCGGCAAAAGAGAGTTCTGCGGATAAACCGGGCGGCGCGCGTTCGCATACGACGCCGAATTTCGGAATTGGCAACACCGACGGCAAAAAAGCGAAATTGAAACCGCTCGACGAAGGAACTATTCTGAACGGTCGTTACGAAATAATCAGAAAAATCGGCGGCGGCGGAATGGGCGCGGTTTACCTGGCGAGCGACAACAACCTCGGCGGCGTTCTGCGTGCCGTGAAAGAAATGGTTCAGTCTTACATCGAGGACGAGCAGCAGGAAAAAGCGATCAACGATTTCAAGCGCGAATCAATGATTCTGTCAACGCTCGATCATTCTTCGATTCCGACGATTTACGATTATTTTTACGACGAAAAGGAAAGCCGGTTTTACCTGGTAATGAAGTATATTTCGGGCGGCGATTTGTCAGCCAGACTGCGCTCGGCGCCCGAAGGCAAGATCGACGAGCGAAGCGTGACCGAATGGGCGATTCAGATCGCTGACGTGCTTGATTATTTGCACAGTCGCCCGACGACCATCGTTTACCGCGATTTGAAGCCCTCGAATGTGATGATTGACGGAAATACGGGACGCGTTATGCTGATTGATTTCGGCATCGCCCGGTCAGTTAATAAAGAAGAAAAAGGCGTAACGGCTGTCGGAACGATGGGCTACGCGCCGCCCGAGCTGTTCAGCGGAAACGTCGAACCGCGCTCGGACATATACAGTTTGGGCTCGACGATGTTTCATCTTCTAACCGGAGCCGATCCGCAAAGCAACCCGCTGCTTATTTTCGATTTTCAGAAAAACCCGCGTCCGCGCCAGATAAATTCGGCATTGTCAGACCAGATCGAAAAAATTCTGATGCGCGCGGTTGAGTATAACGTCCAGAGCCGCTTCGCTTCGGCTGCCGAGATGCGCCGCGTTTTAGAAGAGCATCTGGAACATTTGAAAACCGGCAGACTCACTTATGGAATAAAAGAGAATCCGGTTTCCGCCGGGCTGGAAAATCAATCGGTATTTTGCGGTTTTTGCGGGCAGAGAATAATGGCGACCGATATGTTCTGCGCTTTTTGCGGTTCGCGCCAGCCGCTTTCGCAAAAAGGCGTTCATTCGGAAATTTATTCCCGTTCGCCGGTCACTGCCAAATTGATGATTCTCGGCACGAACGAGCTTGACTCGCCAGTTTTCAATCTCGACAAAGACGAAAATCTGCTCGGCAGACGCGATCCGATGTCGAATATTTTTCCGGAAGTTGATTTGTCGAAATACGACCCGCAAACGAAAATTTCCCGCCGTCACGCCCGCATCTGGCGCGACGGAACGATTTATATGGTTGAAGATTTGGGGTCGTCGAACGGAACCGTCGTAATTCCGGCGGTCAGCGAAACAATCCGGCTTTTGCCGCGTCAACCGCACGTTCTAGCCAATGGAGACAAGATACGCCTGGGCGATACGACTTTGCATTTTGCCTTGAAGTAAGTTACTGATTTTTATGAGTGCGCGTGTGGAAAGAACTGTGGAAAGAGCTGTAGCCGTAAAAAAACCGAAAAACAAAGTAGTTGTCGTAAATTTTCAGCCGGAACTATTAAAAGCTCCGTTTTTGTTGCGTTGCGGAGCTTTGATTGTTGATTATATTATCGTTATTGCCGCTCCGGTTGTCGGCGTTCTAATCAGTCGTTATATGGGCTATGACGGGACAAAATTGCTGAACAGCGAAATTTATCATATCTCGCTGATCGTCAGTCTGCTTCTCGGTTTGACTAATTTAGTGATTTTCCCGATGTTAACCGGACAGTCAATCGGTAAAATGTTGACGGGAACGAAAATTGTCAAATCAGACGGCAACCCAGTGTCTGTCAGCCGAATTTTAATGCGGCATTTAATCGGGTATCCGCTGACGATTTTAACCTTCGGACTCGGTTTTATTTTTTCGGCGTTTAATTCCACGGGGCGCTCTCTTCACGATTATCTCGCCGGTACGACCGTTATTTTCGGGCGTCGGCGTGTATTGAAGAAAGATTCGGATGCTTAACTGCAAAACGTACCGCTTCATAAGATAAAAATAAGTCCCCAAAAATAGTAAAATGTTTGTATGCCCCAATTGATTATAAAAAACCTGGATCGTGTGATAGATACCGTAGCGCTGACGCGCTTGCGGACGACAATCGGACGTTCCGCCCGCAGCGACGTTTGTATTCCCGACGCATTCGCTTCGCGTCTGCACGCCGAGGTTCGTCAGGAAGGCGATGCTTTCTGGCTGCAGGATTTAGGCTCGGCAAACGGAACTCGTTACAACGGTTCAGCCGTTACAATGCCGATTCCGCTTGTGTCCGGCGGAGAAATACAAATCGGCGAGACGACTCTTGTTTTTGAAGACGAACGTTTGAATCAAAGTCGTAACGCGACTTTAATTACCGACGGAACGCGCTCGCTCGACCCCGCGATGACAATCGCATTGAGTAATCGGAAAAACCCGACCTCGGAAATTCTCGAATCGCAATTTTCTTCGCGCAACGAGCTGCTCGGTTTAATCAGCAAAGTCGGTCTCGCGCTTTTGTCTTCGAGCGGCTTGGACGAAACATTAAATCAAGTCGCTTCGCTGGTATTTGAAGCAGTTCCCGCTGAGCGTTGCGTAATTATGCTGCGCGACGAAACAGCCGAAGGCGGAATGAAAATCACCGTCGCCCGGGTTCGCGGGAAAGACGAAAGGCTCGAAGAAGTTCGTATTAGCCGAACGGTAATGGACGAGGTGATGAAAAATGGCAAATCCGTCTTGACATCCGACGCGCAGCACGATCCGCGTTACGCTTCGCAGACAATGGCTCTGCTCGGCATCCGTTCGGTTTTAGCCGTTCCTTTAAACGTTGACGAGCGCGACGTTTTCGGCATTATTTACGCCGATTCGCCGACTTACGAAACGACTTTTACCGAAGAACATTTGAATATTTTAACGACTCTTGCTTCGGTTGCTTCAATTCGCGTCGAAAACGCTCGTCTTTTGGAAGAACGATTCGAGCGTGAGCGAATGGAGCGCGAGCTTGAACTGGCAACGGAAATTCAGCAGCGATTTCAGCCCTCGGAATCGCCGAAAATGGACGGTTACGAATTTCAGGGAATTTCTTTTTCGTGTTATGAAATCGGCGGTGACTACTACGATTTTATCGAATCGCACGAAGGCAAAATGCTGATCGCGCTCGGCGATGTTTCGGGAAAGGGAACTGCCGCCGCGCTTTTAATGTCGAGTCTGCACGCGGCGATTCACGCCCAGATTGCGGCGAAAAGTCCGCTCGACGAAACGGTAAAATCAGTTAATCGTTATTTGGCGGAAAATACGCCCGCAAATCGCTTCGTCACGCTTTTCGCCGCTGAACTCGAACCGAAAACCGGAGTTTTGCGATATATCAATGCGGGACATAACCCGCCGCTGGTCGGTCGCGCCGGCGGCAAAATCGAACAGCTTTCATCGGGCGGTTTTCCGCTGGGAATTTTGCCGATGGCTGAATACGAAGTCGGCGAAATACAGCTTAATTCGGGTGATGCTTTAATCGTTTATTCGGACGGAGTTTCGGAAGCTAATAATTTACGCGAAGAAGAATTCGGGATGGAAAGGCTTACTGAAGTTATTCGAAAAAACTTGAGCGCTTCGGCAGCCGGAATACGCGATAAAGTCGAATCGGCTCTTTCATCTTTCACTCAGACCGCACCGGCAAATGACGATATTACACTCGTAATTGTGAAAAGAACGTAAGTTAGGTGATAAGTGAAAGTGGTGAGTAAATAGATGAACTTATTTTTTACTTTCCACTTTCACTTGTCACTTATCATTATCCACTAATTTGTCCGTAAAGCCAGGCTTTTGCCATTCGCCATTGGCGGTTTACGGTTGCAATGCTCACGCCTAAAACTTCCGCGGTTTCTTCAATCGAAAGCCCGCCGAAATATCTAAGTTCGACTATTTTCGCTTTTTGCGGATCGAGTTTTTCGAGATTCTCAAGGGCTTCGTCCAAAGCTAAAAGCTCGGCTGATTTTTCGTTTGATACGACTAAAATCTCTTCTTCAATCGGCAGTTTTTCGATTTCACCACCGCGTTTGTCCGCAGTATGTTTGCGGGCGTGGTCAACTAAAAGCCGCCGCATAATCTGCGCGGCGATTCCGAAAAAATGCGCCCGGTTTTGCCATTTTACCTGTTTTTGGTCAATCAGTTTGATATACGCTTCGTGAACGAGAGCCGTCGGCTGCAAAGTATGGCTGACGCGCTCGCGGCGCAGATAATTGCCCGCCAGTTTACGCAATTCATCGTAAATCAGCGGCAAAAGATTGTTGACGACTTCGGTATTTCCGTCGGTTAAAGCAATCAGCATTCGTGTGATTTCGGGGGAAGTATTTTGGCTCATACAAAATTGTTTTGCGCTTATTGTTTGAATTATAAAGAATTGGAAAAATAGTAGCAATAACCCGAAAAAAGTGTGACACATTTCACATCGACAATGCGCGTTTAATTTCGTAGGCGAAAATCCTTTCGCTAAAAGCATTAAAAATTGGAGCGCAAAATGAAAAACAATATCTATAAATACGCATTCTTACTACTTACCTTAGTTTTAACTCAGACGGCTTTTGCCGATGTCAAAATCAAAACCCGCCAGACGATGAGCGGTCAAACTTATGAATCAACATCTTTTATAAAAGGGAAACGTCAGCGCAGCGAGCAAAAAATGGGCGGAAACGAAACCGTCAGTATTATGCAGTGTGATTTGCGCCGGTCAGTGACAATGAATCCGCAGACGAAAACCTTTATGGTCAGTTTGTTTGATGTGAATGAACCGGCGGCGACGAAAACCACTCCGGCAAAAACTACAACAAAAACCGAAAGCGTCGTTAGCTCGGGCGGAACGATTACGACGACTTACACGACCAAAGATACAGGCGAGCGCAAGCAGATGTTCGGCTACACGGCAAAACATTTGATTGTAACAATGGAATCGGTTTCTTCGCCCGACGCGTGTAACCCTTACAACAGCAAAATGGTTATGGACGGCTGGTATATTGATGCCGAATTCGCGCTCGATTGCGATATGAATTACAGCTTTCGCGGTTACGGTGCCGAAAAATCGGGAGGCTGCCAGGACAAACACGTAATGAAACAGGTCGGCGCGGTAAAACGCGGTTATCCGGTTTACGAAAAAATGACGATGTTTGATAAAGACGGCAAAGAAAGCTTCACGATGATTAACGAAGTCATCGAGATTTCCAAAGCGCCGCTCGAGGTTGCGCTTTTTGAGGTTCCGAAAGATTACCGCGAAGTTTCTGATTCTTCCGAGTTTTACGGCATCGCGAAAAACAATTCGGATTCGGATTTTTCCGGCAGCGCAAAAGCATCGAATTCCGGCGCGAATTCGGGAATGAAAATTCCTTCAAAATCGCAAGCCGAAACGACTTCTACGGTCGGAGCAAAACAGCCGGGCGTCGTTCGCATCGGTGTTTCAGTGAAAACGGGTGCGGTCGGCGAAGGCATTTCTCCGGACGATTTATCGGCGGCTGTTCAAAATACTTTGGGCGATTACCTGAAAGGAACAAAAATCGAGCTTGTTCCCTTGGAAGCTAAATTAGCCGGATTGATTGACAATGAAGCTAAAACGAAAGAATGCGACTTCGTTCTTTACGCAAATGTTTCGCACAAAAAAGGCGGCGGAGGCGGCTTCGGCGGAATGTTCAGCTCGGTCATCGCTCCGGCAGTCGGGAGCGTCGGCTTGGGGCATACCGGAAGCGTTGCCGGGAATGTTGCCGCAAACGTCGCGACACACGCGATTATTTCAGCCGGAACAGTTGCGGCGAACGTTAAATCGAAAGACGAAATCACGCTCGACGTTAAATTAAACCAAACGAACGGCGCGGCGGTTTTGACCAAACAATACAAAAACAAAGCCAAATCAAACGGTCAAGACATTATCACGCCGTTGATTGAACAACTCGCGCAGGCTGTCGTTGATTCGGCAAAAATATAATTGAATTTCACAACTAAATAAAAAAAGGCGGTTAATTCCGCCTTTTTTTATTGTTTAGCAAAGAATTATTCTGCTTTTTTCCTCAATTCAACTCCTGTCGCTTCAAATGAAATTTCAGTCACCGAACCGTCGGCATTTCTTTTATCGAACTTCGCGCCGTCATCGTTAATTAAATGGTCAACTTCGGCTTTGCTTAAAGTTTTCACAGAGAAAACGCCTTCGGCTTTCGCCATTGCTCCGGCTGAATTGAGCGGAATGAAAAATCCGTGATCTTTCATTTTAACGCGAACGGATTTCGCATCTTTTGCTGGCGCAAGTTCCATCCAGCAGCCTTCCATTTTGCACGAACGAACAATGACGCCTTCGACGCGCACCGTTTTTTCGGCATAATCGTTTGGATTTTCCAAAACTTTAGCGAGCGAAACCTTTTTAGAGTTGCCGAGCGGCGCGCCCCGTTTCATAAAGCCGCTCGATGGAATCGCTTCGGTTTTATCTTTTTCAGTCGGTTTAGCTTTTTCCATATTTTCCTGACCGAAAGATAAGATTGAAAAAGCCGAAATTAAAATCATCAAACCTAAAAATTTTTTCATTATTATATTCTCCTCATTATTTACCTTCGTAGACTACTTTTCCGTCTACGACTGTCATTAAAACTTTTGTTTTGTTAATGTCGTTCGGATTGATCGTAAATATATCGTCAGATAGAACAACGAAATCGGCGAGCTTCCCGACTGAAATCGAACCCTTCGATTTTTCCTGAAATTCGGCGAAGGCTGAACCCATCGTGTAAGCCCGGACGGTTTCTTCGATTGAGATTTTTTGTTCGGGAATCCAGCCGTTCGGATTTTTCCCGTCTAAAGTTTGCCGCGTGACAGCCGCTTGAATGCCGAACATCGGATTGAGCGGCGCGACATACCAATCCGTGCCGAAAGCCAGCGTCGCACCCGAATCGAGCAGCGAACGAAAAGCGTAAGTTCCTTTTAAACGCGCTTCATCGAGTCGTTTGTGCGCCCAGCGCCCGTCGTCGGCGAGGTGAAACGGCTGCATTGAAGCAATAACCTTCAAACTTCCGAAACGCTTGATGTCTTCCATTCGCAAATGCTGCGCGTGTTCGATGCGAAAGCGCCGGTCTCGGGCGCCATTTTCCTGTGAAACCTTTTCGTAAACCGACAAAACCGTATCGTTCGCCTTGTCGCCGATTGCGTGAATATTTACCTGCAAACCGGCTTTGTCAGCATTTTTTACGTTATCGTGCATCATCGGAATTTCGTCCGAAGCCAAGCCCGATGTGTTCGGCGCGTCTAAATACGGCGCGAAAAACCAGGCGGTCGTCGAACCGAGGCTGCCGTCCGAATAACCCTTCAGACAGCCGACGCGAATCCAATCGTTGCCGAAAGCGCGAAAAACGCCGGTTTTTTCCCAGCGCGAATAATCGGAAAGCGGCGAGCAGCCGTAAATTCTGGTTTTTAATTTTCCCTGTCGGGCGAGTTCCTGATAAACCGCAACGTCGGTTCCGGCTGACATATCCTGCACGCTCGTCACGCCGAGACTAGAAGCGTATTCGCTGGCGGCTTGCGCCTGTTCCAATTTTTCGGCGAATGAGAAGGCAGGAATAACCTTGCCGACGTAATTCATCGCCGCGTCCTTCAAAACTCCGGTCGGATTTCCCTGAGCGTCACGAACGATTTCGCCGCCCGCAACATCCTTTGTATTTTTGTCAACGCCCGCCATTTTCAGCGCCAGACTGTTCGCCAGCGCCATATGCCCGTCTAGACGGTCAATAAAAACAGGATTATTCGGCGTCGCGGCGTCAATCAGAGCGGCGGTCGGCAGATTGTTCGGCGTCCAATTTTCGTGATCCCATTTTCCGCCTAAAATCCAGCGACCTTTCGGCAATTTGGCGGCGAATTCCTTGATTCTTCTGACGAATTCCTCGGGCGATTTCGCGTCGCGCAAATCAACTGACGAAAGCTGATAACCGCCTTCCAGAAAATGAACGTGACTGTCGTTAAATCCCGGAACCGCAAGTTTGCCTTTCGCATCAATTACTTTCGTGTTTGCGCCGGTTAACGCGCGGATTTCCGCATTTGTTCCGACTGCAATGATTTTATTGCCCATCACGGCAATCGCTTCGGCTTGCGGTTTCGCGTTGTCCATCGTGCGAACTTTCGCGTTAACGATGATCATATCAGCGGTTAAATTCTGGGCGGCGATAAAAGCCGGAAAAATAAAAAGAATCGCCAAGCAAGCAAATATTTTTACAAAATTGTTCATCTGAATTTATTGGGGAAATTGTGTATTCTTGGAAACAGACCGATTATAGCAATGAAAGAAAAGTATATCCAAATTTCTGGAATCATTTTAACTGTTATTTACGGCGCTTTTATCGTGTGGATTTACTGGGCTGAACCGAAAAATTTGGAAGAAGTTTCGGTCAAAGCTAAAACGACGATTGAAAATGCGACGACGAAAGGGCAGATTGTAATCGGAACTTATGAAATTGATAAAGAAAAATTCGAACAGGGATTGCAGGCTTTTCGACAGGATAATTTTGTTGTCGCCCGGGATAACTTTGAAAAAGCCGACCCGCAGCGCCGGGACGCGCAAACCCAATTTTATATCGCTTACAGTTTTTATAGACAGGGTTTCGGCAGACTATCCAACGACGACGCGCTTTTCCGGCAAGGATTGGAACAAACGAATCGGGTAATACAGCTTGACAATAATTTCAAATCTGACGACCCCAATCTTCAACTGAAAACACCGGTCGAGCTAAAAAATGAGTTTGAAGAAGGTTTGAAAGTAACGGCGGGCGACTTCAATCCGTTTCGGCTCGCGAGAGAGAGAAAATAAAAAGCAGAAAAAAGATTAAGAACTTAAAAATGGAAGAAGCCGGAAAAATAAAGGAAAAGCTAAACGTCTCCAGCGATTTAATCGTGGAAGGCGAATTGTTGGAAACTTCCGCCGGCGAAAAAATCGAAGATTTAGACGAAGTAAAAACGGTACTTTCGCCGAAACGAAAAAAAAGAATCGAAATTCAGATTGAAAATCAGAAATCAAAAAGCGTAAATCAAACGATATATCTTATCTTACCGTTTATTTTTTTGACTGTGACGTTTCTCGGCGGATTGCGTCTGAGCGTGCCGGAAAACGATTTTTTATTTTTAAGACCCGCTTTGATTTGCTTGATTTTCGCGGCGATTCTGCTGGTTTTATTTTTTCGGGCGAGTTTGATTCGGATCGGCGAATGGTTTTCCGAAGAAAGGACATTTACGGCAAATCTGGCAAACGCGCTTGTTTTGTTCACTCTTTTTGCCGCCTCGACGCAAATTTTCAACTCGCTTTTACCCGAACGCGGTCTGCCATTCTGGATCGTCGCTTTCTGCTTTTTCTGGACGCTCTGGAATAATCTTTTCGCCGAATTCGACACTTTAAAGTTGTTGAAAAGCCTCGGCGCGCTGTTTGCTTTTGCCTTTGTCACGAAATATTTAATTCTGGCTAATTTGACTGCGCCGACGAGCGAAAATTGGCTGAAAGCGTTATGGGAAAATCCGGCGCAGGAAACTTTTACGTGGCTTCTCGATTTACCGAGATTTTCCGCCGGAACGGGTTATATTCAATTTTTTACGCTGGCGCTTTATTTAATCGGGTTGTTTTTATTTCCTCAAAGCGTAAAAACCGAGGAAAAAGCGACTGTAAAGTGAAAATTATAAAAGGTTGTCCAGAGCGTTTTCTTTCATTCAGAGCGAGTTGTACTTTGCCGGGTCGAATAAAAGTCTTTGAACCAAGCACGTCAACAGGTAATTGAAACTGTTTTGATTGCAGACGCGTTAAAAAGCGGACGGAACGATTTTGCTCCCCGATAAAAATCTTACTTCTAGTTTATGTTTATGAAAAACAAATTACATTTTTTATCTTTTATATTTATCGCTGTTTTTTCGTTTGCAACACCGGGACAGTCACCGTCTAAAATCTTAAAATTAGCGGAAAAAGCCGTCGGCGGAGCAAAAAATCTGCAATCCGTTAATTCCTGGCGCAAAAGCGGAACGATAAAGCGGATGACCGACGGCGCTGAAGGGAAATTCGCGGAGCAAGCGTCCGAACCGAATTACTACAATATAAGCTATGATTTAGCCGGATTTGAATACGAAAAAGGGTTTAACGGAAAGTCCGGCTGGGTGCGCGAATCGCGCTCGGGATTGGGAACTTTAACCGGAAACGAAAGTCGCGATTTTCAAGCCGAATCTATTTACAGAAACTCGTTGTGGCTCAATTACAAACAGGAAAAGTCAAAAATCGCGTCCGGCGGACAGACGAATTTAAACGGCGCGAAAGCGAACGTCTTGCTTTTGACGACAGCGAAGGGCGTGACGATCAAATTGTATTTCGATGCGGCGACAAATTTGCCGGTTCGTGAAGAATTTCCCGCCGGAGAAAATCAAAGAACTTTTGATTACAACGATTATCGAACAATTAATAACGTTAAATTTCCGTTTTTAACGAAGATAAATGACGGCGAAAATTCTTTTGAAATCAGGCTCAATGAAGTGAAAATCAATCCGCAGATAGCCAAAACCGAATTTGATTTTCCGGTCATTTTCGATCAGCCGCTGCCGGAAATTCCGCGTCTTTTGCAGGAGCTTCAGGCGAATGAAGATAAAGTCGAAAACATTCTCGACACATATTCATACGTGCAGAAAATCATTCGCCGCGAACCGGGTAAAGACGGAATTTTGCGCGAAACCGAATCGGAAACAATTCAGCTTTCGTTTTATAAAGGCTATCGCATTCGTCGCCTTATCGAAAAAAACAACAAACCTTTAAGCGAAAAAGAACAGGAAAACGAAGATAAGGAAGTACAGAAACGAGTTGCGGAAATCGAAAGGAGAGTTGCTAAACAAGAAGCAAAAATCGCTGCGCAAGGCAAAGATGCCGAAACGGAAGAGAATAGTCGCCGCGTTTCGATTGCCGAAATTCTGCGCGCTTCACTGCTTGTAAATCCGCGCCGCGAAAGATTTCGCGACCGCGATGTAATTGTTTTCGATTTTGAGCCTAATCCGAATTTCGATTACAAAAACGCCAAAAGTTTTCTGAAATTCTTCGGAAAAATGGCGGGCGTAATGTGGATTGACGAAAAGGACAAACAGGTCGCGCGAATCGAAGCTGTTCTGGTGGACAGTTTCAAAGTCGGCGGAGGAGTTTTGGCGAAACTCAAAAAAGGTGCATCGTTTACGTTCGAACAAGAGCGCGTCAACGATGAAATTTGGCTTCCGTCCGTCGCGGATATAAATTTATCGGTCAAGGTATTTCTGGTCAAAGGAATAGATTTGAATCAAGTCGTCAAATCATACAATTACCGAAAATTTAATACAGAAGTGAAAGATGCCGTAATCAAAGACGTTGAAAAGCCTTAGATTTTTTTGAATAACGCTTCTTGCTTTAAATAACATTAATTTCTTTGAGCGAAACAATCGAACAAAACTCGGAAAAAACAATCGGAAACCTCATCCTGCTCAGGTGGCTGTTTTTGGCTCTCGTCGTCTCTCTGCCGCTTGTAAACCCGTTTAGTTTGGCGATTTTCAATACACCGATTCCGGCGACGGATTTTATTTTTTTAACGGTTTTTGCGGTTTGGCTGATCGCTTTGCTGCGCGGAAAAACAAGTTTCCGATACAGTCGTTTCTATCTGTTTCTATTGTTATACGCGGGGGCAATGATAATTTCGACTGTTTTTTCAACAGATTTTGGGCGCAGCGCGAAAAAACTGGCAGGCGAGTTTTATCTGCTTACGCTGGCGGTTTTGACTTTTAACGTCGTGCGTAATTTGAAGGATTTGCGTCGTGTTTTCGGAGCCTGGTCTGTCGGAACGATTGCGACCGTCGCCGCTTCGCTGATCGGTTTTGCCTTATTTTACGCCGGTTACAAAACGCGCGAGGAAAATTTCGCGCTTTTTCAGTTTGGTTCCTTGCCGGCGGGGAATTTTCCGCGTTTGCAGGCATCGTTTTATAACGCGAATATGGCTTGCAATTATTTGAACGTCAGTTTGATGCTGACTTTGATTGCCGATTATTTCGGCTGGCTGAAAAAAACTGCGTCAATATTTATGCAAGCTGGAATCTGGTTCGCGGCGCTTTTCACATTTTCGCCCGGCATCGGCGGAATGTTTCTCGCGCAGGGATTGTGGAATTGGATTAAATTCAGAAAAACTGGAAAAAATCGTTTCGGCTCCGTTTCAATAATAATCGGAATATTAATGGCGATTGTTTTTTTCGCAGCGACAATCGTTCATCCTGACACGGAAAATACAGATCAGGATTTTCAATTGCCCGTCATCAACTACACAATCGAACCCGCATCGCGGGTGCTCGTATGGCAGCAGGCTGTCGGCAATATCACGGAAAATCCCGTTTTCGGAAAAGGTCTAGATGCCGAAGCCGCCGATTTGTATTACACGACGCTTTCCGACGAGCCGCATTTTTTAACCGACGCGCACAACACTTTTTTAAACGTTATCGTGCAAAACGGATTCGTCGGCTTTGCGGCGTTCACGCTTCTTGAAATTTTTCTGCTCAGACGTTTTCTGCCTTTTGAAATCGGAACGAATCCAAATTCAGTCATTAGAGCCGGATTGGGAATTGCTTTCATTAGCGCGTTTCTGTATCAAGGATTGGCAGGCTCTTACGAAAACGCGCGGCATTTATGGGTTTTGATTGGATTATTAGTTAGTTTCGGCGAACAGGATAATTCTGAGACTTGAATCTTCCCGTTCGCCTCAAATTTCAATGTATTTAACAATTTTTCCTGCCGGAAAATTCTATCTTGTCAAATTAAATTTTTGCTTTTGATTCGCTGACGCTGCTGAATTTTCAAACGCACCGACGATATAACTGTCGCGGGCGCGAATTACCAATTTAGGGCGATTAACTCTCACCTTAATTTGTTTGCGCTGTCCGAGTTCCCCTTCATTTTGAGGATAATATCCAATACTGTATTGACGACGAAGCTCCTCGGCGATTCCTTCAAATGCGGCGGTTAAACCTCCGGGCGTTGATTCCGGGCGAAAAACCCTCCCGCCCGTCGCGTCGGCTAACTCAGTCAAGTAGGCTCTTCCTCGTGAATATTCGGCGCTTGATGTGCCTGCACCGCGCCCGCCGCCCAGAATCGGCGGAATTCCAAGCGTCGGCGGCGTACTCATAACTCCGCCGGTTCCGATGCCTCGACTGCTGAGAAAAGTATTGTAATAAATCGGGAAAATCATCGCTTCCGATTCTTCAGCATCGCGCACGGTGCTTTCATAACTCGCACGGCTCGAAGTTGTGTCAACGCCGTCGGTGAACAAAACGATGGCTTTTTTCCCCTCGATTTTACTGAGTCTTTTGCCCAATGAAGTTTCAACGGCATCATAAAGCGAAGTTCCGCCGCCGAAACCGGTTTGGCGAATAGCTTTGTAAATTTTCTGCCGGTCGTTGGTCGTTTCGGCTAAAACACTAACGCTCTGGTCGAATTGAATGACCATTACGCTGTCCTGCGTTTTTAGCTGGTCAACGAAAGCGATTGCCGCCTGCTGAATTTCATCAATCTTATACTCGGTGGAAGGGCTGACATCAATCAGCAAAATTACTGTAAACGGCTTGTCGAACGTTCCGAAATAAGCGATTTCCTGCTCCACGCCGTCCTCGAAAATCTTGAAATCAGATTGCCGCAAATTTGGAATGTAAAGACCGTTGCGGTCGTAAACCGAAACGGGAATCGTCACCAGATTAGTTTCAACTTTAACTATATCTTCATCGGAATTCGCTGTAGCGGTGTTTTGCGCATCGGCGGTCGGAGTTGAAGTTTTTGTTTTCCTTTTCGTTTCTTTTTTTGATTTTTGACTGCCGCCGGTCCGCGCGGAAATTGTTCGCGGAGCATTAGGCGCTGATTCCGAGTAACCGCTTGATTCCTCGACCGCTTGCACTTCTTGTGTTATTTGAATCGGCGGAGCGGAAGTCGGTGCCGGAGCCGTTTTTACTCTTCTTCCCGACTGCGCTGAAACGACCAAACAAAACGCTAAAATTAAGAGCGAAACAACCGTTAATTTTTTCATATGAATTTCACCGGTAAATAATAAAGATATTTGTGAGTTTGATGCACAAATTCGACATT
>DASVQY010000035.1:0-112077 GCA_036388895.1 Pyrinomonadaceae bacterium | reverse complement strand
AGCACCGCGACGAGCGGCAAGCAAGTTCGGAATAGCGATAGCGGCGATGATGCCGATGATGACGACGACGATTAAAAGTTCGATAAGCGAGAAACCTTGTTGATTCTTTTTCATTTTAATTTACAATCTCCTGAAATATTTGGTTGGTTAAATTTTGATTACCTAGTGGCAGGCTCGTAATAGCTATTACAAACATCGTGCCAAAAAGATTTTTAAATTTGTGAAATCTTAATACGTCCGTATTCATTGAGTTTTACAGAGTCATTAGATTTTTTCGCTTGTTTTTCGCCGGTAATAAAAAGTTGTCAAATAACAGTTTTTGGTAAAAACTCAATGACAAAAAGTGTCAGAGAAAGAGTTCGTTGGGTTTATTGAGATCGTTGAGTTCATTGAATAAATGAATTCATTTGGAAAAAGAGTTTATAAAGAAAAAAGTTCGTTGAGAAAAAGAAATTCTTCTAACTCAACGAACTCAATGATCCTAAAAAACTCAATAAACTTTTCTCAGTCGCCGTTTCGCATTTGCGCCGATAATGTGCGTATGCTGTGTTTGTCTAATAAATGGCGCAGGGAACGAACCTGCATTTGCAGCAGTTCGGCGGCACGGGTTTGGTTGCCGCTGGTTTTGCTCAAGGCTTCGACGACGTAGGTTTTTTCCAGATTGTCGAGATGCGCCGAAAGATTTAAGCCTTCGTCGGGCAAATCGAATTCGGCTTTGATGCGCGCGGGATTGTAGTTTGTGATGTGTTCGGGCAGGCGTTCGGGCTGAATTTCTTCGGTGCGTTCGAGCGCGACGGCGCGTTCGATTGTGTGTTCCAGCTCGCGAACGTTTCCGTGCCAGGCGTAATTTTCCAAAAACTGCATCGTTTTCGGGTTAATCGAAAGCTGTCTGCCGGTCTGGTCGCAGAATTTTTTTATGAAATGTTCGACCAAATCGGGAATATCTTCTTTTCTTTCACGCAGCGGCGGCAGATTTATCGGAATCACTGAAATTCGATAAAAAAGGTCTTCGCGGAAAGTGCCTTCGTTCGACATTTGCTTTAAATCACGATTAGTCGCGGCGACGACACGCGTATCAATCGGCAGTTCTTCGTGCGCCCCGACCGGTCTAACACGTCTTTCCTGCAAAACGCGCAGCAATTTAACCTGCATTGCGGGCGACATTTCGCCTATTTCGTCGAGAAAAATCGTTCCTTTGTTGGCGGCTTCAAAAAGCCCTTTGCGATTGGTATTTGCGCCCGTAAACGAACCTTTGACGTAGCCGAAAAGCTCTGATTCGAGCAAAGTTTCGGTGAAAGCGCCGCAGTTTATTGAAATAAACGGTTTTTCGGCGCGCGGCGACAAATCGTGAATCGCGCGCGCGACGAGTTCTTTTCCCGTTCCCGATTCGCCCGTAATCAAAACCGTTGACTGCACTTCGGCGACCGTTTCGATCATTTGAAATATCGCCTGCATTTTTCCTGACGCGCCGATAATGTTTTTCACGCTTCCGCGTTCGCGCTGAGCGCGTTTGAATGCGCGATTTTCGGTAATCAAAACTTGCCGGTCGAGCGCTTTTTTTACGATTATCTTTAATTCTTCAACATCAAACGGTTTTTGGATAAAATCGTCGGCGCCGAGCTTGAACGCTTCGCGCGCGGTTTCGACCGAAGCGAACGCCGTCATCAAAACGACGCCGACATCGGGCAGAAACTCGCGGACGGCGCGCAGAAGCTGGATGCCGTCCATATCCGGCATTTTTACATCCGAGATGATTACGTCCGCCGGTTCTTCCTGCAGCATCGTCAGCGCTTCGCGCCCGTTCATTGCCGTGCGGATATGATGCCCGTCGCCTTCGAAAACCAAAGTTAAAAGCTGCCGGTAGCTTTGTTCGTCATCAACAATCAATAAGTTTGACATTAGCTATATTTTTGTTCGGTAAAGATGATGGAAAAATACGGATTGATTAAAACGGTTAAAACCGCTTTATCTATTTTTACGAAAAACCAGCGGACAATTCAAGAAGAAATTTCGGTTTCTTCGGATTTAATATTTAAAAAACTCTTCAAAGGTGACGGCTCCATCGTGACATCTATTTCTTCGTCGGTTACCGCGAGACTCTTATCCTGAAACTCACACGGCAGTTCCAGAGTAATAGTAGTGCCTTCTCCTTCGCGGCTGCGGACGTTTATAGTTCCGTTGTGATCGCGAACGATTTGATAAACAATCGAAAGCCCGAGACCCGTTCCGCCGGTCGTCGAATTGGAAAAAGGCTCGAAAAGCTGTTCGACTTGTTTGGCGCTCATTCCGCAGCCGGTATCGGAGAAAGTTATCCTGGCGCGGTTATGCGGTATTTTTTCGGCGGCGACCCGAAAAGTTCCACCCTCAGGCATCGCCTGAACGGAATTTCTCGCAATATTCCAGAAAATTTGTTTGAGCTGCGTCGGGTCAGCCGAAATCATAATCGGAGTCTTCGGCAGATCGGTTTCCAAAACGTGCGTTTGTTTTATATCGGGACTATGGCGCAGAAGCGTAAAAGTGTCGTTTATTGATTCGCAAATGTCGGTTTCCGAGAAATTGCTGACGCGCGGTCGGGCGTAAGTCAGAAAATTCGTGATTATATTTCCCAAACGGTCGGATTCGCGCAGCACGATGTCCATCAAAGCGGCTTGTGTTGATGCGGGCGGAATCGTCGGCTGCAAAACCTGTATCGCTCCGCGCATCGCGCCCAAAGGATTGCGAATTTCGTGCGCGAGTCCCGCCGCGACGCGACCGACCGCCGCCAGCCTGTCTTTTCGTCTGATGTTTTCCTCCATCGAACGAATTTCCGTTAAATCCTGAAATGTAATAATCAAACCGCTTTCCTGACCTTCTTCGCTGAAAAGCGGCGAAATGTTGTAGCCGACGCGAACGGCGAAACCTTCGGGCGTGATTACGTCGGTTTCAAAACGCGGCTGCTGCTCGCCGGTTTCGGTTGCCTTTAATGACTCGGCGATTGATTTCTGTAAATTTCCCAGAAGCCCTTCAATCGGTTTGCCGATCATCTCTTCGGCTTTGTGTCCGGTAATTTCGGTGGCAGCCGCGTTGAAAGTGTAAATATTTCCGTCTAAATCTGTTGTAATCAAACCGGAGCGAATTGATTCGATAATTCTTTCGTGCAATACGCGCAGGTTGGCGAGCGTTTTAACCGTTTCCTTTAACTGTTCGCCGGAAGCGGCGCGCTCGGAAAAGCGCGAAGCGAGCAATCCGACGACGAGAAAAGCGACGGCGTGAAAGCTGAGAATCTGCACGCCTCTGGAAGCTTCGACGGTCGGGCTCGTAAACGGAAAAATTGAAAAAATGCTTGAAACGGACAAAGCCGTGAACAGAGAAACGCAAATCACCGCCATCAAAAGCGTTCCTCGCGCTCTTAGAAAAAGGCTCGAAACTGCGATTAGAACGATATAAAGCGTTATATATGGCGAAGTTAAATCGCCGGTGCGCCACACGAGCCAGGTCGTGAGCAGAGCGTCGAGGAGAAATTGAATGCGAACCTGCAAACGATAATTTCGGCTCAAACGCAAAAGAAAGAAATATACAATCGTCAGCCCGACCGAAATCAAAAAAACGAGAAAGAGACCTTGCGGAAAATTTTCAAAAGAAAGTTTTAAGCGTCCGCTGTGCCAAACCCAGGTCGCGACAAGAAGGAGAAAAATCGTCATCAGCCGCCCGATTATCAGCGTTTGAATTTTCTGCGCTTGCCGGGCGTTTGCGGAAAAGATTTTTTCGTCTAAACTGAACATAATCTGCTACTTTTCGCTTTAAGATAACCCTTTTATTAATGGTTTGCTGGTAGTTTGAAAGAGTTGTAAAACTTGTATGTATCTAATAAGGTTTGAATGACCGAACATCGAAGCAAGCGTTAGAAGTTCTGTACCGCTTTCTAAAACCCTTGTGGCGAATGTATGGCGGCAGTCATATAAACGGAACCTTTGGCAGGTTCGTTCAAGAACTGTCCTGTGCATTATATTCAATTGATAAGAAACAGGCAATGAGTAATCTTTATCATCCTTAGGAAACAGGTAATCACCTTTAAACTTATCTAGCCTGGCTTGTAACAGCTTTAAGGCTTTATCCGATAACCAGACCTTTCTGTTTGAACTGCGGGTTTTCCCGTTTTCGATCTGGAGGAAACCTTTTTCAATTGAAATGTTTTTACGCTTTAATTCATTTACTTCATTTGGACGCATTCCGGTTTCAAGCATTATAGATGCCATATCCTGAAGCGGCTGGGGACGCGCCAGAAGGTAAACTTTTTCTTCATCCCGACTTAAAACGTGAAAAGATTTTTCATTTTCAGGCAGACGTTTAATATCTTTTGCAGGATTATCCGACAAAACTTTCGCTGAAATAAGGCGCTTAAAAATTGTTTTTAGGACTCTGAGTCCAAGATTTACTGAATCTCTGGTAATCAGATTGCCGGTTTTTCTCGATTTCTGCTGTGAACGATAAACTACGAACTTTTCAATATCTTTACTTTCAATCTGATCTACTTTTGTCTCGCCGAAAAGCTTTTTAAGGGATCGGCACGAAAACTCTATCCGGTCGTAAGATTTTGGCTTTTGCGAATGCTGAACTTTAGACCACTCGAGAAAATCATCAGCGGCTTGATTAGAGGTTGGAGCTTTTACTTTTGATTTAATTCCGATTTTGCCTAAAGCAAGGTGCGTTCTATAAGCAGACTCATAAGGAAAAGTTTCTAATCGGTAAAAGAAAAGCGCCTTGTGAATCACTTCCCAATAATTCACAAGGCGCAATGTATCTATTTTCGGGGGAGGAAACAGATACTAGGTTAAACGTAAAAGACTTTACTAAGGTTTCAGTTGATTAATAAATGCTCCTCGCAACATTCCATTTAGAAAGCCTCAGAAGCCGCGCAAACCGGTAAAATGCAAAGGACGCTTGCCCGGAACAAATATCAAATGCAACTTGTATCAATTTGAAGTTGGTAATTTTGACCATTAGCTCCTTCAAAAGCTGGATTATGCAGGGTAGCCTGACAACTTACAGACCCATCCGCATTACGTTGAACACTAAAAGAAAATTGTCTTCTAACTGTTTTACCATTCTCATCCTGTCTAAGAAGCGTGCCATGTCCATCTGACTGGATTAATTGATTGACTTCGATGATAAAACATACGAATGAACAAAAGGGAGGGAATAAAATCGTGAAACCGCCGAGAGTTTCAGAAAGGTATAAAAGAATTTCAACTTACATCCTTAATAGGAGTTATTTCATTTCCATTACTGATTGTGTTGATTTTGATAAGCAGAGCCTGTAATAGCGAATAAAACAAGAATGTGTCTTAACACTTATTTCCCGATTGAGTTTCTTTGTTTTTCGATATCTTTGGCTTTACTGTTAGCTATTTCCGCGGATTCAAACACTCCTAAACAGATATAGTCTATGCCTGTTTGGGCAAGATATGCTTGGACATTCGCCTCACTCATTTGTTTATAACTTTCCATATGAAAGCTTCTTGTTCTAGCACTCCATAAAAGTACAAAAGCTGTGTCTAAATTTATATTTGCCATAATTCAACAATTTTATCACTTAACCCTTCAAAAATAAGAAGTAAATGCTATTAAGAAAAATAAACAAGCTTTAGCTAACCTAGCTTTTAACAGCTAAGATTTTAATTTTATCTGTGCACATCTGACATAACCTTTATTGTTTAACTTTCATATCGAAAGTATCGAGCGTTTTGCTAATTTCAGTCCACTTCGCAGAGATTACGGAAGGCGCAGCGGTTTCTTTCAGCCAGAAATATTCTTCAAGATGTTTTGATATTACTGGCTTATCATTTTCAGAAACAATATAGTCACTTTCAATTTGTTCCATCAAAGATTCTACAGTTTCAAATGAGTCTATTTCGTCCAAATGATTCATAATTAGAATCATAGCAATTGATATTGCTAAGTTTTGTAAGGAAGGAAACGGAAATAACTCCTTTTTGAGAAAAGTTTAAGCAGTATTGAGACAAAACTGACTTTGGACGCAAAGTCGTATTTTTTAAGATTTGAGCCGATAAAAAGAGCGATAGATCTGCATAATCCCATCGCTCTTTTTATCGTCATACGACTTACATTCCGTCGTTTTCGTCCTTTTCCTTTGGATTAATCAGATTGCCGCTCTCGTCAATCGCATCTCTATCAACATGCTCCTGTGGCGTTTTCTGTCCTGGCTGCGGCGCGTGTTCCGGGTGCTTTCCTTCCATTTCTGAGGTCGTCCCTTCTCTTTCATTTTGCTGCAAAACTCTTTTGTCGTTCGCGACATCTCTTTCGTCCGGCATAATTTATGTTCTCCTTTTTTCGTTTCATTCTAAAAAACTAGCCGCAATTTCTCACGGCAATCACTATTTACTAAATCCCGACCTTTTTAACTTAATTTTACTCGGATCTGTTTTTCCTTAAAAAGTTACATCTGTTTTTTTCTATTTTGTTCCAATATATCCAGCTACTTTGCAAATTATATAAATTATTTTTGTCCTCTTTTCTCTTGTCGCTCAAGTTATCGTTTCTTCAAGGTTATTAGGTTTGAGTTTCCAAGATAAAATTTTGTCATTAGAAAAATTTTTATCAACCTGTTGTTTTTCGATATGTTCAGAAATCCAATTATTAACTACATCGATAATCTTGATATTAAAATCATTTTTGACTTTTTAACTACCATATCCGACTAGGGGTATTGCCGGCACAACTTTTTTATTATGCTTGATTACTTTAATTGCAACTTTATTCAAATCTTTCATTAGCTTTTCTTTATTAATTAGAATGTTTTTTATAAATGCGCTTTTGAAAAAACAAGTATCGTTTTTGATCTAGATAAATTTAGCCTTCAACATTTCTTTATCGATTCTAATAATAGTAGTTGCTAAAAAAGGAATCACTATATTATGTATGGTTTTTGTTATTGAATTTTTGTTATTGAGCAAGTGGATGCTTAAAGTGCTTATGGATATTATTTAATTTTATTATGGCAGTATGTCTATGAAAATATTTTTATAAACTTACTGCCACACAAGAGCATGTAAACCAACTTCGCTTTAGGATTTATGATTACTTTAAAAAGCCGTCATTACTCCTGAATTGAAAAGGGGGCTGCTTAATTTGTTAATTTAGTAGCTCTCGATGTTCAGAATGTTCTGCAAAACATTTCCTAATATACTCAACGAGCCATTATTGTTGGTTCCGTTTTCGTATTGATTATTAAAACCATCGTCGTAACCGCGCTCGAAACCTTGTTGGAAATAGTATTGATACTGTTCCGATTTAACGGAACTTTGATAACCATAATTTCCTTTTCGGTAAACCGATGAATTTTTATAGTTATTAGTGCGACGACTATAACGGTCATTACGCCCGCTGCGGTACCCTTCTTGATAACCTGAATTGACAGCTTGTTTAAGTAGTTCCGCTCCGCGATTACTTGTTTCGTAATAAGTCCCGTTTCGATTAACGCGGTACCGACTATTGGCGGAAGTCGATGGGTTAATCCGAATATTCCGAATACGTATTTCTTCGCGCCGTTGATCTGATTTGATTCGTTGATCCTCGATTTTTATCTGCCGCTCCTGATCTTTTCTCATCTGCTTAGCAGCTTTAATCTGTTGGCGTTGTTCCAGTCTGGTTGCTTGAGCATTAGCAATTTGGGTTGTTCCGAGCAACCCCCCTAAAACAAATGCCGATACCATAATTGATTTTTTTAATGTACTTAAATTCATAATGTCTTTCCTTACTTAAAATCTTTACAAATTCATTGACAGATGAATGGAAATCTACTTTTGACTTGAGTCAGATTTGAAGTGCTTTCCATTTCTTTGTCTAAATTTATAAATAACTTGGGAAGCTTCTTTATTATTTGAAAACAGTCCAATTGAAGTGATCAGCTAACTCAAATTCTCAATTGGGGTTTAATCACGGTGATTTATCAAATCACCGTGATATTTTCCTTAAAGGAGTTTTCAACTTACTTTAGCGGTATTGGTTAAAACCAAAACAGTATCAATTGCGTGAATAACGCCGTTAGTCGCTTCATTATTTCTGGCTAGTAATTTCGCGCCGTTGATTGTCACGCCATCAGTAGTTTCAATTTTTATTTCCTGTCCTAGAAGAGTTTTTGATGTTGTAAGTTTGTTAATGTCTTCGGACTTTATTTCCCGTTCAATGACATGATACTTCAACAAATTTGCCAAATTTTCTTTGTTTTCAGGTTTCATTAAACTGTTTAGGGTTTCTTCAGGAATTTTGTTAAACGCAGCATTGGTTGGAGCTAGAACTGTATAAGGACCCTTACTTTTGAAGAGATCAACTAATCCAGCAGCAATAATAGCTTTAGCTAAAGTTGAAAATTCCGCATTTTTTTTGATTGTGTCTATCAGACTTAATTTTTCAAACATAAATATTCCTTGAGCTAACAATGTGTTTTCATCTTTAACGATGAAACAAAAGCACATGGTTTGCTTCTAACTTGGGTATTGAGCTGTTTGGAATCAGTAGGTCTGGATGAATTCCAGAAAGGCTGAGAAAGGAGTAAGCTGGGCTCGGTTCATTATTAACAGTGCGCTCTTTATCAAGGATTGTCAATGAATTGTTTGCATAAGGATGAGTTTTTAGCACTTCAGTTATAAAGAACAGATTAATTTGTACATAAGAACCATTAACGAAACAATATAATTGTCAATAAATCCAGATTTTCAAATGTCATGTATTAAAGCCGCAAGTTTTTATGCTCACGCCTTTCCTTTACACTAACTTTTAATGGAGATTTCGGGTGGTTCCATTATGGCAATAAACGAAGCCGTAAGTTTTAATAGTTCTTACGGCTTCGTTTATTTATTGTTAAAATCATACTCATTAGCAACCAAGCTTAACATCAGTAATTGTCGCTGCCATTTGCAATGGAAGTGGATTGTCGGTTTATTCACAGTCAGCGCCTAAAAGGCTTTTTGCGTGCTGTTTAATCTAATCAAGCAAAATGCCGCACCCGCTGCCAGCGCCAGTAGAACCCAGCCGTAAAAGGTTCGCCAGTTATTCCTATCCTCGCTAAAAAATAGTAATAACACTCCGATAAAGCTCAGAATAATAAAGAAACCAAAGAAATAACCTGCTTGCCTCTTCGTCGTGACTGGTAAATCATTTGTCATAATTGTTTATCTCCATATTTCTATCATATATGAAGCCGCAAGTTTTTACGCTCACAGCTTTTTATTGATGTGCACAAAATACTAAGAGCAATTTGCTATCTGTATGCCTTCACCTTCTTTTCCGGTTCTTAACCATCACTACGCTTTCTAGCTTGAGCAATATCATACGCTTACCGATTTCCTGAAACTTTTCGAGCTTTTTATTCTGCGAAATTGTCTTTCTATTAAGTCCTTTAGCGCGTGAAACAAAAGCCGCCTCAACTAAAAGGGGCGCAAACATATCATAAATAGCTTTCACTTGATGCTGACCTTCGTTTAGTTGTCGTTTTATTTCTTCGTACCAAGTGAAAATTTAACGTTGCAGTTCTTCGGCAAGAGTTGCGCGGCTAAAGTTGTCGTGGCGAAGCACAAACATATCAAGAATCTTGTAAATATTTTCGTGTCCAAACTCTTCGCCTGTTTTAGCCACTTCCATAACCCCAGAGGTCACCATCAGAATTTGAGCGATAAGCTCTTCGGCTTCGTGAAGTTTTTGCGTATAAACCTTTCGGGAAAAATCCCAATCGTTTAATTTTTCAAGTAATTTTGTGCGTTCTTCTTGTATTGTTGTATTATTTTCCATCTTATGAACTCCTTTTATTTTTATTAGGGGTTAGAAAGGCTTAGGTTTGTTGGAGCAATCCTTAGCCTTTCGCGCGTTTAGACTGACTCTCTTTGACGTGCCAGCCCGGTATGAAGCGCAAGAGCGACAGCGGCTTGATAGCAAACAAGCCCGCGTTGCTCCTTTGCAGGCGCATTCTACTAACCTGAATCCATTATCCGAACGCTTGCAGATGACGGTATAGAATCCGCCTTTCGATCCTGAGACCCTGTAACGTCCGAAGCGGTCGAACTCGACTCTCGGGCGAAGCTGTTTAGCTTTCGTGATTGCGTTGTTTAATTGTTCTTTTTGCTATAAGATAAACATTACTTAATTCTCCTTATCCTTGATATAGTTAGGGTGAATAGAGAGGCTTTCCTTGTTTTGCCGATTTAGGAAAGCCTTTCGTCGTTATTGCTGGCTGATAATAAATTCAGCTCTTTCAATCGGATCGCCTGAAACACGATGCGCATAGATTTGAACGCCTTTCGAGTTGGTAATGAAAAGCTGCGCTCCGTAATAGCCTTTGAAGATTTGAACTTTGTAGCCGTTGATTATTGTTGTTTCCATTTTTGTTTCTCCTTTAGTTTATTCGTTAATTGCTTAACTTGAATAAAGTATATATGATTAAATCATGGCTTGTAGGTATAAAATGATATACAATGATACTTTTTCAGCATTATTTGAAAAATAAGTGGGATTCTGTCATACTTGATGTTAGTTATGACAAAAGACGAATTTAAACACCGGCGTGAAAGATTAGGGTTAACGCAAGCACAACTTGCCGAAACGCTTGATATGTCAATAAGCACTATTTCAAAATATGAAATCGGCGTTAATGAGGTCCCGAAACATTTTGAATTTATATTTGAATCACTAGAAAGAAAGCAGATCGAAAACCTACAAAAGCCGATTAGCGGAACTGCATAGTAAAGTGATTGGCAGACTGCCTAAAGAGAAGGGAAATTGAAATGGCACAACAAAAAAAGAGATTAAGCAAAAACGCAAAGGCAGCCTTGAAGATTTTGGAAGATTCAAAACTACTAAAAGATTCCAAAACGGCAAATGAAGCCAAAACACCTAAAAACGACAAACCGGCAAATCCAATGCCTCAAACAAGTGCGCCGAATAAAATGCGACCATCAAAGAAACGCGGCTAAATAAATTGCGATCTACGCCGAGCACTGGTTCGCCGTTTGCGGCACTGTTAAAGTAATATTAAATGGCAGGAAATTTCTAGTCAAAAAAGGCGAAGCAATTGACGTCCCGCTAGCGGCTCATCGCGTGAAAAATCTGCACGCTTCGGAAACGCTCGTTTTTATCGAGACGCAAACCGGGGATTATTTCGGCGAAGACGATATCGTCAGACTCGAAGATGATTTCGGCAGAAATGAATAATTAGAAATAAATAATAAGAAAAGATTTCTGCTCCGAAAAATGTCCGATTGTTTTATTCAGCTTTATTTTTTATACGCTGCTAAAACTTAGTTACAAGGTTTGCGTGAGCTTTACCGAAAAGCTTTACGCGTCTGCGGTAAAAAAGGCTTTTCATTTAACGGCGAATAGTTTATTTTTATCTTGTCCGATTACCCTAAAAACAAATTTCGTGAATGTCCTTATCTATTGAAAAACAGATACCGCTTTTACTTTTGTTCGCTTTGCTGATACTGGCGGCAACCGGCTATTTCGTTTATCGTAACGCCAATTCCACGCAGGAATCCGTTAAATTGGAAAAACACACCAGAGAAGTTTTACAGAATCTGGATGAAACTCTTATATCCTTGCTCAATGTCGAAACAGGCGGGCGCGGTTACGTTTTAACCGGAGACGAAAGCTTTCTTGAAGCTTTCAATAAAGGAAAACAAAAAGCATCTGTAAATATCGAGCAGTTAAAAGTATTGTTATCCGACAACGCGGCTCAAATATCTCAACTCGCCGAACTCGAAAGGCAAACCGCCGATAAAATAACACGAGTAGAAAAATATATTTCCGACCGACGCGCTCTCGGTCTTGACGCCGTAGCGCAGGATGTCGCCCGTGGAGAAGGAAAATCTCTGATGGATAACATCCGTTTAACCATCGGCAGAATGAAGACGGAAGAGAATCGCCTTCTGGAGATGCGCGAAAACAATCTGCAAAACGTTTTGAACAGAAACTTTTGGTTGATGATGGTCGGCAGCTTAATCGGTTCGACGCTGCTTCTGTTGGCGTCGTTTGTCGTTTTTGTTGAAATCCGAAATCGGCGTGTTGCCGAAGAAGCCCTGACCGAAGCGAATCGGGAACTGGAAAATCGCGTCGCCGAAAGAACCGAAGAATTGAAAAAGGCGAGCGAAAAAGCGAAAGCCGGCGAAGTTTTCAGCCGCGATATTCTAAATTCGTTTTCCGCGCACGTCGCCGTTCTGGACAAAAACGGAATTATCGTCGAAGTCAATAATGCGTGGGAGAACTTTGCCTGCTCAAATATAGAAGGCGGTGAACTGGCTCGAACAGGCATCGGTGAGAATTATTTGAATGTATGTATCAGTGACGATTGCGAAGCCGATTTGGAGCTGATTAAAAAAAATATAAACGACGTCTTAAACGGGGAAATCAAAGAATTCGCCGTTGAATATCCGTGTCACGCGCCGGATGAGCAACGCTGGTTTTTGATGCAGGTCAACACGCTGCGCGGTGAAAGCGGCGGCGCGGTCGTATCGCATTACAACATCACCGACCGTGTTAAAGCCGAAAACGAGCGAGAACGCCTTTTGCACAGCGAACAAGAAGCGCGCCGCGAAGCGGAAATCGCCAATCGGCTGCGCGATGATTTTATGGCGACCGTTTCGCACGAGCTGCGAACGCCGCTAAATTCGATTTTGGGTTGGGCGAAGCTGCTCGAAAGCGGAACTCTCAGCGACGACGTTTCATCGAAAGCGGTTGAAACAATTATCAGAAACGCCGAAACGCAAAATCGTTTGATTGAAGATTTGCTCGACACGGCGCGCATCATTTCAGGAAAGCTGACCCTGGAGCGCGAAGAGGTAAGCCCGCGCGAATTAATTCATTCGTCAATCGAGACGGTAAAACCCGCCGCCGAAGCAAAAGCCGTTAATCTGGAGTTTGAAACGAAAGAAAGCGACGGAAACCATCAAATCATTTACGGCGATCCAAATCGTTTGCGTCAAATCATCTGGAACTTATTAACGAACGCCATCAAATTCACGCCCGACGGCGGCACGGTCAAAGTTAATTTGGAAAGAAAAGACAATCACGCGGTTTTCAGAATTATTGATAACGGCGCCGGTATCAGCCCGGAATTTTTGCCGTTTATTTTCCAGCCTTACCAACAGGATTCGCGCAACATTAAGAAAAGCGGCGGTTTAGGATTAGGTTTGTCAATCGTTAGACAACTGGCGGAGCTTCACGGCGGGGCGGTCGCGGTTGAAAGCGACGGCGAAAATCAAGGTTCTACGTTTACTGTTAAATTACCGCTCGCCGTCAACGGAAAGCCGAAGGTAACTGATATTTAAAGTGATTTCAAAGAGATGCACACAAAAAAGTGAAAAAGGCGTAAAGACCAACAAAATATAAAACACAATATAAAACACTCTTTTTCTTCTTCCCGAATTTTTTCTTTCCCGACTTGTTTTAATCGTTATTTTGAAGAATTTGAAGAACGGCTTCGAGTAAATTTTCGGCTACGATATCCGGCTTTTTGTCTAATTTCGTCAAGTCTTGTTTTCCGTATCCGGTTAAAACCAGAGCGGTTTTTATTCCGGCGTTGAATCCGAGCTCCACGTCGAGAGCTTTATCGCCGATCATCCAGGACTTTTCCAAATCAATAGCGAATTCACTGCAAGCGGCTTCGATCATTCCGATTCTCGGTTTGCGGCAGCGACAATCCCCGGTCGGTAAATGCGGGCAGAAATAAAAGCCGTCCAGTTTTACCGACAAATCGATTTGAATTCGTTCGTGAATCGAACGCATCGCCGACTCATCGAAAATTTTGCGGGCGATGCCCGATTGATTCGTGACGACGATAACCAAAAACCCCGCTTTTTTCAGTAACTCAACCGCTTCACTTGTAAAAGGAAAAAACTGCAAATCCTCTACGCGCGAAAGAAAATTTACTTCTTCGATCAAAGTTCCGTCACGGTCAACGAAAATAGTTTTTTGTTTTTGATTCATATTTATAATGAAGAACCGCGAAGTTGAGCGGTGTTAGAGTTTCATTTGAACATAAATCTTACAATCTTAAAAAATATATATTATTCGAATATTTGTATTTTTACACTTCCGAGTATAATTTTTCTCTGGCTTTCTCATAAACAACTCCAGGCGAAATGCGCGTCATACAACGATGGTCAATCGGGCAATCGCGCAGCATACACGGCGAACATTCGACATTGACGCGAATCGTATCGGCAATTTCGGGAAAAGGTCGCGTCGTTTTTTCATTGGTCGGTCCGAAAATGACAAGCGTTTTCGTTCCGACTGCCGGCGCGACGTGCGCGAGTCCCATATCGTTCGAAACGAGCAAATCAATCTCGCTCAAAACGGCGACGATTTCGGCGAGGTCGGTTTTTCCGGTTAAAACGTGCGGTTTTTTTTTGGATTTTTCGTAAACTTCGGCGGAAACGTCCGATTCGTTTTTCGCTCCGACGAGAATTACATTCGCGTTCAGCTCGGTTTGCAGCAGATCGTTCAATTCGGCGTAACTTTCAGCGTGCCAGCGTTTAGCTCGCGAATTGGTTGATCCGACGCCGAGCGCCACGATTTTTCGAGTCAAATCAATGTCGTTTTCTGATAAAATCTCGCGCGCCGCGCTGCGTCTTTCGTCTGAAACCGGCAAATCGAATTGCGGCTGATATGCGGCAACGGTCTCTGTTTCGAGAACGAATTTTTCGATTTCGGCTATTAAATTCAGGTAATAAAAAACTTCGTGTCGTTCATTTTTCCAAACGGGAATTTCCACGGCGTTCGTCAGCAAAAAACTTCTGCCTTCTTTGGCGTAACCGAATCGCTGCGGAATTCCTGCAAGTTTCGCGATCAGCGCCGATTCAAACGAATTCGGAAACAAAACGGCTAGATCGTAATTTCCGCGTTTTAATTCTTTCGATTGATTAAATGCGTCTTTAACTTTTGAAGTTGTTTTATCAAAGGTGACAATTTCGTCCAAAAAATCGGCGTTTTGGAAAATTCCTTTCGCCCAAGTTCGCGTGTGCAGAGTGATTTTCGCATTTGGAAAAACTCTTCGCAGCTGGCGCAAAGCCGGAATACTCATTACCGCGTCGCCGATCCAATTTGTTCCTCGAACCAGAATGTTCATTAACAATTATCATTTAACAATTATCACTTAACAATTACAAGAAATTCGACGGTAAACGGCAAATGTTAACTGAACAATGTTTTGATTCCGTCTTCGAGCGAGATTCGCGGTTTCCAATCGAGTTCGCGCGTGATTAGAGTTAAATCGCTAACGTAATTCAACGGAGCCGGCGCGGGAATTGTTTCGTCTTCGGAAATTACGGCTTGAAGACCTGAAATTTCTTCCATTTTAGCGATTAATTCGCGCAAAGTCAGAGCGTTTTCGCGACCGCCGCCGAGATTATAAAGACCGTGCCGAATCACCGAATCAACGAACGCTTCGCAGGCGCGCGCGAAATCTTCGACGTGCAGCAAATCGCGCACCGGTTTTCCGTTTCCGGGCAGCCGCAGCGGTTCGCCGAAATTCAAAGCATCGGCGTAATGCGTGACGAAATTCGGCGTGTTGCCCGCGGAATTCGGCGCGTAGACTGTCGAGAGGCGAAAAATACAGGCTCGAAAACGGTTTTGATGAGCGTGAAACTCGACGTAGCGTTCGGCGATCAGTTTCGACCATTCGAGCGCCGATTGTCCATTGTACAAAGTCGGGCAGGATTCGGGAACTTCGCGGTAATTGTCGGCGAAACGCCCGTAAACGTCTTTGGTCGAAGCGAAAATAAACACGGAATCTTCGCGCATCGAACGCAAAAGATTGATCGTGCCTTCGACGTTTGTCAGAAAAACTTCTTCGGCGGCGTCCGGCGATTTGTCGAGATGCGCCGCCAAATGAATTACAACATCATAATCCTGAACGATTTGCGCGTCCTGCAAATTCAGTAAATCTAAATTGGAGCGGCGCGAAAAATCGTCCGCTCCGAAATAATCCTTGACGTGGGTTCCCAAAAAGCCGCTGCCGCCGGTGACTAAAATTTTCATAAACTGAATTATACAGGGAGAAAAGTAGAAAGGGAGAGGACGGACCGGGAGAAGGGGAGAAATAAAGAAAAATTATTGTTGTCAAACTTAAAAGGTTCAAATTCAATGCTATAAGTCGAAAATATCTTCGCGTCACGCCTTCTTCATTTCTACTTTTCTCCCTGTCTCACTTATTAGTTGCAATCAGCTTCTGCATTGATTCGGCATTGCCGACGACAATCAGCAAATCACTTTCTTCGATAACCGAATCGCCGACCGGATGAAAAAACAACTCGCCGTTTTTTCGCCGGATAGCGACGACTATTAAATTCAGTTCGCGGCTGATGTTTGTTTCGTGCAATTTTCTGCCCGCGTACGGCGAGTCCGGTTCAATGACGACTTCTTCAAAAACCAGATCGAGCGTTTCGGCGATGATCGAATCCATAAAATCGGCAATCGCCGGCTTTAAAAGAGCGCGAGCCATTGATTGGCTGCCGATAATCGTCGGCGCGACGACGCGGCTCGCTCCGGCGCGGATTAATTTCGGCTCGGCTTGCTCTTCGACCGCGCGGGCGACGATGTGCATATTTTCGTTTAATCCGCGCGCCGTCAGCACGACGTAAACGTTCGCCGCGTCGTCTGGCAAACAAGTTGCCAGCCCTCGCGCTCTTTTAACGCCTGCAAGGATTAGATTTTCTTCGAGCGTCGCATCGGCGATAAAAACACGCGAGCCGTCATCTTCAAATTCAGCAACTTTTTTCTCGTCGCGCTCAATCACGACAAACGGGAGATTTTCCTTTTGCAGATTGCGAATGATGCGGCGACCCACGCGACCGGCGCCGCAAACAATAAAATGATTGTGCAATTTGTCCATTTCTCTGTTTTTTCGTCTCAAATCGAACGCTTCTATAATTTCAGATTGAATAACCGACTGCGCCAGAACCGTTAAAGCGTACAGAACGGTTCCGGCGCCGGTCAGCATAAAAAATATGGCAAAGATTCGTCCAGCATGAGTTTTTGGGGCAATATCGCCGTAGCCGACTGTAGTCACCGTTTCAGTCGCCATATAAAAACTTTCCAGCCAATTCCAGCCTTCAAAAAAACGAAAACCGATTGCGCCGACAAAAAGCATCGCGAATATCGCCGTCGTTGCAAACAAAAGCCGACGACGGAGGTTTTTGGAAAGTTTCGAAAAAAGATTCATCGAAAAAGTTCAAAATCTTTTATAAGTCCGAAGTCTAAATTCATTTGCCAATCTAAAAAGCAAAAAATTACCTAATTTTGAATCAGGAACATTTGACCTTGAACTTAAAAAAGCTGGACATTACCTAATAAAAACTTATAAAATTCAAACGGGGCAACCACCATCACTCATTTTCTCACTAAATCTAATCGAACAATCTGAAAATGCCAAACCAAGTTTTAATCAAAAGTAAGAAATCCAAGCTGCCTCCGAAATACTGGATAAAGAAAAATCGGATAAATGCCTTTAAATCGCCTCCGCCTCCGCTTTACCGCCGTATTCTGCGGTTTTTTTTCAATCCCGTTACAGTTTCGCTTTTTTCTTTCGCTTTGCTCGGCATATTTTTAACGCTCGTTTATTTTTGGTTTGAGTATTCCGACCGGATTGATCAGCGACTTCTCAGCGGTCAGGTTTACACGCAATCCGCGGGCATCTATTCAGCGCCGAAAACATTAAAAGCGGGCGAGAATATTTCAGTTGAAGATTTAACGAATTATTTAAAAAGCGCCGGTTATATTGAAAAAAACAATCAAGCCGACGCTTCGCGCAGCCGTTATCAAATCGGCGAAAACTCGCTTGAAATAGAGCCGGGAAACACCGGAACGATTGACGATGTGAAGGTTTTTCCGAACGTGTCGGTTAAATTCGACAAAACCGGCAAAATCGTTAAAACAATAACCGATAAAACAAGCGGAAGCGAAGTAAACAAAGCGCTGATCGAGCCGAAAATTTTAAGCTCAATCGCCGAAGAAGGCGACGGCAGGCGCAAAGCCGTCACTTTTAATGATTTGCCGCCGCATCTCGTCAAAGCCATCACCGTCACCGAAGACCGCGCTTTTTTCGAGCATTACGGCGTGAATTTTCGCGGCATCGCCCGCGCTCTGTGGCGGCGTTACGAACTCGAAGAAGACAATTCTCCGCTCGCCAATCAAGGCGGTTCTTCGATCACGCAGCAGTTGGTTAAAAATTTGTGGCTCAACCGCGAACAGACTTTAACGCGCAAATTAAAAGAAGCGTTTATGTCCGTGATTCTCGAAACGCGCCTGACGAAAGAAGAAATTTTCACGCTTTACGTTAATCAGATTTATCTCGGACAGCAGGCGGGCGTTTCAATTTACGGCGTCGGCGAAGCGTCGAACGTTTATTTCGGTAAAGACGTTTCGCAATTGACTTTGCCCGAAGCAGCTTTTTTCGCCGGAATCATCCGCAGTCCGAATCGCTACAATCCGTATAAAAATCTCGAAAAGGTCACCGAAAGACGCAATCAGGTTTTGGATTCGATGACCGCGACCGGCGATGTTTCGCCGCAGCAATCCGAGCAGGCGAAAAAGACTAAACTCGAACTTCATCAAATCTCCAGCCGCAAAGACTTGCAGGGAATGCCTTATTTTTCGCAGTACACGATTGAAGAATTGCCGAAAGTAGTCAGCGACCCGGAAGCCGTCAAACATCTTCGCGTTTACACGACGATTGATCCCGATTTGCAGCGAATCGCTTATGAAATTGTAAATAAAAGATTAGAAAAGCTGGACAAATATTTTCCGAAAAAACCGAAGGGAAGTTTGCAGGCGGCGCTCGTCGCCGTGCGACCGAAAACCGGCGAGATTGTCGCGATGGTCGGCGGTCGAAATTATCTTGAAAATCAATTTAACCGCGCCACCGACGCGATGCGCCAGCCCGGATCGGTCTTCAAACCGTTTGTTTACGCGACAGCCATAAACACGGCTTACGAAGGCAACAGCCAGGTTTTCACCACGGCGAGCATTTTCAAAGACGAGAAAAAAGTTTTCACATACGGATCGGAAACTTACGCGCCGAACAATTACGGCGACTTTTTTTCAAACAAGGAAATAACTCTGCGCGACGCGCTCGTCAAAAGTAAAAACACGATTACGGTTGATTTGGGAATGCAGCTCAACATCGGCAAAGTGATGAATCTGGCGCACAAAGCCGGGCTTCCGAAGCCGGAAAAGTCGTATCCTTCGATGGCGCTCGGCACAGCCGAAGCGACGCCTTTGCAGATTGCGACCGGCTACACGGTTTTCGCCAATCTGGGCGATAAAGTAACGCCGATGCCGATCAGCCGCGTGACCACCGGCGACGGCAGAACCGTTGTTGCGCCGAACCCGGAGAAGAAAAACGTTCTTCGTTCCGATGTCGCGTACATTATGGACGATATGCTGAAGGACGTGATTAATCACGGAACCGCTTACGAAGCGCAGGCGTGGGGTTTCAAAAACATCAGCGGCAAACAGGGTTACGCCGGAAAAACCGGAACTTCGCGCGACGGGTGGTTTGCCGGTTTCACGCCGGAAATAGTCTGCGTCGTTTACGTCGGTTTCGACGACGGCAGCGACCTCGGAATGAAAGGCTCGGATTCGGCGATGCCGATCTGGGCTGATTTTATGCGCGAAGCTCTTAATAAAAACCCGGATTGGAACGGCGATTGGGCAATGCCCGTGACGGTTCGCAAAGCCGAAATTGACACGCGGAACGGCAAGCTGATTCGTGAATTAAACGAGTCCGAAGCCGATCTCATCAAAGCGCAGCAAGCGGCGGTAAAAAACAGCGCGGATACAAACTCGGCTTCAATCGTTTCGCCGGAAACCGCGCCGGATGCAGAAATATATGTGACGCAGGTTCCGGCGGAATTTCGCCGCGTCGAGCTGTTCGTTACCGGAACGCTACCGAATAAAGTTCTGCTTCCGACCGCCGAAGAAAGCACAAAGGAAAGCTACGAAGCCAAACCCGAACCGACCAGCACGCCGTTTACGACCTGGCAGCAGGACGCGCAAGGTCAAAAGGGAAGCGACACAAATTCCAACACGAGTATTCGCCCGCCGATTGAGGAAATAGAGCGACGAATTACCGTTATGATTTGTCCTCTGACCGGAATGCGCGCCACTTCGAACTGTCCGCGCAAAGAGCCGCAAACTTTCGCGGAAGGCGAACAGCCGAAAGATTTTTGCACTTTCCATGTCAATCCGCCCCGTTGATTTTTAAGCTTTAGAACGAATTCAATTACAGAGATTCGTAATTGATTACGGGTTTGGGAAAATCTAAAAGGTTAAGAAACCAATATTGCGTGCATTCCGGTAATTTCTCATAGTTATGCGGCGATGTACTTTATTTGTCTGAAAAGTTTTGTTTATCGGACATTCAACGTCCGTTTGCATATTTCAGTCTCATCAAGATGTCATCTGCAACTTCAGCAGCGGTTACGCTTTCGGTATTAACAGCTTCTCCGAATTCTGAATCACGATGAGCGCTGATGCATTCTTGCGCTTTGCGGGCAATCCATTCGCCTTCTTTGCTATTAATCTTTGTGCCGCGCCGCTCAAGTCGTTTCAGAATAGTCGCCATTCCTGCCTTTAAACAATAAACTTTGATCTGCTCATCAAATTTGCGCATTCCGCCGGTAATTTCTTCAAAATAATCTTTTCGCCTGAATGCCATCGGAACTATAACAGTATTGTGGGGCGAGGCTCGAAACAGTCTCGTTCCATATATGACTGATTGCCGCCACAGATCAATGTCTTGAAAATCATCTGTCCCGGAACCGCTGAGTTTGATAAAGGACGGAAGGCGCATAAGAACCGATCCAGCCCATTCGGGATTATACAAACGACTTCCTTTAATTTTCTTTTTGAGGAGACGACCGACCGTAGTTTTACCGACTCCAAATGAACCATTTATGATTAGAATCATTGTATTCCTATCAGTAAATAATAAGAAGTCGTTTTTCGGACAAAACGACTTCTTTTCGGGACTTTTTCGTAAACTTTCTTAATAACTAAAAACCGGTAAAATACAGGTATTTTTCAGCGTCTATCTAATAATCCATTTCATAACTGAATCTTACGATCCGACAAATTTGTAAGAGAAATCGAAGCCTGAAATTTGAAAAATCGGCATCAATTTTGCGAAAATTTCTTGTCAGGAAATTACGATTAAGAATATTTACCGGAGTCGGCGCGAATAATTCGGTATAAAATCAATGTGATGAATACCAAAATCGCCTCGAAAATCAACAACATAACAAACAAAACTCCACCCCCGATCACCAAACCCAACCCCGGCAAAACAACATTCACGCCTGAAAGACAAACAATCATCAGCGGAACTAGCGCAAGTTCAATCACAATCAACAGCACCAAAATTATTTTCAACATTATCCTCATAAATAAAACTCCGTAACTACGAGCTTTTATTCAAAATTAAGCCCGATTTGCTCATCTTCCTTGCCGGTGTGTTTGATTGGGCGAAGGAACACTACCGGATTGAAAATCAAGTTTAATACAAATATTTTAATCGCCGTCATCGGCAGAAAACCGTCTTTTACGCTGGATTTTCGATTATCTGATAAACGGCACTTTAGTTTTATGCGGTTCCAAAGAAATTCTTTTTGAATATTGCGTGGTTTTGGAAAGAAAAACAAGTTCCTAATTCATTGAAAGTATTCTCAATTTCATTATCGCTAATCCGACAACAGTAAAAACTGAAATCTTCTTCAATTTAATTTAATTGCGGAGACGCCGAAGACAATAAATTCGTGGATTGCGCTATCGCTTCTAATGTCGTTTGTCTGGTATCTAATGACTCGCATTCCGGAATTATCGGAACTATTGATTTTCCGAAAGCCGAGGTTTTGACCTTACGAATTTGAACGAAAATCCACAATCGAATAAAAAAGGCGACGGATTTACCATCGCCATCAACATTTTACAAATTCGTAATTTGTAATTCGTAATTGATTACTACTTGCTCATTCCGAGATTTTTCATCAAAAAGCCGTAAATGTCGGCTTGTTCTTCGATGATTTTCGCCGTCGGTTTGCCCGCGCCGTGTCCTGCTTTGGTTTCGATGCGGATTAAAACCGGAGCGTCGCCGGATTGCATTTCCTGCAAAGTCGCCGCGTATTTGAAGCTGTGCGCCGGGACGACGCGGTCGTCGTGGTCGGCAGTCGTCACCATTACAGCCGGATATTTTGTGCCTTTTTTGATGTTGTGCAGCGGCGAATATTTATAAATCGCCGCGAATTCTTCCGGGTTTTCAGCCGAACCGTAATCGGATGTCCAGGCGCGACCGATTGTGAAGCGGTGAAAGCGGAGCATATCCATCACGCCGACCGCCGGCAACGCCGCGCCAAACAAATCGGGTCGCTGATTGAGAACTGCGCCGACAAGGAGACCGCCGTTCGAGCCGCCGGAAACGGCTAATTTGCTCGGCTGCGTATATTTTTCTTTGATTAAATATTCAGCAGCCGCTATAAAGTCGTCGAAAACATTTTGCTTTTTCAGCTTTGTTCCAGCGACGTGCCATTCTTCGCCGTATTCCGCGCCGCCGCGAATGTTCGGCATCGCGAAAACTCCGCCGTTTTCCAGCCAGACGAGGCGCGAAACGGAAAATCCGGGAGTCAGCGAAATGCTGAAACCGCCGTAGCCGTAAAGCAGCGTCGGATTGTTTCCGTCGAGTTTAATTCCTTTTTTGTGAACGATGAACATCGGAACGCGCGTTCCGTCTTTAGAATTGTAGAAAACTTGTTTGACTTCGTAATCGCCCGGATTGAAATTTACTTTCGCCTGACGGAAAATTTCCGATTTGCCGGTTTTCATATCGTATCGGTAAATGGTCGGCGCGGCGTTGAAGCTCGAATAAGTGTAAAAAGTTTCCGTGTCGCCGCGTTTTCCGCCGAAGCCGCCCGCCGTTCCGATTCCGGGAAGCTCAACGTTGCGGATGAATTTTCCGTTCGTATCGTAAATCTTGAATTGCGTGTAAGCGTCTTTCAAATAATTGGCGACGAATTGATTGTTGATAAAATTGACGCTTTCGAGCGTTTCCGCCGATTGCGGAATGATTTCGCGCCACTTCAAATCTTTGTCCAAAACGTCAACAGCCATCACACGACCGCGCGGCGCGCCTTTGTCGGTTCGATAGAAAAACTTCGAACCGTCATTGCCGATGTAGCTGTAATCGGCTTCAAGCTTGTCTACAACCGGCATAATCGGCGCTTTTTCCATCGTCAGATTTTTGACGTAAACCATATTCATCGGCGCCGTTCCTTTGCCGACGTTGATGACCAGCCAGTTGCCGTCGTCGGTGACAAAGCCGCTGACGAACATTTCTTTGTCTTCCGGTCGTTCGTAAATCAGAACGTCCTCGGACTGCGGCGTGCCGATTTTATGAAAATAGAGTTTCTGATAAAAGTTTTCGGCGGATAATTTCGATTTGTCGTCGGCTGCCGGGTAACGCGAGTAATAAACGCCTTTACCGTCCTTTGTCCACGAAGCGCCGGAGAATTTGATGTTTTTCAGAACATCCGACAAATCCTTTCCGGTTTCGACATCGCGAAAACGCCATTCCTGCCAGTCCGAACCCGCCGAAGCCAGACCGTAAGCCATCGTTTTCCCGTCATCGGAAATCGCTAAACCGGACAATGCGACGGTTCCGTCCGGCGAAAGTGTGTTCGGGTCGAGCAGAACGCGACCTTTATCGGAAATTGATTCGGCGACATACAAAACCGATTGATTTTGCAGACCGTCGTTTTTGAAATAAAAATATTTGCCGCCTTCCTTAAACGGCGCGGAATATTTTTCGTAATTCCAAAGCTCGGTCAGCCGCTTTTTCAGCGCTTCGCGTTCAGGAATCGTCGCCAGATATGCGTTTGTAACTTTGTTTTGCGCCTCGACCCAAGCCTTTGTTTCGGCTGAATTGTCGTCTTCGAGCCAGCGATAAGGGTCGGCGACTTTTGTGCCGTGATAATCGTCGATTTGTTCGACTTTTTTCGTTTGCGGGTAATTGTATTTGGTTTGTGCAAATAAACTTGCGGAAAATATCATTGTAATTGCAGAAAACAGGAGAAGTTTCGTCATCATTCGCTCTCGTTTCACCTCGTTAGATTGAATTTTAGTTGATTAGGATTATTCCGAATTATTATAGTTCGCATTTGGTAGATGACAAAATCCAAAAATATGTATGCACGAAAAGTGCTTATTAAGTATGAAGCGAGAGTTGAGAATTGAAAATGAAAAGCGGGAAGTAAGAAGTAGAAAATAAAAAATGAGCGGCAAAAACCAAAAACGGCTTCCACCACTCACTTCTCAATTTTAATTATTGCTTCACTTAGAAGACCGGCAAATTTTCATCAATCGCATCTTCGGTTCTGAGAGCGAAATTCTCGCTTTCGTATTTCGGCAGCCATTGAGTTTTTTGGTAAAGCATCTGCGTCGCTTCTTTCTGCGGCTGCGGTTTTGCCATAAGATAGCCCTGACCGTAATCGCAGCCTAAAAATTGAAGCAGTTCGAGCTGGCTTTCGGTTTCGATGCCTTCGGCGATAATCTTCATCTTTAAGTTTTTGGCGAGCGAAACAATCGTCTGCAGAATCTCGGAATTTTCGCCGTTTTCGCCGACCGAATAAACAAACGAACGATCAATCTTGAGCGTGTCGAACGGGAGACGGTGCAGATAACTCAAACTTGAATAACCGGTTCCGAAATCGTCGAGCGAAAGCTGCACGCCGATACGTTTCAATCTGGACAAAATATTGATTGTATGCTCGGCGTTTTCCATCGCGACGCTTTCGGTAATTTCGAGTTTTAACGATTCGGGCGTTAATCCGGCTAATTCCAAAGCCTGTTCCACGTCGTCGACCAGCTCGTCGTTCGGCAGATGTTTGCCCGAAATATTAACGCTGACTATCAGATTCTGATACGCCGGAGAAATTTTCTGCCATTCCGCCAATTGCCGGCACGTTTCCTGCAAAATCCAGATCGTAATCGGTATGATCAAGCCGGATTCTTCGGCAATCGGAATGAATTTAGCCGGGGAAATCATTCCGAGCTCGCTGTGGTTCCATCGCAGAAGAGCTTCAAAGCCGATGATTCTGCCGGTTTTCAATGAAATCAGCGGTTGATAATGCATTGAAAGCTCGCCGCGTTCGACGGCATGCCGCAAATCGGATTCGAGCTGAACTCTTTCCAGAAAACGGTGTCGCAAATCTTTCGTGAAAACCGCCGCGCCGATTCCTTTTTCCTTCGCGTAGTGCATGGCGATGTCCGCGTCGCGCAAAATGTCTTCGGGCGTTTCATACTCGACATCGCACGGAGCTATTCCGACGTTGACGCTGATAAAAAGTCGGTTGTCGTTAACCGAAAACGGCTGCGAAATGCTTTGAAGGATTCTGCGCGCGACTTTCAGCGCTTTGTCTACCGAAGAGATATTTCTGAGAATAATTGCGAACTCGTCGCCGCCAAGCCTGGCAACAGTGTCGGTTTTCTGCACCATTCGCAGAAATCGCTTCGCCACAATCGTCAAAACCTTATCGCCGATTGTGTGCCCGAGGCTGTCGTTTATGTCTTTAAAGCGTCGGATATCCAGAAATAAAATGTAAAAACAAGTTTTAGTATCCGCCTTAAATTCGCTGATTAATTGGAGCAGAATTTCGCTGAATTGCTGGCGATTGGCAAGACTCGTCAGCGAATCGTGCGATGCGGCGTGTTCCAAATCTTTTTGGCTTTTTCGCAGAGCCAGATTCGCTTCTTCTTCTTTTTTCAAAGAATCCGAAAGTTTTTCGGCGTACTTTTCCACCTCGATTCTTTTATCGCGTTCCGCTTGTTCGACTTGAGCGATAGCCGTATTGATTTCGCCGATTGACTGTCGGTAGCTCATATAAGCGATGCCGAGCGCGACAAAAGCGAAAAGCGTGGTTACCGGATCGGCATAATTTATCAGCTTGTAGATAATCCCGGCTAAACTCGCTCCGACAATCTGCGACATTGAACTGGTAAAACAATCTCTTTTCCAGGTTCGGAAAAAATTTTCCCCTTCCTTTAGGGAATGAAACAAAGCGGCGAGAAACGATGAAACTAAAAACTGCGTAACTCCAAGAATTCCCAGAGTTGTAATCAAATGCGGCGTGTGAGTTGAAATACTACTATTGTAATAAATAGTTGAAAACCATACGAGATATGTAACGGCAGTTGAGATAGCGGTTATTGATACGTTTGTGGGAATCATTAAATGACCGAAATTGATTCCCTTGGATTTTATGTAAATGCAATTAGCGAAAACTTCAAATGAAGCCAGCAAAATCGCCGCTTCGCCACCGTAAATCAAAAAGGTAAGGAAAACCAAGGCATCTGAAAACGTAACGGTGAAATTAGAGCGCGGCAGCGTTAAACTCAATCGCGGAGCTATAAAAATCGTAAAAATAAAAACGAAAAGAAAACTCCAGCTTAAAATGTGGCTCGAAAAATTCAAGAGAGCTAAAGTAAAGCAGAAACCTCCGCCCGCGATAAAAGCCGCTTTGGTAAAAGTTGGAATTGATTCGTTTTTCATAAAACAAATGCAGAATATTTCGAAAATGGTTGCTGATACTGATGTTGTGGAAATTTATTAAAGGATGGAACGCCGGCAAAATTAACTTGGCGCAATCAAATACAACATTTCAGTTTTATTAAAATCTGCAAGAAATTAATTTGTTCCTCAAATTAGCACATAGCTGGGCTTTATATATTATTCTCAATCGAATAACCAAAATTCTTTAATTTATTACTGAATTGCTACGAACAGGAAACCGGAAAGCTCAATAATAGGGGAAGGGTTGATTGCTTAAATGCCATTTAAAGCATTTATTAAAAACTTTATAACACGGTTTAACAAAATAAACAAGTTAAATATTTGTAATGGTTATAACATTACAGTTCAAAAAATGTACAGATAATTTAAGCAATCAACAATCTGAATAAGAGTTAAATGAAATAAAAAAAGCCTTAGCTGTTCTTTTTTAATATTTGTATGTATTCAATTTTTCCAGAAAGTTGTATTTTTTGAGGTTTCAATGGCAGCCGTTTTGCTGGTTATTTTATATACACAAAGTAGCTGATAATTAAAAACCGTATATTAAGTATTCTTTGGTGGAAATTTAGTATTCAATTTTGCAAGTCCTTATTTATATTCCGAAATAAGCCGCAAAACTTCTATAAACTGTTCATTCGTAACGGTTTACTGATGGGATCATTCTTCTTTTTCTACAATGGCACGACAGTTGTAATTACAGAAGCCGTAACGAAATAACAAATGTTCTAAAAATTAAGGAGAAAAAGAAAATGAAAGGAATCATCGTTCACGGCTAATAAAAATTAAAAACTTACGCTCCCCGCTCATGCACGGCGTACGGATTAAAGAAAATTACCATGTTCTAAAAATTGAAATTAAAAAAATTAAGGAGAAAAGAAAATGAAAGGAATTATTGTTCACGGCTAATAAAAATCTAACCCTTAAACAAAAGTTTATTTAACAAAACTCCCACAGAAACTGCCCTTGTTATATTCAAGGGCAGTTTTTATTTTGCCGTTTGTTTAGAATAAAGCGGTGATAGTTTCCGCAGATTTTCAATTGCTCGCGGTAAAACTTCCAGTAAATAATTTACTTCATCAATCGTATTTTCCTTGCCGAAACTGAAACGAATGGCGCCGCGAGCGAGTTCGTCGTTTCTGCCGAGAGCGCGAATCACTGGAGAAGGTTCTAAACTGCCCGATGAACAAGCCGAGCCTGTCGAAACGGCGATGCCCTGCAAATCGAGATTTATTAAAAGTCCTTCGCCTTCGATAAAACGAAAGGAAATGTTGGAAATATTCGGCAAGCGATTTTCCTTTTCGCCGTTAAAAACAACGTCGGAAATGTTTTCCTCGACGGCTTGTTCAAATTTGTCGCGCAGTTTGGCGAGATGAACAACATTCTCCTGCAAATTGTTTCCGGCAAGTTCGCAAGCCTTTCCCAATGCGACAATTTGATGAACAGATTCGGTTCCGCCGCGGCGCTCGCGTTCCTGACGACCGCCGATGTTTTGCGCGTGAAGACGAACGCCGCGACGGACATACAAAGCGCCGACGCCTTTCGGAGCGTTAATTTTATGTCCCGAAAGCGAGAGCAAATCGCAGCCAAATTCTTCGACATCAACCGAAATTTTTCCCACAGCCTGCACCGCGTCGGTATGAAACCAGATTTTTTCGCCCTTTTCCCGCAAATCGCGAACGACTTTGCCGATTTCAGTTACGGGCTGTATCGTGCCGATTTCATTATTCGCCGTCATGATCGAAATCAAAATCGTGTCAGGTCGGATTGCATTTTTTAAGTCGTCAATTCGGACGATTCCGGTTTCGTAAACCGGCAGGTAAGTAATTTCATAACCGCGTTTTTCCAGATCTTCGCAGACGCTTTTGACCGCCGAGTGCTCGATCTCCGAAGTGATAATATGCTTCCCGTATTTTTCGTTGGCTTCTAATAATCCGCGAATAGCTAAATTATTCGCTTCGGTTCCGCCGGAGGTGAAAACGATTTCGTTCGGGCGAGCGTTGATTAATTCGGCGACTTGATGACGCGCTTTATCTACAGCAGAGCGCGCTTCCTGCCCGAAATAATGAATGCTCGACGCGTTGCCGAATTTTCCGGTGAGAAACGGCAGCATTGCTTCGACGACTCGTTCGTCAATCGGTGTCGTTGCGCTGTTGTCTAAATAAATTCTGCGAAACATATTTGTATTTTATCTCAGATGCCGAAAGGCGAAAACTTTGTCGCAAAAATATTACAATTCAATTACACAAATATTCGCTTGCGAGCGAAATGTTTTCTTGCTCACAAATCATTTATTAAGATAAACTAAAACCTTGCAATCCGTTCGCGCATCAAAGCTCGGAACAGATTCAAAGAGAAGGAAAAAATAATGGATTTTACAACGAGAGAAATGTTAAAGCGTTACGCAAAATTGGCAATCGGGCAGCCGTTTTCGCCGATTTTGCTTAACATCCTTGTCACGAGCGTTTGCGATATGCGCTGCACTCATTGCTTTTTTACCGATGAGCTCGACGACCGTCCGCGCAAGAAATTGCAGATGAAAACCGAGGAAATCGAAAAAATTTCCGAAACATTAGGCGGAAATCTCGGCGTTTTGATTATTGCGGGCGGCGAGCCGTTCACGCGCAAAGATTTACCGGAAATTGTCGGAGCGTTTCACAGAAATAACAAACTCGAATCGGTTTATTTAATGTCGAACGGGCAGATTCATCCGCGAATTTTCCCGGACGTAACCAGAATTTGTCAGGAAAATCCGAATCTCAACGTAACCATTGCACTCGGCATTGATGGGCTCAAAGACCAGCACGAAAAAATTCGGCAAAAACTGGGAAGCTGGGACAAGGCGATACACACGGCACGCACTTTGAAGGAAATGAAAAAAGAATTTCCGAACATTGACGTGCAAACGTGTACGTGCGTGATGAATTCGAACCAGGACACGATTTTCGATTGGTACGATTTTCTGAAATACGATTTAAAACCCGACAAAATTAATATCAATTACATTCGTCCGCCGTCGAAAGACCCGAACGAGCTTAATTTCGATCACGAACGTTATGCGAAACTTTCCAATATGATTTTGGAAGACGTTCGTAATTCTGCTGTTAAAAACAATTACGGCGGCTCAGCCGGATTCTTTAAAGCGGCGATTGATATTTATATGCACGATTTGATTGCCAAAACAAAGGAAACCGGCGCGGCGCAAATGAAATGTTACGCCGGAACAGCCGGCGCCGTGATTTACGACGAAGGAACGCTTTCTTCGTGCGAAAATCTTGAGGCAATCGGCAATCTGCGCGATTATGATTGGAATTTTCAAGCTATCTGGAATTCGCCGAAAATGAAGGAGCGCCGCAAACACGCCGCTTCGGGATGTTTCTGTACGCACGAATCGAATTCTTATTATCCGAGCTTGCCGTTTAATCCGAAACATTTGATTCAAATAAAGAAGCTTGAAAAACAAATGAAAAATGCGGCTAAAGATTTAAAAAATGATCAACCGCAAACTGAAGGCGTTGTTGTAAAAGCTTAATATCGTAAAGGCTTAAATTAAGGAGGGGAAAAATGCGAATTATTGTTTTTTTGTTAACGTTGTTTCTGGGAATTTACGTGGGTTCATTTTTCAAATCACTGAACACGAACAATCCGGCTCCGTGTGCAAATTCTTATAATTTTGAAAACAACTTTTCTAAAATTTCCGGTAAATCAATTACATTTTCGCCGCGGCACAATATTGATACGAGCCGGAATTACACTTTTGAAGAAGCCATCGCTTTGGTCGGAAAGCAGGTTCGCAACCGAAGCAGTCTCAATGCAAAATGTCCCACCTTCGGAAACTGTTTGGAGCTTTTTCCGGGTGAAACGGGAAAAATCATCAGCGTTTTGCCGAGCGTCAACGATTCGTATTTGATCGAAATCAAATGGGATTCGAGAGACAGCGAACCCGAAGATTCATTTGTCACACGGGCGGGCAAAGAAGTTTCGTTTGAAATTATTAAATAAATTTCAAAACAATGCTGACTCGCAATTGTAACTCACGAAAAGGTGAGGTGATATAGTTCCGTAAAAAATCGCATTTAGGTTACTCGTAAAAATAGATTAAAGCCGGAAATTTGTAAATTATTTCAATGTCCAACACGCCGAAAATTCTCATAATTTCATCAGACACCGGCGGCGGACATCGTTCCGCCGCTAAAGCGCTTTCTGATGGATTGCAGAAGTTCTGGAAAGGCGAATCAGTTGCGGTCCGGGTCATCAAAGCCGTCGAAGAATCGCATCACATTACGGAAAAACTCGTCGGCGTTTATAATTGGGTTTTGCGCAACAGGCAGCACTGGATGAAATACATCTACTGGGCGATGAATCGTTTTCGACCGGAAACGCGCGAGTTTTTTCACCGGCGCTGCATCGGATTTTGCCGGGAAACTTTTGAAAAATGGTGTCCGCACATCGTTATCAGCGTTCATCCTCTGACGCAGCATATTTTTGCCAGAATGCTGAAAGAGCTGAATTTAGCCGAACAAATTCCGCTGGTCACGATTGTCACCGATCCGTGTTACGGTTTTTGGAAAGGCTGGGCTTGCAATGACGTTTCGCTTTATCTTGTGGCGAACGAAGACGCCGAAAGGCAATTGATTGATTACGGCATTGCGCCTGAAAAAATCAAAATTTCCGGTATGCCGATTCACCCGAAATTTTGCGAAGTTGATGAATCGGTCGCCCAGGAAGCTCGGCGCGCTTTCGGATTAAATCCCGACAAATTCACCGTTTTCGTCAACGCCGGTTGGGTTGGCGGCGGCAATATCCCGCAGATTTTCAAGGAGCTTGTTCGCGGCGATCTGGACGTTCAGGCGGTTTTTCTCGCCGGAAAAAACGAGGAATTGAAAAAAGAAGCCGAAGCGATTGCTAAATCAGCTAAATTTCCCGTTAAAGTGATCGGTTATTCAGACGAGATCGAGAAAATTATGCATTCGGCGAATGTGATGGTTTCCAAGCTCGGCGGTTTGACGACGTTTGAAGCTCTGGCGTGTCGTCTGCCGATTATTGCCGACGCGACGACTCCGCCGATGCCGCAGGAAGCCGGAACGGTCAGTTTGTTGGAGAAAAAGGGCGCCGGAATTTTACTGGAAAACTCCAAGGACATCGTTCCGACGATTCAGTCTTTGCTCGACGATTCAAAAAAATATGCCGCGATGAAAGCCGCGACCGTTAATCTGGCAATACCCGATTCGACGCAAAAAATCATCGAAGAAATTTCCGCTTTGCTTCCGGCGAAGCGCGAAGTTACGCCGCCGCAAGTCGCCGCCGCATAAACAATCTCATTTTTAACACTTGTCACTTTCCTTCATTTTCATTAACCTTTCCTTTTGGTCTTAAATAGAAGATATAGTTTTTATAATTGGAGAAACGAGTTTTGAGTCTTTTACTTGAAGGAAAACGCGCCTTTGTTTCCGGCGGAACGCGCGGCATCGGAGCGGCAATCTGCGAAATTTTCGCGCGCGAAGGCGCTGACGTAGCTTTTAATTATCATTCAAGCGACGTGCTCGCCGAAGAAACGAAGAAAAAAATTGAAGCTTACGGCAGAAAGTCTTTGTCTTTCAAAGTTTCCGTGACGGATCGCGTCGGAATAAAACGAATCGTTCGCGAAATAAAAGACGCCTGGGACGGCATTGATATTCTGGTCAACAACGCGGCGGTTAACAAAGCCGATAACTTTGCGACCACAACCGATAAATCCTGGGATTGGGTTATTGACACAAACGTAAACGGTCTTTTCGCCGTCACAAAGCCGTTTTATAAACAAATGATTCGGCAGCGTTCAGGCTCGATTTTAAACATTACTTCAATCGGAGCTATCCGCAGCCTGCCGACCTCGGTTCATTACGCGACTTCAAAAGCCGCCGTTATCGGTTTTACGAAATGCCTTTCGCGCGAAGCGGCAAATTTCGGAATTACCGTCAACGCCATCGCCGCCGGAATTTTTGATACTGATTTGGGGCACAGTTTACCGGATCGGCTTTTGCAAATGCACGATTTTTGGGTTGCGCGCCAAAGACTCGGCAATCCTTCCGAATTAGCCGAATTTGCCGCTTTTATGGTCAGCCAGCGCAACAGTTTTATGAGCGGCGAGGTCGTGATAGTAGACGGCGGAGCGGTTACTTAAAAAAGGTGAGTTTAATTAAAAAATAGCCGCAAAAGGCTACAAAAAACTCAAAAAAGTTTGTTCTGAATTTCTTTTTTGTGAAATTTGTACCTCTTGCGGTTTTTCTATCTTATCTCAAAATCAAGATAAATAATTATTTTCGTTTTAAATTTAATGAACTTGAAAATGAAATTCAATTCTAAGTTGTTGAAAATAAATAGTTTAACTTGACGGCGAAATTTCGTTTTGATAGTCTTGCAATTGTTTAGGAAGTGAAAAATTATGGCAAGAACAGAATTAATCGAAAATTTGAACAACGCTCTGAGTTTGGAATTAGCCGGAATAATTCAATACTCGCAGCACAGTTATTTAGTCACGGGCGTTGAGCGTGAAATTTATAAAAGTTTTTTCCGCGACCAGGCTGAAGAAGCGAAAGATCACGCCGAAAAACTCGGCGACAAGATCGTCGCGCTCGGCGGCGTTCCGACGGTCGAACCGGCGATGATTCGCCAATCGGTTGAATTAAAGGAAATGCTTTTGCAGGATTTGGAACTCGAACGCGAAGCGTTATCAGTTTATATGAGCGCCTGGGCGTCTTGCGGCGAAGAAGATTTGGCGACAAAATTTTGGCTCGAAGGTCAAATTGCCGAAGAACAGTTTCACGTCGAAGAATTGGAAAAACTTACTTCTGAAAGACAATCGAAGGTAAATTCGGAAAGAATCGTTTTGCGCGAAGTAAGTTAGAATTCATTAAAGTCTTTAAAGAAAAAACAGGCTCAATTCGTAATAATCTTGCGGAATTGAGCCTGTTTTTTTATTTCGGAAAAAAGATTCAAAGTATTAATCGAACTTTAATTTAATTGCTGGGAAATTCTCATAGTTAATTTATACAATTTAGCGCGGTTGGTCGAAGTGTCCGGCAAAACGTTGACGCGGTAAACGCCGTTTGCGGGCAATTCGCCCGTCCAATCTGTTTTATCCAGCGTCATAATTTTTCCGTCCGGCGACATTAATGTAAACTTTACTCCTGCGCTGCCTTCCAGATAAAACGAAGCGTTTTGTCCGCGGTGCGCCGTAAATAGAAAATCATTACCGACGCCTCGTTTGACTGAACCGTTAACGACTTTCAATGAACTGCCTTTCTCGAATTTAACGACCTGAACCAAACTTATGCCTTTTTGAGCGTTCGCCGTTAATCCGAAGGTAAACAATATTGCCGTAAAAAATCCTGCCTGTAAAACTAATTTTATAAATTTATTATTCATTGCTTTCTCCATTGTCTAATTTTTATATTTGTTTTTTATCGAAAAATAATTTTTATTGAATGCTGACGCTTAACGTGTAACGCGTCGTTTGTTCAGATTCGACGCGAATCACATATTCGCCGGTTCCGGCAAACGGTAATTTCCCGGTGTAACTTTGCGTATTGTCCTTAATCGGATCAACATCAAACTCGTTCATCGCGCCCAGGTTAAATTGAGCGGCGCCGTCTGCGGATGTAATCTTCACACTGACGCGCTGACCTTTTCGCGCCCGGAAAAAAATGTCGTGAATCCCGCCCGCTTTTATACTTCGGGTTTGCGCGGTCGAACTCTTACCTTTTGGAAATTTGAGACGAAAATTGTTGACCTGCGCCGCTTCCGCAATTGCTACTGATAAAAGCGTGAACAAAATTGCCGCCGTTAAATTTAATTTGAAAATTTCTCTGATATTTCGCTTCATGCTTATATTTAACAAAAAAATATAATTGCTCTACCTTAATAGCGCAAAATGAATGAATTTTGTGTCACTCATTTCGAAGATTCCAAGATTTTATCGTTGGGTTATTATTTTGCCTGCGCGTAAGGCGACAAGCGGGGAATTATGAAATGCGGCTGAACTCAACCTTCTTGATTGTATAAAAAAAACTGAAAAATAGGAAATTGTGAATTGAAAATTCTATAAATTGTTCTTAAAAAGTCTACAATCTAATTTCGCCTACCGTTTCGCCGAATTGAATTTTCGTGCCCACTGCTAAACTAACGCTTCGTCCGGGTTCAGCGTCTTTGATCGAACCGTCGGCAACGGTTACGACCCATTTATCTTTAGAAATGTTTTTCAAACCCCACACGTTCGGATTTGTCGGATGCTGCGAAACAGCGGCGACCGGAGCCGAAAAATCATACATTTTCCCGTCGTTCGTATGATGCGGAAATAATTCAGTGTTGTAATTCAGCATCACGACTGATTTTCCGATGCGAATGCGCGGCGGAAGTTTTAGCGCGGCGGCGCAAGCCCAGCATAACCCGGGATTTCCGCCGCTTGCTTTTAATGCGATGGAATCATAAAAATTTTCCAACGAGCAGTGCGGACAATAAAAAATCGAATCTCGAAGCCTGATCATTTCCGAGCGCCATTCGCTTTCCCGTACTCGTCCGTTGATCGGATCGCGCAAGCCAACTGTAAAAGCTCGTATAAAAATGTCTCTTATAAACTGCGGGTAAATGCGCCAGAACGCGAGCGCGTTGTCGTGAATACCCGGAACAGGACGATTTGAATCGTCGTTCGGGTCAAAAATAAAAATCGGTTCTTTACCGTAAAGTTTCGTCATCGCGGGCAGATCGAGGGCTTTTATCTCCGCTTCTTTCTTTCCTTCGAGCGGGTGCGCGACCATCAGCATATAAAAAATCAAAACCGAAAGCGAAAATAAATCCGTATTCGTGCTCGGCAGCGCTTCTCCGCGAACGACTTCCGGAGCCATAAAACGCGGAGTTCCCAAAACTCCGAGAACCGGCGCGCCGTCAACCGATACGTTGTCATTATCGGCAATCAAAACGTCGCCGTTATCAGGATCGAAAAAAGCGTTGCCGAAAGAAATGTCTCGATAACACAAACCCTGCGCGTGAAGCAGCAGATAATTATGCGAAAGATTGTGTCCGGCGGTCGCCAGAGCGCGAAAAGTCGGCTCGATTTTTCGCTTCATCAAATCAACGATATTCTTGAAACGCGGTTGGCGTAGGGGCATCACATAGCCGAAGCCCGGAACGCCGGCGGCTTCGGTAATTTCCATCGGGTAAAGAAAATGCTCGCTCGGCGCGCCTTTTCTGATCAGTAATTCCATCGAAGCGCGCTGTTCGGGCGTCGCCATTTGCGGAAAAAACCATTTGACGGCAACCGCTTCGCCGCCCAAATTCGCTTTATAAACTTCGCCTTGTCCGCCTGCTCCGAGCAATGCGTCAATCGTGCAGGGCATTCCCGAAGGCAGACATTGAATTGTTTGACCCGGTTTTAAGATTTGATCCATTTTTGCTTGTTCCTTTAACCTTCTTTGGGTTTATTCTAAATTTATTCTCGATTATTTTTGCGTTCGATCATGACTCCAGCCTCTGATTCCCACGTCGCCAGACGGTTTCCTCTCAAATCGCAATCTTCGACGCTTACGGCGCTTTTTTCTTTTACTCTGACGGCTACAGTTCTGTTGCGGTGAATATTGCACCGGCGAACGGCAGCAATGCTTCCGCCGAGAATAGAAACGCCCGCGTCGGCGTTATCGTAAATTTTGCAATTATCAATCAGAGCGCGTCCTTTATCGCGCACGACGATGCCGGAAGCATTTCCGTCGTGTAATAAACAGCCGCGTAAAACCGGATTGCCGTTTGTCGAAACGGCGACTTCCGCATCTTCGTTTCCGTAAACGTCGCAATCTTCCAATTTTCCGTAACCGTTCTGCTGAATGAAAACGCCCGCGTCGCGGCTGCCGTAGATTTTACAGCGCCGAAAGGTCGGATTGGCGTATTCGCTGATGCCGACGTTTGCCAGCCGATGCCCGAAAATTACGCAATCCTCAATTGTACCGGACGCGCCGTTGCTCCAAACGACAACGCCTCCGCTGTCGCCTTCGTAAATCCGGCTATTTACAATCAGCGGATTTGCTCCCTGCGTAATCGCCGCGCCGACATTTCGATTGTGATGCACATCGCAATTTTCAACGCGCCCGCGAGCATTGTCGAAAAAATAAATTCCTGAATCAGCGCCGTCGTGAATCCGGCAATTTTTTAGAAACGGGTTTGCATAAGCGCCGTGAATTGCCACGCATGAAAGGGAATCTGAACTGACATCGCAGTTTTCCAAAAGCAATTCGCCTTTTGGAATATCAACGGCAAAAAACGACCTGCCAAGCTTTGCGCCCCGTCCTTGTATGGTCAAACCGCGAAGAATTGCTTTTTCAGTTAGAACCTGAATACAGCTTGATTGTGTGCCGACGATTATGACATCTTCAGCCCGACCTTCGCCGGAAATTTCCAAATCTTTATCAATAATTACGCTTTCATTGTAAATGCCCGGTCGAATTATCAATCGAGCTCCCGCCGGGGAATTTTTAACGGCTTCGCCGATTGTGGAGAAATTCGCGCCGCCTTCGGCGGAGACAATGACCGATTGACGAACCGACACATTGATGGCGCTTGTATTGTTCGATTGAATCGTGTTTGGTTGAGTTTTGTTCTGAACCCCGCTGCTTATCGAACTCTGAACGGCAATATTTGAAGAGTAAGCCTGCCCGGAATACTGCCGTTCAAATTCCTTCAGTTCTTGATTGGAAATGACTTTCAGTGCAAAAGCCCAAGAATTTACCGCCCAGTACCCCGCCTGCTCAGACAAAGCCAAATCATCGCAGAGGCGCTGTGTTAATCGTCTCAATAAAACTTCGCGCGGTGTTGACTTAGCGGCAAGCAAATCCAGTGGGATGCGCTCTTCTAATGCCATTGTTAATACTGAAATTTCTCGACGAAATCCCGGACAATAATCCCGAATTAAACCCTCGCAGCGACGCGGATTTTCAATTACAGACACGCCGTGTTTATCAATAATTTCAACAAGTTTTTGTCGCGCCGTATCGTTCATTCGCTTTTTTTATTTTCAGCTTGAGTATTCGTGTTACCGGCTTGTTCTTCAGGAGACGCGCTCGCGGAAACAACAGATTGAGGCGACGTTTTATTTTTGTCTTTTTTAATTGTGATAGTTACCGTCACATCATCCATTTCTTGGGAAATCGGCTGTTCGGAATTCGTTAATGCGGCAATCGCTTTTTGTGTTTCCGGCGAAGGCGGAGTTTCGCTCGTTGTCGTTATTTCCGCGGTTTCTGCCTGCATAGATTTTTCGGGTTTTTTGACGGCATCCGGGCTGTAAATAATTGCGACGGTACAGTCGTCGCCGCTGCCCATCTGCGTGGCTTCTTCGAGCCAGCTCTTTAAATTATCGCTGACCGCTTCGTAACCGTTTTCTTCGCCGAGCATTTGCAAAATATCCGTTCCGGCTTGAAAAAAACCGGCTTCGTCGGAAAACGAATTGAGATAACCGTCGGTCGAGACGAGAATCAATGCCGGCGATTGTTCGTCGGAAATTTTCTGCACGAAAAAACGAAAATCCTTTTCCGCGTCTTTCAAACACATCGAAGTCGTTTCGTTGGCAAGGAGCCGTTCATCTTCCGTTAAAGGCTTTGTCACTTCACCGGTTTTTGAAACGTTCAAAATATCGCCATCACCGAGTTGCAGATAAAGAATGAAATCTTCTTCCATCGCAATCGTAAGGGAAGTCGTGCCGTAAGCTAAAAGCGGATTTTCTTCGATTAGTTTTCGCGAACCCGCGCCGGATTTTTCTTCGAGCTTTTTTAATTCTTCGTCGGTAAACGGATTTTGTTTCAGATGATAATCAACGGTTTTTCTCCATTTTTTGACGATTTCCTTTGGCAGATAATCTTTGCAGGCGTTTTCTATTTCCGTTAAATCAAAATTTCCGCGTCGTTCTTCTAAAAATTCGCCGACGATCTGAGCCGCTTTTCTGACGACAAAACGCGAGCCTTTGTCGCTTCGAAAACATTTCGGGCTGCCGTGCCCGTCCGCCGCGCAAAGTATAATCGGCAAGATTCTGCCGGATTCGCGCAGATGCAGAATCGCGTCCTGATTCGGCGTTCCGCTGCGCAGATGCGAAGCGCCGGGAACGGTTTCGCCGACAACGCGCCATTCGGTCTGATTTCGGCTGGAGTTTGTCATTTTATCTGAAGTTTATAAGTTGTAAATCGAAACTAAAAAGGCAAATTCAAAATGTAAAATCAAAAGTCAGTTCAATTAATTTTACATTTTGAATTTTGCATTGACACGCGGCGCTTTATTTTCCGCCAAAATCATTTACCAAACATCATCAATTGTTTTCTGGTTATCAGCGTCGGCGGATTGCGATGCGCCAGGCGTTCCGGGTGCGGCGTTCGCTGTTTGAGCGGCGTCGGCTGGAGCGGTAGTCGGAATCGGAACGGGAACGTCTGCCGTGTCAGGCGATTTCGGTACGTCGGCGGTCGCGGCTGGCGACGAGGCGGATTTTAGAACGGCGGTCGAAGCCCATTTGATATGTTTGACCAGCGCTTCGGGGCTGTTCGCCGCGAGCGGTTTCAATTCGGAATTGCCGATAAATCTCTGCAACACATCGGCGTCGGCGTCCTGCCCGATAGAAATCGCGATGCGAACGGCTTTTTTGCCCCACGGCTGCTCCATCAACGCTTTTAATCCTTTGTCGAAATCATCGGTCGGCTGACCGTCGGAAACTAAAACCAGAACCGGCGGCAATGCGCGATCCGACATCGGCGGCATTTTCAGTTGTTCGGCGACAAGCTCGAGCGCTTTTCCCATATCCGTTTCGCCGTCAGCATTCAAATCCGTCCAGGCGAAATCGGCGACGGGCGTCGGCTGCGAAATATGCCACTGGGCGCCGTTTGAGAATTTGACGGCGCGGACTAAAACCTGCGCGTTCGGATTATCCTCCGCGACTTTTTTCATATGCGGAACGGCTTCTCGAATCGCCGTGTTCAGCGATTGAATTTTTCCGTCTTCGCCCATCGAGCCGGAACTGTCGGCAATCCATATAAAATGCAGCGGTCTCGAAGCAAGCTCGCCTCCTGGTCTTTTCATCTTTTTTTATCTCTCCTTCTTCTTATATTTTTATTCGATTATTGTAAATCTTATATTTAATAGAAAACACTTTTACGCAAAACCTGAGCCACAAAACAAACTTCGATTAAAAAGGGCATTTAGGACTTTTGAAAAATAAAAAGTGTATCAATTTGATATGAAAAATGAGACCAGAATGATTGCAGATATGTCTCTAAAACTAACGCGGCGGAAAGCGCGGCGGTTCGCTTCGCTGCGTCTCGCGCATTACATTTATTGCGTAAGGAACGCCGAACAGAAGAACGACCCCTGATAAAGCGAGGAAAATCAATATGAAAAGACAACCGAAAAGTTTGCCGAAGCGCCGTTTCGGAACTGAATTCGAGGACGGGTTAATTGATTGCGCCGGACTTTGAGGGAAATTAATATTCTGATTTTTTGTTTGCGGAGGAACTTTCGGCAAAGGCGCTGGAGGGTTTACGGGAGCTTTGACAATCGGCGGAAAATTTGCAGGAGGTTGTGTTCTAGGTTTTGTTTGCGGCGGACGTGTCGTTGATGTCGGATTGTTGTAAATATCGGCTTCGTCCGTTTTTTCTGTAATTGAATCAATGTTACTCGGAAATGTCTGCTTCGTATTTTCGTTTTGTTTTTTCTCTTTTTCCGAAATTTCCGCATCCGTTACGACGCCGATTGCCAAAGCCCACGAATCAACCGCCCAATGCGCCGCTTCTTCGGTCAAGCCTAAGTTATCTTCAAGACGTTTAGCGAGTTTGGTTAAAAGCAATTCACGCGGAACAGATTTTCCCGCCGCCAGCAAATCGAGCGGAACCCGCTCTTCAAGCGCGCTCGTTAAAACATTTATTTCGCGCCTGTAACCGCCGGACAAATCTTTTAACAGTCCTTCGACGCGCCGCGCATCGCTGCACAAACCGGTTCCGTGTTTGGCGATAATTTGGCGAAGCGTGTCACGAGGCGCGTTGTTCATATTTTATTTGTGCGTTTTTCAAACGATTGAATTACATAATACTAACAAATTCGTCGCGGCAAAAATGCTGCGTTTTTGAACGCCGAAAAATTTCGCTGTTAGAAATTTATCTGCAAAACGCAGTCGAAACCCTGTATAATTGTTTGGTAAAAAGCTCAACGTATGTCTCTCGGTTTCTTTGGTTCTTTGTAAGGAGAAAAAATGAATAGAATAATACTCACAATTTTATTATTGCTTGGTTCCTTTCAAGCCTTTGCTCAAGAATTACAAACAAGTTTGCAGCAAAATAAAACAAAGTTTGATTTCGACGGCGACGGCAAAGCTGACATCTCAGTCTTTCGACCGTCAGACGGTTACTGGTACATTATGAAAACTTCCGGGGGATATTCCTTCGTAAAGTGGGGGTTAAATGGCGATACGCCTGTGCCCGGAGATTACGACGGCGACGGAAAAACGGATGTAGCAGTTCATCGAAGAGGCGCTCTACAAGGTGGATTTATCGGTATCGCCGATAACACCTGGTATATTCTCAAAAGTTCGGATAGTTCTTTTCTTATCACACAGTTCGGGAAAGTTACAGGTTATATATATGACGCGCCGGAACCTGCCGATTATGACGGTGACGGTAAAACCGATTTGGGTGTTTACCGGCAGAGTGATGCTGTTTCGGCACCGAGTTACTTCACAATCTTACAAAGTTCGACCAATTCTATTATTGAAAGGACTTGGGGAACTTCCGCCGATAAAAAGATTCCGGCAGATTATGACGGCGACGGAAAAGCCGATTTAGCTGTCTTTCGAACCAACAATATTCCCGGCGTCACTGATAATAACACTTGGTTTATCTGGCAAAGTTCAACCAACACGATGAGAGTCGAACGTTTTGGGCTTCCGACCGATAAATTGGTTCCGGCAGATTACGACGGCGACGGAAAAACGGATATTGCCGTTTGGCGACCTTCGACCGGAACTTGGTACCGCATCAACAGCAGTGACCGTTCATTTGTCGCAATGCAGTTTGGACTGTCCGGCGATAAACCCGTACCTGCCGATTACGACGGCGACGGAAAAACGGATATTGCTGTTTTTCGACCTTCGACCGGCGTTTGGTATCTACAGCGTTCAAAAGATGGGTTTTCAGCGCAACAATTCGGTTTGAGCGATGACATACCGTTGCCGAACGTCTATGTTCCTCAATGGTAGTTATATTTCAAATGTAAGGCGGAAATGAATGGAAAATACTCACAAATTTGTTTCTTATCGGGATTTGACCGAATTTACTATCGCTTCACGTCTGCGCCGACGATATAACTGTCGCGCGACCTGACGACCAGATTCGGGCGGTTGACGCGAACTTTGATTTGCTTGCGCTGTCCGGCGCGGGCTTCTTCCTGCGGGTAATATCCGATGTTGTATTGGCGGCGAAGCTCTTCAGCGATTCCTTCAAACGCGGCAGTTAAACCGCCCGCCGTCGCTTCGGGGCGGAAAACGCGTCCGCCAGTGCTTTCGGCAAGTTCTTCGAGATACTTTTTGCCCAGTGCGTATTCGGCGGCGCTTGTGCCCGGCGCATTCAGTATTCCGCCCGAACCCGGAAGCGGGAAAGGCGAGTTTAAGATGCCGCCGCGTCGGTTATCCAAAAAAGTGTTGTAATAAATTGGAAAGATCAAAGCGTCGGCTTCTTCGGCTTGAAGAAGAGTCGTGTCGTAATTGGCTTTGGAAGATGTCGTATCAACTCCGTCGGTGAACAAAACGATGGCTTTTCGTCCTTCTATTTTGCTCAGACGTTTGCGCAAAGAAAAATCAACCGCGTCGTAAAGCGAAGTGCCGCCGCCGAAATCGGCTTTTTTTATCGCTTTATAAATCTTCTGCCGGTCGTTTGTCGTCTCGGTCAAAACGTTTATGTTGGCGTCGAATTCGATTACCATTACGTTGTCCTGCGGTTTTAGCTGGTCAATGAAAGCCGTCGCCGCGCTTCTGATTTCTTCAATTTTATATTCGGTCGAAGGGCTCGTATCAATTAAAAGAATTACCGTGAAAGGCTTTTCGGAAGCGCCGAAATACGCGATTTCCTGCTCTTTACCGTCCTCGAAAATCTTGAAATTCTCCTGCTTTAGATTCGGTATATACAAACCGTTGCGGTCGAAGACGGAAACGGGAATCGTCACCAGGTTAATTTCAACTTTGACAACGTCATCTTCGCCGACGGTTTCGTTGACTGCGGGTTGAATCCGCGAATTTGTTTGTGCTTTCGCGGAAATTCGCTTTCCTGCGTTTCGGTAATCGGGTATTGAATAAGCCGGGCGAGTTTTCCGGGGAGTTGATTCGGAGTAATCCGGTTCTTTATCGGTTTCCGATTCTTTTACGATGTCCGAATCGCCTTCTGTCGCAGTTGTTCGAGCGGGCGTATTAAACTTTCTGCCCGACTGTGCAAGTGAAACCGCAAAAATACAAAAAATTATCAACCACCCAACGATAAATTTTCCCATTTTTTTCACCCCGTTAATTTAAGACTAATTGTTTATAAATTAGTATGCAAATATTTCTGCAAATGTTCTTGTAACGTTTATTTTGCGCTTGCTGAAATCAATTTCCGAAAAGCGTCCGGAGACTAAAACCGAGCATTACCAAAACGACAAACCATCCGGCGAGTTGGAGCCAGAGCGGGTGAACATAACTGCCGACAATCTTTGATTTTCTCGACGCCAGAAGAATCAGTGCCAGCCCGACCGGCAAAATAAAACCGTTGATCGTGCCCGCCCACACGAGAATTTTTACAGGGTTTCCGAGAAATAAAAATATCAACGTCGAAAAAAGAATAAAACCGACAGTCACGAATTTCGCGTTTTTTTCTATTTTTTCGTTTAGAGTTTTCAAAAAAGAAACTGATGTATAAGCCGCGCCGACTACGGAAGTAATCGCCGCTGACCACATTACGATTCCGAATATTCGATATCCGACGTTTCCGGCGGCATTTTGAAAAACGGACGCGGGCGGATTATTGCCGTCAATCGTCATTCCGAGCGATACGACGCCCAGCGCCGCCAGAAACAAAAGGAATCTGATAATCGCAGTTAGTAAAATTCCGGTTACCGCGCTTCGATTTACTTCCGCGAGCGCTTCTTCGCCGGATATTCCGGCGTCAATCAGACGGTGCGCGCCGGCAAAAGTGATGTAACCGCCGACCGTTCCGCCGACTAAAGTCACAATAGCGCGCGCGTCAATTTGTTCGGGCAGAAACGTGCGAAACGCGGCTTCGCCGAGCGGCGGTTGCGACGCGAAAACCACGTAAACTATCAAACCGAGCATAACCACGCCGAGCACTTTGACGAAAAAATCCATCGCTTTCCCTGCTTCTTTGTAAAGAAAAATGCCGACCGCGAGCGCCGCGCTGATTATCGCGCCGTATTGAACCGGCAAATCAAATAAAACATTTAGCCCCAAACCGGTTCCGCCGATGTTGCCGATATTGAAAACCAAACCGCCGAAAGAAACCAGCAAAGCCAAAACATAACCGCTGCCGAAAATGGTTTCGTTTGCCACGTCTTGCCCGCGCTTTCCGCTGACGGTTAAAACGCGCCAGATATTTAATTGAGCAAAAATGTCCAAAATTACCGAAAGCAGTATGACGAAACCGAAACTTGCCAGAAGTTGTTTGGTGAAAACGGTAGTTTGCGTCAAAAAACCGGGACCAACCGCCGAAGTCGCCATCAAAAAAGCGGCGCCTAAAATTACGGATGAAAGCGAAGATTTTTTCATAGGATTAGCTGTTTGTTAAACCTCAATAATCGTCGGGAAAAGTATTGAAAAAATAAAACAAACCGACTGCGTTTGCTTTGTCCGCGAAAAGTTAAACTTGCCGAATGGTTTGAATAGAAACGTTATTATCAATTAATTTACGCCGAATTTCTCTGGCAAATTCGAGCGCGTGCTCGCCGTCGCCGTGAATGCAGACGGTTTCGGCGACGATTGGAATTTTTTCGCCGCTCGTCGCCGTGACGGATTGTTGTTCGATCATCTGCAAAACCTGCTCAGCCGCTTTTCCGGTTTCGCTTATCAAAGCGTTCGGCTGGTTTCTCGGCGTTAAATTGCCGTCCGCTTTGTAAGTTCGGTCGGCGAATACTTCGGAAGCCGTTTTTAATCCGAGTTTTTCGGCTTCGGAAATCAAAAAACTGCCGGAAAGACCGTAAAAAACGAGATTTTCATCAATCGCTTTGACGGCGCGAGCAATAGCTGCGGCGACGGTTCCGTCTTTTGCGGCTTGATTATAAAGAGCGCCGTGCGGTTTTACGTGATGAAGCGTTGTTCCGAGCGCTTCGCAAATTCCTTTCAGCGCGGCGATTTGATACAGAACAACGTCGAAAATTTCCTGCTCGCTCAGCTTTATTTCTCGCCTGCCGAAACCCTGCAAATCTGGAAAAGACGGGTGAGCGCCGATTGCCACATTTTTTTCAATCCCTTTTTCGACGGTTTTTCTGATTACGCTGGCGTCACCGGCGTGAAAACCGCACGCGACGTTGATGGACGAGACATAATTCATCAATTCGCCGTCGCTGCCCATTAGCCACGCGCCGAAGCTTTCGCCCATATCGCAATTCAAATCAATTGAATACATCGAAACAAGAGATAAAAACAGACAAAAAGAGTTGAAATATTGCTTTTCGGATTAGAAATTTGATGAATAATTTACACCGATTTTTAGAAATTGCAAATCCTTTTTGAAATCGAGCAGTATATTTTCCGCTTCAATGAGGGAAATTAATTGAAAAGCGATTTTATCGTTCGTTCCTAGTTGAGCGACGAGCGGTAAATCGATTTCGATTATATGAGCAATACGCGGGTAACCGCCGGAAGTTTGACAGTCAGCCATCAAAATTATCATCTGTCCCTCAGGCAAAAGTTGAATCGTTCCGAAGTTTACGGCGGATGAAACGAGCTCCTTTTTGTCGAGCAGATAAAGCGGCTCGCCCGTCAAACGATAACCCATACGGTCCGAGTTTTGCGATACGGTAAAATTATTATGCAAAAGACATTGTTCGCTGTATGCGTTTAAAGACTCGAATTCAGCGCCTTCGATAATGCGCACCGTCGGAAAACGACTGTAAAAGGGAATAACTTCGTTTGAAAGTTTGAAGTTGAAGCGTTTGGCTTTCGGATTTCGGTTTTTGAAAAGTAATTTATCGTTTTTTTGTAATCTTCTGCCCGAAAAACCGCCGATTTTCGCCGTCAGATTAGTGCTCGCACTGCCCAGCCATTTATCTAAGTCGAAGCCGCCTTTCACAGACAAATACGCGCGATTGCCGAAAGATTTTCCGGTAAACCTCAAAACACCGCCGGTTTCGGCGAAGTAAGGTTTCCAATTTTCAATCGGCTCATTGTTCAGCTCTCCGGCAAAATCCGCGCCGCCGACGGCAAAAACAGCGCTGTCTTCAAACAAAATCTCCGGCGCCGGGAAATGCATTTCCAGGACGGCTTCCGTTTCGTTATTTCCAAGCAAAGTATTGATCAAACGAACGGCTGAAACGTCCATCGCGCCGCTGGTATTAATTCCGAACCGCCGGTAACCGATTCTGCCCGTATCTTGAACTGTCGTCAGTATTCCTTCTTTTTGAATCGAGATGCTCATCGGTTTTGAGGATAAAATTTTACCGTATCTCCGGCTTGCAGAAATGTCTGAGATTCGGATTCCGGCGTGAACAATTCAACGTCGGTTGCGCCTATTATCTGCCAGCCGCCGGGCGATTCGAGCGGGTAGATTCCGGTTTGTTTCCCCGCGATTCCGACGCTTCCTTTCGGCGTTTTCGTGCGCGGCGACGATCTGCGCGGCGTAGCGATTCTCGCGTCAACTTCGCCCATATAAGCGAATCCGGGCAAAAAACCGAGCATATAAACGCGGTAAGTCGTCGCCGTAAAAATTTCTACTACTTCACTTGTTTGCAAATTATTTGTCGCCGCAACAAATCCCAAATCGAGAGCAGCCGATTCGTCGAAACGAACCGGAATTTCTACCAATCGCGGTTTGCTTTTCGTGATTTCGCCCATTTTTTGCAAGGCGTTTTCACTAAAAGATTTAACTGCATCAAAGGCGATCGAAAATTCCGGGAAATTTTTTAAGACAATTGAAATATCGTAAAAAACAGTCAGCGAAGCGTAAGCTGGAATAAGTTCGATAAAGCCCGGAAATTTTTCATTTTCAATATAACAGGCTAAATTGATGACTTTATCGTTTATTTCCGGCGAAATTTCATTCGCAAACTCAATCGTCAAGGCGCTTTCGCCGAGCGGGAAAATTTTAACCGGATTTTCTTCGTTTTCGTTCATTCGTAGCTTTCCAAAACGTCTAAGAGCGTCGGTTTTTCAGTTTCAATATCCATAATTACAGCATTGTTCCGCGTTAATTTATAAATAACTTTGCCTAAAAGCTCGTCGTTGGCATCCCGCGAAAAACACAAAATGCTGGAATTCTGATCCGTTTCAATCGAAAAACGCGTTATAATTTCAGATATAATTATTCGTAAATCGTTTTCCGGCAAACCTGACAAATGTATTTTTACATTCTGCGTTTGTCTGTGGCTTCGACGAAGATTTTCCGGCGTATCAACGGCGCGAATTTCGCCTTTGGCGATAACCGCAACTCGATTGCAAAGCTCTTCGATTTCCGACAAATTGTGCGAGGTCAGCAGAACGGAAACGTTTTCCAAAGAATTTATCAAAACTCGCATCTCGGTCGCGGCGAGCGGATCGAGCGAGCGCGTCGGCTCGTCGAGCAATAATATCGGCGGATTCGGCAAAAGAGCGCGGGCGATTGCGAGCTTTTGTTTGTTGCCGGTCGAAATCTGAGAAAAACGGCGTTTCGCGAGTTCGCTCAAATTCAATTTCTCAAAAAGTTCCGTGATTTTCCTTTTCGCTTCGCCGTCATTCATTCCGTAAAGACGAGCGAAAAACATCAAATTTCGTTCGCAGGAAAGCCGCCAGTAAAACGAACGCTCTTCAGCAGTCGCCAGACCGATTAACGAGCGAACTTTTACTTCGTCTTTGACTGTATTGAATCCTCCGACCGTGACGGCGCCGCTCGTCGGTTGAACCAGCGTAGCGATTATTTTCGATAAAGTCGTTTTACCCGCTCCGTTTCTGCCGATCAAACCGAAAATCTCGCCGGTTTCGATTTCAAGCGAAACATTTTTCAGCGCCTCGACCGGAGATTTTACGGGTAAGCGAAAAAAATTCTTTAGGCGCGGAAAAGATGGCGGGTAAGTTTTCGATAAATCTTTGATTGAAATCGCAGTCATCGTTTCAACGTTTTCGCTGTTTCGGGTCGAGATATTCTCTTAAACCGTCGCCGATAAAGTTAAACGCCAGAACGGTCAAAGCGATGGCGATGCCGGGAAAAAACAAAACGTGCGGCGCGTTGTACAAAATATCCAGCCCGCGAGCTTCTTCAATCATCGTTCCCCAGCTCGGAGCCGGCGGCGGTATTCCTAACCCGAGAAATGAAAGCGACGCTTCGGACAAAACCGCGCCAGCCATCCCGAGCGACGCTTGAACGATCAGAGGCTGAATGGCGTTCGGCAAAATATGCGTGAATAAAATCCGCATATTGCTCCCGCCAAGCGCGCGCGCCGCCTGCACGAAATCGTATTCGCGAACCTTCAACACCTGACCGCGAATGACGCGCGCATATCCGACCCAGCCGATAATGCACAAAGCCAGAATCAATTTGCCGAGTCCCGCGCCTAAAAACGCGACCAGAGCAATCGCCAGAAGCAAGCCCGGAAAAGCTAGAAAAACATTGAAGACGTAGCCGGATAAAAATTTATCAACAAAACCGCCGTAAAAACCGGCAATAGCGCCGATAATCGTCCCGATGACGGAGGAAACTGCAACGACCGTAATGCCGACTTGCAACGAAATTCTCGCTCCGTAAACGACGCGCGAAAAAACATCGCGTCCTAAAGCGTCGGTTCCAAACCAATGTTCAGCCGAAGGCGCGGCGTAGCGCATCGCAAGATTTTGCGCCGTCACGTCGTGCGTGGCGATAAAAGGCGCGAAGATTGCGACGATAATAAATAAAACGGCGATGGCGATGCCGATGTAAGTTAAACGATTCATTTGGATTTTGGATTTCGGATTGTGAATCTCGGATTGGAGAAAAACTGTAACCAACCTGAATCCGCCAATATGAAATCTTAAATTAAGAAAGTCGAATTCTCGGATCAAGCCAACGATAAACCAAGTCCGTTAAAGAATTTGCCAGAATGTACGTCACGCTGATGACCAAAACGCAGCCCTGTACAAGACGATAATCGCGTTTTCCGATGCCTTCGTCCAAAAGCAGCAATCCCAAGCCTTGCCAGTTGAAAATCTTTTCAGTGATGATCGCGCCCGCCAGCAAAACGCCGAGCTGTAAGCCCAGAATCGTCACGACCGGAATCAAGCCGTTTTTCAAAACGTGTTTGTAAACGACCTTTCGCTCGCTCAAGCCTTTCGCGCGCGCCGTGCGAACGTAATCTTCGCCGAGTTCTTCGATTACGGAACTTCGCACCATTCTCGTTAAAATAGCCGAAAGCGCCGCGCCCAAAGTGACGGCGGGCAAAATAATATCTTCCGGGTTGGCGCTTCCGGTCGGAGCGAATATTCGGAATTTGACGGCGAAAAGATAAACCAGAAACGGTCCGATTACGAAAGTCGGAAGCGAAATTCCCAAAAGCGCGACGAAGGAAGAAAAGTTGTCTATCAGCGAATTCTTATTCGTTCCGGCGAGAACGCCGAGCGGTACCGCGATAGAAATTGCAATAATCATTGAAACAATCGCCAGTTCGATTGTTGACGGGTAACGCTCGAGAATCATATCCAGAACCGGTCGGTCAGTGCGAAAAGACGTTCCCAAATCGCCCTGCAAAAGCCCGAGCCAGTAATCAACGTAACGATTATCAGCGCCGTTCCACTCGAAACCTTCCGCCGAACTGTATGAAAAGAAAAAAGCCGGACGGTCAAGACCGTGTTTGCGGTTGAAATTGGCGATTTGCTGCTGCGAAGCGGTTTCGCCGAGAATAGTCGTCGCCGGGTCGCCCGGTACGAGTTCGATTAAAAGCGTCACTAAAGACACGACCGTCCAAATGACGAGCAAAATCAGAGCCAGTTGACGCGCGAAGTTAAGAATTTTGTATTTCATTGAATGGCTTTATGAGCAGAAGAATTTTATACCGAAACGGAATTACTCACAACCATCTACATTCTCATCCCGCTGTGAATCGCGGCGATGCCGCCGGTCAGATTTTTATATTCGATATCGGAGAATCCGGTTTGCCGCATCATTTCAGCCAAGCCTTTCTGACCTGGAAACCGCGAAACCGAATCGGGAAGATACTCGTAAGCGCCGCGTGAACCGCTGACCGCGCCGCCGATTCTGGGAAGAATTTGCGTGAAATAAAGATTGAAAATTTGTTTAAAGCCGGGAACAACCGGCGTGGAAAATTCGAGAATGACAAGCCTGCCGCCTTTCTTTAATACTCTGTGCAATTCTTTTAATCCATTCTGCCAGTTGGAAAAATTTCGCAGACCGAAAGCAATTGTCACCGCGTCGAAACTTGTGTCGGCGAACGATAAATTCATCCCGTCGGCTTCAACATAGGGAATTCGTTCGTTGTTTTTTTCGTTTTTATCGCGGGCAATAGCGAGCATCGGGCGGCAAAAATCAGTGCCGATAACTTTTGCATTTGAATTTTTTTGCAGCTCCAGCGATAAATCACCGGTGCCGCAAGCCACATCCAAAACCAGCGCGTTCTGGTCTTTCAAAACATCTTCGAGTTTTTCTCTCACCAGGCGTCGCCAGCGCTTATCAGTGTTAACTGAAAGAAAGTGGTTAAGAAAATCGTATTTGCCGGCAATGCCGGAAAACATTTCGCGCACGGCTTTGGCATGAGCGATTTCATTGGCGGTTCTTTCGTTTGACATTTAATTTTTCAGATTTATGAACAATTAGAAAACCTTCGTCCTACATTTTCTTTTCGTCTTTGGCGCCGACGAGCATTACGGTGACAGTCGGAGTTTTTATCAATTTTTCAGCGACTGCTTGAACTTCATTTATCGTCACGCCGCTGATTTTTTGAAAATCGTCCTTAGCCGAAGCGAGTCTGTAAGTATCAACATCAAGCCAAATTTCGGCTGGAGGCTGTTGATTTACTTCGGTTAAAACTTCGGTTTTAGCTTTTTCAAATTCGTCAACGGTAATTTTCCCCGAAACTAAATTAGCCGCTATGTTTTCGGTTTTGGCTGTGCTCGCGCCGTTTTCCATCGGCAAATTAGACAATCCGACAACGATTACACCGGGCAACAAATTCGAATCCTGACGAACGAAAGCATTGATTTGCTGCTCTTTCGAGAACTCCTTTCGCAGGCGATTTTGCATGATTTTGGTTAAGATTTTCGAAGCCGTAAAATCCTTGTCGTTTCGCGCAAAACCGCGCAGCGCGAAACGAATTTCGGAGTTGTCAGCGAGCGGAGATTTGATGACCGCCGCTTTTGTGTCAGGTTCGTCAGGCTGCCTGAATGTTGCAGGAACACGATTTTCAGATTTCGCCCAGGCTCCGAAATAACGCCGAACGGCGCGAAAAGCCAGCTCGGGTTTAATGTTTCCGCTAATTGCAATCGTGGCATTATCGGCTGTAAAAAACCGGTCTTTGGCGAAAATCAAATCCGCGAAGTCTATTTTTTGCACGGATTGGGGCGTTCCCATCTGCGGTCTGCCGTAAGGAAATGTGCCGAGCAATCTTTGTGCGACGGCGCGGTCGGCGACGTAAGCCGGATTTTTTTCAAGCTCGTTTATTTTCTCTAATCTCGCCGAGCGAAGTTTCGCCGTCGTTTCCTTGTCAATCGTCGGTTTTGAAACGGCGTTGGCGAGCGTTTCGAGCATCGTCAAAAATTCCTCGGACTTTGCGGTCGCATTGATTTGAATGTAATCGTAATTTGTTGCAACTTCCAAACTACCGCCTAAATCATCGGCAAAAAATTCTCTCGCCGACTCACTCGGGAAAATATTATCGGCGAGCATTTGCATTACGCCTTCTTTGCCTTGCGGATCGAAAGCCGAACCGCTGTGAACGCGAATTTTTACCGAAACTTTTTCAGCCTGCGGATCGTTCCACATTAAAACCTTTAATCCGTTAAGCAGTTTTTCCTGCCGCGGATTCGGTAAATTTCGGGTTTGAGCGTAAACGGAAAACGCCGTCGCAGCGAGCAGAAACAAAATCGAAGGAACTTTGAAATTTAATCTGTTTAGCATTGCACAAATGTTGAAAATAAATATCGAAAAAAAATCTAAAAGAAAAGAGATTTTCTATTAGTTGCCGCTTTGCGGAAAACTGTTGTCAGCTAGAAAATAAAAGGTTTTTTTACCGATAAACAAAAGAAAATTTTAGTTGCCGCTAGGCATCGCGTCAACTTGATTGAGCATCTATGCTTTTGTCGAATCCTATAATTTGTTAAGCGAAACCTGTATTTTGATAAGCGAAAATTTTCCGGCAATGCTTAACATCTGTTAAAAACAAGGTATAATCAAAAATTATTTCTGTGAATTACAAAAAAAAACACAGCACTTCTGAGAGGGTCGAAAGATGGCAAAAATAGTTAAGTTTTGTGACTCGTGTGAAGAGAGCTTTGCTGAAAAATTCGGCTTTTGCCCGAATTGCGGGGGAAAATTGCAGGCGTTTGAAATGAATCCGCTCGGCGGAGCCGCTGCGATTTCCGAACCGGTGAAATCCGAAACCGATAAAGCAAACAACGTTATTGAAGAAAAAACTTTTTCGACCGACGCGGAACCAACCGCGCCGGTAATCGCGCATTCGGCAGCCGAACCGGTTATTAGTTCGAACGAAACAAAAAATTTCGATGCGCCGAAAGTTGATGATTTCCAGCCTTCGATAAATGCTGAAAAAACGGAACCGGTTGTTGAAGCGCCGAAAACCTTTGCCGCAAGCGCGGGAGCCAAATCCGGCGGCACGAACGGAAATAATGACAGGAAAGACGTTTTAAACAGCAGTTTCAGCCCAGCCGGCTCGCCTGTTGTTGACGATGGTTTTCACGTTACCGTCATTGAAGAGAAGAACGTCAAGACAAGAAACACGCTTCTTTTAGGCGCTTTGTTTTTGATGACCACATTGGCTGTCGGCAGCACCATCTATTCGCTTTTCAGTAAGGATTTACTCGTCGGTTCGATTGGTGATGAAGGCACATTAAGCGCTTTGGTAGAAGCGGTTGAACCTCCACCCATTGAAACCGAGCCTCCGCCGAAAAAAGATAAAGATGAAGGCGGCGGCGGCGGCGGCGGCGGAAAACAGGAACAACAGGAGGCATCGAAGGGACGCCTTCCCCCGCAATCGCGCAATCCGATTACACCGCCGGATGTTAATATTCCGCAATTGACGAATCCGACGCTGAAACTGAAACAGGAAACGCAGGGAGACATTAAGCGTCCGATTACAGAAGAACGCACCGGAATTCCTACTTCGCTTAACTTGAGCGCTTCTAACGGAACGGGTTCGGGCGGCGGAATCGGATCAGGACGCGGAACCGGAGTCGGCGGCGGAATCGGAACCGGTGAAGGAAACGGAATCGGGTCGGGAAGCGGAAACGGAAGAGGTAACGGCACCGGTAACGGCACCGGCGACGGAAGTGGAGGAGTTTCAGTTCCGCCACCGCCACCACCAAAGAGACCAGACCCGCCAAAACCGGCAGTTACTACAGCAATGAGGATTGTTTCCAAACCGCGAGCTAACTACACAGACGCGGCTCGGCAAAATCAAGTTCAGGGAACAGTTACGTTACGCGTTACATTCTTGGCTTCGGGACAGATCGGCAGCATTTCTCCGGTTAGCGGGCTGCCTTACGGTTTGACGGAACAGGCAATCGCCGCCGCCCGTCAAATCAGATTTGAGCCGCAGATGGTCAACGGTTCGCCGGTCGCTGTGACGAAACAAGTTCAGTATAGTTTTACTATCTATTAAACTATTAAAGATTTACTTCAAAATAAAAAAGCGAGTTGAATTTCAACTCGCTTTTTTATTTTGAATAATTCAAACACTTTAAATCATATCATTGCCTGATTTTGAATTCTCGTTTAATTCAAAACGATCACGGTCGCGCTTTTCTATTTTTTCGAGAAGGTCGAGCGGTTCGTTATCTTGAAAGTCAATACCCATTGCGTGGGCGTTCTCCTCTACATCCGATTGGTCGGGCGTTGGATTATGTCCAAAAACGGCTTCTGAACCGGTTTGGTTGACATCAGCCCAATCTGCATCAACGTCTCCGCCGGAATCAGCCGGAGACGCAGCCGTATGCTCTCTCAACGTTTCAAGCAATTCGCCCGGGTCTTTCGGCGCTCTCGCGATCTCTTCGTTCATAAAATCCTGAATTTCCGGATCCGGTAAGTCTTCGTTTTCGTAAAATTCTAAATTTCTGCCCGAAATCATATCTTTATCCTCTTGATTTTCCATTTTTAACCCCCTCGATAATTTTGTAAACGTAGAATACCACAAACCGCTCGGTTCCTCGCAATTGCCGCGCTAAATAAAAACGACCGACTGCGCCGACGGAATTTCAAATCTTTTGCGGCAGCGAATGTTTTTGCACATTAACATATCGTCAACGCGAACCATATAATCGCGCGATTTTTCAAATCTCAGGCGATCCTGCTGATTTAAATGTCGAGGCGCGTTTTTCTTTTTCCGCCTGGTCATCCAGCGAATGTCGTAATCGTTTCTTTCGCGGCAAAACGGACAGGTGAAAGTCGCCCGTTTGGTTTCCTGTTTTTCGTCGAATATATCTCTTTCCTGCATAACTTATTGAATTTATTATAGCAGGATAAGCAAAGGTTTTTCTAGAGGTTTTCAGAATTAAGGAAAACTGACGGCAAAGGCGGCAAAAATAATTTATTCGGCGAGTTGACGCAGATAATTAAAACTGTAAATTCCGCTGTCGTGACCGTCAGAGAAATGGAAATTTAGCGCGTACCTGCCGACGATTGTTATGTGAGAAAACGACAAATCTTCCGGCACATTTTCGTCTTTAAGAATTTTTTCGCCGGTCCACTCGTTAACGCATGCCGCGCACGGACAAGCTCGGCGAAGCTCGATTGCCGGATGCGACGTTTCCACGTCGTCAGACCAGACAATCGATATTTCGCGGTCGCTTTCTTCGATAACTTGTAAAGGTTCAATCATTAAATAATTGATAATTAAAGAAAGTTTTTTCGCGTATTACCCATTATCCGTTATTAATTTTTCATTAATATCCTGAGCCGTTACGTCGAAATGCGAAGCGTGATAAACGGGTTTTCCGTTTTTTAAGACGATGGCTTGCGGCGATTCGTGACGAATTCCGGTTTTTTCGGCGACAGCGCTTGAAATATTGCGCGACGTTTGAATGACGATTAAATTTATATCCGCCGAAACTCTTGAAACTTCTTCGTAGACGCCGGCGCTGATCGGGCAGGTCGTGCTGTGTTTGAACAAAATGACGGGTTTTTCGTGAGACTCTTCAAATAATTGTTCGAGCCTGTCGGTTGAATCAACTTTTACAAAATTTGCGCTCATAATAAATTAAATTCCTTGGTAAAAATCCGGCGTCGGCGGATCGAAATTGCGGTTCGTTTGAATCGGAAAGATTTTCCGGTAAGCGACCGCATAGCCCGCCAACAAAATCGGCATTATAAAATACATTCCTAAACCGCAGGTAATTATACCAAACAATGACAAAACAATCCCGCCGCCGATCAACCCGGCAACGCCGCTCAAATTGCGCCAGACGGCTTTCGCGCTCGTTGTAACCGATTCCCACGCTCCGAGATTGCGGTCAACTATTAACGGAAATGAAAACAAAAGCAGCGTGTGAAAACACGTCATTATGACGATCAAAACGAAATCAACCGCTACCGCTCCGAAAAATAGTCCGAAAAATTCGTCCGAACTCAAACGCGGTCCCATTATCGCCGCGATTATCATCGGCACGTAAATAACCCCTAAAACGACGAACATCGGAACGACGATCAGAATCGTCACCAAAAGACTCGGCAGAAAATAACCGAAACCTTTCCAGAGCCCGTCGAAGGAAATCGGTTTTCCGTCAATCGCCTGCAAAAAACAATAATAAATGCCGCAAATCATCGCGCCGATCAAAACGTAGAAACTCATCCCGCCGATGATCGCGCCGACCAGAGAAATTGCAAACAAAATCCAGTAATCATTTTTTATTAAATTCCAACCTTCCTTAAAACACTCGATTGGCTTGATTACGCCGGTTTTAATCTCAGTCATAGTAAATTCGTTTGATTATGGTTTTATCCGCAATTGAAAAATTAACTTACAACAGTCTGTATAAATTTAGTAGTTAATTGTAAATCTTTTCAATGTAATCTTTGAGCATTCTGTCGCTTGAAAACTGCGGCGTTAATGTAACCAGCGCATCTCTCATCCGGCGAATCCATTCGCTCGGCAAACCGTTTTCGCCTTTCGTATAAAAAGCGGGCACGATTTCATTTTCCAGAACGGAATAAAGCGATTCAGCGTCTTCGCGGTCAATCGTTTCTTCATCGCCGGAGTCTTTCAACTCGCCGATTGAGAAACCGTTTACGCCGTTATAACCTTCGATCCACCAGCCGTCTAAAATGGAAAAATTCAAAGCGCCGTTCATCGCCGCTTTTTGACCGCTCGTGCCCGACGCCTCAAGCGGGCGGCGCGGCACGTTTAGCCAAACGTCAACTCCCTGAACCAGATAACGCGCTACTTCCTGATCGTAATCTTCGATAAATACGGCGCGATTCTGCCAGCTCGAATTGTGATTAATGCTCATCAGTTCCTGCAAAACGCGTTTGCCTGATAAATCCTGCGGATGAGCTTTTCCGGCGAAAATAAATTGAACCGATCGCGTCGGATCATCAACCAAATCTAAAAGCCTTTCTAAATCAGAAAAAATCAAATCCCAGCGCTTATAAGCGGCGACGCGGCGCGCGAAACCGATTGTTAAAACGCTTGGCGAAAAAAGTTTGTTCGTGTCTTCGCGTTCGTTAATTGTTTCGTGCAGTCCCGTTTCCTTTGAAAAAGTTTTTTGACGAACAAAAGAAACAAGCAGATTTTTCAGATGCAGATGCGAGTTCCAAATCTCTTCATCGGGAATTCCTTCAATCGCTTCGCGCCATTTCGATTCATCGCGGACGATTTCTGCCCAATTCGAGCCGATGTGTTTTTCATATAACGACTGAAAAACCGGAGCGATCCACGTCGGCGCGTGAACGCCGTTGGTGATGTGCGTTATCGGAACTTCTTCGACTTTCGTTTCTTCGGGAAACATTTTTAGCCACAACTGTCTGGAAACCTCGCCGTGTTTTTCGCTGACGCCGTTCGCCGAACGGCACATACGCAGAGCGAACGGCGTCATTCCGAACCATTCGGTTTCATTTTCCGGGTTCGTTCGACCGAGAGCGTAAAATTCTTCGCGCGAAATTTTCAAATCCGAAAAGAAGTTTTCCGTAAAACATTCCGCAAGTTTTTCCGGCGCGAATTCGTCGTTTCCGGCGGCGACCGGCGTGTGCGTCGTGAAAACGCATTTTTCGCGCACTAATGCTGCCGCGTCATCGAAAGATAAATCTGGATTTTCCACCAGAAATTCGCGGGCTAATTCTAAAGTTAAAAAAGCCGAATGTCCTTCATTCAAGTGAAAAACCGACGGTTCAACGCCGAGCTTTCTCAAAAGCCTGACGCCGCCGATTCCCAGAATTTTTTCCTGCACGATTCGCGTTTCCGCATCGCCGCCGTAAAGATGCCCGGTAATCAAACGGTCAATTTCTGCATTTTGCGGCAAGTTCGTGTCGAGCAAATAAAGTTTTATTCTGCCGATTTCAGCCAGCCACGCCTGCGCGTGAACTTCGCGCCCGCGAATGCTTACCGAAACGAAAATTCGCTCGCCTAATTCGTCGGTTACAGGCTTTAAAGCCAACTCGGATTCAAAAACGTCCAAATATCTTTCCTGCTGCCAGCCGTCGTGCGCGATTTTCTGCCGGAAATAACCGTAGCGATAAAGCAATCCGACCGCAACGAGCGGAACATTCAAATCACTCGCCGATTTCAGATGATCGCCCGCCAGAATTCCGAGTCCGCCCGAATAATTCGGTAGAGAGTTGTGCACGCCGTATTCGGCGCAAAAATATGCGACCGGATTTTCCGGCGTAACTTTTCCGAAGCTTTTCGGCGGCGCTGCTGTGTAGTTTTCGAGTTCTTCGGCGAAACAGTCGAGTTTTTTGACATATTCGTCGTCGAGCGATTTTTGCCAGAGGCGAAACTGATTAATCTTTTTCAAGAAAAGACGCGGATTTTGCTCGCATTGTTCCCAGAGCGACGGTTCTATTTCACGGAAAAGTTTCGCGCCGGGCGGGCGCCACGACCAGAAAAAATTCCAGGAAATTTTCTCTAATATTTGTAAATTTTCGGGTATTTCGCGGTGATAAAAAAAATCGTTTCGGAAAGTTTGTTGTGACTGTAAGCCAACTGCATTTATCATATTCTTCAGAAGTTCAAATCATTTCTTTTTATTCTCAAAATATTCAATGAATATTTTGTTTCAGAATAAAGAAAATGTTTTGAAACTATAAACTATCAAAAAACAAACGGCAAACATTGTCGGCTTTCAAACATTAAGCGAAAACTTGGTGTTTTAGATAGATTTTTGCGTCCGATTCGGAAAAAAAGACGAGGATGATTTCGTCAATCGCCGCTGTTTTCGATAAAAACTCGCGGATCGCCGCTGACGAAACTTTTGCCGCGTCGTGTTTTGGATAACCGTAAGCGCCGGTCGAGATTGACGGAAAAGCTATTGTTCGCAAATTGTTTTCAACTGCAAGAATAAGCGAGTTTACATAACAAGCAACGAGCAATTCGGCGTCTTTGTTTCCGTTCATTCCGTAAATCGGACCGACCGTGTGAATGACGCGGCGGGCGGGCAAATTCCCGCCGCCGGTCAAAACGGCTTTTCCGGTCGCCAAGCCTTTCGGGTAAAGAGTACGGCGAATTTCGCGGCATTCTTCCAGAATCTGAACGCCGCCTTTTTTGTGAATCGCGCCGTCAACTCCGCCTCCGCCAAGCAGAGTCGAATTCGCCGCATTAACGATTGCATCTGTTTTTTCATCGGTAATATCGCCGATTTTTACAACAACTCTCCCGTTCAGAAAACGATTTTCGCTCATTTCAACTTTTGCCTTCAAAAAAAGAACTATTAAATTCCGAAAAATGATTTTGAAGGAAATTCAAAATTACTGCCCATCAGAAAAAATGCGAGATTCGGCTTTTCGTGCGAGCGGTCGTAACCGACCAATTCAACGTAAGCCCGTCCGTTAATGTCCGACTCGCCGTCTTTGCCGGAAACTTCGCACATGCCTTCCCAGTAAACGATCATCGTCGTGCCGCGAGTATCGAGTTCCTGATCGGGCATAACGGGCGTAACGGTTAAATCCAGACCGAGTTTCGGCACCTTCAATTTCCATCCGCTCGGATAAGTCGCGTTCGTGCGCGGACTTTTCCAGAACCCGGTTGGTTCAATCGAAAAATCTTCATGCTTTAAAGGCGTAAATTCTCCGTTTTCATCAATATACGTGCCGCTCGAAAAATCGGAAACGCCGTTCGAGCTGTCGCGCAATTGATAACACATCAATTCGCAATTGTTATCGAGCTGCACGGAAAACCAGTCCCAGCCTTTTTGCCGTTCGGTCGGCGTCCACGTTCCGAACTCTCTGTCCATCCAGGCGGAACCGGTAAAATGTTCGATCTCGCCGCCTAAAATCAAATCGCCTTCCATTTCCATTCGCGTATAAGAAAAATAGCGCGACGCCTGTCCTTCGTCTTTGAATGAAACGCCGTCTCTGTTTTGACCGTTTAGAACAACGGGTTTTCTCGGTTTCAGAGTGGCTTCAAAAACAACGTCCTGACTTGTTGTCGCTCTTAAAATATGTGTTCCGTGAGATTCGCGCAGCGACCAATCGCCGAGCCGCAGATGGAAATGTTTTTCGCTCGCTGAAGCAGGATAATCGAGTATTCCGTTCGCGCTTTTGCGGTGAGCATACCGGAATTTTTTTTCATCTACGTCGGTCAAAGCGAAATGCGCGAAATAAATCGGATTGCCGAGAAGCCGCAGCGGGACAATCGAAAACTTGTCCAAATCGGTGCGTCGTTTGAAGAAAACAAGCTCGAAGCCGAAATTTTTGCCCGAATCCGTCGTGCCGTGTCCCGTGTAGTACCACCATTCGGTCTGCGCGTTTTTGTGCGCCGCCAGATCGCGCGGCAAATTCACCGGATCGAGTTCGGTTCCGTCGCGCAAAGTTTCCGCTTTGCCGACAAAAGCGTCCGCCACGCCTTCGAGAAAATCGTGTGCATTTTTTTCAAGCACTTCTAAATAATCCTGAAACGTATCTTGAAAAGTTTTTTGTTCACCCATTATTGTTTCCGCCTTGTAATAAAATGTTTATATTTAAAGCTATAACAAGTTTCGGTGAATCGAAGCAAATTAAGAATTGAAAAGAAAGCGGGGTGAGGAGAATTTTACTCGCGGCTTATTGATTAGCCGAGTTTAGATTCGTCTTAACGTCAACACTTTGAAGCTTAAAAACGACCCGCACGGAATCGGAACGGCGGTCGAGATTAGCCGGAACAAAAGGCGCGTAAGTCGCATCGGTTTTCAGTGCTCTTTCGAGCTCGTAAACCGCTTTTCGGTTGTGCGAAGGTTCGACGACTTCGGCGATTTGAGCCAAACCGTCGCCGAAAACATCGGCGACGACGACGACTTCTTCGTCCTTCATATTGCCGCGCACCAGAGATTTCGTGAGCGCGACCAAAGCGCCTTTCGGATTAACGCTCGGCGATTCGCCGGAAACCGCCAGACGGGTCTGCGCGTATTCGACCGGCGACAATTCGAAATTTCCCGAACCGCCTTTGGAATTGGCATTCGCCAGTAAAATCGGCGATTTAGCGGAATCGGCTTGCGCCGTATCATCGCCGCGATTAATTTGAACGGTCGGCGAAAGCAAGCTCCACAATAACGTAAAACCCAAAATCAGCGACGTGAAAACGCCGACGCCGAAAGGCATCAAACGCATCTGCGCCCACTCCCGCAAATCGTTTTTCGCTTTTGTGCGAGACTCCGTGGAAGTTTTTTGCATTTCGGCGGCGACGGCAATTTTTACGGAATCCAAGGCTTTCGGCGACATTTCCGGGCGAGCGAGGAATCGCAGATTATTGCGCAGCTCCTGGAAATCCGCCAATTTATAGCGGCATACGGGACAGGCTGACAGATGCGCTTCGACGGTTTGGCGCTCTTCGTCCGTCAGAACGTCGTCTATGTAAATCGGGAGATTAAGTTGTAAATCTTCGCATTTCATTGTTTTGGTTTTTGGTTTTTGGTCTTTGGCTTTTGGCAAGTAAATTAAAATCAACTTGCCAAAAGCCAAAGACCAAAAACCGTTTCAAAGTGAATAACTGACTGACCCCGGCTGTTTTCTGATCGCAGAAAACAACGCTTCGTTCGTTTTTGAGCTTTGAGCGGCAATACTCGTTTCGGCAATTAGGCTGTTGTTGTTGGTCGTTTTATCAAATAACTGCCGAACTTTTGTATTGCTTTTCATAAACTCGCACCGTACTGTTCGTTTCCCTCGACTTTTCGTTTGGCACCGATTTTTGTCTTCAAAAATTGAAACCGGGGCGAGTCAATTATTCACTTTCGTGAGTTTATAGAGTTCATTGAGTTTATAGAGTTGGTCGGGTAAAAGAAAAACTTCTTCTAACCCAATGAACTCAATGAACTCTATAAACTCAATGAACTCTTTTCAAATACCTTCCAACTTTTTTCTCAATTCGTCGCGTCCGCGAGCGATTCGAGATTTTACAGTTCCGATATTTATTTCCAAAGTTTGAGCGATTTCTTCATAACTCAATCCTTCTATGTCGCACAGGATAATCGCTTCGCGAAAAATATCCGGCAAGCTGAAAAGCGCTTTTTTCAAAACCTTTTCGCGTTCCTGCCGAAGCGTATTTTCTTCCGGGTTCGGCGTGCGGCTCGAAAAAGTTTCCGACAAGGGCTTTTCCGCTTCGCCGACGCGCTCGTCAATCGAAACCGTGTTTTGCCGGTTTCTTCGTTTCCACCAGCGAAAGCGATTGCGCGATTCGTTAACGGCGATACGAAAAAGCCAGGTTTTCAAATCGGCGTCACCGCGAAACTTCTTTATCGCTTTGAGCGCGCTTAAAAATGTTTCCTGAGTCAAATCGGCGGCTTCCTCGCTGTTTTCCGTCAGACGAAAAAGCAGCGCGTAAACGTCGGTAGAATGACGCGTAACCAGAACGTCGAAGGCTTCGGCATCGCCGGCTTGCAGTCTTTCAATGAACTTAATCTCGGCGGTCGAGCGGGCAGAACTTGCGCTTGCCGCCAAAGCGACGTTTCCCAAATCTTCCTCATCAAGCGTGATTGACTTACCGAAGAACATATTCCGCCTTTTCGTCTTCTCTGTCAGGAAAAATTCAAAATTGCTCACTCGCGTTTCCGCCGGTTATTATATTAGACACCGATTTTCGGAATTTGTTCCCGGAAATCGAAAAATTATTTTCAAACGCAACTTTTACCCGAAAATTTGATTGAAAAGAAAAAATTTTGTTTTCAAAATTTTTCTTTTTGTCTGTTGCCCTCGCCTTTTGTTTTCGTCTTACTTGCTCTCGACCGTTTTTTAAGTTAAATTGACTCTTTTGGAAAAAATTCCTATTCCGCCCAATTATACAACGAATCAGTATTAAAAAATTGCAAGTTTTAAAACAATGGCTAGAAAAAAGAGATTAATCGAACAACCAGCTTTACCGACCAGTCAGGCGAAAGAACCGGTCGCTTATGAAGACCGTTTTCAACATAGCGTCAATCGAAAAATTGACGATGCGAGCAAAAAATTTGAGGGCAAAGGGAAAAATGTTCTTTACGCTTTAGCCGCTGTCGCCGTTTTAGCCGTTTTAATCGGTATTTTCTACACATGGAACCGCCGCTCTACGGCAGCGGCGCAGACGGCGCTCGGCAAAGCCATCGAAACGTCGCAAGCCGCCGTTTCTGAAGCGCCCGTCGCGGGAACGGCGCCGACCGGCAAGACCTTTAAAACTCACAGAGAACGCGCTGAAGCCGCAATCGCGGAATTTCAGGCTGTCGCCGACAAATACAGCGGCGACATCGCTGAAAAAGCCAGATATTTTATCGCCGTCAATAAATTGATGGTTGATCGTCCTGCCGCGATGCAGGAATTGGAAAACTTTGCGAAATCGAACGATGAAGTCGGCAAACTTTCGAAATTTGCGCTGGCGCAGGCGAAAACCGACGACGGAAAGCTCGACGAAGCAATTGCGCTGTATCAAGAGTTAGCCGCAATGGACAATCCGATTATCGCCAAAGACACGATTGATTTTCAATTGGCTCAAATTTACGAAAAACAAGGCAAAAAATTAGAAGCCGAAGAAATATATTTCAGAATTGCCAAAACTGCCGCTGACGCCAAGGATTCGGAAGGCAAAGCAATTCCGCTTTCGGCGACCGCGCGCGAGGCAAAAGATAAACTCGAAGCGTTAAATCCAGAAAGAGCGAAACAAATACCCGAAACCTCGACCGGTTCGCCTTTCGGAATGTAAATAGATTCGTTGCCAACCAAAACCGCCGAAACGGTTTTGTCGCTTCAAGAATTGGGAAAGACGCCGATCATTTAAATTCGGCGTCTTTTGCTTTTTTCAACTCAAAAATTTTTAGCTCCGGAAACTAGTAAAGCTGATTCCTTGTCGAGATAAAATTTGTTTTCGCCCTTTTTCGGTTAAACTTCCAAAAATAATTTGAAAATTCGTACGGAATTAGTTATTTCTAAACATATAAATTTCTTGTTGAGGAATATTTCAGCGTGAACGATATTGTGCCGGCAAATACGGCGGAAATTTCCGTGAAAGAAAGCGCCGTTAAAACTTCTTCCAAACGCCGGGCAAGCATTCGCGTTTCTCCGAACAGCTATATTGCCGCGCTTTTTCTCGCCACTTTTTTCTCTGGGCTGCTCGTTTATTTAGAAAAGGATTGGACGGCAATTGCGCTTTTTGCTTTAAGCTGGATTTTTTTGCCGGCTTTGCTTTCGTCCGACCGCATCGAGTTCGACGGCAAAAGACTGGTTCGGACCGGAATTCTGCCGAACATCTGGGCATTTTTCAATAACTCGCGAACGCGCCTCAAACTCTCTGACATCGAACAGGTCGAAACGCAGGCGACGCGTGCTTTAAAACGCGGCGGCAATATTTTTTATCATTACCGGACTTCGATTCGCGGAAAAGATGTTTTGTTTTCTTTCGCGTCGGGCGGCGAGGATTACCGGCGGATGATCAAGCAAATTTTTCCTGCTCTTTCCGAAAACGCGCTCGACACTCGCTCAATCGAACTGCGCGATTATTTCGCCGAACCGAAAGAAACTTTGATGAAAGCCGAATTCGCGCATATTCCTTCGGCGGAAGTTTTAGAAAACTCGTTCGTTGAAGATAATTTTATACAATTAAAACAATCGGATAAAATCTTAAACCCTGAAAAAATCGAAAAAGCTTATTATCTGCAGCGTTTGGGAAACGAACTTCGTCTCTCCGGCTATCTGCTGCAGGCGCTCGAAGCGTTTCGACGCGCGCTGACTTTGAATCCGAAAGACGCGCGTCTGCTTTTCGATTTCGCCCGCTGTCTGAATTCTTTTGCCGGTTCGCAGAAAAGCGAAAAACTGCAAAAAAAATCAATCGCCGTGCTGCGGCTGGCGGAAAAACGCGCTGATAACGACGGCGTGCTGCTGGCGCGTTTAGGCGAAAGCTATTTTCAATTCGGCGAATTCCGCCGCGCCAAAACGGTTTTTCAAAAAACACTCGACGACGCCGGAGAAAGTTTCCGTTCGGTCAGAGGTCTGGCGGAAATAGCTCTGCGCGAAGGCAAAATAGCGCACGTCATACATCATTTTTCGACAGCGAACCGTCTGGCTGAAACTCCGGCTTTGAAACGCTGGACGCGCAACGAAGCCGAGTATTTTTCGCGGTTAAACGATGACGACGATTATATGGAACTGGAAATCAACCGCGTTAATTTGTTGGAAACGCTCGAAAATTTCAAAAAAACGACGCTGAAAATCGCGCTCGTCGGTTTCCCGTTTATTTTGCTGGGCGTAATTATCGAAGAAAATATGACGGCGAACCTCGGATGGGCGGTTTCGAGCGTGGCGCTTTTGATTTGGGTCGGTGTGATTGTCGGTTATAAATTGCTTTCCGGTCGGATTCCGTTTGAATTACTCGAAGAGGATGAGTAAAAAAGGACGGAAAATCTTTATCTTCCATCCTTTTTATTACTTTTATTATTCGCTTTTATAATCTCAAAACTGATATTTTATTCAGCCGTCGAAGCGTTTTTGGTTTTCGGCTTTTTTTCAGCCGCATCCGCTTTCTTTTTACCGGGCGCTTTAGCGATTTTTTCGGCTTTTTCAGCTTTTGTTTTAAACGCTGCTTTAGCCGACAATTCTGCCGGATTCAGCATTGCCGACCAGCGGTATTCGGGCGTTTCGAATCCTTCCTGCAACTTTCTCAAAATAAAATCGGTCATCTCGCGCACAATCCAGTTGTGATTGTATTCGCCGACCGAAGCGAGTTCGGCATCGGGCGCCGGATTCATAAAATCAATCGCGTACGGAACGCCGTCTTTAATTGCGAACTCAACGGTGTTCAAATCGTAACCGAGCGCTTTGCAAATCATAATTACGTCGCCTTCGACGCGTGCGTGAAGTTCCGGCGAAAGATAGTCATCAACATTTACATACTGCATTCCCGACAGATAGGGTTTCGACGGATCATACGGCATAATTAAAACTTTTTCTTTGCCGACGCAGTAGCAGCGCACGAATTGATCCCACTCGATGCCTTCCTGCAAAGTCATGCAAAGCTTTCCGGTCTGGTTGTATTCATACCAAAGCTCTTCGAGCGAGTTAATTTTCGATACGTTTTTCCAGCCGCCGCCGTCAAACGGTTTTAAAAAGGCGGGAAACCCAACGTAATTAACGATTCCTTCCCAATCGAGCGGGAATTCGAGATTTCTTAAAGATTCGCTGGTGATGTCCGGGATATAGCTTTGCTGCGGCAGAAGAACCGTTTTCGGAATAGCCACGCCGATCTTAGACGCTAAACTGAAATTGAAAAATTTATCGTCCGCCGACCACCAGAACGGGTTGTTAATAATATAAGTTCCTTCGAGCGCCATTCGCTTCAAAGTCGCACGGTAATACGGAACTTCGTGCGAAATGCGGTCGATAACAACGTCATATTTTTTTTCTTCGTCTAAACGAATACCGCCGACTTTGACCATTTCTGCAATGACTTCGCCATTGCCTTTTTCATTAATGCTTTTGATAATTGATTCGGGAAACGTGACTTCACGCCCGGCTAAAATACCGACTCTTTTCATAGTTTGTATATTTCCTCTCTTAAATATTTTTTTGTAGATAATTGCTTGGATATTCAGATTATACTGAAACCGTCAATTTTAATTGATTATAAAAAAGCTGGCAAGGCGACTAATATTATTGATTAATTGTTTGCAAAAATAGTATTATTGTATTGTCATTTTTAACAATGACAAACACTATCCTGTCTCAAGGCGTTATTATTCATTTTGCCTCTTAAAAAACCTGCAATCTTTAAACCCGATGAACAATCCTGTAATAAATGCTCCTGTCAATGTTCCTCCGAAAACTTCTTCGCCGATGTCGAACGGCAATCCCGCGGTTTCGCAAAACACGCAAGCCTTTCATAATGTGCTGCATCGAATGCTCGCCGCCGGAGACAAAGTCAGCGATTTGATATTTTCGCCCGGTCGTCCGCCGCAGGTTGAACTTTCCGGCGATTTGCAGGGCGTACAGATTCCGGGCTTGGAGCGTCTCACCGCGCCACAAATCAAAGCGATGGCTGATTTGATGTTGACCGGAAACGCGCAGGGTTTGGAAACTTTAGACGCTAAAGGCTCAGCCGATATTTCTTACAGCGTCAACGGTCTTTGCCGTTTTCGCGTTAATATTTTTCGGCAGCGGGGAACATACGCTATCGTTATGCGCGTTATTCCGACGACGCCGCCGAATTGGCAAGATTTGAATTTACCGCGCGGCGTGATGAGCGCGGCTGAACTGAAAAACGGTTTGGTTCTGGTGACCGGTCCGACCGGTTCGGGAAAATCAACGACGCTCGCCGCGATTATTGATTTGATTAATTCGACGAAAAAATATCACGTCGTAACAATCGAAGACCCGATAGAATTTATCCACGAACATAAACTCGGCACGATTCACCAGCGCGAGCTTCATTCGGATACGCCGGATTTCGCATTGGCTTTGCGAGCCGCGCTTCGTCAAGCACCGAAAGTGATTCTCGTTGGCGAAATGCGCGACCGCGAAACCATCGAAGTGGCGATGGAAGCCGCTGAAACTGGGCACCTTGTTTTATCAACGCTGCACACTATTGACGCCGCAAAAACGATTGACCGCATCATCGGCGTATTTCCGAAAGTAGAGGAGCAAGCGATAAGAACGCGTCTTTCGCAGTCTTTCAGGCGCATCATTTCACAGCGTTTAATGCCGAAAGTCGGCGGCGGACGAATCGCCGCAATCGAAATTCTCGTGTCTAATTCGAGAACCCGCGATTACATTGAAAAAGGCGAAAAAGAGGGACGTTCAATCACGGACGCGATGAACGACGGCGAACTCGAAGGAATGCAGACTTTTGACTCTGTACTCGAAAAATTTATTCGGGATGGATTGGTAAAAAAAGAAGTCGCTTTGTCATACGCGACGAACGCGAACAACTTGATGCTGGCGACGAGCGATTTGCCGTAAAAGAAATATTCGCGAATTACAAAAAGCATACGAAATAAAATAAAAAAAGCCGCGAAATAAAAAAAGCGCGAATAAATGAAAATAAGAAATTCTTTATTCGCGGCTTTTTTATTCGCGGCTTAAAACTTTCGTGTTTGTTCGCAGCTATTTCGTTAGCGATTAGCTTCGGGCAAAAGTTCGTAGTTGCCCATTTCACGATTATAAGAATCGAGTGCTCCCACAGAATCAGCCGTCGCGTCGAGCATTTGTTTGGTCATCGCAATTGAATCGGAAAGCTGTTCAAAATCAAGCAAAGAGAATTTTTCCGGCGTAGACATCGTCACGATTTCGTCGTTCAAATATCCGAAGAAATTTTCGATTGACTGCAATTGACCTTCGACCAGTTTCACGCTCTTTTCGAGTTCGTCGAACGAAGCCAGACGGCGTTTCAAAATTTCGACATTTGTTTGCTGAATGCGCCGCGTTTTTTCGTCGGGCGCGTTTTCGGCGGCGCGAAACGCCTGCGACAGTTGATTGTGAACCGCCTGACGATTGATTGATTTCAAATGCTGTTTGCGGCGGCGGTAAACGTCCAGCAAGTCAACAAAATCTTCCCAACGCTGTTCGAGCGATCCCAGATTGGTCGGCAATTCACGCGCGCCGGTAAATTTATGATAATTTTCTAAAATTTTATCTTTCTGCCAGCGCAGATATTCGACGGCTTCGCGCTCGCGCGGGGTAAACGAATTGATTAGTTTTTTACGATTAGCCTTTGCCAGTTCGCGCTTTCTTTCTTTTTCGCGGTTATTGACCAGCATGCGATAAGACGGAATAGTCGGCAGAATAATGACGTAAGCGATCTCGCAAAGAAGTGCGATTAAAAGAGGAATAATACTGCCCGTATAAGCGGCGGCGACGGCGAAACCCGCCAGACCCCAAAAATTGACGGGTTCCTTAACCGCTTCTTTGACATATTTCGTGTTGAATCTTTGAAATTCTTGTTGATATTTTGCTAAATCCGCCATAAATAATGTAGATGCTTTTTTTGTCGCCCGCGTTTTGCCGAATTATTTTACCTCGATTGATTACTTGTGTTTGAATCGTTCAGCAAAAGATCATCAAATCCACTATCATCACGTTTGACTTCCGAACTCGAGGAAATTTGTTTGCCGGTAGTATTCGACCCGCTTCCGAGCAGTCCCATCTGTTGTTTATATTCGAGCAGTTTGTCGTTTAATTGGATGTCCATCGCTTCGCGTTCGATGTCCTGCATCTGCGTGTCAACAGAGCTGGAACCGAGCTGAAGTTTTGCTTCGGCAGCAGCGACACGGCGGTCAATTTTCTCGCGCATTTCGTTGAATGTCGAAGCGTCGTCGCCGATGTTGAATGTCTCCATTGTTTGCGCCAACTGTTCTTGAAGTTTGGCTTGTTTCGCGGCGCTGATAAGCTGCATCGCTTCGGCAGTGCGCTTTTTCATATTGAGGACGTAATTGTCGCGCGCTTTTAATGCTTGTTTCGAAGCTGATGAAGCGTGTTCGAGCTGACCGGACGTGCGCACTAAATCGAGCTGCGCCTGTTGCAGCTGTCCGATATAAGCGGTCGCAATATCATCGCGTCCCATCTTAACCGCCGCTTTGATTTTCGAATCGAGATCAACGACCTGAGCTTCGAGATTTTCCTTGTTTTTCGCTAAAAGGCGCTCGGTCGCCATCACCTGCGCGACGGAGTTATTCAGCTCCGGCACACGGTCGCGCATATCCCGAATCGTTTGCTGCAAAACCAATTCGGGGTTTTCCATTTTATCTAATGCCGCGCCGGTCGAAGCGCGAAAAATTCTCGTAATTCTTGCCCACAATCCCATTGTTAATCTTCTGCTCCTAAAAAAATCGTGTTAAAAGAACTTTTGCCAAAATCTTTACGACAGCCTTTTCCGCAAAGTTGCATTTTCCAATTCAAGTATAACAGGAAATCGGAATTAGTTAATAGCAAAGATAAATAGGGCATAAAGTTTTATTTTCCTTTTTGCCGCCGCCGAGAAAACCAATCTTTGCAAAAATTTACATGCCGGTTTTTACGCGATAAGAAATTTGTACCGTTCCGCTTTTACGTGTTTTCACGTCGTAGCGTTCCAATTCTGTTTGACGCTCGTGCGGCAGAAAAAGCGGTCTGCCTTTTCCTAAAATCGTCGGCTGAATGCCGATAATTAATTCATCAATTAGACTCTCTTCAAAAAACGTTTTTGCCAAATCACCGCCGCCCGTCAGCAAAATATTTTTGCCTTCTTGTCTTTTTAAGTTTTTGACGAACTCTACAATGTTTTCTGTAATAAATTCGAGGTTGTTAATTTCGCTTTGTCGCGGCGTGCGGGAAAAAACATAATGCGATACATTGCCGTACATATTTATATCGCCGCCCATTTCTTCGCCTTTCGAGAAAGATTTTCGACCCCACAAAATCGTGTCAATCGAAGCGAAAAACTCTTTCATTTCATCAGCACCTTCGGATAAATCCTCCATTTTCAACCAATCAACATCGCCGTTTTCGCGCGCAATATAGCCGTCGAGACTCATCGCCAAACCGAGAATTACTTTTCGCATAAACGGTAACATACGCCCGCCGATTATAAACTGTCAAATTTTTTAAATCCTTTTGCAAGATTATGAATTTTCGAGCGTTCTGAAAACGTGTGCGGCTTTTAAGAAAACAATATGAAAGCCGGCTATAAATTTATAAAAGCGCGCGAAAACAACCTTTCCCCACATTGCGCGCACAAAGCAAACGAAAAGGAATATATGAGAAAAATTGTTTCATTATTATTAATCTGCACTTTTTATTTCGCTATGATTTCGCCGTTTATTACGCAAATTCAAGCGCAAAGAATGCGAAGATTAAATACTCAAGCGAATATGAACAACAATTATTCAAACGGATTGCAGTTTCGTCTTTCAGAAGGAGTCGAAGGCGCCGAAACGCGCGAAAAATCGCCGCTTCCTGAAACCGATCCGCTTTCTCCGAACGAAACGGGAAATCTGTTGAAGCGTTTGCCCGCAATCAAGAGCGATAAAGAAGACCAATCGGATTTCGCAAAACGAACGGGAAGTCTGCCGCCGCCGAAAACGGGAAAACAAATTCCCGTAAAATTTCCCGCCGATGAGCAACGCGGAACGCCGAAAATCAGCAATAACGAGAATTTAGAAGTCGTCAGATTTTCGCCGGAAGGAAACGTCAATCTCGCGCCGGATTTATCAATCACATTTTCGCAGCCGATGGTCGCCGTAACTTCGCAAGCGCAAGCCGCGCAAACGGTTCCTGTGCAATTTTCGCCAGCTTTGCCCGAAGGGAATTGGCGCTGGCTCGGAACGAAAACTTTAATGTTTGATACAAAATCTCGTTTTCCGATGGCGACGAAATTCACGGCGAAAATTCCCGCCGGAACAAGATCGGCAACGGGACAAGTTTTGAATAAAGATGTAGTTTGGACGTTCACAACTCCTTCGCCGAAAGTCGAAACGATGATTCCTCAAAATCAAGTCGTGCGGCGCGATGCGATTATTTTTGTTTCCTTCGACCAGGCGATAAATCCGAGCGATGTAATCAAAACAATCAGCGTGTCGAGCGCGGGCAAAAAAATTCCGATTCGTCTTGCGACGCAGCAAGAAATTGAGAAAGATACGAGCGTTTTATATTATGCGAAACAAGCACAGCCGAATCGCTGGCTCACTTTTCGCGCCGTAAACGCCGACGGCTCGACGGAAAACGCTTTGCCCGCCGATTCGCAGATAAATGTAACTGTTGAAAAAGGAACGCCGTCCGCTGAAGGACCTTTGACGACGACTGCCGCGCAAAGTTTTTCATTTAAGACTTACGGCGCGATGAAACTTGTCAGAAGTTACTGCGGTTACGATCAAAGCAAAAAAGTCTGTGCGCCTTACGACGGTTGGCAAATGGAATTCTCCAATCCGATTGACACGAAAAGTTTTGAAAAATCACTCGTAAAGATCGAGCCAAATGTAGGAAACGTAAATATTTATCCAAGCGGAAACTCGATTATCATTGACGGATATAAACCTGCTAGAAAGTCCTTTACAGTTACAATCAGCGGCTCGTTGAAAGATGAATTCGGTCAGACGCTCGGACAAAATGCGACGGCGATTTTCAAAACCGGCGCGGCTGAACCGGGTTTGTATTCGCAGGGCGGAAACTTCGTCGTGCTCGACCCGTATTCAAAGCCCGCGTTTTCGGTTTATTCGACAAATTATAATCAATTAAAGGTCAGAATTTATGCGGTTCAGCCGACCGATTGGGCGCAGTTTCAGGAATATGTCAGACGCTTAAATTACGACGACCGGACGAAACGACCGACAATTCCGGGAAAATTAATTTCCGACAAAGTTGTGCCGGTAAAAAATCAGCCGGACGAAATGATTGAAACGCGCATCGAGTTGAGCCAGTTTACGGACGGCGGTTTCGGTAATTTCATTCTGGATGTTGAACCCATCGAAAATTCGAGCAAAGCCGTAACCGTTCGACCTTATCGCTCACGCGCTTTCGCGTGGGCGCAAGTGACAAATATCGGACTTGACGCTTTCGTTGATAATCAGGAACTCGTCGGTTTCGCCACTGATTTGAAAACGGGCAAGTCTTTGAGCGGAGTTGATTTGTCAATTTTCCCGAACGGGAAAACTGTCGGCGGACATCAGTCGAAAATCAGTGGTGAGAGCGAAGAGAAAAGCGAAACAGTTTCAAATCAATCATGGTGGGAATGGCTGACGAGCTGGGGAACGTCGGATGAATCAATCAACGCGACTGAGGCATTTGACGAAAACGGCGAAGCTGCAGAAACGGAAATCATCTCCGAAGCGCAAACGAATCAAACCGGCGCGAGCGGCGTTTTGCGTTTGCCTCTGCCCGAAACGCCAGCTAAACAGCAAAACATTTTAATCGCGCGGCGCGGAAAAGATGTCGCGTTTTTGCCGGAAAATACCGATTATTACTGGCAGGAACAGGGAAACTGGTTTGTGAAACCGGTTCAAAATTCGCTGCGCTGGTTCGTTTTCACCGACCGGAATATGTATCGCCCGAAAGAAGAAGTTTCCGTAAAAGGCTACATACGCGTTTACGAAGCCGGAAAACTTGGTGACATTTCGCAGTTGGGAGATAGAGCGAGCGGTTTGAGCTACACGATTTTCGACTCGCGCAACAATCAAATCGGGAAGGGCGTTGCAAATCTTAACTCTTTCGGCGCGTTTGATTTCAAATTCAAATTGCCTGACAATGCCAATCTCGGTTATTCGCGCATAGAGCTTTCGACCGCTAGCAATTTAAGTGGAAACACAACACAGGAAGGTTTTCAAATTCAGGAGTTCCGCCGTCCCGAATACGAGGTTACGGCGAAAACAGAAACCGAAGCTCCGTTTTTCGTCAAAGAATCGGCGAACGTCGCAATCGAAGCGAAATATTATGCGGGCGGCGGTTTGGCGAACGCGGATGTTAACTGGACTGTAACCTCAATGCCGACAAATTACACGCCGCCAAATCGCTCGGATTACACGTTCGGAACCTGGATTCCGTGGTGGCGTTCATACGATAACGATTACAATTTGCAAACAACGCAGAATTTCAAAGGCGTCACCGATGCGAGCGGCAAACACGTTTTGAAAATTGATTTTGAATCGGCAAACCCGCCGCGTCCGTACAATGTCTCGGCTTCGGCTGCGGTTCAGGACGTTAATCGTCAGACTTTCGCCGGTTCGACAAATTTGCTCGTTCACCCGTCAGCGCTTTACGTCGGCATCAAAACGCCGCGCACGTTTGTGCGAAAAGGCGAAAATATCGTGGTCGAATCAATCGTGACCGACATTGACGGAAAATTGATTGCCAATCGTGATGTCGAAATCAAAGCCGTTTTGAAAGATTTTCGTTTCGACAAGGGCGAATGGAAAGAAGAAGCGATTGACGAACAGACTTGCAATATAAAATCAGCCGAAACATCGCAAAAATGCACTTTTACCGCAAAACAAGGCGGGCGTTATACCATTACGGCTCGCGTAATGGACGACCGAGAGCGCCCGAACGAAAGCGAATTGACGATTTGGATTCCGGGCGGGAAAACTGCTCCGCAAAGAAACGTCGAACAGGAAGAAGCGCAATTGATTCCCGATAAAAAAGATTACGCGCCGAATGAAACGGCTGAAATTCTGGTCATTTCGCCGTTTGAAAATGCGGAAGGCGTTTTGACTTTGCGACGCGACGGCATCGTTAAAACCGAGCGTTTTTCAATGAAGGAATCTTCAACGATTTTGCGAATTCCGCTCGAAGAAAAATATCTGCCGAACATTTACGCGCAAGTTGATCTGGTCGGAGCCAGTCCGCGAACGAACGATGCAGGCGAAATTGACGAAAAATTGGCGAAACGTCCGGCATTTGCGAGCGGCGAAATAAATCTTACAATTTCAACTGCTTCGCGCAAATTAAATGTTTCCGCCGAACCGTCAGAAAGAACGTTGGAGCCGGGCGGCGAAACGAAAGTCGCGGTCGAAGTAAAAGACAATCGCGGCGAACCGGTTTCAAACAGCGAAGTTGCGGTAGTCGTGGTTGACGAATCAATTTTGGCATTGTCGAAATATGACATCGCTAATCCGCTCGAAACTTTTTACACGCAGCGCGGAGAAGGCGTGACCGATCATCATTCGCGGGAAAACGTGATTTTAGATGATCCGAATATTGTGGGTATCGGGCAGGGAATAGGATATGGAGAAGGGAATGGAATGGGAACCGGAATTGCCGGTTCAGCAACATCAGTTCCTCATGCTGCGATGAAGAGAAGCAACGTACAACTCGCTGCGGAAACAGCAGCTGATGCCGCCGCACCGCCACCGCCTGCAGCGGTTTCGCCTAATAATGAAGAAATTATTGTGCGCCAGAACTTCGATGCCCTCGCAGTTTTCGCGCCGAATGTGAAAACCGATTTGAACGGAAAAGCAATCGTCAATGTAAAATTGCCCGACAATTTGACGCGTTACCGTATTACGGCGATTTCAGTTGATTCGGGAAAAAGGTTCGGCAAAGGCGAATCCGCGATTACGGCGCGTCAGCCTTTGATGGTTCGACCTTCTGCGCCGCGATTTATGAATTTCGGCGATAAAATTGAATTGCCAGTCGTTGTTCAAAATCAAACTGATAAGGATTTGGCTGTTGATGTCGCCGTCCGAGCGGCAAACGCGAAATTGACCGACGGCGGCGGAAAACGCGTCGTTGTCAGGGCAAACGACCGCGCGGAAGTTCGTTTTCCGGTTTCGGCGATGAAAGCGGGAACGGCTCGTTTCCAATTTGCGGCAACTGCCGGAAAATTCTCGGATGCGGCGGAAATCGAATTGCCCGTCTGGACACCGGCGACATCCGAAGCATTTGCGACATACGGAACGACCGATCAGAACGGCGCGATTTTGCAGCCGATAGAAGCGCCGAACAATGTTTATCCGCAATTCGGCGGTCTGGAAATAACGACTTCTTCGACGCAGTTGCAGGAACTCACCGACGCGTTTATTTACCTGCAAACTTACCCGTTTGAATGCAGTGAACAAGTGGCTTCGAGAATGATTTCCATCGCCGCTTTGCAGGACGTTTTGAAGGCGTTCAAGGCAAAAGAAATGCCGACGAACGCCGAACTTGAAGCGCGTTTTGCGCGTGATGTCGAAATCTTGAAATCGCGCCAAAACGAAAACGGTTATTTCGGTTTATGGAAGCGCGAAGGCGAGCGTTATAAATACCCGTTCGTCACGGCGCACGTCGCTCACGCTCTTGTACTAGCAAAAGCGAAAGGCTACAAAGTGCCGGATGAAATGCTTAATAAAACAAAGCCGTATCTGAAAAACATCGAATCGCATTACGACGAGTGGCATAAATCGCCGGACGTTCGCCGCACGATTTCGGCTTACGCGCTTTATGTTAGAAATTTGATGGGCGACAAAGACGCGGCGAAAGCGAAAAGATTATTAGCCGAAGCAGGCGTTGAAAAAATGCCGTTTGAAGCGCTCGGTTGGATTCTTTCAGTGCTTGCCGACGATAGAAATTCCGCGACGGAAGTCGAAAACATCAAACGCTTTTTGATGAATCGCACGACAGAAACGGCGGCAACGGCAAACTTTGTTACAGATTACGGCGATGCGGAATGGCTGATTATGTATTCGAACCGCCGTGCTGACGGCGTGCTTTTGGAAGCCCTAATCAAAGCCGACCCTAACAATGATTTGATTCCGAAATTAGTTCGCGGTCTGCTCGATCACCGGACAAAAGGTCGCTGGGCGAACACGCAGGAAAACGTGTTTATATTGCTGGCTCTCGACAAATATTTCAACGCTTACGAAAAAGTAACTCCCGATTTCGTCACGCAAATCTGGCTCGGAAATGCTTATGCCGGGCAAGAGGCGTTCAAAGGTCGCTCGGTTGATTCGAACCTTTTGAACATTCCGATGAATTATTTGCTCGAAAGTAACGGAACGGCGAATTTGATTTTGGACAAACAAGGCGCCGGGCGTTTGTATTATCGAATCGGAATGAAATACGCGCCGAAAAATTTGAATTTACAGCCCGCCGATTACGGTTTCACGGTTTTGCGTAAATACGAAGCGATTGACAACGCCGATGACGTGAAACAAATGGCGGATGGCAATTGGACGATAAAATCCGGCGCTCGCGTTCGCGTTCGTTTGACGATGGTCGCGCCGTCAAGACGTTATCACGTCGCGCTCGTTGACAATCTTCCCGCCGGTTTGGAGATTTTGAACCCGGAACTCGCGGTTACGGAAGTTCTTCCGCAGGATACGGGAAATAAATCAATCGCCGAATACGGTTCGCAATCTTACGGACGCGGTTATTTCTGGTGGAGGCAATACTGGTTCGAGCATCAGAACTTCCGCGACGAACGCGCCGAAGCGTTTTCTTCGCTGCTCTGGGAAGGGGTTTACAACTATTCGTATGTCGCTCGCGCGACAACTCCTGGCGCATTCGTTGTGCCACCCGCGAAAGCCGAAGAAATGTATCACCCGGAAACTTTCGGCAGAACGGGAACTGATTTCCTTAAGGTCGAATAAAAAAGATTAATGCAGAACTGGATTAATTCAATTCCGGTTCTGCATTTATTTGCAAATTTATGAAAACTCCAAAAATCCTCATGCTTTTTTTACTAGCTCTTCTCCCGGTTTGCAACTCCGAGAAAGTATACAACCAACAATTCGAAAATTTGCCACGAAATCTAACAATCAAGCAAACCGAAGACTGGTCAGATTTATTTCCTGAAATTCCTAATTGCGTGCGCAAAATAAGCCCGATTCAGAGAGACATTTACGCGATCTCCCAAACGGCAGAATACACTCAACACGGACTTCTTTGTATTTCAATCAGCTATACACTAAAACTTCCAAACAAAGATGGTAAATATGAAATTAATAAATTTGAAGAATTTCCGTGGATTCGAAAAATTAAAGTATTAAATTTTGATGCATTTCAGATATCTTCTATCTGCGGAAATGATCCTTCACCCGGTTCAATTATTGTAAATATTGATAGGAATAAATCAGTAAGTATTACTTCGTATGAGTATGAATATTTGATAACGGGCGAACCTTCCAAAGGAAGAAATTCGCTGTTGAAGATTGCTCAAGGGATTAATTACGAATTTTTGAAGACAGCATTGAGGGAACAAACTCTAAGATAATTTTTCGATAAGATAAAAACGGATTTTGCAAAGTTTAGGTCGTCAAATCAAAGAATAAAAGAGCAGCCAATACGGTAAAGAAAATTGGATTCATACTTACAACCAAGCTCATTCTTTTTTTATTAGTTTGTGCTAAAATGCCGGAGTTATGAAAACGTTTTTTACGCTGTTTTTGGCTTTTCTGTTTTCAATCAGCGTTTTCGGACAGACGAAAACAAATTTACAAAAATTGGTCGAAACAGAAATCGCTTTTGCACAAACCGCTGAAGCGAAAGGAACGAAAACGACTTTTCTGGAATTTTTGTCGGATGAAGCAATCATCTTTCGACCGTCGGAAACGAACGGCAAAGCATTTTGGAAATCACAGCCGGAAACTTCCGGTTTGCTCGTCTGGCGACCTTCTTGGGCTGATATTTCTTCGGACGGAAATCTCGGTTACACGACCGGCGGTTGGGAGTTTCGACCGAAAGGCAAAAACGGCGAAGCGGCTGGTTTCGGGCAATACGTGACGGTTTGGCAAAAAATACCCGACGGAACTTTCAAGGCTGTTATTGATAACGGGATTTCGTTCGACAAATCAGTGCTGCAAAAAGAATGGAGCGCGCCGAAAGATGCGGGAACCGGCGAAAAAGCGCCGAAAACTCAGGTTGATTTGAACGTGTTGACCGACATTTTTTCTAAAAAGCAGCTTTCAAGCGGTTATTTTGATCGTCTCGCCGAAGACGTAATCGTACTTCGTGAAAAGCATCAGCCTTTTATCGGCAAAAAAGAGGCATTCATCGGACTCGAAAAATTAGATAAAGAATTTCCGCCCGACGGTTTTCTCAATTTAACCGCTAAAACCTCGAAAAACTACGGCAATTTGATGTATGCGTGGGGCGTTTACCAACTGACGCTGAAAGATAAAACCATAAAAAAATGGAATTTTATGCAAATCTGGAAATACCGCGAAGGAAAGTGGCAGATAGTCGTGGACGTTTTGTCGCCGTTGAAGAGTTGAAAATTGAAATAAAAGTTTGAAACAAACAATAGAATAAAAATATGAAGAAGCTCATTTTATTACTCGTAGTGTCATTTATTTCAATTAACGCTTTCAGCCAACCGAATGCGGATGCGCAAAAAATCTATGATACCGAAAAAGCGTTCGAGCGTCTTTCAGCAGAAAAGGGAATTAATCAGGCATTTATCGAATTTATGGCGCCCGACGGAATTTTGTTTTATCCGAATCCGGTCAACGGCAGAGAATACTGGAAAAGTCGTCCCGCTTCGCCCGCATTTCTCACCTGGAATCCGACATACGTGGACGTTTCTTCAAATGGCGTTTTGGCATATTCAACCGGAAATTCCGTTTATCGCGCGAAAGGAAAAGACGATGCGAACGGTTTCCACGGACAATATATGAGCATCTGGCAGCGACAGCCGGACGGAAATTTCAGAGCCGTTTTAGATGTCGGCATAACACACGGGAAACCCGAAAAAATTGAAACCGAATGGAAATCGCCGCCGGATATGGGCAAAGAAATGAACGCGCAGAAATCCACAGCCGCAGATTACGTTAATACGTTTTTTGAAGTCGCCGCGCGTGAAGGTTTGAATAAGGCTTACAAAATATATGCCGCTGAAGCCGTGCGAGCTTTACGCGAAGAAAAATTTCCGATTATCGGCAAAGATAATTTGCTCGCCGAAACGAAAAAAGACAAATCAAGAATCGCTTTTGCCAAGCGAAGCGTGTTTTTCGGCGCGGCTGATATGGCTTACATTACAAATTCATACACTTTAACCAAAAAAGATAATTCGGCGGAGCAGGGAAATTTCGTGCAGATTTGGAAACTGCGCGGCGGGAAATGGCAATTGGTAATGGACGTTTTCATTCTTGTTCCGCCCGATAAAAAATAAAAGGGAAGTGATTCAATTTCATTTCCCTTTTATAAACTATCCTTTTTTTATTTCATAGAAATTACTGCTGCGCGGTTCCGTAAGTTTCGCCGTAAGCGTCGGGACGCGGCGGTTCGTTATTAAACGGAAGCTGATTGTCGGGAAAAACCTGACGGTAAGCGGTTGCCGTTGACGCCTGAATTATCGGAATTACAAAAAACACGCCGACGCAGAGAAGCAAAACGCCGACGAGCGCGACTAAAAATTGAAAAATAAAAAGCACCAACAACCCGCTCCAGTTTGCCCAACCAGCGCGGGCGCTTAGTTTCAGTGCGTCGCCGATTTCCAGATTGCGGTCGGCAATCAAAGGAAGCGCAAAGATGAACGTGATTTTCCACGCTATGCTTATTATAAAAGCGACGATAGCAAAACAAACGATTAAAATGATAATTCCGCCCGAAAGCGCAAAGTTCGGCAAAGATTGGGCGACGAATTCGGATTGATTACCGGAGACGCGATTGCCGAAGTCGGCAAATCTCGCGGTTATGCGAAGACCTTCGCCGGCAATTTCCGGTAAAGAACTGATGATGCCGACGACCATTGCTGGAACGAATCTTTCAAAACCTTTAAACATCATTCCGAATTCAACCGGCTGACCGCGCATTTGTGTAAAAAGCGTATAAAAAATCCCGACCATCACAGGACCGGCAAGAAAAATACTGACGCACGGAATACAGCCGCCGATTATCAATCCGAGAAAACTCATTCCCAGAAAAAGCCAGTAATTCGGCTGAATTAGCGACCAGCCGTCGCTGATACAATCGCCCGCATTTACGGCGGAACTGTTAAATTCAATGTTTGGTGACATTCGACCTCCGAGAGTTTGAGTATGAAGAAACCGACCAAAAAAACAATGCCATAATTTGCGAAAGTTGACAATACAATTTTTGCGGACTTGCCAAACAACTTATTTCCACGCAAACTTTTGAATCGTGAGCGTGAATTACGAAAAAGTCGTTGAATTATTAAAGCTAGAAGCCGCCGCGATTGAACGCACGGCGGAAATTTTGGACCCTCATTCCGTCGAGCGAGCGGTTGAAATTCTGGCGTGCTGCGACAATAAAGTTATCGTCCTCGGCGTCGGTAAATCCGGAGTCATCGGTCAGAAAATCGCGCAGACGCTCGTTTCGACCGGAACGATTGCCGTTTTCGTGCATCCGTCGGACGCGCTGCACGGAAGTCTCGGCGTAATGACGAAAGGCGATGTCGTCGTCGCGCTTTCCAATTCCGGCGAAACCGACGAGATTTTATCGCTTCTGCCGACGATAAAACGGCGCGGAATTTCAATCGTTTCAATCGTCGGCAACGCAAACTCGACGCTGGCGCGGCAATCCGACATAGTGCTCGACGCATCGGTTGACAAAGAAGCCTGCCCGCTGAATCTTGCGCCGACGACTTCGACGACCGTCGCGCTCGCCGTCGGTGACGCGCTGGCGATGACTTTAATGCAGGCGAAAAATCTAACGGCGGAAGATTTCGCATTAAATCATCCGGCGGGCAGATTAGGGAAAAGGCTGACGCTCAAAGTGGCGAATTTAATGCACGAAAGCCCGAACGTCTTGCCCGCCGCGAATTGGTTAGAGGTTGTAAAGTCTATCTCGAAATACGCGCTCGGCGCCGTCAACGTCGTGGACGAAAACGACCGATTAACCGGCATAATAACCGACGGCGATTTGCGCCGCACAATCGAAAAAACCGCGCCTGAAGATTTTTCAAATCTCATAGCCGAGCGTATGATGACGCGCTCGCCCGTGACCGCGACGCCGGAAATGCTCGCTTACGATGCTCTGCGATTAATGGAAAATCGCCCGCGCCAAATCGCGGTTTTGCCCGTAGTTGACGAAAAAAACACGGCAATCGGTTTGCTGCGGCTGCACGATATTGTTAAAAGCGGTTTGTGATAAGCCGTGAAGAACAGAAATATGTTTTAAGGGATTGTACTGAAAGGCTCGAACGCCTCGACGTCGAATATATGCAATCTGATGCGCAACGATTACGACCGAACATACGTCGAATATTGGGCGAAAAAGCCGGGCATTGAAGAATTACTGTCAAAAAGTTTCGCAATGCTAAATGGAAAATATGTTAAAGGATTCGATTTGTGAAATCGAAGAAATGCAAAATGATTTGTGGATGTAGCGGATGCCGCAGGAGCGTGCCGGATTTGCTTCAGCGAAGTTTGCCGTCGCGCGAAACGCGATTATCGCTTCAATGCCGAAAGATTTGTCGGAAAGGAAATTCAAAACAGCTTTATTTTCGCGCTTACGGCGAGCATCTGCCCGAAGATTTTTTCAAATACGAATAAATTAAAAGCATAAAAAATATGAAAAAAATTGCCGGATTGTTTTTGTCGGTTTTACTGCTCGTTTCATTCGCCAAGGCGCAGACGGCGGAAGTTACGATTCAGTTAAACGAACAGTTTTTCGACGCGCTGCTCGACGCGATTTTCAAAAGTCCCACGCCGCTGGAGTTTCCGCTCGCCGCAGTAAATTCAAAATCAAAAGTCCAAAATCCGAAATCTAAAGCTCAATTCTCCAGGTTAATCTCGAGCTTTCAGAATTCGGGCGAAACAATTTCAGATTCAAAATTTAAAGTCCAAAACCCAGTCTGTAAAGAATCAATTCGTTTGCAGCGAGAAATTGACGGCGTGCGCACCGCCGTTCGCTTTCGTGACGGACGCATTTACGCGCCGATCGCTTTTTCCGGCAATTACAATCCTCCTTTAATCGGCTGTGTCGCTTTTTCCGGTTGGGCGGAAACCAATATCGAACTCGAATTCGATCGCGAAAGGCAAACTCTGATCGGACGAGCTCAAGCGACGAACGTCCAACTGAGCGGAACGCGCGGCATCGGCAGCAGCCTGATGACAAAACTCGTGCAAAGCTCAATTGACAGGAGAATCAACCCGATACAGATTTTACCAATGGAAAAAGTCTCGTTTGTCGTTCCCGTGCAAAACGCCGGAAACCTGCGAATGAAAGCCGTCAGTATGCGCCACGAAATCGTCAACGGCGCGCTGAATGTGCGAATCGCTTATGAGTTTCAAAAAGACAACTAACGAGACGTTTGAGTTGCGCGCATCAAAGCGTTTGAAAGCAATTGTTTGTGTCTCAGGCTTAATGATTTAGACACATTCGAAAAAGGTACGTAAAAACAATCATAAGGAATATCGTTGAGAAACCACTTTTGTGAAAGTGCAATCATAAATACCAATATCAGAACTGTATGAATTATTAAAAGTCTGTAAGGCGGCTCAAAGCAAAGAAATATATTCATATCAATTGGTATTCTCAATCTTTAACAAACCGTCTTAAAAAGGGTAGTTTTTAAGACACTGTAATTCAAGACAAGTGGTATGTTTGAGACTGGATGAAGGCTGCTGTTTGCGTTTCCGGTTTAATGATTGATTAGATTTTGTTTTATCACTTCCAATTGTTTGCAAATGAACGATCAAAACTGTCCAAATTGTTTCTTGAGCAACCAACATTTTTATCCTCTCTATTTGGCGAACCGGAGAAGGGCAAAATCTAGTACATTCTTCTACTAATCATCAATATTTAGAACTTAAAATACTTATGCTGAAAGAAAGCCGGGACTCGAATTCGTCAAGGGCGGATGCCTGATGCGAGTTTGAAGATAGCTTGACGCACTTCCTGCGGCGGCATTGCCGGGTTGATCTTGTAAGTCGCCAGCGCTCGCAAATTTTCGAGCGTTGACGGCAACACATCAGACGGCGCCGCGTCAACAAATTTAGCGAGATTTGATATTGCCGCTTGAACTTCGCTTAAATCGAGCTTCTTGTCGCTTTGGAACGGCGAAGTCACCTCGCGCATTGCGAACCCGAGATCAAACCACCAAGCGTCCCTGCTCTGAAGTTTTCCCCTGATCGAATTTCTCACGCCCTCAATCGTCTTCCAACGAACAGCGAGCTCGACCCTCTGATCCAAGTCCTGCAACTTGCTTCTTTCCCCGGCGAACTCGTTCGTCAGCATAGCCGCCACCGGTCCGAGCGACAGATTATCGAAGATGTATGTCGACTGGAGCGCCAGCGCGAAGCGATACCAATTCACCTTCTCCATCGCTATTGTGTACATCAGAGTTCCGTCGTATTTTACCGCTTGCCCGCCAACGATGAGCGGGCGGAACTTTGACGCCATAGCAGCCGCTTCTGCCGGTGCGGTCGTTACTTTGGGGCAGTCTTGGGAACACTTCGCCGAGACGACGTTGCCGTTTGCGTCTACGACAATCTTCACGATTAGCGTGTTGCCGTCCGTCCTTAAAGAAACATCGCTCGGGATTTCCGGCTGTACAAGAAGCGTCGCCCGACCGTTGATGTCCGGGACGCTGTAAACACGTTCCTTATCGCCCGGCGCTTGACCGAATGCGGCGTTCAGCGTTGTGAGCGCGATGATTACGGAAAACAAAGCTCGCTTCATAATTTGATGCTAAGGATATAACAGTTTGAAGAAATAGAAAAGAAAAATCCGCAGCAGCCAAACGCCGGTTATTAGAGTATGACCGGCAATAAAACTTTCCCGTACAAGGGTATATACACTTGATAAATCCGATATGGGACGTTTGGGAATTGTCCTTGATCTTTTATGACATAGAGATTAAATACGACTAAGCGAAGATGTGTAAAAACCTTGATTTTTAACAAACTTTGGAGGAAACTGCGTAATTATGAGAAATTTTCGTTCGTATTTAATTGTTGGGTTAATAACTTTTAGCATCGGAATTATTGCTAGCAGGTTTTTAATAAGTTCACAGGTTAAAGGAGATTGTATAAAAAACCTTACGATAACCATTGTGAACGGAAAGAACAGTAAGTCTTCAGATGTGATAATTAAAAGCTCAAACTCAAACTTTTCGGTGACCATTACGGGCGTAAAGGATACGGAACTTTCAAAAGTGATGATGATAATAACCTCAGAGGGCAAGTCGCTGCCCCCCTGTCAAATAATTAATGAATCTTCGTTGTAATTTTAATTGCGTAATCTCAAAAACGACCATTTTTGAGATTTACTTTTGAGGCAGGGGACTAGAATTACCGGTAACCTGCTTTAGTTTTAGACATCATTCCAACTTTAATTTCTTTGCAGAGCATTAATTCTCCCGCCCTATTCCAACATCTTTCCTATCCGTATTTATCAAAATCTCTTTTGATAAATACGATAGATTTTGTTTGAAAAACTTTGGTGATTTCAATCCATTCGCTTAAATCTTCAACAAAAAAGTTCACCCTGATTTTTATATTCTTATTTTTGCCTGCATTTGGAGTTGTCGGATAATAAATCATCGAAATTATATTCTTTTGTAAATTGTTCGTTAGGAATGATTTTCTTCCTTCCAATACTATAAGTAGTCTCAAAAAAGGTCGTTTAGAAAATTGGCTAACGTCTAAAGTCATAAACAATAATTCCACTGATTTTGATTAGCTTTCCATTTACTGCTACAGGCTCAAACGTGCTTTTCATAGCTGATTCTACAGCGGAGTTTTTAAGTGAAAGGTGTCCGAATATCGCCTGCGCGTAGACAACTTTTCCACTTTCATCAAATATTACTCTGACCGGAACAATACCCGTTACGCGGCTAGCCGATGCCGCACCGGGATAGGCAGGAATTTCCAGCTTTTTTGCTTTACCGTTTAATATAGCCTGTGAGAATTGGTTCTTTAAATCTTTAGCATCATAAACTGGAGTATTAATGTTGTTTTGAGAATTTTCTACGAGTTGTTTTGTTGCAACAAAGGCTTCAATTATGGGCAAACCCTTGGAATTTTGTATTTCACGACTTCCTGTTAAAGTGTTGCCACTTGATGATAACTCAAAAGTTTCTTTGATTTTTACAGTAATATCTTCATTATTTGTTTTAACATTCTGCTGCAAGTTGAGTACAAGCTTTCCTTTGTTCGTCAATTCAGCTTTAAGTTTAGCGGGCACTTTTCCGCCCGAGCCTTCAACTTCTATTGTTGCTTCCTTTCCAATTGGGTAAATGAGTGTTCCTTGCCAATTGCCTACGATTCTAATTTCGCTCGGTGTTTGCGTAACAATCATTTTTATTGTTGCCGTTTGCAATTTGTCATCGGGGTGCGAAATGACTTTATCGAATATCCATGTCCCTGAATAATCAACTGTTACCTGTCCGAAAACATTGATTGAGAATACGAATGCTGCTGCCAATAAAATTATTATTTTTTTCATGAAGTTTGCTCTCATATGAAAGTACGTGATTTTTATTTTTAGCTATTTTGTTCTCGGCTTATTTAATGATGCCGACAATTCAAATCTATAGTTTACAAGGATGAGAAATTTAATTGTGATATTTATATTTTAGCTTTTAAAAAGTCTGTTTCAAAAACTCTTTACCCTTAAACACCAGCTTAGTTCTTGATACGTGTTTGCTTTAGAGTCCAATCGATCATCTTTTCTAAATATTCAGGAGCAGGCACGTTTTCAGGATTCGGTTGTCGCATTAAATTGTGATCTGCTCCTTCTATTATCATTATAGTAATATTCCGATTTCCCGCTCGATTCAATGCCTGCTGTATTCCATCGATACTTTGCTGCACAGGAACGACTTCATCCCGCTCGCCCCAAAATGCCAGCACCGGAATGGTGACCTGCTCCCAATCAGCCATGGGAGTGCGGTCAAATTCGCGCCATTGAATCCAAGTCGCCAGTTCTTCCTCGGTCGGTAGTCTTCTCGTCGGAAGCACAACAGAAGCCCACCTGTTTTGCCACGCTCGATCAAGAGCCGCTTGCGCTGCTTCTGCATTTCTTCGCGTTCGCACATAATTATATAGTTGTCTGAGCGCGGCGTCCGCATCTCTGATTTCCTGCTCAGAATACCCCTGCGCGCGAAGACGGTTAGCGTTTTGGTAAGTAGCTAATTCCTCGTAGGTTACTCCGCCGCCCGATACGCTGATAAGAAAAGAGATGTCTTTAGACTGAGCGGCAGCACGGGCTGCAATACCTGAACCCTGACTTCCGCCCCAAAGCCCGATATGTTGAGCGTTAATATCACTTCGCCCTTTGAGCAGCTCGACAGCCGCTAAAACATCTCCAGCCAGCTCATCGCCGGATACTAATTCTGTAGCTCTTATCGAACCAATATCGCGTTTATCATAAATAAGAGCGGCAACTCCGTTGTAAGCAAACAACTCGGCATACCAGCGTACATTCTCGCGTGGAGCGCGACCTGAACCACCGACGAAAACTACAGCAGGGTGGCGACCTTGACCTCTAGGGATAAATAAAGTTCCGTTAAGGCTAACATTTTTATTGCTAAAACTAACTTCCTCTTGACGATGCGAGGAGCAACCTGTTAAAAGAAAAATTATCAAAAAAATAATTGGTAGTTTGAGCATCTTCAAAACTTGCTAAAAGGAGTATTTCTTATCTTAACTTAAAAATGTTTTAAAAAGGGTCGTTTGTGAAACTGAATAAATCTATGATTTTTTATTTGAGCGGGTAAATTTTTCTCATCTCTGAGATAAAGGAAAAAGTTTTCTAATTGTTAATAATAAACTTTTTCGTCACTCAACCGGTAATGTTTTCAAGCAATTGATTTACCCGACTCTTTTCAGCGGCTTCTAATCACACTCACCTGATTCTTAAAAAAATCTCCCGCCTTATTAATTCTTTATACCTCAAATCAAGCCGAAAGCTGAAAACTAAAAGAAAAGTTGTCTTGGCATCTTTCGTTATGAAACAATAATCGAAGTTTGTGAGCGAGATCAATAAACAGGAAAATGTTCTTACCGGAGAATTAAAAATGAAAAAAGTTGCAGCGTCCGTTTTATGCTTTTTTGTTTTCGGCACTTTCGCTTTGGCGCAAACAGACAAAAGTATCCGTCCACGGATAGTTCCGTCTCCCTCAAGAACGACAACGACCGGTCAAACCGATTCATCCACCCAAAACTCAAACAAACGTCCTCCCGTAATAAATGGTAATTCGGGACAGAGTAGCGACATTAAAAACAATCGAACCACTTCTGCTCCTGTTCTGGCTGACGGAAATTATAATGTCCGTCCGAAAGTTTCCCCGCAAAACGAACAGCCTGTTACCGTTGAGGACGACGGCGAAATCATCAAAGTTGAAACGAACCTCGTGACGCTGCCCGTGTCGGTTCTTGACCGGGACGGACGTTTCATCTCCAACCTCGAACAGCGGGATTTTCAGATCTTTGAAAACGGCGTTCAGCAAAAGGTCGAATATTTTCAATCGGTCGAATCGCCCTTTACCGTCATTTTATTGATCGACGTAAGCCCTTCAACCCAATATCATATTGAGGAAATACAAGATGCGGCGATAGGCTTCGTTAACCAGCTGCGCGCGGAGGATAAAGTGATGGTTGTTTCCTTCGACGAAAATGTTCACGTTTTAAGTCCTGTCACAAACGACCGTAAGGTTCTTGAGGAAGCTATTCTCCAGGCTGATTTCGGCAGCGGGACGAGCCTTTTCGAAGCCGTCGACTTTGTCATAAACCGGGAGCTCAAAAAAATTGAAGGACGGAAAGCGGTCGTGCTTTTTACCGATGGCGTTGACACCACCTCTTACAGAGCAAGCTACCAAACTACCGTCCGTGATGCAGAGGAGACGGATGCGCTTATTTATCCGATTCGTTATGACACTTATAAGCCGCCGCAGCCACAACAAACGCCGCAACAAACGCCACAACAAACGCCGCCACAACAAACACAAACACAGCCGCAGCAACAGCAGCAGGAGGAGGAAGGCAGCAACAGAACAAGTGTCATAATCGGGGGAAGAAACGTTCTGCTCGGTCCCGCAACACGCCGGGAATACGAAACCGGCAAAAGATATTTGGAAGAACTTGCCCGCAACAGCGGCGGCAGGACTTTGGAGGCTCTTAACAATCTGAGCGGTGCTTTTTCAAATATTGCCGAGGAACTCCGACGCCAGTATTCCATCGGATACTATCCTGAAAAAACGGGGCAGAAAGGCGAGCGAAGGCAGATAAGGGTTCGTGTAATGCGGCAAAATGTTGTGGTGCGGACTAAATCAGGCTACGTCGTCGGCGCTGAAAACAAAAACCTGAAAGGAAAATAAGTCCTGAAGGCTAAAGTTATTTGATTTTACTTGATTCGGGTTTTTGTGAAAAGTAACTTTTTCCTGTCCTTCGATTCCGGGCGTTGGACATCAGTTGTAAACACGACACTCTCTCTTGTTAATTTAGCTTTTCAATTCTTACGGTTTTAACTTTCCTTTTAAGTCGAAGCCTTCAAAGTCATTTTTATTCGATGTTGAAAGAGGTTTCGTCTATTTGCTGGTTATAGGAAAAATTAGTCACCTTGAAATCAAAGTCAATAGATTGCAATGTTGCGCCGCTGGAGAAGCTATAAGAAAGCTTATAATTACCCGGAAGAATTAAACCGCCGACATCCCGAAAATCGGAGAAATCTTCGATCAACTGATAGCGATAAGCGGGTCGCCCAGCCGACAAATCTACTCCCGGACCTTGGCTAGCCGGAATAGTGTGGTTATATTCGGTACGCACATGGCGATAGGTTTTCTTATCAAAATACATTTTTATACTCAAATCCGATCCTCCTTTCAACAAATAAGAGATGACGAGAGTTTCTTTACCGTTAATGTTTTTTGTTCCGTCATACGTAACTTTAGCTCTATTTAAGCCGTTATTTAACAAACTCCAGGAGGTAGACAAAACACCGCCGAACAAGCCTTCCTTGAGTAATTCCTTGTAAGAAAGAATGAATTCCCCAAGCACCGATCGCACTCCGGGACGAATGTATCCAACGTTCGTCTCCTTGCCGTTAAAGCTAAATGTATCCGTGGGGTAATTGTTCGAATTTAGCTTTATCCCCCACAGGTTTTTCTCTCCCGCTGAAAAAAAGACAGCTTTTCCGTGGACAATAGCAGAAGCGATAGCGGTTTTTCCCCGCATTTGAACTTCAGACAAAATTACCCGATTCTTGTTTTCCGCGCGTTTTTCTTTCGAGCCGATTGCATCGAGGTGTTTGGAAATTATTACTTCAGGTTTGAGCTTGTCATCAGCTTTGATTTTCCCGGCTGATAAGAAAGCGATAAAACAGACGGACAAACAAATAAGCAGTCTGGTGGTGAGTTTTGACATAAATTTTACCTTCGGAATGTATTATACACGAAAGGCTTTGGAAGTTGGAGGATACTATTGCTCTTCCAAAAAGATTAAGTTATAGAATTTCGATCTATAAAGTTTCGGAGTCGCACGATTATTAACTAATAAGTTGAATTTTGTTTCTTATTACAAAACACCCGATTAAAATAATGCAGCCGATAAACTGTAATCAGATTTATCTGTCAATAATCTTGAATTACAGCGTAAATGTTAGTTTTCATGCAGCTAAACACAGTCTCAAAAAGGGTCGTCTCCGAAACTTTTTAATTTCTGATTAAACCAAACTTTCAAAATTATTGCCTTTCTTGATCAAAACCTCACCATCTCGAAGTGTTTTATAAGGAATATTATGTTCTTTATAATATTCAACAACTTCGTTTATACGCCTTGATTCAGGATGATTGGATTGGTAATGCACGCCTATCGAAAAATCTATAATACCTAAACCATCCCAAAGAGTTTCCGATTCATAATCATCGGATACATCAAAAGGATCATCAATAATTTCCAGCCCTCGCAAGCTGGGTGAAAGCACTACTACGCCGGCGCTAAAGCCGCCGTAGACGATCTTATCTTCGAGTAGCAAATCAGTGATAGTTACGTCAAATCCACTCTGTTTCATTGCCCGTCTCAGTAGAAAACTGTTACCTCCGTTGACCCAGACCGAATTCGCCTGTCCGAGCGCATCTTTGAGTTCATTTTGTCTGCCAAAAAAGCAGCGCAAATCTAATTCTTCAACAGTAAAACCTAAGTTAGTAAGAGCACTGGTTTGGCTTTCAAGAAACTTTTGACGAACCATTTCCCGATTGTCGAGGGCATTTAGTATTAAAGCCGCGCGATTGCCGGGAGCGACAAGTTCGGCAAACTTCTGAGGGTAATTACCGAAAAGAAAAGAAGACAGATACAATCTCATACCAGTAGAAGCTTGATAAGAACTTATAATTAAAATAAACACGACCTTTTATTCTGTCTCAAAAGAGTTTTTTTGAAGAGTTTAGAAATTCACTGCTTCCGCCTCGCGTTCGATGACTTGTTCGGTGTCACCTTTATGCTTGGGGAGTATCGTATTTTATATCTTTTGCGCTTCCTATATGAATAGCAAACCACCGGACATCACTTTTTTCTATACCATTCAAAAGCCATCTGATTTCTTTTTCTCCGGCGTAAAAACGAGCCCGCCTTAAATATGTTTCAGCTTCGGCGTAAACTTTATAAAAGCGATTCAAAAATGACTCACCCAAATAATAAATTATGCTCCCGAAATCAATCGCCGGATCCCCAATGCCGGCGCTGCCGAAATCAATAATTCCGCTGATTCTTTTTTTCTGCCCGTCAAAAATAATATGGTACGGAGGAATGTCACTATGAATCATTTTTAACTCATAATCGAAATTACCCTTGTGTGCTAAATAGGATTCAAAATGATTGCTTGCCCAATCTCGCGTGTGCGGCATCAAAAAGGGGAAAACTTTATCCTGGATATGCTGATAAGCTTTCATCCAGCCATCGTAATCCATTTGCGCGTGTACTTTCTCTAACTCGAAATCGGAGTTTCCATTAACTGGAACACTGTGTAGTTCTTTGAAGAATTTAGCCAGTTGATCGGCAATTGCCTGCTGTTCGTCTTCCACAAGCCGCATCAAAATATCGCGGCGCAAAGCTTTTCCGGGAATCAACTGGTAAGCCATAGCCTCCGGGCTTTGAAAAAAAGGAATCGGGATGGGCAATGTGATGTGTTTCTTCAAAAAACCGAGAAGCTTTGCTTCTTCTCGCGGATCTTTATAACCGAAATCGCGTTTAACGAAACGAAACGCTAATTTGTCATTAACGATCACAACGTCATTGAGCCGTCCCGTGTTATTAAGGCTGATTTTCTCAACCGTAAGTTCAGGACAAATTTCGCGGACGAATTTCTCGTAAGATTCAAGTTTAGTCATAATCATTAAATTTTGACTTGACCGAAAAAACTATGAGCAGGAAAATTTTTGATTCTGTTTCAAAAAGGGGCGTTTATGACACCAAATCGCCTCATTTAACGGGCGTTTTTGAAACATTTTTTCGCAGCAACATAAAAATGCTTTGGTCTTTCATCTTACGGCGGATTTCACAGCGAAAATCGTTTAGCCGCAGTCGAAAATCTTGCGCAATATAGTTCCAAAGCGTGCTTTGGTTGTGACGGTTAAATCCGCGACGGGCTTTTCCAATTTCGACTCGGCAAAAGATTCAAAGCCGCCGATTCTTTAATTTTGACAGACCCGAAATTGCAAGAGACTTTAATCAGAATTGAAAAGTCTGTGACAAAACGTTATTTTTCTACCAAAACTAAAAACGCCGACAAACCCTGGGCGCGAATTTCGAGCGGAGCATTTAATTTATAGCCGCGCGTCGTCAGATCCTGAATGAGCGGATGATCCGGCTTCCAGCTTCGGTCTCGAAAAGCAATCCAGAATCGTTCGCCTGCGATTGCATCCGGGTTCGCGGTTTTTACTTCTTCAAAGCCCCGCGGAAGAAAATACTGTTTGTCTTCTTCGATTCCCGGATAATTTTTGATTGAAACGACATCAACGGATTCATCGTCTTTTGTCGCGAACCATATATGATACGCCACTAAATCTTCAAAAGCATAAATCGTAATTTTATTGCTTTTATCCGTTTCCGTCGCCCGGACTGCCAGATTTTCCCACGCGCACCAGATAAAATTCGGTGTTTTACGAGTAAAATGAACCGCTCCGCCGATTATAATCAAAACCCCGATCAAACAAAAAGCGCCGATTTTCAGGCTCTTTAAATGAATTTTATTAAGAGCGATTCCCGATAACAAAGCATAAGGCGAGACGGTGATAATTAAATGCCGCACTCCCCAAACTGAAAACGGAAACAAATGACTTATAATGAAGGCAAATGAAATCGGCAGAAAAACAAAGATTGCCAAAAATCGTATTTTTGAATTTTTCCAATTTAAGACTATTGCCGCCAGACAGATAAGGGCGAGGGGAATCGTCAGAAACCATAGACTTGCCGCGGCTATGTTGCTTTGCTGCCAATAAAACGGTTCGTGAATCGTCAGAATTAACAGAGCGACATCAAAAATACCGGGTTTCCCAGCCCAGCCTAAATTTTGCCCAAAACCGGTCCCGGTTTTCGATGCAAAATAAACAGCCGCTGCCCAGGGCAGAAAACCTGCGATCCAAAGAGCCAGCAGCAATAAAAAACTTTTTAATTTATCAAATTTGTAAATCGCTACGGCAGCAAGCTCGGCGGCTATTATCAGCCAGCCGAAATAGTGAGTATAAATCAGCAGAAAATTAACGAAAAAAAGCCAAAAGAGAACAGTTTTTGATTTTGCTTCGAGAAATTTAACAAACAGCCAGAGCGAGAAATGCCCCAGACAAAACAGCAAACTGTACATCCGCACGCCTTGCGCGTACTTAATCAAAGAACCGTTGACGGCGATGAAAATAAATGCAAAAAGCATTTCCCGATTTTCGAGTTTTAATTCGCGACAAAACAGCAAAAAAGGCGCAATTGCCAAAACCGACCAGCAAACAGGAAACAATCTGAGCCATAAAAGCGATTCGCCGCCGAGCAGCGTCCAAATCTTCAAAACTATGTAGAAAAAAGGCGGATGAATTAAATCGAGCGCGATAAATTTGAATAACTCGTTCCAGGGAAGCGAGGACGCGTGAACGCTAAAAATCTCGTCAAACACAAGACAAGAAGCGGTTAAATTCCAAAATCTGGCAAATAAATACAAACAGCCAATTGCCAAAAACGCAACAAACCACAAATTTTTATTACCTTCTACGTGCTTTTCGGGATTAATCTCGAACATTTATTGAATAAAAAAAGTTAAATTAATTAGGCAAAGGAAAACCATTCGTATTATGCGCAAAATATGTTGAAAAAACTACGTTAATACGTTTTCGGATAATTTAATTTAGGGAATTATGCATTTTATAAACCCAAAAGCTAAACGATTGAGATGATGCACGGAAACCGGACAGCGACAACTTAGAATTTAAAGGACACAGTAAAAAGAAAGTAGCTGTTTCGCCCAACACTCATTGATTTACCAGCCGCGTTTTTTAAGACATTATGTTTTTCTGATGACAAATTTGCAAAATCATTTGAAACTAGCATTTTGTGTTTTCCAAATTGAATAGTTTCAAGTTTGATTTTTTCGCACGAGTTCGGCGTATTATATTCGTCAGTAAAGCATTTGTAATTAAAAAAAAATCAGAACTTCACGATTCATAAATCTGCGCCTGGTTTTAGCCTCGCCATTGTGCATTCGGAGCGCGAGTACAATTTCTCTATACCGAAGCTTTAGAGATTTTGCTGCGAATAATTTTTACGGCAAATCGGCGATCATTAAGCGGCTGAATTTTTCCAGCACGGGACATAAAAGGACGTTTTTATGTATTGTGAACACGTTTGTGTCCAGGTTCGACGGTATTTTGTAGCTGCCGGAAGCGTTTTTAATTTGCTGGTCGGCGAAATCGTAAAATTTCAGTTCAAAATTTTTGCCGGCGGCGAAGGCGATAAAATAGATGCCCGCTTCGGTCGCATGCCACATATTATTAAATCCGGCGGCTTCAAATTCCGGGATGACTTCTTCCGCGCCGCCATCCGCCGAAACGCGCCAGAACTCGTTGGGAAAACCTGTTTTGGTGAAATAGACGGTTTTGCCGTCGGGCGCGGGGCTTGGACGATACGCGCCGATCGTGGTGATTTGGACGGCTTCGCCCGCGCCGTCGGCGTTCATTCGCCAGACGTTTCGTTCGCCCGAACGATTTGAAATGAAATAAATATATTTGCCGTCCGCGCTCCAAATCGGAAAATCTTCCTGCACGCCTTCCGGCGAAATGCGGCGCGGCGTGCCGCCTTGCGCAGCGACGATGTAATTATAAAAGTTTTCGCCTTCTTTTTGATTAAAAACGAAAAGAGAACCGTCGGGCGAAAAACGCGGCGAGCTGGACGGAAACGGCGTGTCCGTAATTTGCCGCAGATTTCCGCCGTCCGCGTCCATCGTCCAGATTTGATATTCTCCCGTCCTGTCGGTCTGAAAAGCGACGCGCGAACCGTCGGGCGAAAATTGCGGAAAGAATTCGTTGAAATCAGAATTTATCAGCTCGATTCCCGTTTGTCCGTCGGGCGGAACGCGCCGGATTTTCCAGCGCCTGACATCTTCGGCAAAAACCATCGTGTCACCGTTTGGCGACGCGGCGATATTTGTAATATTTCCCCTGCCTGTCGAAACAATTTCCTGTTCGCCGCCGTCTGCCGGAACGCGCCGCACGACTGTTTGATTATGCGGTCGAACCGGCACGAAATAAATGTAATCGCCGTCGGCGCTCCACGCTAATGAATTTATTATAATTCCGTCAAATGTTAATTGCCGCGGTTCGCCGCCGCTTACGGGAACGACGAATAAATCCTGTTTGGCGAGATGGCGGGCGTGTTCGTCTTTTTTGAAAACGCGGATGAAAGCCAGATTTTTACCGTCGGGCGAAAAACGCGGCGTGGTTTCGCCTAAAAATTCCGCCGGAGCGGTCACGCGCCTGCGCTCGCTGGTTTCGATATTTATTACGTAAACCGCGAATTGTCCGCCTTCTTTTGAATTTTCCGTGTCAATCGCAGCAACGTGTTTTCCGTCGGGCGAGAATGAAATGCTGTAATTACCGGAAAAAAGCCTTGCGACGGGGCGTTCCATACCGCCGAGCGCGGGAATTATGATAATTTCGCCCGGTTCGCCGTATTTCCCGCGAACGAACGCGATATGATTGCCGTCGGGCGAAAATGTCGGGTAATGTTCGTTCGCTTCGGTTTCGGTCAACTGCACGGGAGCGCCTGCGCCGACGAGTTTGATATAAATGTCGGAATTTTCTCCTGCGCTGCCGTTCCACGAATAAGCGAGTTGTCTGCCGTCGGGCGAAAACGCCGGAGAATTTTCGTAACCCGGCGCGCCCGAAAACGGTTTGACGCGGGACGCGACAATGGCAATAGGCGCGGAGTTTTCAAAATACTTTTGGTAAACGATAAAAGCGATTCCGGCGAAAACGATGAGAATGAAAGAGATGAAAAGCGACACGGCGACACGGTGACGCGACGCGGCAACATTCAAAGGCAAAACATTTATATTTTTCGTCTCTTTCGCCCTTTCAATTGTTTCGTCTTGATCTTCAATAGAAATAATTTCTTCGCCGCGAATGTGCTGAACAATTTGTTCTTCGATGATGAGCGTTTTTTCGTTATTGGCTGAAGCGCGCGAAACTTCCGCCGTAAAGCGATAGCCGAGCTTCGGCACGGTTTCGATAAACGATTCGCCGTCCGCGCATTCCCCGAGCTTTTTTCTCAGCCACGATACATTTCGCGCCAGCGTAGTTTCTTCGATATAAGTGTCAGCCCAAATCGCGTCGAGCAGCTCGCTTTTTTTCGCCACGCGCCCGGCGTTTTCGACGAAATAAAAAAGCAGGTCGAATTGTTTCGGCGTCAGCTGAACGGGCGAGGCTTCGCACCATAAACGACGCTCTTCCGCGTCGAGCCGAAACGCGCCGAAACGGTAGAGTTCTTTTGTTTCCTGAAGTTTATTGCTGATAATAAAATTCCCGTGTTTGTTGAAGTATATTCACAGTCCAAAAAAAATCCAAAAAAAATCCAAAAAAAATCCAGACTTATAAAACAGAAATTTAATAGGGTTGTTTTAGTTACCGCGTATTCTAAGTTCAAAAACAAATGGAAATCAAGCGTAAATTTGAAATGCTGATTGAAACCAATCGCCGCTACATCATTCGCCAATCGCCGCCGGGCGGACAATTCATTTGCGCGAAATGCGGCGAACCGATGCTGATGGTCGAACAAGCCGCTGGTTTGTTCGACATAACGCAGCGCCGAGTTTTTCGGATTATCGAAGTGAAAACGGTGCACTTTACAGAAATCGAAACGGGCGCGGTAATGATTTGCATTACTTCTTTGAAAACAGCTTTAGGCGGCGGTGAAATTTTAACGCCGACGGACAGCAGTCAGTGAGAAAAGACGACGCGATGGAATTTATTTCGAGTCGCATTCGGAAAAATAAAAAATAAAAAACCGGGAGAAAAAAAATAATGAAAAAAATAATGTTTTTAACGATGATGTTTGGTTTGATGATGGTCTTTAACGAAAGTGTTTCCGCTCAACAACAGAATTGCGGTAATCCCGCAGATGGTGAAGTGATCGTCTTTGAACATACGTCTAATCATAATGGCGGCGGTCAATGCGTGAAATTAAAAGTTGGCGAATATAAAGATGCCGCGGCAATCGGTTTAGCAAATAATGCTATGAGTTCGATTAAGGTTGGCAAGGGGGTTTATGCAATCGCGTGTGACGGAGACAATTTTACGGGCGCGTGCGAAATATTCGACGGTCATGACGATGATTTAAGAAACAACCCGACGATCAAAAACGACAGCGTATCTTCAATTAAAATAATTCAATCGAAAAATTCACAAGTTTGTTCACAATCTTCAAATCAAAAAGTTAACATCAAGTGGACAAACAATACAAAAAGAACTCTTCGCATCAACTGGATCAATTTTGACTGTAAGGAAGAGAACAATCCGAGAGAGATCAAACCGGGTCAAGTTTATGACGGCAGCTCGTTCGTAGGTCATGTTTTTCGTGTTGCCGATTTCAACTCAAAAGAGAATCTGGGTCTGATTTATGTTACTTCTGCAAATGCGACTCAAGCCCTCAAATAAAAAATGATTGATATTTCATTTTACCAAAAAAGCTGAAGTTGTTTAATTTTTGATAGGATTTAGCAAAAAGCAAATTATTAAACTTCCTTCAAGTTTTGAGAAAGAGAAACTTCAAATTGAAGATGAAGATATAAGCAGTAAAAAGTTTTTGGATGATATGGAAGCGGTTCGCAAATACTTTGTCACTCTTAATTTAAATAAAATAGTTGAAAGAATTGATAAGGATTTAGGAAACGAATAAAAAAGTCTTACCCCGTATCTAATCCCTAAGACATATTTTTATACTGTTTAATCGTTGTTAGATGAGTTCATCTCATTTAGCAGCGATTTTTTATTTTAAGGAGACTTTATTTAATGACACATAAACTTTTGACGGTGAAAGAAGTCAGCGAGATTTTAGATTTGAAAACGCTAAACGGGAAAGGCTCGGACTATCTACCAAATTTGACAATGATTAAAACGCCAAACGGCATCTGGCATCTTTCGGCAGAAGTATCTTTGCCCAAAATGCTTTTTGGGCATAATGCGCGATTGCCGAATCAAATGGAAGTTTCAGAAGGTTTGAAAATGATTGCCGAATATGTCGAAGCTAACAGCGGTCAGCATTTTGACGCAAAAACGGCAATGGTTAGCCGTATTGATTTTGCAAAAGATTTTCCCTTATCAGAGGCAAAAGTTTTTCAAGTGATTAAGAAGCTATCCGATAAGATTTTGCCGCGAATGGAGAAATTGCTTTATAACGATTCGACACTTTACTTCAAAGCTAAATCTCGACAAATCCGCATTTATGGCAAGTTTCGGGAAGTCTTAGCAACAAAACAGGTGAAGGCGAAAAACATCAAAACAGCCAAAGGCATTTTGCGGTTCGAGCATTCCTATTTCAAAAGCTATGCAATTGATTCAATAGTTGAAAAATTATCTTTACGAAACAAAACAACCCAAAGTTTATTAACTCAGGACGTTTCCGATTTCGTAATGTCCGAAGTTCTCGAAAATCTTAATTTCTATGAACTGATAACTAACGACAAAACAAACCTTGAAAATCTTTTAGAAACTTTTCCGACAAAAAAAACAATGAATTTTTGCGCATTTCTTGAAATGTTAAAGCTGCGCGGCGAACTTTTTTACAAAGATGAAAGTCTTGGATTTTTCAAAGATTCATATTTTCGCGATGCCAAAGAATGCCGTAAGGCGAAAGTTTGGAAACAGAGTAAATCTCTTGAGTAACAACGTAGGATTTTGTTGCATTAAATACAAATCAAGATAACTTAAGGCTTGGTAACTAACGCTTATGTCAGACAAGAAACAATGTAACGCAGAAAACAGTCGCGGTGAGCGATGCAGAGCGTTTGCTAATGAAAGCGGCGTTTGCTTTATGCACGATGCGACTAAAGGAAAAGAACGAGCGTCAGCACGGCGAAACGGCGGACTCGCAACCAAACAACCGCATTATGCCGACGCAACTGTTTTACCTTCGGCGATCCGAGACATTTCAAGCGTATTGATTATTCTTGACTATGCTTTGCAGGAGTCGGTTGGCTTAGATAATTCAATTCAGCGCGGACAGCTGCTTGTGTCAATCGCACACGGTTACATCGAAGCCTTGAAAGTCGGCGAATTGGAACAAAGGCTTAAGGCTGTCGAAAATGCGATGAATTTAAGGAAGCAAAACAAATGAATCTTAAAAGCCTTAGAAAAAATTACGACAAACTTTCAAAACGCGAACGATTCATTTTGTACGAAGTCGCGGAAAACCGCGATGATAAAGGCGAGATGGAAGCTATTTCACTAGCCGCGCCGAACGAAAATTGGATAAAGCCGGACTTCGCTTTACAGGCTGAACAAATTCTCAAAATGCGGCTTGTGCGGCTTTCACAGAGATTAAAACATTGTCGGAATGTAATGTTCTGGCTTTCACTTTCGATTAAAGAAGAACTAATAACTAAGGGCAAAAAAAAGAACGCTTTTTTTATGAATCAGCAAGATAATGCGCTTATTTTTATTGCGTAAATGTTAGAACTACACATTCAATTTATGAAGAAATCGGATTGGGTATTGATGCTTGGAAAACAAAAGAAGCTGAATTATTCGATTTAGATTTTGCAGATGAAATGACTGATTCTCAGATGAGGAATCTGGCTTTTAATGAAAAAGAGGTAGAAGCCTTTATCAGTAAAATCGGAAAAGAAATAGGCATTAACAAAATAGTACTAGATTTTACTTACGACAAGGATTCAAACTCTGAAAGGTGAACGTTTTGAAACGATGTTCTCTTTTGCATTAGCTGCCGCGATGCTATGTCAAGAATATCTCGGATTGCAATGGAAAGACATTAACTTTGAACAAAATACGGCGACGGTTCAACAAGCGGTTGTTTGGCATCGAACCTGTGGAGGTTGGCATTTTTCACAACCGAAAACTGCAAAATCACGCCGAACAATTCCTTTGCCTTTATCAATAATGCAGGAATTACGGCGGCATCGAATACGACAAAATGAAGAACGCTTAAAACTTGGCGCAATTTGGCAACAGAATGATTTAGTATTTCCGTCATAAATCGGAACGCCTTTGAATCCGCCGAATATAACCAGACATTTCAAGCGAATTTTGAAAAAAGCAAATATCCGAACTTCAATCAGGCTCTATGATTTGAGACATACAACAGCAACACTTTTACTTCAAGCTGGGATTAATCCAAAGATAGTTTCAGAAAGGCTTGGACATTCAACAATAACCCTAACGCTTGACGTTTATTCACACGTTTTGCCGAATATGCCAAATGACGCGACAGATCAACTTGAACAAATGCTTTTCCGCAAAAATGTCTAATACAAAAAACTGGTAGTGATATAATAAACCGTCTCAAAAACGACCTTTTTTGAGACGCTCACCGCTAAAGTGAATTTGAATATGTCTGAACTAGAATTTTTCTATGACGGAAACGAGGTTGGCTGTTTTGAAGAATCAGAATATCCACTAAAGAATGGAAAATACAGATATATGCCGTATCGAGGCGAAGGACATTATAGAATGCAGACCGCAATAAATAATTCGACTTTTCCGCGATGTTATTATGATAAGGACAAAGAGCGCATCTTCTTTACAGTAATAGATTGTCCAGAATACGGAATCCTTGAATTGGCTACTTTTGAAAGAACAAGTAAAGCAAATTAAGCTTGTATCATAAACGACCCTTTTTGAGACTTTTTTTCTGATAAGTTAATCGATACGGGAAAAAGAGAAATTAATAGTAACTTTTCAAACAATGAAAAAATAAAGTAGATTTTTATCTACAGTTTTTTGAGAATGAATGTTTATTACCGTTCGCTCGGACTGAGGGATTCTCGGAAAAGTTAGTAATTCTTTATTGATCGTCGAAATAATTAAAACAAAAGATTACCGTCGACTATTAATTTTGTTACATTAAACTCAAAACGTCGTGGCAACATTGGTGTATAAGGATTTCGACTGTCCAAAAAACCATTATTAAATACAAACTCAAACTTTTTGCTTTCCGGTGTTAAAAAAGAAATGCCTTTATCATCTACTCTTGCAAAGTAAAAGACAGCCATATCAGCTGCTGTTTTAGGTGGATTAAATTGTATTAGATTACGCCGTTCTCCTTTTTCATTAACCAGCCAGACGTTATTTTTTAGTTGTTCAAATTCCATTCTTTGAAATATGCCTTCATCAACATATTGCCCTGAAGAATCAATAAATTTCGTTAAGGTTATTACATAAAAATTCTTACAAATTGCACAATCTAAAAAGCCCCGTGATGATTTGTCAAAATCTGCACGCTGTTTTTCATCCATCTTGTCATAACCTGATTCAATTTGCCTGATGCGAACTAGCGCCTGCCGAACTGGCAACGCTGAATGTAGTCGAATAACCACCGGAGGCTGACCGAAATCACGCGGGGTACTTTTAGGATCATTTCCACCCCTTGTGGCAGTTTGTCCCTGTTCACGACGGATTTCCTGTTGAGCGGCTAATGCAGAAGCCTCTGGTGATTGGTAGGTTTGTGCCCACGCGGATGCAGTTAAAATTTTCATTGCATCACTTTTACTCCATTTCTGATACGGTTTCTCCAAAGTTTTCTGGGCATTAATTGTGATAGTTAAGGAACATATCAATACGAAGAACAAAAGTTGATTCTTATTAAATTTCATAGTTTTATTGAATCAGTTTTTTTGCAAATAATGTATTTCTAAAAAAATATGGCGCTATGTTTAATGCCGTAACTTTTATAAATAGTTAGTGCAAATGCAAAAGTTCTTTCTAACGCTATAAGACTAAAAGATACTAAGATCACCGCTTTTCGTATAAAAAAGTGCATTTTTTTATTATTGTTTGTATTCATTTATTGAAAGGCAGTCATATAATTGGAATAAAACCAAAATCTTGTATCTTTAATAAAATCAGCATTTACAAGATATAGATAGACATATTTACTTGTCAAGAAAATTAAGATGAATCATGTATTCATTTTGATTTTGTTTATTTCAAAAACGACCCTTTTTGAGACTCCTTTATTGAAATCGTTACCTGTGAATTGATATGAGAAATGCAAAATTAAAATTAGGAATTTTCTTTGTATCGATAACGATCATCCTGATAACGCTTTTCTTAATCTGTTATCCACTTCCGGAAAATGAAATACGAGCAAACATTGACTCGACAGTTCCAGTTGGATCATCGAAAAAGGAGGTAATACGATTTCTTGAGGAGAATTCTTTTACCTTTATGACAGTTCCAAAAGAGATGGCACGATATAGAGATATAAAGGGAGAATGGATAACCGCGACCCGCGAAGAAAGAATTTTATTCAGGGAGGCATATACTAGAGCGGATCTCTACTTTAACGAACAGAACGGCACGCTGATGGAATACGAAATTTTCACCAGCTACCCGGCTTCATCATTCTTATTCTGGTAAATAATTGCAATCAGATTAGACCATGTTTGTAGATCGCAAAATTAGGATTCAGAGCGTCTCACAAACGACCCTTTTTGAGACGTAATTTGAAAGAGTAAGATTTACAGATTATCGGTATACTTATGCTTTTATTTGAGATTGAAACCGTGCCCTTATCTGTGTTTTGGGGATTCTTTGTAATCTTTGAAATTGGAGGCTTTTTGCTTGTTCGGCATCATCCGCTTTTCTTGGTTCCAATTCTTCCATTTGTGTTCTTATTTTACTGGTCGCAAGCATTTGAAATTCACTCGGACCTAGAACCTGCGATTATCAATCAAGAAGGGCATAGCTATCTTGTTTACTTCAGCTGGTTAGTGTTAATTGGTCCGTTACTTCTTTCAATTGCAGGCATTCGAGCTTACATTCAACGGTTGGACAAGAAAAAAAAACTAAGAGACAAATAATCAGTCTCAAAAACGCTCCTTTGTGAAACAATCAAGCGTGTCATAAACGACCCTTTTTGAAACAGAATAAAAACCAATCATATTTTTTAGGAAAAATGCTAAACAAAATAGGTTTCACTATATCGTTTTTTATCATTCTGAGCTTTAGTGTGTTAGGTCAGGAAAGAATCATTCGTAAAGAATACTTAAAAATAACACCATATGTATCGACACTAGAAGATGTAACTAGGGTTTATGGTGAAGGAGATAATGTTATCAAAGGAAGAGAAGATTATTTCTCAATAACCTACACAATTAACGAAAATCAAGAGGTTTCAATCGATTATTTTAGAGATTGTAATCAAAGTGATAAACCAGAAAAAGACCGCATATGGATTGTTGAAGATGTATTCTTCACGTTTGAGAAAGATTTAAGAATGAAACCCGAAGACATATTCTTAAATAAAAAAGATTTTACTGCTTGTCCGTATGGAGATGTTGGAGGTCAAATAATACATTTTAATAAAGAGAAAAGCATTCGATTCACGTATCTAAGCGACGATAAAGCAGTAAGTGATCTCCGTATAATGGCATCTAAAAAAAATAAGGGAAGATATAAATGTAAAAAGGATAGTGTTTTTACATTAGACCCCGAGAAATTTAGATGTAATAGTTCCAATTAAAAGTGAGAGATTAGTATAACAGTGTCAAAAACGACCTATTTTGAACCACTTCTCAAACAATAGAATATGGCATTAATTTTTCAGTTATGGATAGAGGGAAAAGATGAGGAAAGTCTTCAAAAACTCAAACTCCATTTTCACAATCTGGACCATACACTTTTAACTGGAAGAACAATTCGCTTTGGCGCTTATATTGAAAATAATGATGTACCCGGATTATGTGTTTCCTCAGCATATATATGTGGAAATGGTCGCGGCATTGAAAATCTTAGAGATGCTTTAGAGGCAACTGAAACTGGTATTTTTTTGTATCATCAGTTAAGAAATGCCCCGGATTTCCGGTTTGCTCACGTCGGATGGGACGCTGAAAATATAACTTCGGTTGATTTACCGGGTTGTGTCGAAGCAGGTTTGGATGGAAGAAAACATTTTACAGGTTTGCGATGTGTTGTTAATAACGAATTATTTAATGAATTAGGGTCGCCGGTTTCCTTTTGGCAATTCCGCGAAGGTTATTGGTGGCGGAAGTATCACGGGGAAACATATGACCCTTTATTTAGTGATGACCAAAATGAATTGCGCCAATTATGTGAACAACTATTACCAAACAACTTTGATTTTTCAAAACCTAACACTTGATACTTAATTACAGTCTCACAAGCGACCATTTCTGAGACATCAGAAAGGTAAAATGTATTAACAGATGAAGAAATTTTACGAAGCTTGGCAATCAGAAGATGAGGATGGAATCGAAATGGTTCTTGTACAAGCCGAAGCTGTGGAAGAAGCAATTGCTAACTTCTCAAATCCAAAAAACGCAAAGCTAATACATCAACTTGAAGCCTCGACCTGGGAAGAAGCACAAACGCTTCATTATTTAAAAATGGGTCACGGAATGTATAAACCAATGGGAGAACCAGAAGAATGTCCAAATGGATGTGGTGCAATATATTATCCAGAAGGAAGTGGCGAGTGTCCTAATTGTGGACAAATTTGTTAGTCATTTATTCGTCTCATAAACGACCCTTTTCGAGACATAAAATCGAAATCTCGATTAACCACATCATAGAATTTGTGAAGTCAATAATTCTTACAATCGCACTATTTATTTTTGTAAGTCCTGTTTTAGGTCAGAAAGACAAAACGCAAAACTCGCCTGTTGTAGTTTCCGCAGTAGCTCCCGTTTATCCCGCAGCAGCATTAGCATTACGCTTAAAAGGTGACTTTTTTGTAGATGTTGAAATTGACCGAGATGGTAAGGTTACCTCTTCGAAGGCAGTAGAAGATACACATAAACTAATGCGAAAGACTATTGAAACTGCTGCTGAGCGTTGGCAGTTTGCACCTGATGAAACTGCTGAGAAAAAGCGGCAACTACGCCTTACGTTTTCATTCCGCCCAATGCCAAAAGCATCGAATGTTGATAGCACAACGGTATTTTATCCACCGTATCGGATTGAGGTAAGAAATAATACCGAGATTGTAACCACGCCCTCTCATTAAAATTAACATTGATAAAAAGCGTGTCATAAACGACCCTTTTTGAGACGAAAATTACAGATATTTTGGGTGCGTCTATAATTCGGCTTTTAATAAAATTAAAAGTTTTAGGGGCAGTTAAGCCTATTTCGGATTATACTGCAAATTTGCAGTATAGTATCTAGTTGTGCTGTTCGCGCTCTGAAATTCGACATATCAATAGGAGGTAATCTTACGGCAACAGAGACACCGAAATTCGATCCCGTAAAATATAAAGACACTACGAAGCAGCAGTGGCAAGTTGCCGCTGCAGCGTGGCACCGCTGGGGTCGGATACTTTCCGTGTGGCTTGGTCCGGCGACAGAAATTATGCTGGATATGACGGGCGTCAGTTCTGGCAGCAGGGTCCTAGATGTGGCGGCAGGAGCGGGCGAACAAACACTTGTCACAGCAAATCGCGTTGGCGCTTCCGGATATGTGTTAGCCACTGACATATCCGCTAATATCCTTGAGTTTGCGAGGGCAGAGGCTCTATCTGCCGGCTTAATGAATGTCGAGACGCGTGTAATGGATGGGGAAAACCTAGACGAATTGGAAACGGATTCGTTCGATGCAGTGATCTCCCGCGTTGGTCTCATATACTTCCCAAACCAGCAGAAGGCATTAACAGGGATGCATCGCGTGCTCAAGCCGGGCGGGCGGATCGGGGCAATTGTCTATTCAACAGCCGAGAACAATCGATTCTTTTCAATCCCGATATCAATCATACGCAGGCGCGCACAACTGCCGCCACCGTTGCAGGGGCAGCCGGGTCCGTTTAGTCTCGGCAGTCCGGGCGTCCTTGAGGCGGCTTATCAGAGAGCCGGTTTCCGTGACATCCAGACCCGCGTCGTTTCAGCTCCTCTGCGCTTAGCATCGGCGGCTGAGTGTATTCGCTTCGAGAAGGAGTCGTTCGGGGCGTTGCACCAAATGATGTCAGGCTTAAGCGAGGCGGAACGAGAGGAGACTTGGCGAGAGATTGAGCAGGAGTTAAAGCAATTTGAGGGCGCTAAGGGATTCGAGGGTCCGTGCGAGTTGGTTGTCGGATCTGGTGTTAAATAGGGATAGAAATTGCAGTTGACCACTGCCCAATGTGGATCAGTAGATTATCTCAAAAGCGCCCCTTTTTGAAACAAAAGTTAATTGGAACTTTTTTGATAGATGATTGTCTAATTTATCAATGAATCATCTTTCGCTAAAAATCTGGATAATAATATTTGCGTTTCTATTTTATTTGCCTTGCTCTGCTCAAATAAAAAACAAAACTTCTGAGTCTGAATTACTCCGAGAAGTAGCTGAGGATGAAAAAATTCTTGCTGAATGTGAAAAGAAAAGGCGAGAATATCAAATCGCTCAATTTGGTAAAGTGTTACCAAAAATATCAGGCCATTGTTGGGAAGGCTGTCCGACAAGAATTGTTAAGCCATATTACCCACAAAAAGCAAAACGGCTAAAAATTACAGGTCAAGTTAAAGTTGAGACAATAGTTAATGAAGAAGGCAGGGTTATTTACGCAGAGATTGTTCGAGGACAATCACTTTTGAGAGACGTAGCTCGTCGAGCAGCTTATTTATCAACATATACTCCAAAGAAATCTTGTGATAACAAACCAATCAAGTTTCGAGTTACAATAACTTACAATTTTTATTAATCTCAAAAACGACCCTTTTTGACACATATAATAAGCTCATTATATTCAAAAGCTAAGAATGAAGAATCATTTTTACAAATATGCTTTAGGTTTACTGTCGCTAACGTTTTGTAGCTGTAACGTGGCTTCTATTAGTTCAATTTCTCCTGCCCTTTCTTCTGTGGAAGTGACGCCTACACCAGATACTATGACAATTACGGCTAAACAGGGTAACTATGAGCCTAAATATGAAGATTACTTGCTTTCAACAAGTGAAAAATTATCTTACAAAGATTATCAAATTGAAAGACACTCAAAGCCGACCATTATTGAGGGTAAAAAGTATGACGAGGATGGTCATCAGTATGCCATTCTGAAAAGAAACGATAAAGCTGTTACTCAGTTTGACGTTATCGTTAATCCGCTCGGAACTGACATTAGATTCGGATTACATTCCCTGCTTGGTCAGAATACGAAACAGCTCATTGTCGAGCAGACTGCGAATCGAGATTGGCAGTATTGGATAGTTGACTTAAATCAGAAAGCGAAGATTATTCACGACAGTGGCAAATACGGGGTCGGAAATGGTTTGGGAGTATTCGATATAGATAAAGACGGAAAAGAGGAATTAATTCAAAGCCACCTCGCGTTTTGGTTCTTTAATAAACTAAACAACGCAAATTCACCTTTCCCTGAAATTGTTTTCGCCTATGACTCGAAATCTAAAGAATATATTCCTGCCAATAATTATTTTCAAGATTTTGTTTTGCGCGATATTCAGCAACATATCTCAAAGGTCAAAGAAGCCAAGTTTAAATCTGATGTAGCTAAAAACGACGGAGATATTCTCGGCGCAATGCTAGATGTAATGCTTAGGTATATTTATGCAGGTAAAGAAAAAGACGCGTGGGAATTTTATGAGGCAGAGTATAATTTGTCAGACAAAGCTGATATGAAGTCTAAAATTAAAAACAAGTTAAAAGAAGATTTGGTTTACCAAAACATTTCCAAATGGAGCAAGAAAACCAGCAAATAGTTTGTCTCAAAAACCACCCTTTTTGAGACTGTTTAAGCCTTACATTAATTTTAATGTTCTAATCTCTTTCAAATTCACTTATTATCCTAATGAGTCAAATATGAACAAGCCAAAGGAGATAGAAAAGAATAATGATGAAAGCAATCGTAATTCTAATAACTGTTTATTTAGCTATAGAAAATTCTCTATCTATAGGTTTGGGAAATGGTCACAACTTTGGTGCTGCTTTATGCGGTATCACAGACCCAACAGTTGACCCTAGATTTCACGCGACTCACGGAAATACGCCTTATGGTGATTTAAGTGATATTTATCGGTACATCAATTGGTTTTTGCTTTTCTTTATTGCAGGCAAATTAATAAAAAAAGAATTTCTTTCACAGATTATTTCTCTATCAGCAATTGTTTTAGCTTTCTGGAAATTTGTTCAAGTCTATAACTTAAAAAACAATTACCTATTCAATGAAAATAAATATTTTGAGTTAATGCAAGTTACGTTACAAACAGACTTTCTCCAACTCTTAATAGTCTTTGTACTACTAATTTATCAAGTAATTTCAGCTATTAAATACTGTTTAGAATGGAAACAAAGTAAATATGCAACATTCAAAGCTGTGTCATAAACGACCCTTTTTGAAACAAATGCAAAGTAGAAAGAAATATAAAAATGTTAATTTATCTTCACCCTGGTGATGCACTTTGGTTATCAATACTTTGGGTTTTTATAATACCTGCCCTTCTCGTAGCTTTCGGTGTGTGGTGGGGACTGAAACCGTCAAAGAGTAATGACGAGAAGGCAAACCCACTTCAGCTTTCTTTGAATGAAACAAATAACAAGGAAGATTAATAAATCCTAATAGAATACGTGTCATAAACGACCCTTTTTGAAACAGAAAAATAAGGTTAAAAAGTGTCTCATAAGTCATACCTTTTTGAGATACTTTTCTAAGTGAATCCATACCCTATCGGCTCTTAATGGATGATTTTTTGAAGGACTTCAATCGCACGCAACATTGCCGCCGTGCGTGTTTCGACGCCAAGTTTATGATAAATATGTTGAGTGTGTTTTTGTACTGTGTAATGACTGATTCCGCATAAAATGGCTATTTCCTTATCAGTTTTACCCTTTGCCATAAAAAATAAAATTTCCGCCTCGCGTTTTGTTAAACCTAAGGTCTTCAAAACTGATGGCGTGAGCAGCGATTTTTCTTCCAAAATCAAAGTACTTTCATCCGTGGTGGTATTGAACATAAGATTTATTCGTAAGACGGAGTTTTCCTTTTCGACAATAAAGGGCAGGGGCGGATTTATGAGCTGCTCTTTTTGATTTAAAAAATCGAATTTTGAAATCCATCGTTGCAGATCATCAGGCAAAGTTTTATCGCTGATTTCCTTTTGACCAAAATATTTTTCCAGCAGTGTCGCAGTATGTTCGCTGATAAACAGAACTTTTTTATTCCTGTCTAATGCAATCACGCCGTTAGAAATGGATTCCACAATTGACATAAGCCGTTCCTCATTCTTCCGTAAGCGCTCGATAGCCAAAGCGTTACGAAGGGCATTGGTGAGGTGCGGAGCAAGCAAGGACAAAAGAGCCTGATCGCGTTCCGAAAAATCCTGTTTGGTTCGACTCAAGGCGCAGGTTATTACCGAATCCGGCGCGTCCGTCAGCGATACACACAACTGGTGATCGATTCTGTAGAGTTTATAAAATTCGTTGTAAATTCCCGTTTTGTGAAACTCCCGGTCAGGAATAAAATCGCTGATCCTCTTTGCACCGTGCAGAAGTTTGCGGGGAATCTCCGGGGAAAAAGGATGCTGCTGAACGTAATTAACAAAAATCTCTAATTCGCTATCGCTAATCATTTCAGGCAGGCTATACCAATGCTTTCCGGTATACTCGATATTTAAATTAAAAAAATCGAAGGCGACAAATTCATTTGAGATGAGGCTGTCTGCGACCGCTATAGTGCGTTCGGGCAGAGTTTGCGGCTCAATATCGCTATACAATTGCGCCAGCGAAGAAAGAAACGCTTTCACTTCCGTGTGAAACAAATGTTTCATAACAAACTCCTCGAAAATCTTGTTAAAGATTTAGCTTGTCTAAGCTAAGGTTAACTGATTTATTTCAGACAAAAAATACTTAAATTTAAGTATTTACGCGAGCGAAATTTCGTGATAACTTCACTCTGCTTTAGACCCAAAATTAGAAATGTAGGCGTAGATTACTTCTGCTTTGGAAAAATGTCTAGCATTTTTTCGTGCGAAAGATTAGCAGCAATAAATCACCCAATACACAGTTCCAAAAAATAAATTCAACTGTTTCGAAAATTGTACAGCCAGGGCAGGTTTTTATATTTCATTTAAGAAAGCAAAAATAAAGGAGATCCCCAGTATGAAAAAACTTTTTCTCGCCATTGGATTTGCCGTTGTTCTAATTGGTTTGTCCAATAGCGCATCTGCCCAAAAGAAACCGTATTACTATTACGGTAATGTCTGGATAAAAAACTTTGTTGATATTACGACGAATGGAACAACCACTACGTTTGGCTTATCTGTTGTCGGTGATGGTATTGATAACGTCCTTTACAAAGATTATAGGCTGCCTACTTCTACCGATCCCTGTGTGGGTGCTTTTGGGAACTCATTTTTTCACATGTTCCCACAGGAATTCTCGAATTGTCAGGCACCGAATCCACGCAGTTTTCGGTTATATATTCCAAGAGAAGCTTTTGATGACGCTAACTTTCCGCAGGCGTGCAAAACAGTGTTCCAGTTTGATTCCGATAGAAATCAATACTTCGGTTATCCTTATCGAGTGTATTTTTCAAATCTTTACGGAACAACTGATAGAAAGAATCCGGTTCTTTTGACTAGTGCCAAATTTGGTATCCCCTGCGGCTCTGAAAGTTACGACATTCAGACTACACAATTGATTCGACCAACGATATTAAGTCCTGACGGGAGAAAGAGAAGAGTATCGAATTATGGAAATTCAGCCGTTCCGGCAACTCTGTTCTATCCGCAAAATGGTTCGATGACTCCCGTAGGAGTTCAGCCTTTTCCGTTGTGGTTCGATATAACTACGGAATTAACTATTCAGTAGCCAAAACTTTTGATTATCCAGTTGCTTTTCCTTTGCCAAGTGTTTTGACTCAGCAAAAGTCTGCGTTGTGTTTAGCCGTAACAGTATTTACCAGAATGTGGTTTTTTTCAAAATCAGATAAAACAACCAATTTAACCATTGAATTTATCGAAGTAAATTGGCTCTCTCTTGTGTTCACACTCAGAAAATACTTTTTAATTTTACTAAAAACTTTACTAAAATCTTTCTTTTTTTCTAGGTAATTTTGAATCTCTTTCAAGATTAATCAAACCGACTCTAAGACTGTTAAGGAGAATAAAATGAAACAAAAATTGAATATGATTTTAATGATGCTTGGTTTTTCCATTAGTTTTGTGCTGTTTAGCACGCAAACTATTTCAGCTGCTGAAAAAATCGCTTTTACTTCTTATCGTAATGGAAATGCTGAAATTTATGTTATGGATGCCAAGGGCAATAATCAAATTAACTTAACTAACAATTCAGCGTTTGACTACGAGCCAACATTTAGTCCAGACGGTAGCAAAATTGCCTTTGTTTCTGATCGGAGTGGGCGTCCTAATATTTATGTGATGAATGCAGATGGCACAAATTTAATTCAATTAACTAATGATTATACCTTCAGTTTGGGACCTGTATTTAGTCCAGACGGCAGCAAGATTGCTTTTTCTCATGTTCCCTATTCGGATAATTCAGAAATTTACGTAATGGATGTTGATGGTACTAATAGGATTCGATTGACCTATAATTCAGTATACGATTTTGAACCCGCTTTTAGTCCAGACGGAAGCAAAATCGCTTTTACTTCTAGTAGAATTGATCATGACAATTATAACTATGAAGTTTTCGTAATGGATGCCGATGGAAATAACCAAACTCGTTTAACTAATCACCCACGTCCTGATTACGAACCTACCTTTAGTCCGGATGGCAGCAAGATTGCTTTCAGTTCTAACCGTGACGGTAACGGGGAAATTTACTTAATAAATTTGGACGGCACAAATGAAGTAAATTTAACTAATAGTCCGGCTTATGAGGGACAACCGGCATTTAATTTAGATGGTAGTAAGATTGCTTTTAGTTACGAAGGAAGCGATTACAATCAAGATATTTATCTTATGAATGCTGATAGTAGTGGGCGACCTGTAAGATTGACAACTGATTTGGGAATAGATTATTACCCTTCATTCGGTTTTCAGCAAACTACTAGTGGTGATCCAGAACAATGCAAAAATGGTGGATGGATGACATTTGTTCCGCCGCGCACTTTCAAAAATCAAGGAGACTGTATTCAGTTCTTTACAACGAGTAAATAGATAATGACTTTTCATAAAAAAGCCGTAAGCATAAAAACTTACGGCTTTTTTGTAATATCTTATATTGAGTTATTGTAAATTTAGATTGTCTAATAAACGCCCCTTTTTGAGACGCTTTAACAATTCTCCAAATTCTTCCTTTTTAACTGCCTTCATAATTCACTCAAATACTGATTTTACTATATTGATCAGCAAATAAGGGACTTCTTGCTAAACCTTGTGTGTTGTCTCAAAAGCCGTCTCATAACTAAAATCTCAAAAACGCTCCTTGTTTTGAATTTTGACACACTCTAAATTGTAAATCTCAAATCTTATAAAAAGGAGGTCAAAGGAAATTAATGAAAATAGGT
>DASVQY010000034.1:0-24641 GCA_036388895.1 Pyrinomonadaceae bacterium | reverse complement strand
CTTGAAGCTGAAAAAGAATCTCGGTCGCAGATTTACTGTTTCCCTGCGGAGTATTTGGAAAGTTTTTCATCTTGCCGCCACCTCCCTTGAGGGAAACGGAATAACATTGTCTTTTTCTTCAAACTCTTTCCACGAAGCCCCGAACGCCTCTGGAAAGTGGATTGATTCAAATTTGACTCCGAAGTCTCGCTCTGAAATTGCAAGCAATCTTGCCGTGTCCGAGAGCGACATCAAATACGCCAATTCAGGCGCGTGTTGGAGCGTGCAAGCGCGGCAAACCACAAGTCCCGTTTCATCGCAAACTACTTCGACGCCGATATTCGGATTAGTCGGAGAGCCACATAAGGGGCATAGATCCGTGATTCGTGTATTTAACTTTATCGCTAATTTTGGAAGCGACAAGATATTTGTTGTATTCTTTTGCATACATAATCCTTTCGTTTTTTAATGGAAGGTAGAGAGGCTTAGGAGTGTTCGCGCATTCCTAAGCCTTTTGTTTTTTAATTGCTTCTTTCAACGTAGATTTGAATTAATCGGGCAGCCGCGCGGTGATAGCAGGGTTGACCTTTGCCGAAAGCCGCGCACTGGCAAGTACCGTTCGCGGTGTAGATTTGCCCGCTTCGCTCGGAAAGCATTAAAAGGCTGTGCGAGTCGTGGCTGTAGGTCATAAACGGATTGTTTTCGATTTCGACCGTCGCTTTGGCGATAGCTCGAATCCAGCGTTTGCCGTTTTCCTGTTTCGGGTTGATTTTAGCAATTGATTCGGCGGCGATTTCACCTAGTAATTCTTTGTTGATTTCGGTTGCTACGTTCATTTTCTTTTCTCCTGTTTTCGGGTAATTAGTCATTTCTGACTACAAGAATAATATTACGACTTCGTAAGCATTATGTCAAGAATAATATTACAACTTCGTAAGTGTTATTTGAATTAATTACGATTGTGTAAGATTTGTTTTTGTAGTAAAAATTAAGCGTGGAAAATCTATTAACAACAAAGGAAGTAGCGGAACGATTAGGTATTTCGGACACAAGAGTCAGACAGATGATTCTTAACAAACAGCTTCCGGCTCAAAAGTTCGGTCACGCTCATATGGTCAAAGAATCAGACCTTGAGCTTGTGCGAGAACGAAAGGCGGGCAGACCGCCGAAAGTGAAGGTTGAAAAGTAAATGAAAACGGTTGAGCAAAGAACAAACGAAGGGGAATCTTAACCAATGAGTATTTTTAATTTAATTGATACAAAAATTAGCAAAACTCTCGAACTCTACTCTGATGTTTTAAATGTTTTTAATAACAATGAAAGTGTTAAACAGGGTGCTGCTTTTATGTTGTACTCATTAGACACTATTTTTAAGGATTTTGAATTTGAGGACATTGAAGAGGGAATAGTTGATAGCTCGTATAGACAGGAAACCCACGATTACGGGATTGACGCGATATATCTTTCTGCGAACGGTGAAGTCGTAAACTCAGTTGAGCAATTAGATGAGTTCAATGAAGATACAAAATTTGTATTTCATATTTTGCAATTTAAAAAGAGTCGAGGAATTGAACAATCAGATTTATTGAAGTTCAAGGAAGGAATTAAAAGAGTCTTTATTGAAAATGATATAGACGCACGTAAAAACGAATATTTATTTAATAGGGCAACTGAATTAAATGACATAAAACTAAGTATCTATCAAGCATTTTCAGCGGAGCAGGTTCACATAAAACTATATATGGTTTTTACCGGACTTAAAGAAAACATAGAAAAAGATGAGCTATTAACTACCCAGATTTCAGCCATTAAGGAGTTATTAATTGAAAACGCTTATCTAGGAAACTCATTTTCCGTTTTAGGAGCGCAAGAATTACTAAATCTATCGAAACAAGGAGAAGAGATAGTTGACATAGTAAAGTATGTCAAAACACTGAAATACATTACTGAGATCGAAAGAAACAAAAAATTAAACGGGTATATAAGCATTATGAATGCCTCCGAAATTGCCAAATTAGTTAAGAATTGGCAAACAGCGATTTTCGAGGCTAACATCAGAGATTATTACAGGCGAAATGATTTGAATAAGAAAATCATTCAAACAAGTGTAAGCAAAGAAGAGGCAAAATATTTTTGGAGTTTCAATAATGGACTTACTATTACCTGTAGAAAGGTAGAAGAATTGCCTAATGACCAATATCGTCTTTATGGAATACAAATCGTTAATGGCTGTCAGACTTCTAATGCGCTATATCAAGCGGCGTCCAATTTGGAGCGGGCTGAAATTTTAAAGGAAAAGGAAATAAGGGGTGAATTAAACAGGACAGAGGAACGAGAGTTAGAGAATATTCAGAATCAGGTTCTTAATCCTGATACAACCGTCCTTACAAAGATAATTGAAACCAATAGTGGCGAGTTGGTTTATAGAATTACAGAAACAACAAACTCACAAACACCGATAAAATCTTTTTCGTTAAAGGCAAATGAAGATATTCAACAAAATATAGAAGAGTACTTTCTAAATAATAATATTTATTATGAAAGAAGAGTGAATTTTTATAGAAATCAAGGAAAGAGGAATGTTATTAGTATTCAAAAACTATTCCAAGTTTTTACCGCTCAAATTTTATTTAGACCGTCAGAGGTAAGGACAAGACCAAAAGCTCTATTTACTAATTTCTACGATGAAGTCTTTCCGGCTCCAAACAGCGGAGTTATATTTGATTACGTTCTCCATCTAATACCCGTAAAAGTTGATTTGAAGATTAACAAAAGAATCAGGGAGATTCAGAAAGATTCACTTGAAGACGATAGATACAACCAAATGTTAATGACTTACGGCAAACTACATTTAGGTTCGTTGTTATTACACACAATAGTTGGAGCATACTCGAAAAACACTCTCGTTAGACATAAAGAAAAAATATTTGAAGTTTTAGAAGATGAAGCTAGATTTAATGAACTTTTTAGTGTCGCTCTTGAAAATCTTAGAAGAATCGTTCGAGGGTTTGCTGGTAATAGAAGAGAATCTATCCCGTTGTCAGTAAGAAAAACCGAACTAGACGAAAGGATTGTTAAATTTATTAATTCCAATAAAACAAGTTGATCAATCTATTTACCTTTCAAACAGTTGCCTAATTGATCAACAACCGCTCCCTAAAATTTAACTCGCACTCTAAGAGGCTAAAAAGTCTCTTTTTTGGTTTCGGTTGAGCGCCGAGAAAGTAACAAAGAACTCTCCGCACGTCCCTCAAGCGTGCGGAGAGACCGATAGATTCTTAATCCTAAAGGTTTTGCAGACCTTTGCCTCTTCATTCCGACGCTTGCGTTTATCCCCAAAAGAGCAAACACCTTTCACTAATTCGTTGATTACAAGAATCAAAAAACTATTCGCGCAAAAGGAATAGTTTTTATTTAAAAGGTTGTTTTGGCAGCCTTTTTCTTTTTGGGTGTGAGGTCTGAAAGCGTGACTTAGACTTTTATCGAAGTCATCGAGATTGGCTGAAATTTTATTAAGGTACGGAGTAAAAAAATAATGGAAAAGTGGCTGAAGCAGCTTTTAACCAAGCTGAACACCCAGCAAACGGAGCTGGCTGGAACAATGAAGGCGCTCGATGACGACGCGCTGACGGATGAAGCCCGCGAGGGTCTTCTCGCCGCTGCCGAAGAGCAGACGGCGGCAATCGAAAAAACAAATCTGGAAGTCACGAAAACGCAAAAAGCGATTGAAACAAGCGCAGCGGCGCAAAAATCGTTTGGGGGCGCAGCAGCCGCGTCAATCGCGATTCCCGGAACGAATCCGGCTCAATCCGCAAATGAAACCTTGAAATCTCTGGCTCGCAACTCGGCGATCAGTTCGGTCAAAAACTTCAAAGGCGAGGATGCGGATGTAAAAGCCTACAAATTCGCCCAGTGGTTTTACGCCACGCAGCTCGGAAACGAAAAATCCCTCAAATTCTGCCAGGACCACAACATTTTGATGGTCAAAGCGCAGGTTGAAGGACAAAACGAGCTGGGCGGCTATATGGTCCCGCCGGAATTTTCGACCGACATCATTGATTTGCGCGAAAAATACGGTGTTTTCGAGCGCAACGCCAAACGCGAACCGATGGCGCGCGAGACCAAAACCGTGTGGGTCAACGATGAAGAACTGGAAGCGTTTTTCGTCGCCGAAATGGAAAGATTGCAGGAAACCGAAAAAGGTTACTCGGCAATCGAGCTGACGGCGAAGAAAATCGGCGCCATCGCTTTGATTTCTAACGAGCTGAACGAAGACTCGATGGTCAACATCGGCGATGATCTGGCGATGGATCTGGCGAAAGCTTCGGCGAAGAAAAAAGACCTCTGCGGGTTCTTAGGCGACGGCTCGAAATCTTACGGCAAAATCATGGGCATCATTCCCGCCTTGCAGGGAATGGACGCAACGGTTGCCAACATCGGCGGACTTGTCGAAGCGAGCGGAAACAGTTGGGACGAAATCACGCTGGTCGATATTCTCGCGTTGATGGGAGCAATTCCCGAGCGCGCCGAAGACGATGCGGAGCTGAAATTTTACTGCTCGCGCAAATTCTTCATCAACGTGCTGGCTCGCATTGCAATGCAGGCAGGCGGCGCGAGCGCAGCCGAATTTGTCGCAGGTGTCGCCACAAAGCAAAAAGTCTTCATGGGACACACGGTGGAAACATCGGTCGTGCTGCCGCGGGTGTCGGCAAACAGCCAGATTCCGCTTCTTTTCGGAAACTTGCGCGCCGCTTCGCGCTACGGCGACCGGAAACAAATGGTTTTGACCCGCTCAACCGAGTACAAATGGGCTGAAGACGCGCTGGCGATCAAGATGATCGAACGCTTCGACATCCTTAATCACGATCTCGGTACCGCTTCGGCTGACGAAGACGCGCGCCGCGCAGGTTCCGTCGTGGGACTTATCACGAAACCAGCCTAAGACGGGCGCGTTTCGATTCGATAATTTTCAATTTTGACCGCGAAAGGGTTTGAAAATGCTCAAATCCTTTCGCATTTGAGGAAAGAAAAATGCACGATACTCAAAATCAAAAACTTGTCGTCGTGACATCGCCCGCCGCTATCCTGGACAACGGCTCGGCAGTCACGAACGTAATTGACACCAAAGGTTTCAGTTACTGCGACATTATTGCCGTCGTCGGCGCAACCGACATCGCAATGACGGCTCTTAAAGTTCAGGAATCAACCCAGTCCGGCGGCGGATTTAATGATGTTTCCGATACGGTTTTCGGGGCTGCCGGAAAACCGGCTCTGCCCGTGGCAACCGACGACAACAAAGCGTTTCACATCGGCTTGGATTTGAGAAAGCGCGAAAGATTTCTCGATGTCGTCGCGACTTTGGGCGACGGCGCCGCCGGCGGATATATTTCGATCATCGCCGTTTTATCGCGTCCTTCGCGCAGCCTCGATTCAGCGACGGACCGTGGTTTTGCAGGAGAAATCCTGGCGTAAAAATAAAGAAAAATGGACGGCGCGAGCGGTTATTCAGAGGTTGATTTGGACGAAGATTTTTTCGCTGAATGCGATGGAAAGAATCGTTACGAATCATACTCGGAAGCCGCTCACGCCGCTTTTCTGGCACGGAAACGTCTGCGCGAGCAGCTTAACGCATACGATTGTCAGCATTGCTGACGGCGCTCACATCGGACACACGCCGCGCGAGCTGCTTGCGGAAAAACAAAAAGGGAAATTAAATGGCTGAAAATAGATGGAAAAAATTTCGTATTTCGCCGGAATTACTGCTCGGCATCGGAACGGGAAAGTTTGAAGTGGTCGAAAATTCGCTTCCCCGCGATGCTGAATTTGTGACCGCTAGTTATGATGAATTCACCAAATCAATTTGTGTTGTCGTTTCAAGCGAAACATATCCGTCAATAAAAAACGATTACATTCCGGACTGCGAGCCGCCGATTATTCAAAAAATTGGGGAGTGATTTTTATGGCTGATTATTGTGAAATTAACACACTCGCCGGAACCGCTGAATTAAACGGCTATATCGACCCGAAAGACGATGCGACAACGGCGCAGTTCGAAGAAATGATTACGCGCGCATCGCGCCGGATTGATGCTTATGTCACCGATAACACTTTGACGGATTATTTCGCGCCGTCGCCCGCAGAGCCTTCAGTCAAAAAACTGCGCGGGCGCGATGTTTCGTTTCTCCAGTTGCCGCTGCACGTCGCCGAATCCGTGACGGCTGTGACGGTGTCGGAGCCTTTCACGGTTCCCGATTTTGCTTACGAAACGGACAGGCTGGTCTGTGTTGATCAGTACGGTATCCGCACGCGCCGAATTCGTTTTGCTGAAGGCGTTCCGTATTCGGTTACGGCGCGCTGGGGATTTGCCGCTGTGCCCGGAGAAATCAAGGAAGCCTGTTTACAGCTTGTTGTGAGAACTTTTCGCGCTAAAGACGATGGATTTTCCGGTGTCATCGGCGCTATCAAGCGGGACGGTTCGATGATCGAACGCGCCTTGCCTGCGCCCGTGAAGGATATTCTCGACGGGCATCGCAATAAATACCGGCGTCAATTCTACTTTGCATAAAGTTTTTCGCTTCAGCTGACATCGCTACATTTGGCGATTGATCCGACGGATGAATATTCGCGTTAAAAAACAACTTGCAATCCGGGAAGCCGAAATCGTTTTCGCTCAGGAAATTGACACCGCGATTGATGATCTGAAAAAAGACATCATTCCGTCGATTCAAGCCAAAATGCGTGAGGATACGGGAGCGGAAAAGAAAAACGTTAAATCAAAAATCTCCGGTTCCGGTTTTCGCAAACTACTGACGATCTACGGCGATAAGCCGCAGACGGTTGTTGATGAATACGGACGGCGCGCGGGCGCAAAAATGCCGCCGTGGAGAAAAGGTTCGCCGCTTTATAAATGGGTTGGAAGACACATTCCGATTGACCGGGAAAACGTCAAAAAAACGAATCGCCTCGCTTTCGCGTCGCGTCTTTCGGACCGGAAGCGTTTTGTCGCCGGACGGACACGGCGGAATATTCGCCACTCAATCGAGGCAAAGCAGGAATCAATTTCGTTCCTTATCGCCCGGAAAATCGCTAAACAGGGAATCAAGGCGAATCGCCCCTTTGCCCGAACGGAAAAAGAAAAACTGCCGTTTATCGCTCGCCGCTTAAACCGGGCAATCGCTCGCGGAGCGGAAAGGTTGAATAAATAATGCCGGATATTTCTACGAATTTAGTCGCAGCCGAATTGCAGGTTAGAACTGCGCTGCGAGACAAAATTCAGGCTCTTCCCGGAGCGGGAACCTGGCACACCAGAGACCGCGACGCGCTCGATTTAAACGAATATAAAAAACTTTTGAAATTCGTTGACGCTTTGAGCGGGAACCGCCAGACAGTGCGCGGCGGATTCGTCAAATTCGTCGGCTTCAACCCGTCATCCGAAGACGGCTCGATGTGCCGGACGCCGCTCAAAGTCATTTACGAAATCGAATTCGTGATGGAGTTTGAAGACGAGCGCAAAAACAATACGAATTCATCGGATGATTTTACCGCTCTCCAGCTTCGTTTTTACGATCTTATCGACCGCGATTCGAGCTTAGGAATCAATGGATTTAACTGCGAATTGCCGACACTTGCAAACGACTCCGAAGTCGAGTTGTTCGACGACTTCGACGCCCACCTTTGTTCGTACCGTTTAGAGTGTGTTTTGTACGGAGGTTAAATTTTTAATGGCAACAACTGAAGAAAAAGGGCAACAGCCGAATATTCGTTTTGTCGGAAAACCGAAAATGGTTAACGGCAAAAAAGTGCCGAGAGAACCGCTCGTAACCATTAACGACGGCAACAGCGCTTATGTTTTACCCGCCGATTTCGTTCAGCAGGCAAAAGGGTTTTATCACCCGAACGCGAAAGAAATCATTCGGCTTTTTCCGCAATTGTACAAAAAACCTATTCGTAAGGGAGCGGCTATTTAATGTCTGGAACACACAAAAAAGGAAAATTAGTCGTAGCTTTCTCCGGCATTTTCAAGCGGCAGCCCGGTTTCGACCAGGCGCTTGCCAATTCCGATTTAACGGCGGCAATGCCGCTCGGCGCGCTTCCGACGTATGAAATCGTCCGGCGCGAGCTGCGCGATTGCCGCGGACGCATCAAGGGCTTTCCGATTGACACCAAATTAGTCCGCTGGACGTTTGATTTTCCCGCAGTTACTCCGCAGTTCGTTTTCGGCTGGTTAGCCCTGGCGCGCGGAGGGGTCGCAAATCCGACCGGAACGCCGGCGGACGAAACGCAAACGCTTGCTCTCGGCGGCGCGACGGGCGGCAATTTTACTTTGACGTTCGCGTTCGAAGGTTTGACCGATTCGACCGATCCGATTGCTTATAACGCGACGAATGCCGAAATCCAGGCAGCGCTCGAACCGCTTCGTTCGATCAAGAGCGGAAACGTGGCGGTCACGGGTGCAGGCGCATCCCGAACAATTACGTTCGTTGGCAAACTCGCCAAAACCAACGTCCCGCTGATCACCGTCACCGACAACACGACGGGAGGCGCGGGAGTGACCGTGCAGGCAGGCACGGCGGGCGCGCAGCGCGTTCACACGGCAACCCGTCAAACTTCCGACTCGCTCGTTTTGACATCGCTCTGCTACGGTTTTGAAACGGACGAAACCGCGCCCGTCAAACTCAAAAATCTCGGCGTCGATTCGATTGATTTGACGATTCCGCGGCGCGGCGACGTTTCGATGAGACTGACTCTTATCGGCTCGGCGAAAAAGCTCCCGCAGGAAGGTTTCGAGCTGCCCGCGTGCGTGACTCCCAATCCGTTGAAATCGGAAGATTGCCGGCTGAAAGTCGACGGTAATTTTTACAACGACGAGCTGCGCGAAGCCGCTTATAAAACGCTCAATAATATTTTGACCGATGAGGACGCTTTCCCGTTTGACGATGTTCATATCGGCAATGTCGAGCGCCAGGACGATTCGGAATTTATCCCCGAATCGCTCAATTACAACGTTTTCGGCTCCGAAGGCGACGCCAATTACACACTGGGCGAGTCGGAAGAACCCGTCTCCACGAGCCTGCTGCTCGGACAGCCCGGCAACCGCGTCGAGATACTGAGTCCCGAAACTTTCCTGAAACTTGCGAACGATCCCGTTCAATTTGTCGGCGCCGGCAATAAATCGGCGATTTTTGTGGAAGGCACTCCGCTCGCCGCCGATTCTTTGAACGGTGCCTATAACACCGTTTACGGCTATCTCAGCCAGAGCGTTTCGTTCCTTCAAACTTAATAACAGTCGACAGTTATCAGTTATCAGTTATCAGCAAAAGAACTCTTTGCCTTAACTGATAACCGATAACTGATAACTGATAACTGCAAAGATGTTTTCAAAAGGCAATTTTTCACCTGAAATTTTAGTTAAAGTTGCGATTCCGAAAGCCTACGGCGGCGGCGAAATCGTGTTGCCGCTCTCCATCGCCAGAAATGACGATTACGAGCGGATTCGTTTGTCATTTGTCGCCAAACCGGAAACGGAGCGAACCGGCGAAGTCGTGATGGAAACGATTCGCTCGTTTATCTGCGCTCTGCTCAGGCGGCAACCGGAGGGAATTAAGGATTTTCCGATTCAGACTTTGCGCCCTGAAGTGGAAAATAAAACCGCTCTTTACTTTCGGGCGCTCGATTATTTCACCAATAACGAACCCGATTTGCAGGAATTTTTCGACGGCATTTTTATGACGGCTTGGCTCATCCACAAGGAATTAGCCGAGCCGGAGACGTTTCCTGGAACTGTTCCGGATAGTGGCGCGCGAAGACCTGGAGGCGTCGCTGCTCAAAAGAAAGCTGCGTCCCGATTACCTCGATTGCGGAAGAATCTGCGCGCTGCAAAGAAAAAGGCAAAAGGGAATTTGTGAAGGCTGCGCGGTCAAAACCATCGAAGACGGTTTTCGCGATGACTGCCTTGCATATTTTAAAGAGATTGAAGGCAGTGAAAAATACGACTTTGATTCTGTGCTGGTTGATTATTATGCGATTTGCGCTCTGGAGAATGGGGTCCCGGAAAACGGTTATCGCGACGGCTGGAACGTTTTGATTTGCCGCTTGGTTGATATTCTGCGAAGCGAACGCCATCGCCGGCGCCGAATTGATGATTACGAGTTTGAGAAAAAACTCGAAAATCAAAATAAATAATTAAAAGCGAGCCAGAGTGGACTCGCTTTTTTCTTGATTCAATTTTGATTTTCTAAATTGAATTTAAACCCCCCTATGGGCTGCACCTTCAGACAGAAGAAGTGTAAAGACAATGGTTTAATTAAAGCCCACCGCTTGCGCCTCCGCCCTTAGCAAATAGATTGTTATTCATCAATTATTTTTACCTCCTTTCCATCAAAAATTTATTTTACTCCCCTTTTTTCGCTAATTCAAGAGAAGCTTTGGTAGGTGGGATCCAGTAGATTGCATAACAGAACCCTATACGTGGGTTCTCTATTTCAAATTTAACCCATGACCAATCTCGAGCATTGCTGAATCCATCGCTAACCCGTGAAAGTTCTGCGGACTCCATTCGATTCTCATGCGAAACATCACCAATCCAAACTCCTGGGCGAGCTACAGGCTTGTAACCATCACGAAAATTTACATGAATGACTAAAGATTCGATGACGCCTGGGACCGTAAAACACCAGTATTCAAATTTTGGAGAATTTGTGGAAGTTGCATAATTTTCCATATCTTCTTTGCTTGAGAGGAACCCTTTAGCCACCTCTGCTATGTATTGATAGCTGAATTTATGTCCGACATTAAGAGCTACGCCGATGGCGATATTAAAGTTACGAATGCCTGCTGTCGGTTTAGAAGTTAAAAGCGTGCTGTCAATCGGAGATTGGGCTCCGCTCGGAAGAGTATGTATCCGTTCGACAAGTTCTGGTTCTTTGATAAAGCTAACGCCTGGATTGTAAAACCAAAGCCCTCCCGGCAAGGCAGTAAGTGTAACGCCTTCACGGGTAATCTCAACATCATCATACTTTCCTAGGACATCGATGGTTCCATCCAAGTCCTTTAGGGTAGCCTTTAACAATACTGCCTTCGCTTTTGTAATGAGAGAATCTGCCATAGATTTACGTAAAGCTTCAGATTCTCCTTGTAAGTGATTAACTTTTCCTTCAGCAGCAATGCGCTTTCTTCGCTCCCTAATGTACGTCAAAATACCGATTATGGTAATTGGGACCGTTGGGATTAGACCTATTAATGCTGCTTTTTCCTCAGGGGAAAGCCGAGATTGGTCTTGGGGGTTATTACTTGTGTTTGCGTTACTAGATGCCGGACTATTGTTCTGTTCGCCGTTACTGCTACCAGCCAACAATACCATTAATAGAAAAATTTGAATTAAGAGTCTCACGGTTACCTCCAGGAAAGGTGTGTCTTATGCTCTTCTTTCAGCATTTCTTCGGTTTTAAAATTTACCTTATTACATAATAGACAACACTTAATGCTGATATTAAAGGTACTGATAAAATCAATGAAAATATTGTCATTTAAACAAATAGAAAGATTAATTCAGTGACCCTATTTCTTAACGCCCCAAACAAAAACAAAACCTATCATCGAAAATAAAGAAAAATCAACGGGCAATCATGCCCGCTTTTTTTTGACCTTTAAATCCGGCTTTTAGAATTAGCCCGAAATGGGAAATAAGATCACAATCGAAATCGAAATTCAATTTGAACGATTTCGCAAGATTTTTCATTGAGATACAAGGTTTTTCAATGAATTTCATTGACAACGAAATCCTATGAGGATTAATCTAACGAACGATGCTAGTTTGCGCGCCTGTAACCTTTGAGGGGTGGGTAAAAGTTTGAAGCGCAAAAAGCAGTGTCTGGTTTTGCCAGACTCGGTTTTTGCCCTTGAACCAGCTAATCAAGGGCATTTTTATTTGAACGAAGTAATTTTCTTTCCGCCTTTAGTATAGCGTCTGATTTGGTTTGGTTCGGCTGTGTAAGCACTTGAGAACGTCCATTCACCCGAACCGCGCCACAACCAAACAACGTAGCCAAGACCAAAATTCGCATAAAGTCGCTTTTCTAAGAATTTCTCAGTGATGTGCCAATATTCTGAATTTGCGATACCACCCTGTATCATTGGCAATATCCACTTGATTCGAGCAACACGCCCTTTATCAATTTCAATTTTGATATGTGAGTTTCTGTCTTTGGTTTTAAAAAAGGCGTGGTCAAACCTCTCTTTATAAAAAACCGCATCCTCGTTGTCGTGGCACTTGCGTACACCGATTTCTTCATTGTCCAAAAACAATTCTTTGTATAAATCACGCCCAACTTTTTCAACATCTTCGTCTGTTAAGTTTGATAAATCAGTAAGAAGTTCGGTTATAGGATGCGCCAAAAATAAATTCCCCCTAATTCACTTCTATTATCTCAAATTTGAGATGTTCCGTGTTTTCTCGGATAGATAAAAAAAGGCGGCTTGATTGCCGCTTTTTTTTCTAGTGAAGGAATATGGATTTTTTTAATCACGCCGCCCTCCATTCTAAAAATTCATCAAGCGTTTTCTTTCCTTTGCTTTTATTGCAAAACTCACAAGCTATTTTTGCGTTTGAAGGACAATGCCAGCCGCCGCGAGAAAGCGGAATTACGTGGTCAATCGTAGCTGTTTCGTAAGTCAATTCTTTATTGCACAAATAACACTCGCATCCGTCGCGGGCGATAATTTCGCCTTTGGTAAAAGGGATAACAACCGCCGCTTTTTCCCGCGCTCGCCTTCTCATTCTTTGTTTTGTGCGCGAGTCGCGCGAGCGATCTAAAAATGCTCGCCATTCTTCCGGCGACATATTCGCTTTGCGCTTTCGCTCTCTTGCCGCCGCGTTTTTCTTCGCTCGATTTTTCGGCGTGTCATATCTTCGATAAAATTCCCGCCGTTCTTCCTGTGTCATCGCATCCCAGCGTTTGCGGCGGTAATCTCTCATTTTCGGGCTTGTATTTCGGTGGTGATAATACGCTTTACGTCCTTCTTCGGGCATATTTTCGAGCCAATGTTTAGTCGCTTTTCTTCGACACTCCAAACAGCTTGGCGTCGGTTTTCCATTGTCTTTAGCAAAATCTTCGATAGGTTTTTCGGTGTGACATTTCGTGCATTTTCTAAACCAACGAAAAGACGCTTCGCAAAACCGATACAACTGCTCGCGCTTATTCTCGCGTCCGAACTTCTTAATATTCGCGCGGCGCGAGCGACAGGTATTGCAATAATTCCCGAACGTCACGCCGCCGGATTTATTTTTATTAGCGTTGAAGGATTTGAGAGGTTTTTCAAACTGACAATGTTTGCAGATTTTCGTTTCCATAATTTTAAAGGGCGAATATTCGCCCTAGTCTAAATCGCGCTCCAAACGAACGACGACGCCGATAATTTCGGCAATCTGCTTATCCCTGCGGTCAATCAATAAACCGTCCGGCATCTTGAAAACGCAAAGCGCAATCGGCGGAATGGTTTCGTTTTCTTCGACCTCTCGGTAAATCAGCAAATCGCCTTTGCGAATGTGTTCTTCCGCCAGCGAATCGTCAGGCATATAACGACCGAGTAATTTCGGCATCGGACTTTTAAATTTTCGGACAAGGCGAAACGGCGTCATTTTTCGCCCTCCGTTTTCTCAAGTTCGGCAAAATACCAAGTGGCGACCGCTAAAAGTTTTGCTTTGCCGCGATGCGAAAACCGAGTAACCAATGTTTCGCCGTTTGATTTTTTAACTAAAACAATCGAACCGGGACGCGGCAGTTTGTTCGGAGCGAAAACGTAATATCCGGCGCGGATTTGCAGTTTTGGAAAATCGTTTTTGACGTTTTGGACAAAGCAGCCTTTTTCACCGTTGGTAAAGAGTTTCGCCAAATCAATTTCTTCGGTTTTAACGGGCGGCTTGGCTTTCGCTTTCGGTTTGTTGTCGGGCGGGAACTTGATAACGCTCATTTCTCGCCCTCCAAATTCTCGCGCAATTTGACCACTTCCGGTTCGAGTTTCACGGCTGAACCTCCATATTTTGCCTTTCGTCGAACCCGTTCCAATTCAAACCGTTAAACGCTTCCGGGAAGTTTTCCTTTTCAAACTCGACACCGAATTGACGTTCTGAAATCGCTAACAATCTCGACGCTTCCGCAAGATTTAAGAGGTAAGCCAAATCGAGTCCGTATTCAACGGCGCAGTCCTTACAGACGGGTTTTTTCGTAGTTTCCTCGACAATCTCAAGACCGATGTTTGCGTTTGTCGGCTCTGTGCAAAGCGGGCATAATTCACCGATTACGCGGTTCATCCTGATTGCCAATTCTGGAATTAGAGTTAAATTTGTTGTATTGTTTTTCATTGGTAGATGCCTTTCGTAATTTATGGAAGGTAAAGAGGCTGAGAAGACGTTCGCGCGTTTCCTCAGCTTTTTTTTGTTCTCGTTTTCGCAGGGAATCCACGCCTCTCGATTCCCTGATTTTTTTTATATCGAACGGATACCTGCCGCCTTTGGCGCAATTACATTGACAGCAAACGGGGCGTAAATTAGCCAATAAATTAATCTCTTTGAAACAAACGGGTATAACGTGGTCAAAAGCCCACATTGGCAGTGTTTTACATATCCAACACCTGCCTCCGTAGAATTTCGCCTTCTCAAAAGCCTGTTGTTCCGTGAAGAAACCCTTTTTAATTAGTTTCCGCGCCGAAGGTGGTAAGTTCATTTAGTTAATCCAAATAAAATTTGTTCGGCTTTGATTTTGGCGATTTCATCTTTCACCAGTTCAAAAGCGAGATTCATTGTCGAAGCGAATTTATACACGCCGAAAAATTCGCCTTGTGTTTTCACAGTTGCCGTTGCCCCGCGTCCGATGTGTTCGACTTCAATTACCAGTCCGAACGCTTCTTTTGTTTGTGTTTTTGTCTGAATCATCTTTTTCATTAGCCGTTTCCGACTCTTCTAAGAGTATAAAGGCTTCTTTATATAATGTCAACTATATAAAGAAAGAGCTGCTAGGATATTCGCACTTTATATAAAGTTGACGCTATCTATAGGGCGTGTTATATTTCTGCTATGATTTCGAGCGTGATAAAAGTCAAACTAAAAGAATTATTAGAGGCTAAAAACAAGTCCATTTATCAGCTTGAACAGGAAACGGGCATCACCTATCCGACCTTGCATAAAATCAGCAAGGGAAATGTAGAAAGCATTTCTTTAAGGGTGTTGGAAGGGATTTGCCGGAATTTAGACTGCACGCCAAACGACTTATTAGAACTCACAAAAGAAAACAATAGAACGTAAAATGGCGAGATGAAGCTTTATGTTTGAAATATTGTCAAGAGCCGCAGAGTTAAAAGCCGAATTAGATACATTTCGCCCGTTAAGCGCCGAAATGGAAGCTCGGATAATGCAGAAATTCCGTCTTGATTGGAATTACAACTCTAATCATCTTGAGGGTAATCAACTCAGTTATGGCGAAACGAGAGCTTTGCTTTTGTTCGGTGTTACGGCACAAGGAAAGCCGCTCAAAGACCATATCGAAATGACCGGACACAATGAGGCGATTGAGTTAATCATTGATGTTATTAAAGACGAGCGTCCTTTAAATGAAGCCTTTATACGCGAACTGCATACGCTTTTACTCAAAAAGGATCACTATATTCAGGCGCAAACAGCGAACGGAATTGCTACAAGACGGCTCGTTCAAGTCGGCAGATATAAAACACAGCCGAACCACGTCTTAACAGTTACAGGTGAAACCTTTTATTTTGCTACGCCGGAAGAAACACCTGCAAAAATGCAGGAATTACTTGCTTGGTATAGGGAAAAGAAAGATGCGCCGGACACAAATCCAATAACTTTAGCTGCCGAATTTCATTATCGCTTTATTCTGATTCATCCGTTTGACGACGGAAACGGCAGAATGGCGCGGTTGTTGATGAACTTTATTCTGATGCAGTTCGGCTACCCGCCTGTAATTGTTAAGACTGATGATAAAGAAAACTATCTTAATGTTTTACGGCTTGCCGATGCTGGAAATCTTGAAGCGTTTATCGAGTATATTGCTGTAAATTTAACCTACTCTCTCGAACTAATGATAAAGGGCGCAAAAGGCGAAAGTATTGAAGACCCGACAGACTTGGATAAAAAACTTGCGCTGCTAGACCAAAGGTTAAAAAGCATTGGTAAAAGATTTAGTGTAAAGAAAACTAGTAAAATTGTTTTTACTATTCTTGAAAAATCAGTTTTTCCTTTAATGGATAGTTTTTATCCATCTGCTCAAAAATTTAATAACTTTTATTTAGAACCAAGTTTCGATGTTATTGTTAATCTCCAGACTAGAAATTATTCTTCTACTTATGAAGGCGCGCGGGCTGAATTTTCACGCTTTAATTTGGAGTATTCCAATTATCTTATTTTACAAAGCGTCTATAAAAGATTCAGTACCGATGAAGTTGAGAAATTCGATTATTTTTCAAGTGTCAGATTCGAGTTTGAAATTGATAGATACAAGATAACCGTATCTGACACAGCGGACAAATATATTGAAACAGTAAAGGATTATGCAACTTATTTAACAGAGGACGAAATTTCAAGCATAGTAACCATACTCGGTAATCGTCATTACGAATTTATCGAACAAAAGCTAAATGAAAAGCCAACAGAACCGAAAGCAGCCGGTTTTAAGTTTCCTTCTGAGAGCGGCTCAAATTCCGGTTAAATTTAAAACTTCAAACATCCGTTTTGTGAATAAATTGTCATTGACATCTCCACACATCCGGCGTTAAAACATTTTCACTTTTCACAAGGATTCGAGAAATCGAATCTTTTTTCTTTTTCGGTGATAGGTTTTGTGTTTGTTCGGGGCGTTAAGAGATAGAGACAGATTTTTCTCGAAAAGGTGTATGGAATTTCCAGAACTACTTACAAAATCGGGTGTGATTATCCAAATACTCAATCTTTTCGGTTTGGGTTTACTTGGTCTTGGCTTATTAATTATGTATCGCGCCTTAGACTCAAAAAATAAGTTACTTTCAGAAAGTCTGAAAGAAATAAAGGATGCTTATGCATCCGTGTTGGAGATGATGAAGAAAAGGTCTGAGGAGATTGATGCCAGATTTGAGGATGAAAAAAGATTTAGAGGTCTTTACCTGTCGCTCGTAGAAGATTCGGAAACACATAAAGCTAAAATCAAAGATTGGAGCAGCGATGAACTTACGATTTTGCAGAAAAGGGTTGCAAATATGCAGACAAGGCTTTCCGAACTTGAAGAACAATGTCAGAAATTAACAATCGAAAACGGAAGATTGAAAATTTCAGTTGCGGAACTTGAATCGAAAGCGTCGTTTCTCGAATCGCAAAATAAAGAATTAAGTGACATTCCGGCACGATTGGCAATTATTAAATAGCATTTAGAGAATTAGCATCTTTGTTGCTTTACGTGAGCGCGGAAACAGCTACCTAATAACAACCGCGCGGGTAAAATTTATCTCGCACTCACAAGAGGCTCATTTGAGTCTCTTTTTTGCGTACATTGAAAAAGAAAGCACCTCCAAACACGCCGTTTATACTCAACCGGGTATGAGCAAAAACACCGTCTCAATTGAGATTCTGGTTGATGAAAACGGAAAAGGCGCGTCCGCAATTCGCGGCGTTAATTCGTCTTTGGATTCGCTCGGCAGTTCCGGCGCGAGTAATTTCTCTAAAGCCAAACAATCTTCCGACGCTTTTCAGGAATCGCTGAATCGTCTGAATCGAGCGTTAAACGACACCGGAAAGCCGAATTTCTTTGAAAAATACAAATCCGCTTTTGATGATTTGGAGAAACGAGCCGACAAAACATTCTCGGTTCTTCGGAAAGCTACGGAAGAAAATATCGCCGCCGGAAAAACTTTCGGTTACAGCCAAATCGTAACCGACGATGAAAAAGCGGTCGGAAGATTAATAACCCGTCTGCGCGAGCTTAAACGGGAATCGGCGCAAACGGAAAATGCTAAATATTTTCAAAAATACCGCGAAGAAATCAGATTGGTTGAGGCTGACTTAGATAAGCTCGTATTAAAAAATAAATCATTAGGCGCTGCCGGAAGCAATGCTGCCGGGCTTTTCAGCAAAAATCCCCGTCAAGCCGGATACCAAAAGCAGCAGCTTCTCTACCAGGCTAACGACGTGGCGACAATGGCGGCGATGGGCGCAAATCCGACGCAGATTATCGCCAGTCAGGCAGGTCAGATAGCCCAGATTTTTGAACCGAAACAAATTGCCGCCTTTGCCGCAGCGCATGCGGGACTTGTTACGACTGTGGTGGCAGGCGCGGCGGCAATCGCTCTCACTTACAAAATCACGGGCGACATCCGCGAAGAAGCGGAAAGACGTTTAAAAGCCGAAGAAAACATCCAGATTGCGATTAATAAACAAATCATCGCTCAACGGGAATCGTTACAAAACTTAAAAGATTTACGAGAAGAAGCGGAGAGAAACCGCAATTTTCAAGGAAGACTGCAAACCGATTCAGTAGAGTCTCTGAAATCTCGCCGCGCGACTCTCGAAAAATTGGTTTCGCTCGTTCCGGCTGGGTACTCAGAACAACAGCGCAAGGAAATTCAGGAGATAAACGCCCGCTTCGGTCAAACAAAAGACCCGGAAAAGCGGCGAGAACTTACTGAACAATTAAACAAGATTACACCATCACAGCTTGCGGAACGCGAGAAAAAGGAAATCCTTGAATTGGACGCTCGTATTGCCGCGATTCAGAAGCAAAAAGCACAGGACCCGATTGACACATTTCGACGGCAAGGTGAATTAGACGAAAAAGCGCGTGAAGACGCTCTAAAAGCGGAAGAAAAGCGAATAGAGAAATTCAAACAATCGGTCGAACAGGCGAACGCGAAAGTTACCGAACTCAAGAAAAATTCGACTGAATTGCTGCGCGACTTAACCGCGTCCGCGTCTGACAATCCTTTCGTCAAAATCTTTTCCGATGCGGACCGGGCAGCCGAGCGCCTTCGCGAAACGATGAAAGGTTTATCGAAGGATTCAATTGAAGCGTTTGCCCGCATTCAGCAGCAAGCCGCGCTCCGCCAGATTTTCGGCGCTCGTCTTGATGCTTCGCTCGGGGCGCTTGATCTTCGGCAGCAGGCACGGAATTTTCGCAGCTATGCGGATCCGAAAACTCTAATTGATTCCCGCCGCAATCCGTTTAACGACGACCAGCTTTTAGCGATTGCCCGGCGGGACCCGAATCGTTATCGAGAATTTACGAATGAAAACGGTTTTGTTGACGAAAAAGCGAAACAGGATTTCAAGTTGAGATTTATGCTTAGCTCTTTAATAGGGAACAACACGGGCGCGAGCGCAGGAAATCTTTCAACCGTTGTCGGCGGAATTGATTTATCCAAAATTAAACGCAATTTCACCGACTCGGTTGATTTATCTAAATTTTCCCGCAAAATTATCGAACCGTCCGATACTTCATCGGGGTTTAATTTAAAATCTCCGAATTTCCCGGACTTGGGTCAGATAAATTTAGGGGATAAAAGCGCGGGCGCATTAGCCACAATCGCGGCGAGGTCTCTACAAAACCAAGAACTTGTTGACCCTAATAAACTCACGATTGACCGCCTGCGCGAGCAGCTCGGCACGATTGATAAATTGCGAGCGGCAAATAAGGATTTAAGCAAGGATGATTTGGCTGGTATCACCGATAAGCGAATCATCAGCCTCACGTCTTCACTGCGCCCGGAAGATTTGACCGGAGATTTGCGCGAGCGCGCCGCGCAAGCCCGCGAGCGGGAAGCGGTACGTCTGGAAAAACAGGAGCAGGAAGCCGCCAAGCAGCGCACGGAAAACAACGATCTGCTCAAACAGGTTAATAAAAACCTCGAAGATTTAAAGAGAATCGCCCAGGAAAAAGGTCTCAGCGGTTTGGAGCTGATTTTAAAGAACGATACGGGCGAAAACTTTAGCCTCGATAAGCTGACCCAAAGCCCGTCTCATAATGACGTGGATTCGGCTTATAACTTCGGCGGTTTCCCGATGACCGGCGGGAGTAACCGATAGCCCTTGGCGCTGCTCGCTGAATCCGGCGATGGACGATCAGGCGCGCATTTGTCCGTCGGCGTAATCGCGTTCGTCGGCGATACTTCAGGTTTGGATCGCTCATCGCCGGAATTGGCGTGACCTTCCGGAAGCGGTTTTACACTTTTCGTGTTATGAAAAGCCCGCATTTCAGTTTAAAAAGATTTTTCACGGCAAGCATTTTTGTTTTAGCGCTAATTGCCGTGCTTTATTCACAGAAAGAATCGGACGCGCTTGTTCCGGCTTTGCGATATGTTCCGAAATCCATGCTCGTTTGGCTGTTGGCTGAACCGTTTCGCCCGGAATATTACGCGCAGGAATCAGACCCCGAAGATTGGTCTGACGCTATCGAGCAGGCTTCGCGCGCCGCCGCCGAGCAAGGCGGAAATACGGTCAAATTCGCCTGTGGTCGCAACTATCGCGTTTTATCACAGACAAATCTTGACTGGGGCGAACAGGGCGCGGCGATGACGAGCGTTAAATGGGAAAGCTGTCAAAGTAACTACGAAAACGCTTCAAACAAAGCCGGAATCGAATACGTAGGGGGCGGCGACCAGTCGGCGTTTTCAATTCGCTCGGCGTATGGGATGACGCTTGAAAACATAAAAGTCACTTTTTCAAATCCGACGTTTACCGGGTACGGATTTGATTACTCCCACTCCGACCCGGCGCGCAATGGTAACGGCGGCGATTCGGCATATCTGACGATTAAAAATTCGACTTTTACCGGCACGGCGCAGGCGAATCAATCAAAGGCTCTTATCTATATCGGCGGCGGTATCATCTCGAATTTTACCGATGTTCATTTCTTTCATGCTCGAACCGGGCTGAAAGGCGCAGACGGCGATGGACGAAACAATCATTACGCTTATGTGGTTCACGTTCTGCGCGGCGCTTGCAATCTGGTCGATGTTTGCATTTTAAATCCTTCGTCGAATTGGATAATCGAAAATTTCGCCTTTGAACCGAATAAAGAAGGGAAACTTCGAGCCATTGATAACGACTGCGGCGATAGTTGCGCTTTCGCTTCCGGCATCACGCTGAATAATAATTATTTCGGCGACGGTGTGGCTCAGGAAGAACCGATTGTGCGGCTCGTTCGATGTTCGGGTTTCAACGCCTTCGGCAATTGGTTTTATTCCGACACGGAACTTTCTCGCGCGGCTTTCACCTTAGACGGATGCGATGGCGGCGTTATATCGGGCAATCACGGGCAGCCGTTCCGGTATTTTGTCGAAACGGCGGGGCGAACAACCTTCGGTCTAACAATTCTCAGCAATAAAATCAACGCTTCGGAAATTCTTCACAAAACCGCCGAGTGCGCCGGATGCAGTATTATGCAGCCAGGTCGCAGCGGAACGTCGCCCGTAATGACGCGCCTTTCCGCTTTGCAGGCGTCCGATTACGCCGCAGACGGCACGCCGCTCGAAACGGCGTTCGGCTGGAAAGCAAACGCACGGCATTTTAATTCGAGCGGCGTTTTTACAGCCATTGACGGCGCTTACGGATTGCCGAACGCCGCCATGCTGATTATGTCCGCCAATAACGGCGATGTTCCGGTTTGTTTCGGCAGCGACAATAAAGTGAACGCCTGCGTTGACGGCTCAGGTTTAAAGTCGAAAGTTCGGATCACAGTTCCAGGCGAGCAGTTCGGCGAGAATTGGAAAAACTCACAAGAAGTTCCAACCAAAGGGGATATTTACGCTGCAATCAAGGCTCTCGCGGAAGTGCAGGCGTTTGAACGGAAATAAAGATGAGCGGATTTTATAACATCCGGGTTCACGACATTTTTCTCAGTGAAGATGGAACCAATACCGGGCTGGGGTGCAAGTTGTCGGTTGAAAACGTCGAAGACCTGTTAACGACCGTCGCCGGAAACGTTCAGCTTTCGGCAAACGGCACACCCGTTTTTCATCTCGTCGAATGGACGGCGGGGAAACAGTTTGCCGTTCGTGTTTCGACCTTGACCACAGACGTTTGGCTTTCCCTGGTCGAATTGCTTAACACCGCTCTGGAAGAAAACGACACTCTTTCAATCGCGGGCGCCGGAGACACCGGCGATTTTACGGTTTCAGCCAAACCGTTCCCGCAAAAACCATTCGCAGCCGAGCGTTTCTCAAACGGATACGTCCACGGAATCACTTTTCGATTTATCACGGTTTAATTTTTATGGCATTAGAAGCAAGTATTTTTACAAAAGCGCGCATTGCAAACTCGGAGTTCGGCGCGACCGCTTATACGCCCGCCGAAACGCTCGTCGTCAAATTATTTTCCGATCTGGTTAGCTTAGACGGGATAGGCGACGAAATAACCACCGCCGGCTACATTCCGCTTTCCATTGAGAACAATTTAACGAATTTTCCGACGGCGACGAGCGGAGTCAAGGAAAACGCCGTGCAGTTTGAAATGGAGCCGTTTGAAGCGGACAGCCCGGAAATCGTCTCCATCGGTATATTCGATGAAGACGATAATCTGCTTTATAGAAAATCTTTCGCATCGTCGCCGATCACAATCAATGCGACGTATTTTTTGACTTTCGCCCCTAGCGATATCCGACTCGAAATCCAATGATCCAGAATTTAACCAAACTTTACGAAGGCGCAAATCTGTCCGGTTCAACCGCGAACATTATTTATTTGCCGATCTTAGAAAACTCGACTGTTCAGGAAGTTGACGTTCTAACGGACTCTGCTGTTTCGGGCGCTCCCGCCGTCTTCAGCTTATCGAAAAACGGCGTGACGATTTCCGGCGCCGTCGCGGGCATCGATGTCGGCTCAAAAATAGGCTCAGTCACAGGTTTAAACGTCGCATGCGTCAAAGGCGATGAAATTGTTTTATCGCTCGTTTCGGGCGCGGTTTCTTCGCCCGTGACGCTTAATTTACGAGTTGAGAACGGTGTTGCGAGCACGCTCTCGGACGAACAATTGCAGGACAAAATTGCCGCGTTTTTAGTGCCGGGAACCAGAGCGATCTTAATTTACGATGATACTGCGAACACACTGACACTTGATTCAATCGCGCCGACCGACGAGGAGATTCAGGATAAAGTTGCAGCGCTTCTTGCTCAGGGGTCGAACGTTACGCTGACTTATAATGACGGCGCAAACACGCTGACTGTCGCGGCATCGGGCGGCACTTTGGCAATCGGCACGGCAATCGGCAACTCGCCGCAAGCGGGCGCAGTTCTGTTCGCAACGGGCGCCGGAACTCTCGGCAACGATGCGAGCGCTCTTTGTGTTGACGATGTAAATAATCGAATCGGAGTCGCCGGAAATACATCGCCCGCTTATGCCATCGGCATCGGCAACGCAGCGCAAAAAGGCTTTGAGCAATATCAATCGGGATCGGTAGCGAACGATGCTTTAAAGGCGATTAATTCATCTGTGGACGGCGCAACTTTCGGCGTCCAGAACACGCAATCAACCGCCTTTTCAGGCATTGAGTTTATCAATCATTTAAACGATCCACAGGTTTTTGTAGGCTATCGAAATTCGACCGGCGAGCTTCGTATCAATAACTTCGCATCGGGCGGCATCATTAATTTCAGAATCGCCGGGACTGAAAAAATCAGCATTATTAATAATGGAAACGTCGGCGTTAACACGGCGACTCCGAGTTGTCAATTTGATGTCAACGGCGACAAAATGCGCCTTAGAACTGCAAAAACTCCTGCATCGGCGACGGCGACGGGCGATGCAGGCGATATTTGTTGGGACGCAAATTATATTTATATTTGTGTGGCGCAAAATAGCTGGCGCAGAGCGGCACATTCTACGTGGTAGCTGAAAAAACGTGATAATCAGCTCATCAAAAAGACTCTATAATCAATCGCCGAATCCGCAGATTAATGTTTCATTGCGGATTGCGGGCGATTTCTCGCCGCGTGTCCGCAGCGCGCGTTCGGTTGATTTAAGGGTAAAAATCACCGGCGAATTCACGCCGCAGGTTCGACTTGCATTGTCCGATCCGCCGCCGATTTTGAATGAGATTGCCGCGGACGCTTTTCAATACCGTTTTATCAAATGGAGGCTGCTCAAAAACGGAGTCACAGAGGTCCCGATTCAAGGCTTTACCGTCAACGGGGGAAAAGGCTTCATCGGCAAAACCGTGAACTTTGAATTGGCGGACAAAAATCCGGCTTGGATTGACAGGGAAGCGACCTACGCTTTCCAGTACTCCAAATACAACAAGGTTTCAGACCCGCGCATCTGGAAAACGCTCTTTTCCGGGTTGAAAACGAACGCGGGAAATTTAAGCTTCAGTTGGCTCAATGACTCATTGAGCTTCGGCGCGTTGGAGCCGCTCGCCGATAAATTAAATCTGTTCCCGGCGGAAACTAAAATCTTTTATGATCCTGCGAAAACAAGCGTTGATTTAACCCGGTTAGAAAAGCTATGCGATGCCGACGGAGAAGAAATTCCTGTTTCGGCTTTACCCAAAAACGGCTTATCGCTTTACAGCCTGCTTGATTTTTTAAAACAGAAATCAGGCTTTTCAGCCGTTAAAACCAACATTCCGAATTACGAGATAACCAGGGCGGATTTTCTCGAAAGCCAATCCTACCGGGATTCGATTGCGCCGTTCCTCG
>DASVQY010000033.1:0-8770 GCA_036388895.1 Pyrinomonadaceae bacterium | reverse complement strand
TGCAGAGTTGGCATCAAAAAGAAAGATTTTATTGTTTGTAGCTGCTCTTATCGCATAACCGGATAAAACTTCTAAATCTTGAGAAGTCATCCCGGAATTTTGGGATAAGGCAATAACCTGTTGTTCAATGTTTCCCCAACTGCTTTGTTGAACAGCCGAGCCATAGAAACTCTCATAAGCCTTTAATTTATTTATAAGAAAATAAAATGCCGCAATATCTTTTGCGGATACTGCCGTATCTGCGTAAATTCTAGCTATATACGTTGAAATAAATTGCTTACAGGCATTTATGTACATACCCACCTGTCTCAAATCAGGTTTTGTTTTTGGCGGCGTTAGTTGAAAAGTAAAGACTCCAAATTCCAATTGATTATCTGAGATGCGCTGCTGAGTGGGTAATAAAACCACCGCTTCGTTAAAGGCGTACGCAGATAACAGAACCGAATCTTTAGAAGTATATGAAGATTTAGTTACCAGATTTTGTAAGGCAAGGCTATATAGATTGTCTGCGAGAGCGCTATTCTCTTTTTTTAAGTCAAATAAATACTGAACAAATGTAATTGGAATACCTTGTTGAATTATTTGAGAAACTAAGGTTGCGGAATGCTCCGGATCAGAAGTTAATCCTTCTGAAGCTAATTCAAATCGCTCATCTAAATTGCGTTTGTTTTCTGTGTTTTCAAGCAGTGCATCTTCCTTTACCTTTTGGTACTTTTCCTGCAAGCCGCTTGCTAACTTTAAATCTTTCTGCGCCAAAGTTTTTATCAAAGTGTTAATTGCTTTAATTAAGGGCTTTGCTTCATTTCTTCTTTTTTTGTCGTTAAGGACTTCCTGTAAATCATCAGTAAGAGCAGATATTGAGTTTCTAAGTAATTCGCGAGCAAAGTTTTTTTCATTATTCCACAACAGATCAGAAACATTTGAAATGATTTGAGTCCTTTGTTGCAAATTGTCTATGTTACGCGACTCTATAGAGATGCCCTTTAATGTTTGTAAAGCTTGTTGAATTAGAATTTTTCTTTCTTCTTCTCCCAGCTTATCTAGCTTCTTTGCCTGAGGTTTCGTTTTTGAATCAATATTTACTTCTTTAGATTTGTTGCTTTGCGGTTTCTCTTGTGCATAAGAAGGTTCAAAGAAAGATTGAATTAAAAATAATGAAGCCAAAATGAGAAGAGAAAAAAAACCTTTAGATGATTGAAATGGCATAAAGCACGCGCCTATCAAGGAGGATTATTGAAGGTGTAACCGGTATTTCCAACTGTTGATAATTAACATTCGAGATTGTGCTGATACCAGAAAACTGGTGCTTTAACAAATAATTATCTACCTGAGTTGGAGATTGAGAAAATAAAGCTAATACTTGTAATTTCTTCGAGTCCTGATTAATTGAACCAACTAGCTTTTTATAAAACTCCAAGCTTTGAGTGCAATAACTACATTCCGTGCTTAATGCTAAAAGTAAAGTTTTTTCGTGACTTTTAACATCCACGCCTTCAAGATTTGATAGAATAGCTCCCTTTCGAAGTCCTGAGTGATCTTGTTTTTGTTGGAATAGAAATTTATAGGCAAAAACACCAAATAAAACCATTAACATTACAAGAACAGCAATGTTCGTTATTAATTCTAATTTTTCTTTATAACTTCTTGTTTGCATACATCTGTCAAAAAAAGTTAAAAGGATACTTAACTTGAAGTAAATCAACAGATTTTGTGAACGTATATTGAGACTTACAAAGCGCCTGCTTTTGACTATCTGCTAATCAACCGTTTTGTAGCGGAATCACAGTATCTTGCCTTTAACTTATTTGTCAACAGGTGCTAACAAGCGAAAGCTAGTATTTAGAAGCGATTTCTGGCATTTAGAGGCAATTCCTAGTATCTTAATGTTGCTTCGAGGCTGAAAAGGGAGATTTGAATATAAAATGAGAAAAAACTGGAAAGCATTTGCATTGATGATGTTCTTGATGTTCGCGGCATTTATCAATTCGAATTCGGCTCAATCAAGAAACCCTGACAATCCGACTCCGCTTTCGAGCGGTGAGTTGAAAGGGAGCTTGGGCGGCGCGGACAAAGAATTCTACTATTCTTTCGTTGCCGGTCCCGGCAAAGTTTCGGTCACGGTTGACATTAAAGCAACCGAAGGCGTGGCGAGTATGACGCTGAATTTTTTAGGCGCAAAATCCGCAGATTTATTAGTTATGCCGCTGGCGACGCATCGCGGCAGCACGCGCGAGGTCGAGTCGTTTAATTTGGACAAGCGGCAAACGGTGGTGATGAAACTCGCTTCGACCGGAAGCTATAACGGAGGCTATCTGATCCGACTCGAAGGCGCGGTTCATTTTGAACAGGATGATGCGCCCGCGCGCAAAAACTCGGCGGGCGGTTTTTCAGAAGATTGCTTGCCCGAAAGCGGAACTCTGCGTTTTGTAATGCGCGACGGCACAGTGCAGGAAATCAATCTCAGTCGTGTCCAGAGAGTTTCCCATAAACCGTAAAACAACCGTCGTCTTTCTGTCTGGATTTAGCTGCTGTTCTTTGCGGTTCGTTTTGAGCATTGAAAATTAACCGCAAAGGGCGCAAAGGATTTTGAAGACGGCTTTTAAAAATTGTGCTCTGAGCGATTAATGCACGGGCTTATCGCCGTCCCGTTCGGTAGATTTCCGTTTGCTTATTTTCGGTAAATTTTCAGACGCTTCCGATTCGGCGTTTTGGTTTGAATCTTTCCCCGCTGAATCTTTTCCCATCATTTCGGCTTTGGTTTTCGCCGCGCGCTGTTTGGTATTTTTACTTCCTTTAACCGCCATTTTTGCCTCCGTTGTTTTCGTTTGTAGAATGCTCAAAACGAAAACGAGTTGCCAGATCAATTTGTTTTTAGCGAAACATCGAGACGTTTAAACCAAAACGCTCGTTCGCTTCGATTTCGGTGACTTGCCGCAAATGGTTGAGTTTTCGCTCGGCGCGTTTGATTTGAGTTTTCGTTCGTTCAGCCATTTGCGACAAAAGATTTCTCCCGGCTTGCATTTCGGCTTCGACTTTTAAGCGAAGCTGATTGTTTTCCGATTCTTCCAACTCGACGCTTTCGGTTTTTAACGCCAGCAAGCGGCGTTTGACTTGATAAATCTGGCGAATCGCTCGAATCAATTGATCGCCGATTGAATCGCCTTTGACTAATTCCGGGCTATCGCGATGTTCTTCGACAAGTTCGTCCATTAATTTCGCATCGCCCGCCGCGTAAGCGTCATTAAGTTTTGCCATCAATTTGTGCCGACGCTCCTGTTCCTCGCGTTCAACAGCTAAATCCGGGTGAATCAATTTGGCGAGCTTGTAATAAGCGCGTTTCATTTCCGGCGAAGGATAAAATTTATGGCTGCAAGCCTGCCAGTTTTCTTCGTCGGCTGCGGCTGCGGCAGATTCGGCGGCGCGTTCGCGGGCTTCTTCGGCGCGTCGCTGAATTTCCGCATCGTCCGGTGCTAAACGCGCTTCTTCTTCGGCAATCTCGGCTTCGATTTTATCCAATTCGGCGTAAAGCCGTGCGACTTCCTGACTGTATCGAGCCTCGAAAATCTTTAATTCTTCGCGGAAACCGACGAGCGATTCTTCCCGTTCGGCGAGACGGTTTTCGAGACGCCGCAAAACTTGCAGCTTTTTGTTGAGTTCGATTTCTTCGGGCGAAAGTAAATTCATTAAAAAAAAAGAAAGCGGAAAATCTCTTTCGACATTTTCCGCTTTCTTTTTGGGTTGGTCAAAGTCTCGACACGCGAGACTCGTTAAATTCCGGCTTTATCAGCCTTCGGCTTCGGAAAACTTGCTGATTGCCATATCTTCGGCTTCCTTGATGACAGCCAGATTTTTCTTTTCAACTTCCGAAAGCATTTCGTCCTGAAAATTCGGATCGGGCTTGTACCAGCTTTGCGCCGCAAAATATTCTTTTAAATCTTTTGATTTAAAAACCTTTCCGCGCCGCGCGTAAATCTCGTTTCGCAAAACCCGCAAATCTTCCGTAAACATTCCCTCAAACAACTCGACCGAAACCGGCTCGGTGGCGATTTTATTGCGAAGATTCGCCTCCATCGTTTCGAGCAGCTTGACGTTTTGTTCTTCGATTGCGTTGAGCTTGACTGTTTTCTGGTCTTTCGCCGGACGATACCAATCCTGCCATTCAAACTGCACCCGGATTCCGGGAACATTGAAAGATTTCCCGCGCCGCGCCCAGAATTCGTTTCGCATCATCCGAAGCTCGCCGAGCGTTACGCCTTCAAGCATTTTTTCCGTCAGCGGCACGTTTTGAAATTTTTCCATATCGCCGAACGAAACGGCGACTTTGCGCTGCTCGTCGCGTTTTTTGTTGATCGCTTCGATGTTTTTGCGTTCGGTTGGCGATAAAGCGGAGGCGATATAATTCGGGTTGGCTTTGTACCAGTAACGCTCTTCAAAATATTTTTGCAGCCAAGGCTCTTCGGGAAAAGTTTTGCCGTGAATCGCTTCGATTTCGGCAATCATAATTCGCCAGTCGGCGGCTGAATTGGCGTAAATTTTATCTTCTGGAATCGGCTTTTTCTGCCACAAACGCAGATCGCCCGGCTGGACAAAATCGTGTTTTTCGGCTTCGGCTAGTCGAATCAAATCGAGATTCTGCCGTTCGGTCGCGCTTAATTCAGCGTTTCTAAAACGCGGATTCGGTTTGTACCAGGCGCGTTTTTCGAGATATTCCTGAATTGATTTTTCTTTAAAAACGCGACCGTGTTTCCCGAAAACGATTCCGCGAAGGCGTCCCAATTCTTCCAGATCGAGATTTTTGATTTGCGTCGCCGTCAATTTCTTTGCGGCGAAATCAAAAGTTTCCCACTTTTTAAAATTGTCCTGCGCTTTGACAGTGAGCAGCGAGCAGTGGGCAGTTAGCAGTAAAAGCAAAAGCACAAATCCGTAATTCGTAATTCGTAATTCGTAATTCTTCATTATTCGTCTCCTTCCTCGACGATTTCAAACGTCGTTACGATTTCAGCAGCCGGGCGAACCGTGGCGGCGACCGAACAATATTTTTCGTCTGAAAGCTTCACCGCTTGTTCGACCGCTTCCGACGAAACCGAGCGTCCGCGCACGATATGGTGAACTTCAAGTTTAGTGAAAGCGCGCGGGTGCTCGTCGCGGCGAGTCCCTTTGACTTCGACTCGATAATCGGTCACGTCCTGTCGTTTCTTTTTTAAAATCGAAACAACGTCCACCGCCGTGCAAGCGCCAACGGCGATCATCAGCAATTCGACAGGCGTCGGAGCGGCGTTTCGCTCGTGGTTTGTGTCAATCGAAACGGCGTGACCGCTTGGTGAAACGCCTATGTAAAAATCGTTTTCCGCGTGAAAAACGCTCGCTTTGAAATCTTTGTTTTCCATAATTTGCTGCCGCGCGGCAGATTCACGAATTGCAGAACGCAGCCGGCTGCTCGAATTTGCGAAGAAAAACGAGAGCGAAATAAAAATAACTCTAAGCGGGAAATTTGGCAACGAAAAGCGAGCTTAAACTTTCCAAACGGAAGAGTTTTTGTTTTGCCGCGAATTTAAAATCCAAACTTAAAACGTTCGGCATAAAAAATGCAGCATCAAAAAAGCGGTCATTGCGAAATGAGGCAAGTTAAAAGGAGCAAAAAGATGAAACGATTGCAGAATTTTATTTTTATGGCGCTGATTTGTGCGCTAACGATTGGCGGAGTTGTTCAAAGCACATCGGCGCAAACTAATCGCCGGACGACGAGTGAGCGGCAGATGCGAGCATTGATTCAAAAGATTCGCGTACAAGCCGATAATTTTAAAAACAGCTTTGACGAGTCAATTCAAAACGTCCGCTTGCGCGGAACAGAAGCCGATAATATTCATCGGGACATCGAAGATTTCCAGCGCGCTTTGACCAGCTTTGAAACTCGTTTTAACGGGCGCGACGCGACGAGCGCCGACGCGCAAACCGTTTTCGACGAAGCGCGCGACATCAATCGCTTCTTGCAAAACACAAGACTCGGAACTCGCGTTAACCGCGATTGGACGGCTTTGCGCGGCTCGCTCGGCGAGCTGGCGCGAGAATACAATCTGAACGCCGATTTTGACGGCGCGAATTCTTCGAGCAGCAGTCAAAATTATCCTCCAAACAATTCAAATTATCCGAACAATTCCGGCATTAGCTCGCGTCTGAACGGAACTTATCAGCTTGATTTTGCCCGCAGCGACAGCCCGACCGAAGCCGCCGAACGCGCCGTTGCCAATTTGCCGCAAGCCGAACGCAATTCTTCGCGGCAAACATTGGAACAGCGGCTCGAAGCTCCCGACCGGATTGCCATCGAACAGCGCGGGCGGGCAATAACTATCGCCTCGACGCGCGCTCCGCGTTTTTCTTTTGAAGCCGACGGGCGCGACAAATACGAAACTGCTGACAACGGCACAAGACTTCGCGTGCGAGCGACTTTGGCGGGCGAACGGCTGGAAATTCAAACCTCCGGCGAACAGCGCGGAAACGATTACATTGTTACGTTTGAGCCGCTCGACAACGGGCGAACTCTGCGCGTCGAACGCCGTCTTTCCGCAGATTTCCTGCGCCAGCCGGTCGTCGTGCAAAGTTTTTACACGAAAAATTCCGATGTCGCGCAGCTCGACGTTTATGAGCGACCGGGTATTGTTCCGAGCGATAGAACAACCGGAACGACAACGCCAAACTCGGATTATGTCGTCAACAACGGCACGGTTTTGTCGGCGACTTTGAACGAAACGATTTCGACCAATGAAGCCAAAGACCGCGACCGTTTTTCGATGACCGTGGAAAGTCCTTCGGAGTTTCGCGGCGCGATTATCGAAGGTTATATCTCCGGCATCGCGCGTTCGGGCAAAGTCACGGGGCGCTCGCAGTTGACGTTTAATTTTGAAACCATCAGAACGCGCGACGGCAAAATCAGCAATTTCGCCGGTTTTGTCGAAGCGATTCGCACAGCGAACGGCGAGACGGTGAAAGTTGACAACGAAGGCTCTGCGCAAGGCGATAATCAAGGCAAAACAACCGCCACGCGCGGCGCAATCGGAGCCGGAGTCGGCGCAATAATCGGCGCAATCGCGGGCGGCGGCAAAGGCGCGGCAATCGGCGCAATAATCGGCGGCGGCGCGGGTGCTGGCTCGGTTTACATCGAAGGACGCGACGATTTAAATCTGGCGAGCGGCTCCGAAATCACGATTCGCGCCAGCGCGCCGAATCGAAACACAAGATAAAAACTCGGTAAATAGAAAATAAAAGAGCGAGGCGATTAGAAATATCCCCTCGCTCTTTTATTTTGTTTTGGAGATTATTCAGATTTTTGTTGACAAATATTTGTTATCAGTTCATTATCTTTGCGTCGTACAATCTCGGTTCACGACTATTCACTTTCGCAAACAAACTGGCTGTTCAAATCCGCAATTTAGTTTGAGCCGCTTATTCTTTCTACCTTTTTCAATTGTGGGCATTAATATACTTGATTCAGCAGCACACTTTTACCGGCTAATCCTGTCATCTTTTATTTTGCAATGGAGCGAAAAAAATCCCGAAAAAAATATCCGAGTGATGATAGTTTTTTGTCCGTTTCGGTGCGTTAGTTAATGAAGGCAAAAAACGCGAAAAGGCAGGAACGCGATTGACTTAATTAATACTTGTGAAGCGAAGATTTGTCATCCCGATTTCAAATCATTTCTCTTGCTAAAGAGAGATAAATCAGCAGCGACATTTTTTGAGTTAACTATATTAATGCCCAATTTTGCTTTCTATAAGCAGAAAGGAAACGATAATGAAAAAAAATCTTAATACACGTATTGTTGTTTTTCTGTTGCTCGTTGTATGCACTATAACTGTCGGTGCAATGGTCTTAGCAACTGAAGGACAAAGCGATGTCAAAAAACTTCGCATCGAGAATAAAACGAAGTCTTTGATAGTTCATTCAATTAAAGAATTGGAAAAAATTGGGGAAAGCTCTCGTTTCGCTATAACTGTTAAAAATGTCGGCGACAAACCGATTTTAGCTTATTCCATTGGAATCTCCGATAACAAAACTGATAAAAACTCCATTAATCGGATTGAAATTAATGGAGCAATCAACAGTTGGTCTTTAAAATCAAATGACGTTAATGTCACACCTTTTTCTGCATCCCCAGAAGGTGAAAGAACATTGACAATTGTTGCTGTTATGTTTGAGGACGGTTCTGGTGAAGGTATTTCAACTGACTTAATTCGGCTTCAAGAAGTTCATGCAGGAGCAATGTTGGCACTGAAACAAATCACTCCAATTCTTAAGTCCATCGGTCATGATGAAGGTTCTGCGTTAGATAGTGCAATTGAATCAACGAAAGAGAAAATTGCATCGTTAAACGAAAATGACGTTTTAGAAAATTTGAGGCGAGGATTTGTTCAAGCCAAAGATTATTACGTGTCGGAACTGAAAGACCTTAAGGATAAAGCACTTGCAAATCCACATCTAAATTTCAACGCAGAAATCACCAAAAAGGTTGCCAAAATGGAAAGAACGCTCGCTAAACAGTAGGCGATGTTTCTTTGAGTTCTTAACGAAGGAATCATAACGGAGAGTCGGAAGCAAACGAATTACAAAAATTATCCGATTCTGATGTAAAAGTTATCGAGCTTGATTATCACGAATCGCGGCGCAAAGACGAACACGGAAATTGGTTTAGATACAGAGCGAAAGTCAGAGACGCGCACCAAACAAAAGTGGGTCGGTGGGCGTGGGATGTTTTCCTGCAAGTTGCCAAATAAA
>DASVQY010000032.1:0-44921 GCA_036388895.1 Pyrinomonadaceae bacterium | reverse complement strand
TCGATGTTGCCGTGACCGGAAATCATCACGACAGCCGAATCGTTTCCGTTTTCACGCAAAGTTTTCAAAGTTTCCAAACCGTCAATTCCCGGTAGCCAAACGTCGAGCAAAATACAGCCGAAAGATTTCTTTTCAACCGATTTCAAACAATCTTCGCCCGATTCGACCGCTTCGACCTCGAAGCCTTCATCTTCCAAAACGCCGCGCAGCGTTTCGCGGATGCCGCGTTCATCGTCAACAACTAAAATTGAATTCATCATTTAACAGCTTTTTTAATTTTCTATGTTTTTACAACAATGCTAATTACCGAAATGCCATTATGTTCAGGAAGAAAGCGGCAATTCTATAACAAATTTCGCGCCTTTCGGAGAATTATTCACCGCCCGAATTTTTCCATGATGCTCTGAAATTATTCGGTGCACAATCGCTAAACCTAAACCGGTCCCGCGTCCTTTTGTCGAAAAATACGGTTGAAAAAGTTTTTGCAAATCGCTCGGCGCAATGCCTTTTCCGTTGTCGGAAACTTCTGCGATGATTAAATCACGCGCTTTGTCGTAAAAAGTTTTAACGCAGATTCGCTTTTTTTCTTGTTTCGCGTCGAAAGCCTCGCCCGCGTTTTCTATTAAATTGACGAAAACTCGTTTTAATTGTTCTTCGTCAATCATCGAATTCGGAAGGTTTTCGGCTAATTGCAATTCTATTTCTACGTCCGTAAAACGGTCTTCGTATAAATCTGCGGATTGTTTGACGATTTCGTTCAGATTTCCGGTTTCGAGCCGGACGTTCGGCAGCCGGGCAAAACGCGAAAATTCGTCAACCATTGATTTTAATGAATTCACTTCGCGCAGAATCGTCGAAGTACTTTCGTCAATCACGTTTTGGATTTTAGATTTTGAATTTTGAGTTTGATTTCCGTTTTCCTCAACGCTTTTTTTGAAGTTTTTATAAATTCTTTCCGCCGAAAGCTGAATCGGCGTCAGCGGGTTTTTTATTTCGTGCGCCATTCGCCGCGCCACTTCCGCCCAGGCTGACGCTCTCTGCGCGGTAATCAGTTCGGACAAATCTTCGATCACGAGTACGACGCCGCTCGATTCGCCGAAGGTTTTCGGAAGAGCCGTCGCCGTCAGCGCGACGGGCGTGTTCACATTTGTTTCTGCGCTTCCGTCGCGTTCGGGCAATAAAACCGTTTGTTCAGCCGCCTGCCCGATGCGGCGAGCGCGATTCAAAAGTCTTTCGATTGCGACGCGGTTTTCCTCGTTTATCAATTGCTTTAATTCAAATCCGGCAAAATCGCCGTTGTCGAGCTTTAAGATGTTTATCGCCGCTTGATTTATTGTGGTCATACGATTTTGTGCGTTAAAGGAAATCACTCCGGTCGAAAGCGACTGCAAAACGGTTTCGATGTAACGGCGGCGTTCTTCGAGCTCGGCGGAATTTTCTTCGAGCTTCGCCGACATCTGATTAAAAGATGAAACGAGCAAAGCCAGTTCGTCTTCGGCTAAAACTTCGACGCGATGCCCGAGATTTCCCTGCGCGATTTCGTCCGCGCCTTCCGCCAGTGCTTTGATCGGAACGGTCAACCCGCGAGCTATGTACAGCGCTGTCCAGCTTGAAGCGAAAATCAGCAAAAAAGTTAAAACGCCGAGCGTCAAAAAACCGATTTGACGAACGTTGAGCTGTTTTTCCTTTAATTTGTCGAATTCTTCGAGCGAATTGTTAATCAACCCGCTGACGTTTTCTTCCGAATACAAATCCGACACGACGATTAATTTTCTGCCGTCCGAGAAATTGGCGGTCGCCGCGTCGAAACCTTGTCCGTCCTGCAAAGCCGGCTCATCCAATCTTCCGTTTTTCACCAGAGCGATTATTTTATCTAGCTCGTATTTTTGCGCCGGTTGTAACTGTTTTTCGTATAGAGCCAGCGTTTGATTGATATTGGAAAGCACTTCGATGTGCGTTAAATTTCCCGCTTCGCTGATTCTGCTCAGCTCTTCATTCGTAATTTCGTGCTTTTCCAAACTCGTCGCCAGCATTTTCACAGTTTCCTGGAATTTTTGCGCCTGCAGATTAATCGCTTTGCTTTGCACTTCGCGGGCTTCGCGAACGACGTTTTCCGGTATTTGCGTAAACCAGCGCTCCAAAGCGCGATTCATAAAAAGATAGGAAAAACCCGCCATCGCAATGATCGGCAAAAGGCTGATGGCGAAAAAATAAAACCACAGACGAGTTTTGAATTTAGCGCCGAGCACGAGCGAACGCCGCTCACGCGCGAGTTTTATGATATTTCTGAGAAAAATGAAACCGAAAATAACAAACGCGATAAAATTCAGCGAAGAGAGCGCATACAATAAAAGCGTGTCGCTCGCAGAATCAACCGACAAATCTTTCCATAGATTTGAGGTTTGCAGCAAAATCAAAAAAGTGAGCGAAATCAACACAAAAACGCCCAGAATCCAGGGTGGATTGCGTCTTTTCGGTTGATTGTTCACTTTGTCCACGACTGTCAGTTTAGCACAAAAGAGTTTGCAGTTTTATAGAGTTTCCGGCGCTCGTTGAGTAAAATCCCAAACAGCGTTAATTTAAATTTATGAACCGTAACTCAATATTTTTCAACGAAGCAGGGCGCATCAAAAGCGGCTGGAGGTTTTCCGCCTTTCTTCTTTCATATTTCGTTTTAACGCTTTTTGGCGTCAGTTTAATCGCGCTTCTCGCAAAACTTCCGATTGGTTTCGTGCCCGGCAGTCTGCTTTACATTGTCGTTCCTTTCGCCGTTTTCGCCGCAGTTGCGATTTTTCTCGGCTGGCTTTTCGGAAAAGTTTTTGAAGATTTACCGTTTCGAGCGCTCGGATTTTGGTTTACGAAGAATTGGCTCAAAGATTTGATATTCGGTTTGGTTATCGGTGCAGTTTCAATCGGAGTTGCGGTTTTGATAGGAGTAATTTTTGGAAATTTAACTTTTCAAACTAATGATTCGTCCGGTGCCTCAGCGATTCTTTTAACATTAGGCGCTACGCTTTTGATTTTTACGATTGCCGCAATTTCGGAAGAAGCACTTTTTCGCGGTTATCTTTTGCAAACGCTCAGCAGAGCGAAACTTTTTTATATCGGCGCGATTTTGACTTCGTTTTTATTTGCCACGGCGCACAACAGCAATCCCGGAGCAAGCGCGTTTTCCTGGATTAATACATACCTGGCAGGAATCTGGCTCGCTCTCGCTTATTACAAAACGCGGAATTTATGGTTTCCGTTCGGCATACATCTGGCGTGGAATTGGGTTCAGGGCGCGTTTTTCGGAATAAATGTCAGTGGACTGAGCACTTTAGCCGCGGCGCCGATTCTAAGAGTTTCCGACACCGGAAGCCAATTCGTCAGCGGCGGCGATTACGGCATCGAAGGCGGTTTCGCCTGTACAATCGCGCTGATTTTTTCAATGGGTTTGATTTATTTTTTACCATTTTTCAAGCCAACTGAAGAAATGTTCGGTTTAACGAGCCGGGAAATTCCGCTCGCTAAAAATGAATTCCAATGAAAAAGCGTTAATAAAGGCGAAAATAGAGGTGAAAAATAAGAAAAGAAGTAGAAAGCCGGCGAATCGCCACGGTAAAACCCTTAAAAATTTTCAACGACCGTTTAGCCGAAAATGTCGGAAACTTTTATTTCGAGCGCGGCGCGAAATTGCGGCGAAATCGTTTCATTTTTCACGCATTTTCTCACGATTTTGTATTTTCCTTTTTCGGCTTGCACGTAAATCTCCAAAATTTGACGCGGAAGATTTACGAGCCAAACTTCCGGCACTCCGGCTTGAGCGTAAAGCGGAATTTTCACATCGCGGTCGTATTTAACGGTCGTATCGGAAACTTCGATTAAAAGCAGAACGTCTTCGGCGGTCGCTTTGCCCGAGCCGTAAAAATCTTGGCGGAATTTGAGCAGGGCGACATCCGGTTCGGGTTCGGAAACATCGCTGACGACGACCGCATTTTGCACGCTCAAAATCACATCATCTTCTAAAATGCGAGAGAAGATACGAGTTAAACGATTAATGCACGCGATATGTAAATCACCCTGAGTCAATTTTTTGACAATTTCCCCTTCGATGAGTTCGTAACCCGAATTGCCGGTGAAAACGCCCGCGTCAATCATCTTGTGATACTCGTCAACCGTAAAAATTTTGCGTTTCGGTAAAGCCGTCATATCACCATTATACCAAAGGTAAAAAGCGAAAATGCGAGTAATTTGTTAAAACCCGAAAACGGAAACATTACAAATTTTAACTTTTCCTCTTTAAATAGTTTGAATCTTAAAACTTATATCAACCGCTCTTGCGGAATGCGTCAAACGCCCGACGGAAATCAAATCAACTCCGGCTTCGGCAAACGAGCGAACGCGGTCTAAATCCATTCCGCCCGATGCTTCTAAAAGCACCGACGGATTTATCTGCCGCGCCATCTGCACGAGTTTCGCGGCTTCTTCGGGCGTTTGATTGTCGAGCAAAACAATGTCCGCACCGGCTTCGAGCGCTTCCCGAAGCTGCGCCCAATTCGAGATTTCCACCTCGATTTTGTGCAAATGACCGACTTTTTGTTTCGCCCTGACGACCGCTTCCGTGATGCCGCCCGCCAGCGCGATGTGATTGTCTTTGATCAAAACGCCATCATCGAGTCCGAACCGGTGATTTTTGCCGCCGCCGACTGTCACGGCGTATTTTTCCAGCATACGCAAGCCCGGCGTCGTTTTGCGCGTGTCAATGATCTGCGTCGTCGTTCCCTCAACCGCATTGACATAAGCGCGAGTCAGCGTCGCAATGCCGGAAAGTCTCTGCAACAAATTCAGCGCGACGCGTTCGCCGGTCAGTAAAACGTCGGCGTAACCTTTCAAAGTGGCGAAAACCGTTCCTTCTGTCACTTCATCGCCTTCATTGACGAACGCTTCAATTTCCGGGCTTTCTTCGTCGAGATGCAGAAAAACGGCTTCGGCGACAGCGATACCGCAAACAACCAGATTTTCCTTCGCCAAAAATCTGCCGATGCCGCTGATATCTTCGGTAACGCACGCCTGCGTCGTAATGTCGCCGCGCCCGATATCTTCGGCTAAAAACTCGCCGATTGACGCCAAAATGTCTCCGTTGTCGAGTAAACTCATAGTTTTTTATTTATTATTCAATCGGCGCTTCGATTTTAATGTTTGGATCGTATTGGTAGATCAAAATACGTCGTGATTTTATCTTTCCGCTTTCTTCATCTACATCAGTCAGTTCCACTTTTGACGTTAGACCTTTTTTGTTTATCCAATTTTTTTGCTCGAGACGACCGGAATATTGAACGGTTCTTCCGGTTCGCGGCTCAGTTGATTGATTATTATATTGCGATTCCATCTCGTACAAATCAACAACTTCATTGCCCAATCTAGCGTTTTCGGTCAGAAAATATTTTGCTATGTGTGAATTGTTTCTAATCAGCGGAGACGGCTGCGGCTGAACCACTGTTTTTTTCGTCCAAACGCCGTTTTTGTCTTTATTGTACTCAACTTCACCGATTCTTATTTTTTCAAAGTAAGTCGTGCGATTTATTTCATTTTCTTTCAGTTCTGAAACACTTCGCCAAACTGTTGGAGAAAGGTTTTCGGTTGTCCCTTTTGAGTAACGGCGAATTTGCGTCTCATCCGCACCGTAAACAAACATTTCCGAAATCACCCGGTACGATAATTTACCGAGATTTTCACCGGCTTTTTTGTACGAGTCGTGAAACATCTCTTTTGAAATTTCCTTTCTTTGCCCGCAAACGCTTAATCCAACGAAACAAATTACTAAAACTGCGATTAATGAGTTTAATTTGCGCATATTACATCAAAGCCCCCAAATTTTGTTTCAAAGTTTTCGATTGTGTTTCGATTTCCGCTACTCTTTCGCGCAACTCTTGAACTTTTTCCTGCGGCGCGCGTTCAACGAAATTTGTATTGGAAAGCTGTTTTTCCAAACGCTCGCCTTCGACATTTAATTTGTTTAACTGATTTTCCAGACGCTCGCGTTCCTTGTCGAAATCAATCAAGCCTTCGAGAGGTACGGCGATTTCGGCGCCGGCAATCACAGCTTTTGCCGATGCTTTCGGAACATCTAAACTTTCCGCTAAATTTAATCTTTCAGCGCGGGCGAGTTTTAATATTTGCGCCTCGTTTTCGAGAAATATTTTTTGAGCATCGGAATCAGCAGCAACGAAAACCGGAATTTTTTCGCTTGGCTTGATGTTCATTTCGGCGCGGATGTTTCGCACTTTCGAGATTAAATCAATGACGGCTTGCATTTCCGATTCGGCTTTTTCGTCAATCAACGATGAATCGCCGCGCGGATAATCGCTGAGCATTATGGTTTTTTCGGCAGATTTATAAGCCGGATTATGCAATTCGCTCGAAACGCCCGGAAGTTTTTGCCACAATTCTTCGGTTAAAAACGGCATAAACGGGTGCAGCAGCCGCAGAGATTGTTCGATAATCGTCAAAATCCGCGAGCGCGCCGCGTCTCTTCTCACATTCGGCTCTTCGGAAGTGATTTCGTCTTTAACGAGTTCGATATACCAATCGCAAAAATCGTCCCAGAAAAAGTGATAAAGAAGCTGAACTGCTTCGTGAAATTGGTATGTTTCGAGCGCGTTGTTTACGGCAAAAGCGGTTTTATTCAAACGTGAGATAATCCATTTATCAGCCAGAGAAAGATTTTCCTTGGGATTGTCTTTGGCAAACGTCGGATCAATTTTGTCCAAAAACTCTTCGTCTTCTTCGTCAATTTCGCTGAGCTCGCCTTTTAATGTCTGGATAATATCACGCGCTTCGGCTTTCGGATTCAAAAACGAATAATCAACCTGCGCGCCGTCGCTGTTTAATAAACAAAAGCGCGTCGCGTTCCAGATTTTGTTGGCGAAATTGCGGAACGATTCGACCTTCTCATCGCGCCACGCGAAATCAACGCCGGTCGCTGATCCAGCCAATGTCATCCGCGTTGCGTCAACGCCGAATTTCTCAAAAACATCGAGCGGGTCAATGCCGTTGTTTTTGGTTTTCGACATTCGCTGTCCGTTTTTATCCAGAACCGTTCCGTGAATAATCACATCGTTGAACGGTTTTTCGCCGACGAATTTGAGCGCCGTCATCACCATCCGCGAAACCCAAAGAAAAATAATATCGCGTCCCGTTACCAGAACATCGGTCGGATGAAAAGTCTTTAAATCTTCTGTTTCGGTCACAACGCCGTTCCAGCCGAGCGTTGAGAAAGACCACAATGCCGACGAAAACCAGGTATCTAGAACATCGGAATCTTGTATCAAATCGCTCGTTCCGGCTTGCTCGAATGCTTCTTCCGCTGTTCGCGCCACGAAAACATTTCCCGCTTCGTCATACCACGCGGGAATTTGATGTCCCCACCAAAGCTGACGTGAAATCGTCCAATCCTTCAAATTTTCAAGCCACGTCGTGTAAACTTTGCGGTGCGGTATTTCGGGGAAAAAGCGCGGCGAATTTTCGTCACGCATTAAATTCAAAGCCATATCGCGCATTTCGTCCATCTTGCAAAACCACTGCTCGCTCAAAAGCGGCTCGATAACGGTTTTGCATCGCTCGCAAACCGGCAAAACAACTTCATAATCTTCGATTTTTTCCAGCAGTCCGAGTTGTTCAAAACGCTCGACGACCAATTCGCGCGCTTTGTAACGGTCTAATCCTTCAAAATCAGCGCCTGCCGCCTGGTTCATCGTCGCGTCGTCGTTCATTACGACAAGTTTTTCGAGATTGTGACGCTCGCCGATTTCGTAATCGTTCGGGTCGTGAGCCGGAGTAATTTTTACCGCGCCCGTGCCGAATTCCGATTCTACGTATTCGTCAGAAATTATTGAGATTTCGCGGTTTGTTAAAGGCAATTCTATCGTCGCGCCGATTAAATCTTTATATCGTTCGTCGTTCGGATTAACGGCAACAGCCGTATCGCCGAGCATTGTTTCCGGTCGCGTCGTGGCAACGGTTATTTTCGCATCGGAATTTTTTATCGGATATTGCAAAAAATAAAGTTTGCCGTCTTTTTTCTTGTCTTCTTTAACTTCCAAATCCGACAAAACCGTTTTATCGCGCGGGCACCAGTTAACAATTCTCGTGCCGCGATAAATCCAGCCTTCCTCGTAAAGACGAACGAAAACTTCGCGCACGGCAATCGAAAGGCTTTCTTCCATCGTAAAGCGCTCGCGCGACCAATCAACCGAAAGACCTTCGCGCCGAATCTGATTTGTAATCGTATCGCCGTATTTGTTTTTCCAATCCCAGACGCGCCGCACGAATTCTTCGCGCCCCAAATCCTGCGGCGTTTTGTTTTCGTCTTTTTTGAGCTGCCGCGTCACCATCAACTGCGTCGAAATTCCGGCGTGATCCACGCCGACTAGAAAAAGCGTGCGAAAACCCTGCATTCGTTTCCAACGCGTCAACGTGTCCATAATCGTGTGCTGCAAAGCGTGTCCCATATGCAGCGAGCCGGTCACGTTCGGCGGCGGAATGACGATTGAATACTTTTCGGCGTTCGGGTTTTCGTTGATTTCGGGCGCGAAACAGCCGCGCGTTTCCCAGATTCGATAATGATTTTCTTCGGCTTCTTTCGGATTGTATGATTTTGCGATTTCCATAAATAAAAGTTCAAAGTTCAAAGTTCAAAGTCCAAAGTCCGGCGTTTAACCTTTAACCTTGAACTTTGAACTTTGAACTTCCAAACATTCTAAAACAAAAATGGTTAGTTTTCATCTGTGAAGAAAAACTAACCATTTCTGCTTACTGATGTTTCTTAACAGCTTACTCTTTCTGTCTTTCCTGCTCCATTTTTTTGATGATAGAGGCGGTCAGCTGGGGAACGAGCTCCGCAGCGATTTCTCTGATCGCCCGGTCAGAAATTTTTTCCGCGACTTTTTGCGCGAGAGCTTCTATCGCTTCGGGCGAAAGACGTGAAAATTGATTTACTCTGTCTTTTGACTTGCCGCTTTTTTCGTTCGCATTGACAGTTGACGGCTCTGCGTCTTTGCCCGTTCGGGTTCCAACGTCCGCTCCTTTTTTAGACGAAGTTTTCGGCTTAACTGACGGAAGCTCAAGCAAATCCATATCGTCGAAACTTGCGGCGGAAACGGGTGCCGCCGACGGAATTTCATCCAAAAGAATTTCGTTATCATCAATCGGGCTTATTTGTGCACTTGAACGCGCCGAGCCGCTATCGGAAACGTCGCCGATTTCCAGAGTTTCATCGGCTGAAAACGCACGATTGCCGGTCGGTTCGCTCGTGAATTCAAAAACCGACGCTTCGTTTGTTTCTGTATTGCTTTCTTCCGAAAACAACTGAAAAATTTCATCGCTTGAACGTTTCAGTTTGCTTGAATTTTCTGCCATCGAGGTTTCTTCCGGCAAATTCAATTGCGGCTCGAAATCCGTATAAACCGGTTGGTTCGTAAAATTTTCCGTTCGCCGTTCCGTTTGCGAACCCGTCATAAATTTCTGCGTTTCATCCGCCGGAAGACTTCCGATCTGATCCGTTTGAATCATTTCGTCATCAATTCCGTCGTCTATTCTCAACGGATTTGAAGCGCTCTCGTTAGCATAATCGTTATCAACCGAATAAGAGTCTACCGTATAAAAGTCCGTCGCGCCGCTTCGTCCGACGTTCGCTCCGGCTGCGGCGTTCGATTCGGCGGTTCCCGCTACCGCTGCTTGCGCGCCGTTTGCCGATTCGAGCAAATCGGAAACTTTGCTGACTAGCTGGCGGATTGATTGAAAAGGCTTGGTTAAATAATCGTCGGCGCCGACGCGATACGCTTCGGCTTCGTCGAACGGCTCAAAGGAACCAACCAGCAAAATAACCGGAATCGTCTGCGTCGCTGCGTTTTGCTTGATGCTTTCGCAAATTTGATACCCGCTCATCCCCGGCATATTAACGTCAGCCAACACTAAATTTGGCGCGTCTTCCGCGATTTTCTGCATCGCCGCGTCGCCGTCGCCGACGGAAATAACTTCGATTCCTTCGTCGGCGAAGGTCAGATTGACGACCTTTTGAATTGTTATCGAATCGTCTGCCAGCAGCAGCTTGCGTTTTGACACGGTTGGTTTCGCTCCTTCTCGAACTGCTAAAAATTATATAAGGGGAAAATACTTTTGTTTGAAAACTATCATTCGTTAAACATTACGTCAAGAATTTTTTGCGTTTTGCCTGTCTCGACGTTTTTTAAACTTTTATCATTAACTTTTCTGAGCGAACATCCGCAGCATCGTCTGTAACTGCGAGCTTGTGAAAGGTTTCGGCAAAAAGGCGACCGCTCCGGCTGAAAAGCTTTCCGACGAAAGACGCGAATTCTGCTCCGCCGTCATCATTATCACCGGAATCTTCATTAAGCGTTTTTCCGACTGCATATAACGAACGAGCTCGGTTCCCTGTATGTAAGGCATTACAACGTCGAAAATCGCGGCGGCGAGCGGCTCGCCCGACTGCAGCAGTTTATACGCCTCCTTTCCGTCGCGCGCCGCAATTACCGTGTATCCTTCTTTTTCGACGATGGTTTTGACGAGACGTAAAATCGCCGGGTCGTCATCGGCTACTAAAACCTGTAATTTTTCGTTTTGCGTTTGTTTGTCCATCTACTGATTAAATCCTTTACAGCCGTAACACATTTTATCAGATTGTTGCTAACTTTTACGAACTCCGATTAACTTTACGGCAGTTTTTATCGCCGCTTTCATACTCGAAGCGTCCGCTATGCCTTTTCCGGCGATGTCGAAAGCCGTTCCGTGATCAACCGAAGTTCTGACGAGCGGCAAACCTAAAGTGACGTTGACCGACGCGCCGAATGATAAACATTTAACGGCAATCGTCGCTTGATCGTGATAACACGAAACGACCGCGTCGAACTCGCCTTTGTAGCCGCGCAAAAATATCGTGTCCGGCGAAAACGCGCCGCTCACGTCTATGCCGTATTTTTCGCGGCATTCTTCGATTGCCGGAATTATTTCGCGCTGTTCCTCATCGCCGAAAAGTCCGCTTTCCGATGCGTGCGGATTGAGTCCGGCAACGGCGATTTTTACTTTTTTGTTTAATAATTTAGTTAACGTTTGATTCGTAAATTTTATGAGTTCGACGAGTTTTTCCTTTTTTACGATTTCGATTGCGTCGCGCAAACTGACGTGCGTCGAAAGAAGCACGACGCGCAAATCGTTGGCAAAAAAACTCATCGCGAATTCTTGCGTTCCGGTCAAATAAGCGAGAAATTCCGTGTGTCCCGGATAATTGTATCCGCCGAGCGCAATCGCCTTTTTGCTGATCGGCGCCGTTGCGACGGCATCAATTTTTTTATCCTGCCAGAGTTTTACCGCCCTTTCGATATACTCAGCCGAAGCCGCGCCCGACAAAGCCGTTTCTTCGCCCGGCGTAATCTCGCCGTTTATGTTCTTTAGATTGAATACGGCAATTTGTGAATTTTCAGAAGAAACTTCGTCGGACATTTCGACAAAATCGAACTTTAATCCCAGATCGGCGGCAGTTTTTTTCAAAATTGATAAATCGCCGATGATCAAAGGTCGGCAGATTGTTTTGAGATTTTCGTCGGCGAGAGATTTGAGAGTAATTTCCGGTCCGATTCCGGCGGCATCGCCCATCGTTATACCGATGACGGGTTTTCGATGAAATGAGTTTTCGGTTTCGATAGCATTCACTAAAACTAAAATTACTGTTTTCAGCGGTAAATAACAAATTTAAGACATTTGCAATTAAGAAGTTTTTAATACTTTAGACGCTTAAATTTAATGTTTTCTTAATTTTTCCGCACATTTAATACAATTTTGCTGCTAACGTTAAATGTGTTTTAAGAAATCTGTAAAACTATTAAATTTACGTTTAATCCGCAAAAGCCGCCTGTGAAGCGAGACTTTTGCGGATTAATTAATGCGCTTGCGCAATTTTATTTATCGTTTTATTCGCGGTCTTCCGCTTTGTACATATATTTTATATTATGTTTGGGCAAAAGCAGATTCGGCGCGTCTTTGCGGTTAATTTTCAGCGCGTCGAGATCGTACCATTCAATCGTGCCTTCGATTTCTTCTCCGTCGAGAAGAACAATGACCATCAGAGTCCGCGCGTCAATCTGTTTTTTATAGTAATAAGTTTCGGCATTCGTTTCGACCGGAGGCGCTTTTTTTCGCGCCTCCGCACTGTCATTTTGCCGTGTAAAGTTTTTCATCTTGTAAACGACTCTCCTGAAATTTATTATTTCCGGTGAGAAGAATAACATCAATTAATCTATTTATAAAAATTAATCGGCTTGCCGCCGAATAAACGTCGGCACATTTATATCTTCCTGTTTTTTCACGTCTGAAGGCATATACGCCGAACCGTAATTGTTGTTGACTGCTCCGGTCGAAGATTCCGCCGGATGCGGCATTGTCATCTGCATCTTGCTGTCGAATCCGGTGGCGATGACCGTAACTTTGATTTCATCTTCCATTCCCGGTTTAAAGACGGTTCCCCAGATGATATCGGCGTTGTCGTCGGCTTCTTCTTCGACGATGCGGATGGCGTCTTCGACTTCGCCGAGCGGCATATCTTCGCTGCCCGTCACATTAATAATCGCGCCCTTCGCGCCGTTAATAGAATCTTCTTCGAGAAGTTTATAATCGAGTGCGGCGCGCATCGCTTTCGATGCGGCGTCCGGTCCTTTCGCCGCTCCGATGCCCATTAGAGCGACGCCTTTGCCGCGCATAACGGTCGTTACGTCGGCGAAATCCAGATTGATGATTCCGGGCGTCGTAATCAAATCAGTAATGCCTTGAACGGCTTGCAGCAATATCTCGTCGGCGCGGCGGAACGCGTCCATAATGGTGATTTTTTCTTCGACTTCACGGAGTTTTGAATTAGGAATCGTGATTATCGTATCAACGCAACCGCGCAGCTCAGCCAAACCGCGCTCGGCTTGCGTCATACGCTTTTTGCCTTCGACGTTAAACGGCTTTGTGACAACGGCGACGGTCAAAGCGCCGAGTTCAATAGCCAGAGACGCGACAACGGGCGCGGCTCCGGTTCCTGTTCCGCCGCCCAAACCGGTCGTAACGAAAACCATATCCGAACCTTCGAGCACATCGAGCAGTTTCTCGTGATCTTCGAGCGCGGCGTCGCGCCCTACTTCCGGGTTTGCGCCCGCTCCGAGTCCGCGCGTCAGCTTGCTGCCGAGCTGAATCTTAACCGGCGCTTTCGAAGCATTTAAAGCCTGCAAATCGGTGTTCGCGACAATAAACTCGACGCCTTTGATTCCCGCTTCGATCATTCGATTAACCGCGTTTCCGCCGCCGCCGCCGACGCCGACCACTTTGATTCTGGCTCCGGTGATCGGGGGTTCGTCCATAAAGATTTTGATTCCGTTATTTTTCATTTGAAGACCGTCCGTTGTCATAATTTGATTCCTGCTTGAATGTATTAATACAAATAAATTGCAGTTGTGATGCTTTTTCGAGAGTTACAAGCTTTCAACAAGATATTGTGCTATCGGCGAAAAAGAATACAACGATTTGGGGTAAAAATCTAGTCGAAAAGTTAAATTTTTCTAAATTTTCCCCGAAAACTTTTTAAACCACTCGGTTACCTTTCGTTTGGGCGATTTTCCGCCCGCGTTAAATTCTCGAATGCGCGAACGCATCGAAGTTAGAGCTAATCCGCAAGCCACAGACCATTCTGGCGTCTGCACTTCTTCGGCGAGTCCGCCGAAATATTCCGTTTCTAAAAATCCGAGCCGCGTCGGCGCGTCAAATACCTGTTCGGCGACTTCGACCATTCCGCGAACCAGCGAACCGCCGCCGGTTAAAACCACGCCGCTCGAAATCTGCGCGTTCGTTTGCAAAACTTCGTGCGCGACGTGATGCAGCAATTCGATTGCGCGCGGCTGCATAATATCGCACAAAATTTCTTTTGATAGACCGCGCTTTTCCGTTCTTCCGACCGGAGTTACCTCGATAATTTCCTGCCGTTCGCTTTCGTCCATCAAAAACGACGCGACGCAGCCGTAAGCGTGTTTGACTTTGTTTGCTTCCGGTATGGAAACTCTTAATCCGACGGCAATATCCTTTGTAAAATGCATACTTCCGAACGGAAAAACCGCCGTATGCTGAATCGCGCCGCGACCGAAAATCATCAAGCTCGTAATTTCAGCGCCCATATTAACGACCGCGCATCCGTATTCTTTATCGTCATCGGTCAAAGTGCTTTCCGCAGCCGCGAGCGGTTCGAGAATCATCTGTTCGACTTCGAGACCCGAACGATTGATCGCTTTGACCAGATTTTGTCTGCCCGCGCTCGGGCTGATGACGATATGAACGAGCGATTCGAGCCGCGAGCCGCTCATTCCGATTGGTTCGATGATTCCGTCCTGCCCGTCAATAATAAATTCCTGCGGCAGACGATTGACGACTTCCCAGCCCGCCGGAAGCTGTATTGCGCTGGCTGACTCGATGGCGCGTTCCACATCTTCTTCGGTAATCTCGCGTCCCATTCCGGCGACGGCGACGACGCCCGATTTGTTTTCGCCGCGAAAATGCTCGCCGGAAAGATTTACCGTCGCAAACTCAATATCCAGCCCGCTGACGCGCTCGGCTTCTCCGACGGCGCGGCGAATCGAATCGGCGACAGCTTCGGTCGTCGTCACGATGCCGCGTCGAAGTCCGCGCGATTCCGCTTCGCCGATGCCGACGATATTCATTTTGCCGTCATCCGATGGCTCGCCGACGACGCACCGCACTCTGCTTGTGCCAACGTCCAGCCCGACTGAATGTATTTCGCGATTAACCATTCAAAGTCCAATGTCCAAAGTTTAAAGTTCAAAGTATTAAATTTTTGAGTTTAATCGTTTACAGCAATCACAAATCCAAAATCACGCTTAAACTTTTAACTTTGAACTTATTTCGTTCTAAAACCTAAAATCTCTCTGCTTCCGCTTAAATTAACCGATTCGATTTCCTTGCCGCGACCGGCGACGATTTCCAAACCTTTCTGCAAACGTTTGCCGAAATTTTCTTTTCCCAAATCAATCGAAACCGTTTCCGACGAATCTTCGACAATCGCAATCGGGTCTTGCAGATCATCGAGATTTACTTCTTTAACTCGTTTGGCGAGATCGAACTGGCGCCAATCTTCGAGCATTTTCTGGTACATACGGACGCGAATCTGATTATCTTTCGCCGCCGTCTCGGTTTTTGATTCGTCCCAGCCGCGCATTATAAACGGCGGTCGCTCTTCCGTTTCTCCGACCAAACTCAAAATTACCGCTTCATCGTCAACCCAGAAATCGCCGCCTCTGATTCGCACCACGGCTTTCGGGACGCGCTCGATTAAATCTACGCGCACGCCGTCGGGCAAAACGCGCGAAACCGCCGCCGTTTTCACAAACGAGAGTCTTTCGATTTTTTCCTTGATTTCGTTCAAATCCGCATTCCAAACGCCGGATTTTTCGACCTGGGCGTTGACAATTTTTTCGATGTCTTCTCTCGAAGTTCTCGAAATGCCGCGCGCGTCAATTTTTTTGATTTCAAAAAACCCGGAAGCCGTAACCGTTCTGTATCCCATTAATCCGAGAAATCCGAGACAAAACAAAATACAGAAAATAAAAAAGAGCGGCACGAAAAAGTTTGCGAAATTTCCATTGTCTTTTTTGTTTCGACGAGACGCCGGACGCTGCCTTTTACCGGTTGCGATCTTTCCTTTCGTTACCTGTTTACGTGTTTGTGTCGCCATAACTTTAAATTTGTTCCTAAGTTAAAAAATCGCCGCTGTAAAATAAAAAACTAAACGATTTAAGCCACCAATTCTTTCATCTGCAAGCAGTCTCTATCTCTCTTAAATTTCCTTAAAAAGTCTGCGCCTTTTCTTCTCCGTTTTTCAAAATTTCCAGTATTTCATCGGAAAGCCGCGTGATGCTTCCGGCACCTAAAGTTATTACCAAATCTCCTTCCTGTAAGCCGGGAACTACCTTTTGCGCAGCGGTTTCAATCTCGCCGATGTAAGTCGCGTTTTTATGCCCGTATCTTTTGATATTGTCGGTCAAAACCTCGGCTGTGACTCCCGGAATCGGCGCTTCGCTCGCGGCGTAAATGTCTGTGACATAAAGAACGTCAGCGTTGTTAAACGACAATGCGAATTCGTCCATCAATTCCTGCGTGCGCGTGTAGCGATGCGGCTGAAACACAACGACCGTTCGCCTGCCTCCCGAACCATTTTTCGCCGCCGAAAGCGTCGCTAAAATCTCGGTCGGATGATGCCCGTAATCGTCAACGACCGTTATGCCCGCCGCTTCGCCTTTGAACTGGAAACGGCGATTGGCGTTTCTAAAATCGGCAAACGCTTCGGCGATTTTTTCAAACGGAATTTCTAATTCGAGACCGACAGCCGTTGCCGCTAAAGCGTTATAAACATTGTGTTGTCCGGGAACGGGCAAATTTATTTCTCCCAGAACTTCGGCGCCTTTCCAAACGGTAAAAGTCGAGCCGAAAGCGTCGTTATACCGAATGTTATGAGCCGATATGTCGGCTTGCGCCGTCATTCCGTAAGTTACGCGCCGCCGTTTGATTTTCGGAATGATAAGCTGCACGTTCGGGTCGTCGAGACAGATTATATCCGCGCCGTAAAACGGAACTTTGTTGACGAAAGTAGTAAAACACTGCACTACGTCGTCCATTCCTTTGTACGATTCCATATGTTCTTTATCAATATTCGTTACGACGGAAATCGTCGGGTTTAGCATCAAAAAAGAACGATCCGATTCGTCGGCTTCAGTGACAAACCAATCGCTCGCGCCGAGACGCGCGTTCGATCCGAGCATTTCCACAACGCCGCCGACGACCGTCGTCGGATCAACTCCGGCGTGACCTAAAACAGTAGCGACCATCGAAGTCGTCGTCGTTTTGCCGTGTGTTCCGGCAATCGCTACGGAATAAGGCTTTAACGTCATCAATTCGGCGAGCATTTCGGCGCGCGGAATAATCGGAATTCCGTTTTCTTTGGCGACGACGATTTCCGGGTTGTCTTCCTTGACTGCCGATGAATAAACGACGACCTGCGCTTCGCCGACATTTTCCGCCCGGTGACCTTCGTAAATTTTCGCGCCCAATCTTTCAAGTCGGTCTGTGTTTTTCGATTTCTTCAAATCCGAACCGGAAATGTTGAAATCCAGATTGCACAAAACTTCGGCGATGCCGCTCATTCCGATGCCGCCGATGCCGATAAAATGAATGTGTTTTACGTGCCGAAACATTTCGATTTTCGATTTTCGATTTTAGATTTTTGATTTTCGATCTTATGAAATCTTTAATCAACAATCTAAAATCGGTTTATTTGCTCCTTGCCAAATCTTCGATTAAATTAACCGTTACTTCCGCCGCGTCTTTTCTCGCCAACTTTTTCGCTGCCGCTTCCATTGCGGAAATTTTTTCCGGCGAATTTATTAAATTGATAATTTCGTTCGCCAAAGATTCACCGCTCAAATCCCGTTGCAAAATCATTAGCGCAGCGCCCGCCGACTGCAGCGCTTCGGCGTTTTTTCGCTGATGATCGTCCGCCGCCGTCGGCAAGGGAATCATAATCGCCGCCTTGCCCGCCGCCGCAAGCTCGGCGCAACTCGTCGCACCAGCGCGGCAAATTATCAAATCGCTTTTCGCAAACTCGGAAACCATTTCGGAAATGTACGGGCGAACGTCCGCATCGTGCCAATTGCTCCGAAGATAAATTTCTTTGATTTTTTCATAATCAAACTCGCCGGTCTGATGCGTTATCTGCAATTTCTCTTTGAAAGATTTCAAATACTCCAGCGCATCAGCCATCGCATTATTTATTGCCCGCGCGCCTTGCGAACCGCCGAAAATCAGCAGATTGACTTTTTCGCCGCGCCTTTTCGGTTGAATTTCAAAAAACTCTTTACGAACCGGATTTCCGGTAACTATTCCCTTTTTCCCGAAAAAAGGCAGCGCTTCTTCAAACGTCAAAGCGGCTTTCGTGACAAACGGCGCGAGACTTCGATTGGTAAAACCGGGCAGCGCATTCGAATCCATCACGAGCGTCGGGATTTTCTGCAAACTCGCCATTAAAAGAACCGGACCCGAAACATACCCGCCCGCGCCGACGACCACATCCGGTTTGAATTCTTTTATCAGCCGACGCGCTTCGAGAAAACTTTTCGGCAAAATAAACAAGCCTTTTAATTTGCCTATAAAACCTACATTTTTCAGCCCTGCGCTGTTTATCAAAGAAAGTCGAAATCCGTTTGCGGGAACAATTTTCGTCTCCAATCCGCGAGACGTTCCGACGAACACAACCTCGGATTTTTCATCGCGCCGCACAATTTCTTTCGCGACGGCTATTCCCGGATAAATGTGTCCGCCCGTTCCGCCGGCGGCAATTAAAACCTTCATGGTTATCAAAGACTTACAAAGTAAAGCTCTATCTAACTTAACTATTGGTAACTTTCGGCAATTTCCTGCGAACTTCTTTTCTTTTTTCTACGCACCGAAGCCTCTCTTTTTTCAACTTTTTCCACCGAAGCCGTTCCCGCAAACTGCGATATATTCAACAGTATTCCGACGGCGAAAAGCGTCACGACAATCGAGGAACCGCCGTAAGAAATAAATGGCAGGGGAATTCCTTTTGCCGGTAAAATGGAAATTACGACGCTGATGTTGAACAATGCCTGAACGGTGATTCCTGTAATAATTCCGATACTTAAAAGCATTCCGAAACGATCCGGCGCGAGCAGAGCCGTTCGCGTTCCGCGCCATAATAAAAGTCCGAAAGCGATGACAATTGCCATTGTTCCGATCAAACCGAGTTCTTCGCCCACTACCGAAAAAATAAAATCCGAGTGCGGATACGGCAGGTAAAAAAGTTTCTGCTGACCTTTCGCGAAACCTTCGCCTAAAACTCCGCCCGACCCGATAGCGTAAAGCGATTGGCAAACCTGATAACCGGCGCCGGCGCGATTTTCATCGGCGCACGGATCGAGAAATGCAATCAGTCTCGCCACACGCCAGGGCGCGAAAATCAACGCGCAAATTCCGCCGAAAAGCATTACCGCGCCGACCGACGCGAGATGCAGAATTTTCGCTCCGGCGGCAAAATAAATGCTCACAAACACGGCGCAAAGAACAATCGTCGTTCCCAGATCCGGTTCGGCGAAAATCAATCCGCCGAGAACGACCAGAACCGCTAAACAAGGCATTACCGTTTCCTTCAAATCGCTGACGGTTTTCTCGTTTTTCGTCAGAAAATATGCGAGAAAAATCGGCAGAGCGATTTTTGCAATTTCTGATGGTTGAAAAGTGATACCCGGAAGTCTTATCCAGCGCTTTGCTCCGTTTACCGCGCCGAAGCCGAAAACCGCGATCAAAAGAACGATTGTCACCGCTAAAACTCCGTAAACAACTGTTTTATTTTGATAAAAGCGGTAATCAATTCTGCTCGTCACAAACATTACGAACAGACCGAACAAAGTAAAACCGAGTTGTTTATAAAAATACGTAAACTGGCTTGCGCCATCGGTCTCGTTAAGCGCGATCATCGCCGACGCCGAATAAACCATTAACGCGCCGAAAAGCGCCAGCCCTGCGGCAATCGCAAATAAAAACCAATCTGTGCGGAGCTTTTTAGTCATTTATTCAAAGTCCAGAGTTCAAAGTTTCAAGTTTCAAGCCGGTTGTAATTTACCGCTTCGAGCCTTGAACATTGAACTTTGAACCGATCTCCAAAACCGAGTTTTTGTAAACCTTTCCTCTTTCTTCAAACGAACTGAACATATCGAAACTGGCGCAGGCGGGAGCGAGCAAAACCGAATCGCCGCTTTCAGCCGCTTCAAAACCTTTTTTTACCGCGTCAGCCATCGAATCGGCACGAACAATTTGCGCCGAGTTTTTCAACTGATTTTCAATATTTTCCGCGTCTTCGCCGATTGTTATGATTACACTCACCGATTTTTCGATTAAATCAGCAAGCGGAGCATACGGGGCGTTTTTTCCGCGTCCGCCTAAAATCAAAATCGTTTTCCCGTCGCTTTCGCTTAGCGCTTCGAGCGCTTTCAACGCCGCGTCAACCGAAGTCGCTTTCGAATCGTTGTAAAATTTCACGCCTTCGATTTCGGCGACGAATTCGATGCGATGTTCAACGCCTTTGAAATTTGCAACAGTTTCGCGCATCGAATCAGGCGAAGCGCCGCACGCCAAACCTGCCGCAAGACTCGCTAGAACGTTTTCGACGTTGTGCAGACCACGAAGAAAAATTTCGTCGCGCGTCGTCAAAATCTTTTCCTTACCGTTCGCCCGGCAAACCAAATCACGACCGCGCAAAAATAAACCTTCTTCCAGTTCTTTTTTGACGCTGAACAAGACTACGTTCGCCTTCAATCCGTTCGCCCAGCTCGCCGTAATTTCGTTATCGGCGTTAAGAATCGCCACATCATCAGCGGTTTGATTCATAAAAAGACGATGTTTCGCGGCGGCGTAATCGCTGAAAAAGTTGTAACGATCAAGATGATTCGGCGTCACGTTCAAACAAATCCCGACGCTCGGGTGAAATTCTTTTATTGTTTCGAGCTGAAAACTCGAAAGTTCGCAAACCGTCCAGCCGTTTTCGGTGGAAGTTTCGGTCAAAGTAGTCAAAGGCGTCCCGATATTTCCGCCGACCTGCGTTTCTATTCCCGAATTCTTCAAAAGCTCGCCGATCAAAGTCGTTGTCGTCGTTTTGCCGTTCGACCCGGTAATTCCGACGATTCTGCCTATTAGGAATCTGTATGCCAATTCGACTTCGCCGATAACTTCGCCGTCTTTGCGGTCAACATAACGCGCCGGAATCGAATTTGTCGGAACGCCCGGCGAAATCACAACCAAATCAATCTGATCTAAAAGCCACGAAGGAATTTGCCCGTCAATCAAGCCGATATTGTGTTTTTCTTTTAAGGATCGCGCTTCTTCCGACCAGTTTTCAATCGCCTTTTTATCGTGCAAAGCGACAACAGCGCCACGCGCCGACAAAAATTTAGCCGAAGCAATGCCGGATTTTCCCGCGCCTAAAACTAAAGTTTTTCTCCCTTCTAAAAGCATTTAGTTTTTTCTTTTGTTTTTTGTCTTTTACTAAAAACCTCAGTCAAAAAACAAAACCATCAGCGAAGTTTCAATGTTGATAAACTCAACAACGCAAAAAGTATCCCGATAATAACGAATCGAAAAACGATTTTCGGCTCTTTCCAACCAGACATTTGGTAATGATGATGGAGCGGAGCCTGGCGGAAAATTCGTTTACCGGTGCCTGTGCTTCTTTTCGTAAACTTGAAATATCCGACTTGCAGCATCACTGAAGCCGCTTCCAGAATAAAAACGCCGCCGATAAACGGCAGAAGAAATTCCTGTTTTGTTAAAATCGCCACGGTTCCGAGCGCGCCGCCAATTGCCAGAGAGCCGACATCGCCCATAAAAACCTGCGCCGGCGGCGCGTTATACCATAAAAATCCTAAACTCGCGCCAACCATCGCGCCGCAGAAAACCGTTAATTCCGCCGCTTCCGGTTTATGCGTGATGTCGAGATATTCAGCCCAGCGACGGTCACTCGAAACGTAACAAAGAGCCGTTAACGCCGACATCGCGATAAACGTGATGCTCGTTGCCAGTCCGTCCATTCCGTCCGTCAAATTTACGGCGTTTGATGAACCCAAAAGAACAAAAATAATAAAGAACAAATAAATAAACGCGCCGATGTATGTCACGCCGTTCGGTTCGGCAGTCGCTTTAAAGAAAGGAACGCTGATGTTCCAGGGATAATTAGCAACCCATAAAAGACATCCCCAGACAATCAAAGCGGTTATCAATTGTCCTAACAATTTCTGCTTGCCCGTTAAACCTAAACTGCGCTTTTTGACGATTTTTATATAATCGTCCCAAAAACCGATAACACCGAATGAAACAGTTGCTCCGAGCGCGAGCCAGAGATATAAACTATCGAGCCTTGCCCAGAGAATCGTTGAGAGAATAACAGCCCCGAGTATCAGAACTCCGCCCATTGTCGGCGTTCCCTTTTTCGCGTGGTGCTCCGCCGAAAGCTCTTCGCGGATTTCCTGACCGACCTTCAATTCGTCGAGTTTTCTAATCACTCTTCCGCCGAAAAGCAGCGAAATGAGCAGCGCGGTGATAGTTGCCCAGGCGGTGCGGAAAGTCACGTACTGAATGACGTTCAAGCCTTTGAAAAAATACGATTCGCTCGTCGCGCCGTATTGTTTGAAAATGATTTGATATAATAAGTAATAAAGCATCCGTTTGATTTAGGATTTTGGATTTCGGACTCCGGTTTCACGGCGCGTCGCGTTTGTTCCAACGCCGACGACGCGCGAACCGATTACTGCTCGCTTACCTCAAACCTCTCCAGTATCTTTTCAACCACCTTTTCCGTCCGCACGCCGCGCGAACCTTTAACTAAAATCAAATCGCCGGATTTGATTTCGTGCACCAAAACTTCTCCGGCTTCGTTCGACGAGGCGAAAAATCTTGAATCATTCAATCCGGCATTTTTCGCGCTCTCGACCATTTCCCGCGCTAAACCGCGGACTCCGTACAAAAAATCAATTCCCGTCTGCGCCAATTTCTCGCCGGTTTCGCGGTGAATCTCCTTTTCCTGCTCGCCTAACTCGAGCATTTCGCCGGCGACGACGATTTTACGTTTCGCGCCCGCGCTTCCTTCGTTCAAGGTTTTAACCATCGAAAGCAGAGCGCTCGGATTCGAGTTATACGAATCGTTTATTACCGTAAAGCCTTCGGCAAAATGCAGCACTTCGCCGCGCTGCGGCGGCGGCGCGATTGTTTTCAGAGCGTCGGCAATTTCCTGCGCCGTCATTCCGAAAATGAAACCGACGGCTGAAGCGGCGAGCGCGTTCAAAACGCTGTGTTTGCCCGAAAGCGAAAAAACAACTTCGGCTTTTCCGCTCGGTATCGTCAAAGTAAAACGCATTTCGCCGAATCTCGTCATTACAATGTCCGTCGCCCTAACGTCAGCCTCGTTTTCGATTCCGTAAGTTATCGTCGCGCCTTTTGCAAGCTCGCGCATCGCCAGCACGCGAAAGTCATCGGCGTTCAAAACGGCTGTTCCGCCCGTTTTCATTCCTTCGACGAGCTCGGCTTTCGCTTTTGCGATGTTTTCTATCGAACCGAGATGCTCGATGTGAACCGGCATAACGTTTAATTCGACGGCGACATCCGGCGGCGTGATTCGGCACAAACGCGCGATTTCGTTGTTCGGCGTGGACATTCCCATTTCGAGAACGGCAATGTCATAACTCGAATCCTGCACCAAACTCAAAACCGTTCGGGGAAGTCCCAAACCGTTGTTGTAATTCTTCAAAGTCCGTAAAACTTTTCTGCCAGAACTCGCCAGAACGTGCGCCGTTAATTCCTTCGCCGTCGTTTTTCCGGCGCTTCCCGTAATCGCCACAACCGGCTTATTCCATTCGAGATAAACGCCGTGCGCGAGTTTTTGAAAAGCCGAAATTGCATCGGGAACGAAAATTAAACGATCTGAATATTTTTCCAGATCGCTGCGGAATTCTTCGTATTTGTCGGGACGAATGACGCAGGCGATTGCGCCTTTTTCAAAAGCCGAAACCGCATATTTCGCGCCGTCGGCGAAATCGCCGTTAAAGCAATTATTCCGAAAATCCGGCTGCGAAAACGCAAAAAAGACGTTTCCCGCCTGTGTCTCACGCGAATCAGTCACAAATGACCGCACGTCAGTTCCGAACAAAGTCGGATTCAGGCGGGAAGCATCCGCTTCCATATATTCGATTGCAGTTTCAAGTTTCAAGTTTTTGTTTTCGCTCGCTCTCCCGAAGATTTATTTTTCGTTTCGCCTTTCGGCTTTTCGCTCGTCACCGTCGCTTTCTGTTTCGATTTTTCCTGCGCTTCGTTTACTTTCTTTTTGTCGCTTTCGACAGTCGTTTTGTTTTCCTTTTTGGGCTGCTTGTTTATTTCCTTTATTTCTTTGGCGTTCGAGTTGCTGCTTGCGCTTTTATTTGCCTCCGCTTTCGGCTCTTTCAAAGGCTTCGTCGTTTCGCTGACAGACGAATTTCTGTCAATCGCGGGCGCATTCTGTTCTTCCGCGTCAGGCTCCGCTTCTTTCCATTTAAAAATATCTTCGGTTATCGGCGGCGGCAGTAAACTTTCACTTTCCGACGGAACCTGCTCAGCCGTTAATGTTTCTATCTGTATATTGGCGTCCGGGATAATGTTCATTTCCGGCAAAATCTGCTCGGCGATTTCCCGAAAAACCGGCGCGGAAACTTGTCCGCCGTCGCGCGCTCCGCCCTGCGGCTCGTCCATCACGACGGCAATCACGACCGAGGGATTTTCCGCCGGAGCCATCCCGATAAACGAAGAAACGTATTTGCTCGAATCAACCCTTTTCGTTTTGGGATTAAATTTCCAGGCGGTTCCCGTCTTGCCCGCCGACGTGTAACCTTCCAATTGAGCGCGTTTGCCGGTTCCTTTCACGACGACTTCGCGCAGCATCGAGCGCAAACCGCGCGCAGTTTCAGCCGTCACTACCTGAGTTTTTTGCGGCTCGGTCGCGCTGAAAACATTTCCGTCTGCTTGTCGGATTTCTTTGATTATGCGGGGCTGAACTCTGACACCGTCATTGGCTATAGTCGCAAAAGCCGTTGCCATTTGCAAAGCCGAAACTCCAATTTCATAACCGATTGACATCGAAGCCAGACTGTCGCCCTGCCACACCGTCGGCGGTCGAACGATGCCTTTCGCTTCCGCCGGCAATTCGATACCTGTTTGTTTTCCGAAACCGAATTTTTGCAAGTAACCGAAAAATCTTTCCTTGCCCAAACTCATTCCGGTTTTGATCGCCGTGACGTTGCTCGAAACCGCCATCGCTTCTTTGTACGACATTGATTTCTTTGAATGATGATCGCTGAAACGATGTCCGGCGACTTCGATGGTATTGCTCGGCAGATGAACTACGCCGTCGGCGTTTACAAGTCTTTCGTTGATTGCTCCGCTGTATGTGACGAGTTTGAAAATCGAACCGGGCGAATAGTTGTCGTGAATGGTGCGATTAACGTAATTGTCTACGGGAAAGTCAGTGTAGCGATTCGGGTCGAAAGTCGGGTAATTCGCCAGCGCCAGAATTTCGCCGGTTTTCGGATTGAGAACGACAGCCATTCCGGCTTTGGCATTCGAGTTCTTGACGCCTTCGGTGAGCGCCTGCTCGACTTTGTATTGAATCGAGTGACTGATGGTTAAAACTACGTCTTTCGGCGGTTCGCGCTCTTCCAGATCGTCAGACTGATCGTAAACTCTGCCGTGACGGTCGCGGTCTTGCCAGCCTTTGATAATCGCGCCGTGCAGATTCGCTTCCTGCGATTGTTCTATCCCTGCGCTGCCGACATCATCGGCGTTGCTGAAACCGACGATGTGTGCCGCCAAAGTTTGATACGGGTAACTGCGTTTCTGTTCTTCGCGCCAGTACAAACCGGCGCGGCGCGGCATATCGAACTTTCTCAAATGTCTGTCTTCGAGTGCTTCATTGATTTTGTCAACCGTGTTTTCGTCGAGCTTTCGCGCCAGCCAAACAAATCTTTTATTGTTTTCTTTGGCTTCGTTCAAGTTTTTTTCTATTTCGCTGGGCTTGACTTTCAGCGCGGCGGCAACTTCTTTCGCGGTCGCTGCGACATCTTCGATTTCGCGCGGGTCGGCGTAAAGCGATTTAACTTTTACGCTCATCGCCAAAGGTCGTTCGTTCCGGTCGTAAATCGTGCCGCGAAGCTGTTTGCTTTTTATCTGATCACGCCGCTGATTAAGCGCTTTGTCGCGCAGCATTTCGTGCTGGTTGATTTGCAGATGAACGAGGCGAACGCCGATTCCGCCGATCCACAAAATAAAAAATGCGACAATCAGCATAAACCGCGTGAATGCGATTTGCATCGGATTTTTTTTCTTTGTTTTTTTCGCTTGTCGGCGCATATTTTCAATTTATCTTTTCGGGCTTATTTAATCGGTTTATTCTGCGTTTTGGGCTCCGTATTTTTTTTCGTTTCCGCCGGTTTCTTTTCGGTTTTTACTGTCTTTTCGGGTTTCGCGGTTTTGTCGTCAGTTTTGTTTGAGGAAGGCGGCGCGATTTTTACTTCAGCTTCGGGTTTTTCCGCCGGTTTCGTCATCGAAATTTTTTCCGCCTGAGTTTTTATAATCGTTTGCGGATTGTTGCGGTAAACTTCAATGTTGCTCGCCGTCATCGCCGTCAAACCGATTTTTTTCGCCGCTTTTTTTATTTCTCCGGGCGAAAGCGCGATTTCTTTTTCTAAAATCAAACGGCGTTTTTCGCTCTCGAGTTCTTCAATCTGCTTTCGCAGCTTCGAATTTTTCATTCCGTAATCAATCGAAGAAAAATGCTGTCGCGCGGCAAAGAAAAAACCGACGATCAAAAACATCACGCAAAAAAGCGTCATCAAACAATAACGCCACGGAAACGTTTCGCCGCTTTCGCTTTTATTTCTTTTAGTTGTTTTATTTTGAGGCAGGTTTCTTTGTCTCATAGAATTTTCCGCTTGTGACGAGTGAATCTACGTCAATTTCAAACAAGCCCGGAGTTTTGCGCTGCGCGCTCGCGGATTTTCCGCCGTTTCTTTTTCACCCGAAACGACGGGCTTACGCGTCAAAATTTCAATTTTTTTTTCCGCGCCGCAGACGCATTTCGGAAGCCGCGGCGGGCACGAACATTTTCCCGCAAATTTCTGGAAGCTTTGTTTGACGATTCGGTCTTCGAGCGAATGAAACGTGATAATCGCCAATCTTCCGCCTGTTTTCAAAACATCAATCGAGTCAACGATAAAATCCTCTAAAATTTCAAGCTCGCGGTTGACCGCGATTCGCAAAGCCTGAAAAGTTCGCGTCGCCGGATGGATCTTATCCTTTTTGTTATATCCGACCGCTTTTTCGACCGTTTCGGCGAGTTCCTTCGTCGTTTTAACGGGTTCGCCGATTTCTCTTTTCCAAACGATTCGCCGCGCGATTCGCCGCGAAAGTCTTTCTTCGCCGTATTTATAAATCAAATCGGCGATTTCTTCTTCCGACAGATTCTCGAGCAGTTCGGCGGCTGTTTCCGTTTCGGAATTCGGATTCATACGCATATCGAGCGGCGCGTCGAAGCGAAAGCTGAAACCGCGTTCCGCCGTGTCAAACTGCAATGAAGAAACGCCCAGATCCGCTAAAACGCCGTCCGCTTTTTCGATTTTCGCCTCAGCCATAACGCTTTTTATATCGGCGAAATTAGCGTGGTAAATTTGCGCCCGTTCGCCGAATTTCGCCAGCCTTTCGCGCGCGTAACCGATTGCTTCGAGGTCCTGGTCAATTCCAATTAATTGAACGTTTTCCGCCGATTCAAGAATCGCCGCCGAATGACCGCCCAAACCGAGTGTCGCGTCAACAAACGTTTCGCTTGCCTTCGGCTGCAGTAATTGTAGCGATTCTTCGAGCAAAACGGATTGATGCAAATTTTCGGCGTTTTCTTTTAACATCTTCAAAGACCCTGTTTGCCTCACAAATCTATTTAAGGCACAATAAACCCGTAGATTTTCTTGTCAAACCTTTGCTGTACTTCTGTTTTTTTTAGATTTTACGCGGAAATTCGAATGTTTTAGACCGTCCTGCCTAAGATTATTATTTATATATCTTCCGCGCGGCATCTTTAGATTTACTAAGGGGAAAAGTGCTTAAACTTTTAAACACATACTTTATCGAAAAATACCCGCCTGATTTTCAAACTCAGAACCTTTTTTTCAAATACTTGCAAGCATATTACGATTATTTTCCGGCGCCTGTCAAGAAATATTTCGAGTTTTATTTAATCAAGTGTTTAATTTTTTTACCGGTAAAAACAAACTTTCCCGCAGTATAAAAGTAGCAAACGCGAATTTCTTTTACCGCCGCTTTGCGATAAAGTTTAATTTTTATATTGCAGATGGACTCGATTTTTTTTCAGCTTTTAATTTTCGGTTTAGCCGCTGCTTTCGCCAACATTCTCGGCGGTTTGATTTTATTTCCCTCGCAAATCCATAAAAATTACAAAAAATCTTTAAAGTATCTGCTCGCTCTCGGTGCAGGTTTTATGCTCGCCGTGACGTTTTTTGAAATACTGCCGAAAACCATTTTGATATGGCAAAAAATCAACCCGAACGAGAGCGAAGACCTCGCTGTTCCTATGATTTTGCTGCTCGGCGGCTATCTTTTAACACAATTTTTTGAACACACCGTCGCGCCGCACATTCATCTTGGCGAAGAAGTTCATTCCGACCATCTGATTTCATCGCGTTCGGCGTACACGGCAATTGGCGGGCTTTTGATTCACACATTTTTCGACGGCGTTTCGATTGCCGCCGCTTCGCAAATTGATTTAAAGGTCGGCTTTCTGGTTTTCATCGCCGTTTTTCTGCATAAATTTCCCGAAGGTTTTACCATAGCTTCGATGATTCTGGCGGCGGGAAAAGGCTTCAAGGAAGTTTTGATCGCGACTTCATTGATCGGCTTGACGACTTTTGTCGGCGTTTTGCTTTTCTATTTTATCGGGGCAAACATCGGATTTTCTGTCGCTTACGCGCTCCCTTTGGCGAGCGGCGTAACGCTTTATGTCGCCGCCAGCGATTTGATTCCCGAAGTAAATCATCACGGCGGCAAACGACCGCTCGTTTCCTTTGCCGTTTTTGCAGGCGTCGCATTGTTTTTCACTCTCCATTACGTTCTGCACTCATTTCTCGAAGGTTAACTGTGAGTGGAACTTTACATTCGATACTTTCGTATTTTCTATAGATTTGGCAAAATCAGTATTAATGAAAATAAAATTGGCATCGGCAAAAACAAAATATTTTTTTACGGTCCTGATTTTTTTGATAACGGCAAATTACGCCTTTTCACAAAACGGCGAGCCTTTTTCGATTAATACATCGCCGCTTCCCGCGCCGACCGGTTTTGTCAACGACTACGCCGGCGTCATTGACGCCGGGACAAAACAGCAGCTCGAACAACGCATTCAGGAATTCAGAAATAAATACAATCCGCCGATAGAACTCGCCGTGGCGATTGTCAAAACAACCGGCGAGCGACCGATTTTCGATTATTCGCTTGCGGTCGCGCGCGGTTGGGGAATCGGCGCCAAACAAGACGACAATCCGAGCGCTTTGCTTTTTATAGCCGTTGACGACCGCAAATATTTCACGCAGGTCAGCAAAGATTTGGAAGACGAATTGCCTGACGGTTTGGTCGGACAACTGCAAAGACAATATCTCGTTCCGGCTTTCAGACAAGGAAATTACAGCAAAGGCGTCGCCGATACGATTGACGCTTATATTCGCACAATTGACGCTAGACAAAGCGGCGAACTTGCCGCTCCGACTCCGAGACAAAACGAACAACAGCAGCGAAGAAGAGGTAATTCTTCATTCGGCGGCTTCGGTTGTTGTTTGATAATTTTATTTATTTTAATGCTGATAATTTTTAGTCGAGGCGGACGTGGCGGGCGCGGGGGACGCGGCGGTTTCGGCGGCGGAGGTTTTGGCGGTGGAGGCAGCGCTCTGCCCTGGATAATCGGTTCGGTTATAGCTAATTCGGCTGGTAGAAGTTCCGGCGGCTTTTCGTCGGGCGATTGGGGCGGCAGCTCCGGCGGAGGAAGCAGTTGGGGCGGTTTCGGCGGCGGCGGCGACTTCGGCGGCGGCGGCGCGGGCGGCGACTGGTAGCTACATTTATCAAATTTGTTCGATGATAAATGGTAAATAAATGGTAAATGAATATGAACAATCAATTTGCAGGTTTGATAGACGATTTGCGGGCGACGCACGGCAGAAATCTGGCTTCCGTAATTCTTTACGGCTCGGCGGCTGTAGGTGACGGTTTCGTCAGAAATCAGTCCGATTACAATCTACTGATCGCTTTGCACGAAATTACGCCGAAAGAGTTGAGAAACGCACAGGCTCCGATGCGCGAGTGGAATCGGCTCGGTCATCCGATTCCCGTCTATTTTACTGTCAACGAGCTTCAGACGGCGGCAGATGTTTTCCCGATTGAATTTCACCAGATGGAACGCGCCCGCAAAGTTCTTTTCGGCGCGGACGTTTTGGCTGATATCGAAATATCGGACGAATATCTGCGGCACCAGACCGAATACGAACTCAGAAGTAAACTGATTCTGCTGCGGCGCGCGTTTATTCCGGTAGCGAACTCGGTTCCGGGTTTGCTGAATTTAATGGCGGAAAGTCTTTCGAGCTTTGCGACGCTGTTTCGCGCGGTTCTGCTTCTGTATGGCGTCGAACCTCCCGTCAACAAGCATAAAATCGTCGCGCTGACGGCGCAGCATTTGAAGATAAACGCCGTGCCGTTTGAAAAAGTTTTTAATATTCGTGAGAATAATTACGCACAGACATTTGACGAGATTTCCGCCAATCAGCTTTTCGCCGATTATATGCGCGAAATCGAAAACGTCATCGCGGCGGTAGATAATTTGAAAACATCGTAAATTGTAATTGTTAATGGTTAATCGTTGATTTTTCCCGGAAAAGGCGCGATTAACAATTAACGATTAACGGCTAACAATTAACTTTTTATGAGGAGAAACCAGATGAAAAGAGCTTTTTTATTAACAATCACATTAATTGCCGCTTTTGCTTTAAGCGGCTGTAGTTACAACGATTTGACCGCGCAGCAACAACAGGTCAAAGGTAAATGGGGGAACGTCGAAAGCGCTTTGCAAAGACGCATGGATTTAATTCCGAATTTAGTCAAAGCCGCGCAAATGTCAGGCATTCAGGAACAGGAGGTTTTCGGACAAATCGCCGACGCGCGTTCGCGTCTTTTGAATGCAACGCAAGCCGCGCCGCAGGGTGAAGACGGCGATAAAACTCCTGAACAAAAACAGGCGGTTATCGAAGCAAACAACAGTTTCGGCGGTACAATCGGGCGGCTTTTAAGCTTGCAGGAAAGCTACCCGCAGCTCCGTTCAAACGAACTCTTTTTGAACGTACAAAATGAGCTTTCGGGAACGGAAAACCGTATCAACGTGGCGCGAATGGATTATAACGATGCCGTTACAAGATACAACACGGCGCGTAATTCGTTCCCTGCGGTTTTAACTGCCGGTTTGTTAGGTTTCAAAGAGGAACCGTATTTCCAAGCTGAAGCCGGAGCCAGACAAGCGCCCGACATCGGCGATCCGAACTCAATGCGCCGCAATCCGCCGGCAGCGCCGCAAGCGCCGATGGCACCCGCCGCGCCGGGAACTCGTTAAACCGAGAAAAACTAAAATCCGCGCGAGCTGCACATCGCGCAATGATCACAAGGCTTGCCCGTCGGTTCGTACGGGCAAGCCTTTTCTGTTTGTAGATTGTTGATTATTTCGTCGGCAAATTCTTCAAGACTTGCGAATTTTTCCTGCGATGAGTGAAACGTATTGGAATTTGGAACTTGGAATTTGGAGTTTTGAGAGTTTTGAATCGCGAATTGCGACTCGATTCGGTCTAATCTTTGATTAATTTTTTCGAGGCTTGAGCGCAAATAATCGTCGCCTGTATTTTCGTTTTCCTGCAAAAGCATCGCGATCTTTTCAGCTAAATTTTGAGTTTTTTCATTTGACATAAAACTTTTATAGAGCGATGAGTTTCAACAAACATTTCGTCGGCAAAATTCAGTTTGCCGAGTTAAACTTTTTCATCCGGTAAAAGATCAACGTAGTCAACGACGCCGACAATCGCCGAATCAATCGCTGCGCCCGCTTTTCCGGTCGAGGCGGTCGAAGCCGACCAGCCTTCTTGCACAATCAAAACAATGTCGCCTTCGCCCGCCGAAACCGAATCAAGCGCGAGCATTGTTTCTTCCGTATCTTCAAGTTCCGGCGTCAGGCGCCGGCATAACATCACGCGCGCTCCTTCGTAACGCTGATTTTTCTGCGTGGCGACGACATTTCCGATGACGCGGGCTAAAAGCATTTCTTTAAAGTGGAAAGTAGTAAACGGTAAGTGGTAAGTAGGAAAGCAAAGATTTTTCACTTACCGCTTACCGTTTACTACTTTCCACTGTATATGTGTTTTTCCGAATCAACAATCGCAACAATCGTGCAATCGGTCGGCGTGCTGTCGCGCTTAAATGGAAAGCTCGCTTCCTTGCCGCGACACCAGAAAACAAGCTCGCCGACGCCCGCGCCAATCGCATCGAGCGCGACCACCGGCTTGCCCTTCGGCGACAAATCGGCGTTCAAGCTCTGCACAATCAAAATCTTACGCCCTTCAAGCGTTTCATTTTTGACGGTCGAAACAAGATTTCCGATAACGCGCGCCAACTGCATAAGAGTTCGTAGAGTTTATTGAGTTCATTGAGTTTATTGAGTTTATTGAGTATAAAGCAACTTCTTGTCTCAATGAACCCTATAAACTTATAAAGTCAATCGTATCAATGACGCCGATGATTGCCGAATCAACGGGACAATCCTTATTGCCTTCCGCTAAACGTGCGCTCGAACCGGCAACAACCAAAACTTTTTCATGAAACCCCGCGCCGACCGTATCAACCGCGACTATATAACCGCTTTGATCCGTGCCGTCGAGATTGATCGGTTTGACGATAAGAAGTTTTTTGCCGTGCAAACGCTCATCTTTTTGCGTCGAAACGACGGTTCCTAAAATTCTGGCAATTATCATTTGTAAATAGTAAATAGTGGATAGTTACTCATTTTTCACTATCCACTATTAATTATCTAAGTCCGAGCGGCAAAACTTCATCAACGCTTCCGTGTGGACGCGGAATGACGTGAACCGAAACGAGTTCGCCGACGCGCCGCGCCGCCGCTGCGCCAGCATCGGTCGCCGCTTTGACAGCCGCGACATCGCCTCGCACAATCGCCGTGACGAATCCCGCGCCGATTTTTTCGTACCCGACAAGCTGCACATTCGCGGCTTTGACCATCGCGTCAGCCGCTTCGATCATTGCGACCAAACCTTTACACTCAACCATTCCCAATGCTTCCTGCATTTAAGTTTTCTCCTGAAGTTTTTATTTGTGATTGCGAAAAGAAAATAGTTTAACCTACTTTCGCAACCTGACTCAAAAGCTCTATTAATTCTTCGCGCGTAAACGAAATTTTCGTACCGTTTGAATGCCCGTTTGTTTCGCAGCTTATTCCCGACTCTTCCAGATAGCCGCACGATTGACAACGCGCGTCTTCAGTCAAATAACCGGCTTTTTCGCGGATATTTATCAGCTTTGAAATCGCGTCTTTCGGCAAATCATTCGCGCCGCCGAGAGTTTTTGCAAGAATTGTGATTTTCGCCGTATGTTCGAGCGTTTCCAGTCTATCGAATGCCTGCCACAAATCCGCACCGTAAGCGACTGCGCCGTGATTCGCCATCAAAAGCGCGTTATGATGCTCGACAAACGGCTTCATTGATTCGGTCAGTTCATTTGTCGAAGGTGTTCCGTAACCAGTCAAAGGAACGCAACCCAGAGTCAAAATCACTTCCGACAAAATCGGTTCGTCAATTGGCAAACCGGCGACAGCGAAAGCCGTTCCGTGCGGCGGATGCGCGTGACAAACCGCATTAACGTCGGGTCGCATCTTGTAGATCAAAAGATGCATCGCCAGTTCTGACGAAGCCTTTTTATCATTGAGCGGCTTTCCGTCCAAATCGGTAATCGCCAAAGAATCTTCGGTCATTCGCCCTTTAGAGGTCATCGTCGGCGTAGCGAGAATGCGGTTTTCATCGAGACGAATGCTGACGTTTCCGTCGGACGAAACGACATAACTTCGCTCGTATAACAATTTACCGATCTCGACGATTAATTTTCTAGCTTGCGATTCTTCCATCTAAAATTCGTAACAATTTTCTTTGTAGAGTAAGTTAGAAGCAACTGCATTTGGGTTTTGATCATTGAAATCTTTTAAATTTTGAAGAACTTTTATATTGATTTCTATTTCTTCAAGTTCTTTCCTTTTTGCTGATTTTTGTTTTTTTGAGGCGTTCTCATTCAGTGAGAGCCATAAATTAATTTCAGCCTGCTTTTTTCTCAATTCATTAATATAACTTTTGCATTTTAATGGTTTCGGAGGATTGAAAAGCATGCTTCTTATTTCAGCTTCGACACTTTTCCGTTTTGCTAACGAGGCTTCTTCTGAAGTATATAACGAAGCCGGAAAAATGCCGATAAAAAACGTCAAACTAAACGAAACGAATCCTTTCAGTAAATTTTTCATCAATTGCCTCCACAAACAAGAAACCACAGATTAACACAACCGAAGAAAATCTTCATTCGCGGTTAACCTGTGGTTTGAAGTTTAAAAGAATCGTTGTCGCTTAGTCGCGGAATTTAACTCTCGGTGGCGGTGGCGGCATTGGCGGCATCGGAGGCGGCGGAACGTCCAGATTCATTTCAAACTCCGGCACTGCCATCGCTTTTTCGCGTTCGAGGCGTTCGACACGTTCGCGGAGCATACGATTTTCGTATTTCAAACGGTGATATTCACGATGTTTTCTCGCGTTGCGATTCTTAAATTGAAAACTCGGCGCGGCAACAGAAACAAAGAAACTGGCGATAAAAAGCCCGAGCGAAAAAGTTAATAAAAAAGGAGCAAATCTTTTTACAAGTTCTAACCAGCGCATAATATTTTTACCTCTTGAATAATTTCTAATAATTACTTACGACTGACTTTGCCGTTTGGTTTCACAGTTTTCCCGTTTCCGTTTTTCGGCTGTGCTAAAAAATACGACAAACTTTCCAGCGAAGTCGTTAAATCAATCGTTTTCAATTTTATATCTTCTGAAACGCGCAAAGGTGTTGGCGCAAAATTCATTACGGCTTTAATGCCGGATTTACTTATTTTATCCAAAACGCTTTGGGCATACTCAGCAGGAACGGCAATTACCGCCACATCTATCTTATCTTTTTTGACAACGGCGGCAAAGTCTTTTATATCGAAAATTTCCACATTTCCGACTTTTTTCCCGATTTTTTCTTCGTCGGCATCAAAAAGCGCTGCGACTATAAAATTCGTCTGCGAAAATCCGTAATAATCCGTCAAAGCCGTGCCCAAGCGACCGGCGCCGATAATGCAGACGCGGTGCTGATTATCGAGTCCGAGAATTTTTGTCAGATGATCGCGCAGGCTCGCGACCGTGTAACCGACGCCGCGAACGCCGAACTCGCCGAAATACGCTAAATCCTTGCGAATTTGCGCTGAATTTAAATGAAAACGCCGCGCCAGATGCTCGCTCGAAATCGTGCTTGCGCCTTCCGCCGCCACTTCATTCAGACATCGCAGATAAACGCTTAAACGGTTGGTCGTGAGTTCGGAAATTTTTTCTACTTTCATTGATTCTAGGCTCATAAAGTGAAAATCTTCACAGAGGACAGATTGGTAGATGTAAAATATAAATTTCATCGTTGCCCCGAAATTCAATATCCATTACAATTTATGTTTCAAGTGTGAAACAATGATTGCATATCTTTCCGGCAAACTTTTAGAAAAACAAGCGAATACGGTGATCGTTGATGTCGGCGGCGTCGGCTATGAAGTGACGATTCCGCTTTCGACATTTTACGAACTCGGCGAAGTCGGTGATGACGTTCAGCTTCGTATTTTCACGCACGTTCGCGAAGACGCACTGCAGCTTTTCGGCTTTAAAACCGAACGCGAAAAACTGCTTTATTTGAAACTAATTTCGGTTCAGGGCATCGGCGCAAAATCAGGCATTACGATGCTAAGCGGGATGAACGCCGACGAAATTATCGTGGCGATCCGCACCGATAATTTAACACGTTTAACGGCGATTCCCGGCGTCGGCAAAAAAACCGCCGAGCGTCTTGTCATCGAGCTGCGCGACAAATTAAACGATTTGACTTCTGCCGCATCGCAACAGCAATTAACATCAGTTTCCGGCAGCGCTTCACCAGCATCGGTTGACACGGTTTACGATGACGCGCTTTCAGCTCTGATTAATCTCGGTTACCAAAGAAACGCAGCGGAAAAAGCCTTGAAACAAGCCGTGCAGGACGGAACGGAAATGAGCGTGCAGAAACTTCTGCGAAAAAGTTTGCAGTTTTTGGCGAAAGGCTGATGAAGCTCGAAGTTCTCAGTCGCGCACCGAAATCGAAGCGATTTGAAACCCCGCTGCTTTTCGTGCACGGCTCATGCCACGGAGCGTGGTGTTGGGACGAGAAATTTTTACCGTTTTTTGCCGAAAACGGATTCAGCTCTCACGCGTTGAGCCTGCGCGGTCACTGCGCTAGCGAATCGGTTGAAAAGTTAAATCGGGTGTCGGCGGCTGATTATGTTGAGGACGTATTTCAAATTGCCTCACTTTTTCCAGAAAAACCCGTAGTTATCGGTCATTCGCTCGGCGGATTCGTCGTTCAGAAATATCTGGAAAAACATTTTGCTCCCGCAGCGGTTCTGATTGCGCCTTCACCGGTCGGCGGAATGTTTTGGTCGGGTTTGAAATTGCAGGTTAAAAATCCTTTGCTTTTTGCGAAAGTTCACATCAAAAGAGATTTTTTGTTGCTTTACAAAACGCGCGAACGGGCTAAAAAGTTTTTGTTTTCGGCAGATGCCGATGATGAAAAAATTGCGAAATATGTCAATCGTTTCGGAAAAGAATCGTACAGAGCGGCAATGGAAATGATTCATAATTTACCGAAACCACGTAAAATAAAAACGCCGATTCTCGTACTGGGCGCGGAAAACGACGCGATAATTTCGCCGAAAGAAATCGAAAAAACCGCCCGCGCATACAAAGCCGAATACAAAATTTTTCACGACGCGGCGCACGATATAATGCTTGAAAAAAATTGGCAGAAAGCCGCCGATTACACGATTAAATGGCTGGAAAAGAAAATCAAATGAGCGAAAATTTCGAGGACAACGATAATCGAAACGGAAGCGCGCTCGACGAAGAAAAGCAGTTCGAGCTTTCTCTGCGTCCGACGCGGCTCGGCGAATATATCGGGCAGAAAAAGGTCAAAGACAATTTGCGCGTGTTTATGAAAGCCGCGCTCAAACGGCGAGAAGCGCTCGACCATATTTTGCTTTACGGTCCGCCCGGAACCGGGAAAACAACACTCGCCAACATTATCTCCAACGAAATGGGCGCACAACTGAAATCAACCGCCGCGCCGATTATCGAAAAGAGCGGCGATTTGGCGGCGCTTTTGACCAATCTCGAAGAAGGCGATTTGCTTTTTATAGACGAAATTCATCGAATGAATCCCGCAATCGAAGAAGTTCTCTATCCGGCGATGGAAGATTACAATCTCGATTTGATGATCGGGCAAGGAACGGCAGCGCGCTCGATAAAATTGGAATTGCCGAAATTTACATTGGTCGGTGCGACGACCCGTCCGGGAATGATCACCGCGCCTCTTCGCGGGCGTTTCGGCATAATTTTTCATCTTGATTTTTACGCGCTCGAAGATTTGCAAACAATTATCGAACGTTCGGCGAATATTTTGAACGTCGAAATCGAACCGAGCGGTGCAATGGAAATTGCTCGACGCTCGCGCGGAACTCCGCGTATCTCCAATCGTTTACTTAGACGCGTGCGCGATTACGCCGAAGTTGATTACGACGGGCGGATAACCGAAGCGGTCGCGCAGGACGCTCTGAACAGAATGGAAGTTGACATTTTCGGTCTCGATGAAGTTGACCGCAAATTGTTGCTGACGATTATCGAAAAATTCGACGGCGGACCGGTAGGACTAGGCACGATTTCGGCTTCGATAAACGAGGAAAAAGATTCTATCGAGGAAATTATCGAGCCGTATTTGATTCAAATCGGTTTCTTAAACCGAACGCCGCGCGGTCGTCTCGTCACCCGGCGCGCTTATGAGCATTTCGGACTCGACGCCCTTTTGAAAACAAGCAACTCGCCCGGCTTGTTCGATTGAATGTGAATCTAACTTTCAAAAAATATTTTGTCGGCGAATTGAGCATCAAACGTTTTGTGATTTCATTAGTTTTGATTCCCGTATTCGTTTATCTCGGTTTGTCAGTTTTAGTTTATTTTTATGCCGAGCGATTGATTTTTCAGCCTCAAACTCCGCTTTACCGTGATAGTTCCGAAATTATTAAATTAACGACATCAGATAATGAAAAGATTTCCGCGAAATTTTATGAAAATCCGAACGCAAGGTACGTAATTCTTTTCAGCCACGGAAATGCCGAAGACATCGGCGGTTTGGATTCGATTCTGAAAGACTTTCAGAAAAGCGATTTTGCTGTTTTCAGTTTCGATTATCGCGGTTACGGAACGAGTGAAGGCGCGCCGACCGAAGAAAAAGCTTATCGGGATATTGAAGCGGCTTACGCATATTTGATTAACGAGTTAAAGTTTCCGCCGGAAAAAATTATCGCTCACGGGCGCTCGCTCGGGGGCGCGGTTGCAATCAATCTGGCGTCGCGGAAAAAAAGCGGCGGTTTAATTGTCGAAAGCTCTTTCGTTTCAGCTTACAGGGTTCTCACAAAAATACAAATTTTTCCATTCGATCAATTTCAAAGCATCAAAAGAATCAGGGATGTCAATTGTCCAGTTTTAATCATTCACGGACGAAAAGACGACATCGTTCCGTTTTGGCACGGCGAAAAATTGTACGCAGCGGCAAAGGATCCGAAATTTTCATTCTGGATTGACACAGCCGGTCACAACAACGTTTATTCAACAAGCAAAACGGCGTATCTACAAGCAATTAGAGATTTTGCCGACAATCTGCCAAAATAGGTTTTTCGGTCAGTTTTCACAAAAGTCCTTTATGAGTAAAATTTTATTAGTGAGCATCTTCGTTTTATCGTGCTTTTCACTTGCAATCGCTCAGAACAAATTTGAAGGTTTCAACATCATTCTCGACGTTCCCGAAACGCAGCGCGTTGCGACGTGCGCGACCCGTTTCGCGCCGCCGACAACGAACATTACGATCACTGATTTGAATCCGCAAACGCCTTTAAATGTCAGAGCCTGCGACGGTTCCGGAACGTCTGTCACCAGAAGCGGCTCGACGGCAACGATGCGCGCGAATTCGACAAATTTCAAATGGTGTTTTCAGGGCGAAGATAAAAAATATCGCATTTCTTTCAGCGGCGATCAGTATTCCGGCAACATTACATACGAGTGGATCGCAACGCTGGACGAAAAAACTTTAGGTTTTTATAACATCAAAGATTTCGGCGCAGTCGGCGACGGGCACGCCGACGATACAATAGCGATAAAGAGCGCGATGGCTTTCCTCGCCACGCGAAATGGCGGAACCCTTAGCTTTCCCGAAGGCGAATACCTTGTCAATTCGCCGGTAACATTGCCGTCGGGCATCGTCATTCAAGGCACAAACGGTTTGATGTCGTTTGCTTCGACCAGCGATTTGACCAGGAAGAATCCGTCTCGAATCACACTCGTCGGCACGAATCGCGCGCTTTTCCGTGTCGGCGAATGCGTGGAACAAGTTTCGTTCCGCGATATCGAATTAAACGCGCAAAACAACCAGAACACATACGGCGTAGAGGCTGTCGGCGGATTTGTTTCGGCTCAAGGATTTAATTTCGACCGCGTTACTTTCAACAATTTTTTTCGCGGAATTTACGCTCGCGGTTTAGCCGTGAACGACAAAAACTGGCAATTCGATTACGTCAAAGTCAATCAAACGCGTTTTCTTTACAACTCTGATGCCGGAATTTATTGCGACACGCGAAATTCCGATTGGAAAATTGAGGGAAGTTTGTTTATTAACCCGCGTCGCACGCCGACGCAAAAAGCCAACTCGATGCATTTCGAGCGGGTCGGAATGGTTCTTATTCAGGACACTTTCGGCGGCGGCTTCGTCAACGCACTCGGCGGAACTTTTATAAATGTTCTCGACAGCGCAAATATTACCGTCATCGGTTCCCAGACCGAAGCTATGACAAATTCGTTTGTTTATAACGAAGTGAACAACCCATATGCCGGTGATCAATCGTATCCGGTAACTTTTATCAATTGCATTTTTGGTGACCCGATAATCTTTAAAGCCCGTCGCACGTTCGTTTCGACCGGCAGTTTGTACGGTCCGAAAACTTTCCAAGCCGACGAACGCTTGCGCGTTTATTCAACCGGCGACCGTTTCTGCTACGACGGTTACACGTTAGGCTGCACCGGCGCAACGAAAAATAATTTCGACCGGGCGCAAGTTATTTTTATGACTGCGCAGCCCGACGACAGAAATGTTCCCGGTCATCCAACCATTTTCGGAACCGATGTCCAATTCGGCGGCGCCGTCCAAATGCCTTCTTTTATGCAAAATGCGCTTCCGACCGGAAAAGCGAACGGTTCGATGGTTTATTGTTCAAACTGCAAACGAAATTCAACACCATGCCAGTCAGGCGGAACAGGCGCTCCGGCAATGGTTGTCGCGAATCAATGGAGTTGTCTCTAAAAACGCTGAGTGAAAAGTGAAAGACAAAAAGCCTGATGTTGAAAATGAGAAATAAAAAAGAGAAATGGGAAATAGGTTATTCCTCACTTCTCTTTTTTCATTTTTACCTTTGATTATTCTTCGCCGGTTTCATCATCGGAAATTTCCAGTAGGGACGCACTCGTCACGAGATCATCTGCTCCCGTGCGAATTAGCATTACTCCTTGCGCGCTTCTACCGGTTTCGCGGATTTTATCAACGCCCAGACGAATCAACTTCGCCTGCTGCGTGATAATCATAATTTCCGATTCTTCGTCAACCGGAAACGCCGCGACGACTTTGCCGGTTTTGGCTGTCGTTTTCATGTTGATAACGCCTTTGCCACCGCGTTTCGTCAGACGATAACTCGAAACCTGCGTCTGCTTGCCAAAGCCCTGCTCGGAAATCGAAAGAATTTTTTCCGTTCCTTCTTTAGAAACCGCGCAAACCGATACGACAAAATCGCCTTTGCGCAGATCAACGCCGCGAACCCCGCGTGCAACGCGTCCCATCGGGCGAACGCCGGACTCGTCAAAGCGAACCGCCATTCCGTCGTGCGTCGCAATCAGAATCTGTTTCGTGCCGTCCGTGATGATTACTTCGAGCAATTCGTCGCCCTCGTCAATATTTATTGCGTTGATGCCGTTGACGCGAATGTTCTGATAATCCGATAGTGCAGATTTTTTGATGATTCCGTGTTTCGTTACCATCGTCAAATAAACGTCGTCGGTAAAATCGCGCACCGGCATTACGGCGACCAGTTTTCGCTCGCCGGAAATCTGTATCAAATTGACGACGGCTTTACCGCGAGCAGAGGGCGCTGCGTCAGGGATTTCATGAACCTTAACCTTGAAAACCTGTCCGTCATCCGTGAAAATCATCAGGTAAGCATGGGTTGAAGCCGTGAAAAGATGCTCGACGAAATCTTCGTTTTTCGCCGTCGCCCCTAATCTGCCCTTTCCGCCACGTCCTTGTTTTGAATAAATCGAAACCGGCGTGCGTTTGATATATCCCGATTTCGTCACAGTGATTGCAACTTCTTCGTCGGGAATCAAGTCTTCGATTTTCAATTCGACGCCCGCATCTATAATTTCGGTTCTGCGCGTGTCGCCAAAGTTTTTCCTGACCTCCTGCATTTCATCAATAATAACCTGACGAAGCAGTTGATCATTTGCGAGAATCGCTTCGAGTTCGGCGATATGTTTCAAAATTGCTTCGAGTTCATCAATGATTTTTTGACGCTCGAGCGCTGACAAACGGCGAAGCTGCAAGTCGAGAATCGCCTGCGCCTGAATTTCCGTAAAACGAAGCCCGCCGATGACTTTCTGCAAATCCTTCAAAAATCCGGCAAAAGTTTTATCGGCAGGAGCGCCGCGCCACGTTTTTTGCTCGGCTATTGTCGCAAAATTGCCGGTCAGCCACTGCTTTGCTTCGTCAATCGAGCGCGAATTGCGAATTAGCGGAATGATGTAATCGAGCGCATCAATCGCTTTGTTCAAACCTTCCAAAATATGCGCTCGCGCCTGAGCTTTGCGAAGATCGAACTCGGTTCGGCGGCGAACCACTTCGCGCCGGAATTCAACAAACGCTTCGAGCATTTGTTTGAGATTTAAGATTTTTGGCTGTCCGTCAACAATCGCCAGATTGATGATGCCGAACGACATCTGCAACGGCGTCAACTTGTAAAGCTTGTTGAGAACGACCTGCGGAACAGCGTCTCGTTTGAGTTCGATGACGACGCGAATTCCTTCACGATTCGATTCGTCGCGAATTTCTGAGATTCCGTCGAGCTTCTTTTCGTTGACGAGTTCGGCAATTTTTTCAATAAGACGCGCTTTATTAAGCTGATACGGAATTTCCGTCACGACAACCGCATCTTTCTCACGGTCGCCGCGTCCGATGCGGTCAATCGCCGCTTTCGCGCGCATCTGAATCACGCCGCGACCTTCGCGGTAAGCGCGATGAATTTCTTCTCGTCCGTAAATGAAACCGCCGGTCGGAAAATCCGGTCCGGGAACGATCTTGATAAGCTCATCAATCGAGATTTCCGGCTTTTTCACGAGCGCAATTGTCGCATCGAGCATTTCCGTCAAATTGTGCGGCGGAATTTTCGTCGCCATCCCGACGGCGATGCCTTCCGAACCGTTTACCAGCAAATTCGGGAAACGCGTCGGCAGCACTTTTGGCTCGGACAGAGATTCGTCGTAGTTCGGCTGAAAATCAACCGTTTCTTTTTCGATGTCAGCTAAAAGCTCGTTCGACAGTTTTTGCAGACGAACTTCGGTGTACCGCATCGCCGCGGCGTTGTCGCCGTCAATCGAACCGAAATTTCCCTGCCCGTCAACGAGCGGATAACGCAGCGAAAATTCCTGCGCCATACGAACGACCGTATCATAAGCGGCTGTATCGCCGTGCGGATGATATTTTCCGATGGTGTCACCGACGACGCGAGCGCTCTTTTTATACGGTTTATTGTAAGTATTGCCGAGTTCGTTCATTGCCCATAAAACGCGGCGGTGAACCGGTTTTAACCCGTCACGAACATCGGGCAGCGCGCGACCCACAATGACCGACATTGCATAATCGAGATACGAACGCCGCATCTCGTCTTCGATATTTATTTGATTACGTTCTAAAATTGTGTCCATTTATTATCCTTTTTTGTGCATTTACCATTCAAACTCTTGCTGTTCGCAGAAGTTTGTCGGCAAAAGGCGTGAACATAAAAAAATCTGGACTTATCGCAGATTTGTATGTATTATAATTATACAGGTTCATCGCCTGTATAGCAACCTGCAAAGCCTTTATTTTTAAGTCTTAAACGCACATTCTCAAAGGTTTTACATTCTCTTTTTTCAATTAAATTCCAATAAAATTTCTGGTCTTTTACGGAGGATTTATGTTGTCTACTCCCGCCGCTCAAAAAGAAAATCGGCGAATTCATCGAATTTCATTGTCGCTGCCAATTCGCGTCGAAGTTCAGGTTGACCGCTCGGTCGCCTGGAGCGAAATAACCCGGCTTTCCGATATTTCACCGTTCGGCGCCGGCTTCGTCTTGAAACGCCCTGTCAAACGCGGACGATTGCTTCAAATGACGATGCCTTTGCCGCGCCAATTACGCAATTACGATTTTCTTGAGCCGCAATATAGAATTTGGGGATTGGTGCGTCGCTGCGTTCCGATCAGCGAACGGGCGGGCGACGAAAGCTACGCACTCGGCGTCGCATTCGTCGGCAAACGTCCACCGGAGAGTTATCTGGAAAATCCGGCTAAACTGTACGATATCATGCAACGCGAGGAAGAAGGTCTATGGAATATCATCGAAGCGCCCGCGCAGCCCGACGAAAGCGATCTGCCGAAACACCAGCAGCGTCAGACTCGCTTTCCGATTCCGTTGTCGGTGCTTGTCGAAGTAATAGACACGAACGGAAACATCATCGCTTCGGAAAACACTGTTACGGAAAATTTAAGTCTTAGCGGCGCGGCTATTTTTTCTATGCTCGATTTGGAAGTAGGTTCGTTTTTACGCATAACGAGCGAGCAATACAATACGACGATAATTTCGGTCGTGCGCGGCAAACGCACAGGTACCGATTGTATTCCGCGCCTGCACGTCGAGTTTATTGACCGCTTTTTTCCGCTTGAAGGAATTAGCTAATTACAAATTAATTATTCGCAATTAAAAAGGCAGACTTTTCGAAAAGTCTGCCTTTTTAATTTAATTATCAGTCTTACCTATAGGAACGAGATCCGACCGCCGCCAAACCGTAAATTCTCGCCAAAGCGTTTATTTCCGAACGAAGTCTTACCCAGGTTGACTCAGTTATTCCTCCGAAATTTCTCGCTCTCATTAAACGGTCAACGACCGAAGCCGCACTCAAAACGGAGCGAACATTTGCGGAAGTTTCGCCGCGCGTGTCGTTGTGGTCGAACTCGCGCCGCAGTTCGTCGGTCGCGTTTTCCAAATCTCTGTAGCGTTCGGCGATTCCGTCTTCAACGCGGCTTCCGTCCAAACGACTTCTGTCGAGAGATTTATTTAATTGGTTGGAAAACGTATCAGTCCGCTCTTCGATTCTTTCGAGCAATTGCTCTAACTGCTGTTTTGAATAATTACGACGCGCCGGCGTAACCACTCTTGGAACCGTTACGCGCGTATTGCTAACCAACGGTCTGTAAGTTCTTGAACCAACCTGCGGTAAACGGTAAATTGCCGCCAGCGTGTTAAGCTCCGAACGAAGAGCCGTCCAGGTCAGTTCCGTCTGTCTGCCGAAATTTCGGCTGTTCATTATACGGTTGATGTCGGTTGCGATGTTTAAAACCTTTCTGACATTCGCCGAAGTTTCGCCGCGCGTGTCGTTGTGGTCGAACTCGCGCCGCAGTTCGTCGGTCGCGTTTTCCAAATCTCTGTAGCGTTCGGCGAT
>DASVQY010000031.1:0-10200 GCA_036388895.1 Pyrinomonadaceae bacterium | reverse complement strand
TCGCGCCGGTAATCAAAATTTTCATATAATAATTATTCGTCAAATTTTGTTTTTCAGTTTCCGCGCAAATCCTTATAAACAAATTCGCTCATCAAACGAATTTCTCTTTCGCTCAATTGGTTTCTAAACGGCGTCATTCCGTTACCGCCTTCCGAAATTTGCCGGTAAATTTCCGCTTCGGTGACGAATTTATGCGCGCCGCTGCGTAAACTCGGCACTTGTTTTCCGTCGTCGAGCGTTTTGCCTTCGGCTTCCGCGCCGTGACAGATCGCGCAATTCTGGCGAAAAAGCGAGGCTTCATATTTCTTACTGTCCGCAATCACAATTCCCTTTTGCCTTGTCCCGGCGCAAGCCAGAAGACCGAAAAATAAAAATATAATGATCACCGACAACTTTAATTTACGCATCGAAAAATTACGTCTAAACAACAATTTCACAGATAAGTGTAATACTTCCGCAGCGAAAACTCTTTTGCGGACGCAATCGGTTTTGCTTTTTTGAAATAGTAATTTCTCTTAAATGTCGTAAATATGACGAAAATGATCTTCATCATTTCGAGCATTAAACAAAAATGTATTAAAAATTAGTATATTTTTCTTAATTTTTTCAATGAATTAAAAAGGCACGCTTTTTGCTGTTTACCTTTTCAAGTAAAAAGCGTACAGCTTTATTACATATGCGGTGCAAATAAAAGTTTTGAAAAGGAGAACAATATGCTTTGGACAATTCTTATAATTTTGTTAGTTTTGTGGGCGTTAGGCTTCGGTTTCGGCGCCGTCGGTAATTTGATTCATATTCTACTCGTAGTAGCTTTGGTTGTGCTTATTCTTCAGCTTGTCAGCGGACGCAGAGTATAGGCATTTTAGAGAATAAAATCGAATAAAGAAAGAGTTTGTATTTCGGTTAAAGTGTAAATGATATTGCCGAGATGCGAACTCTTTGTTGTCTTTAGAAAACATTTTCGCAAAAAGATTTTTATTTTGCGCGCGTCGCTCTTTCAAGTCGCGCCAGAACTTGAAAGGCTTCTCTGGAATTTCGCCCGCACATTTCTTCGGACGACTGCAGATTTACGCAAACTGCGGGGCGTTCCGGTTTGCCGAAAAGGCGACAACGGTGATCACTTGTCAACTGCACGCATCGCTCGCCTGCCGCTTTTCCGTTCGGCATTCCCGGAATCGGCGATGAAATCGAAGGCGCAATGCAGCAGACGCCGCAACGGGCTCTGCATTTTACGACAGTTGTGCTTCCGATCTGCTTTCCTTTCGACATAAACCGAAAACTTTTTAATTGTTTTCTTTTTTAATTGTTTTCTTCACGCAAAGCGCGCTTTAAGATTTTGCCCGTTCCGCCAATCGGCAATTCGTCGCGAAACTCGACGTAGCGCGGATATTTGTTCGCCGCAAACTGCTCTTTGCACCAATTGATAAATTCTTCTTCTGAAAGATTCGCACCCGGTTTTCGGACGACGAACGCTTTTACTTCTTCGCCTAGACGCTCATCGGCGACGCCGATTACAGCGCAAAGCGAAACTGCCGGATGCGTAATTATTACTTCTTCGAGTTCGCGCGGATAAACGTTGTAGCCGCCGCGCAGAATCATATCTTTCGTTCGGTCAACAATCGAAAGATAGCCTTCTTCGTCCATAATGCCGATGTCGCCGGTGTGAAACCAGCCGCCCCGAAACGCTTCGGCGGTCGCGTCGGGGCGTTTGTAATAACCCTTCATCACGTTCGAGCCGCGAATGACGACTTCGCCGCGCGTTCCGCGTTCGACTTCTTTGCCATTCTCGTCCACACATTTTACGTCAACGCCGAAAATCGGCTGTCCGACAGTTCCCGGCTTCGACGGACGCTCGAAATGATTGAAACAGGCGAGCGGCGAAGTTTCCGACAAACCGTAGCCTTCCAGAATTCGAATGCCGAACACTTTTTCAAACTCTTTCATTACTTCGACCGGCATCGGCGCGCCGCCCGAACTCGGCACCTTTAGATTTTCGGCGACTTTTGAAACGTCGTAGCCGGTTTCCTCGACATATTTGAGAATCGCCCAATACATCGTCGGAACGCCGACCCAAAAATTTACTTTTTCCCGTTCCATAGCTTCGAGCGTCGCTAGCGGCTCGAAACGTGGAAGTAAGACCGAACGGTTTCCGGCATACATATTCGTGTTCATCTGCACGGTTTGACCGGTCGTATGAAAAAGCGGAAGCGTAATCAGACAGGTTTTCTGCTTGCCGTCCGTGAAATCGAGAACGGGCAAATGAATGCCGTAAGTCGTCGTCACATTCGTCATCAAATTCAAATGCGTCAGCTCGGCGCCTTTCGGTTTCCCGGTCGTGCCGGAAGTGTAAAGAATCGCGCACGTATCGTTCGGCGCTGTCGCAACAGTTTCAAATGAATCGGGTTTACCTGCGGTAATTTCAGTCAAAGTTCGGGCATTTTCCACCGGTGACGGCGCAGCCGGATCAATCGTCATTACAATTAAATGCTCGCACGAATCAACTTGATCAAACGCCTCCTTTACGGCTCGCGCGAGCGGAAGTTCAGCCGTTCCTTCAAAAACAAAAATCGCCTTCGCGTCAGAATCGGCGAGATGATAAGCGATTTCGCGCGGCTTGAATAAAACATTCAAAGGAACGACCGCCGCCCCTGACTTTAAAATCCCGTAGTAAACTATCGGAAAAAATGGCAGATTCGGGCAAGACAAAGCGACTTTATCGCCGCGACCGATTTCCATTTCCGACAGCGCATTTGCGACGCTGTTGCAGAGAGCGTTCAATTGTCCGAAAGTGAAACGAATTTCGTTCCATACAATCGCTTCTTTTTGCGGCGCGAGTCGCGCGTGATGTTCGATAATTGTAGCCAGATTTAAAGCCGTCGCACTGAATTCCATAATTTTTGAAGACAGATTAACACAATCCTTTTCAGAATTATAAATACAAAAAATAAATTGAAGAATTTAAGCCGCAAAGCGCGGAAAAGCTCTTGCAGCCGCCAATCAGAAATTAATTTTTTCGCTCGGCGAGATATTTCCGCCAATTTTTTGAATCGAATGAACGTGCCATTTCTCGTCTCTTTTTGGGTAATCAGTGCGAAAATGCCCGCCGCGCGATTCTTCGCGCCACAGAGCAGCCGTTGCGATTATTTTTGCGAGCGTAACAAAATTACGGGATGAAACACTCAAATTCGCGCTTTCTATTTGCTCAAACTCGCGCAGCGCTCGCTTCAACGAATTTTCATCGCGCAAAATTCCGACTCGTTCCCACATAACCCGCTTAACGCGTTTCCGCACGGCTGTCGCAATTTCAGAATTTTGGTCTTTGGTTTTTGGGCTTTGGTCTTTGATCTTTGTTTCTCTGCTTACATTTTTCGATTCATTTCCCAATTCGTAATTCGTAATTCGCAATTCGTAATTATCCTTTATCGCGGCTTTGCCCGCGCGAGCGCCGAAAACCAAGCCTTCGAGAAGCGAATTCGACGCCAGACGGTTTGCGCCGTGAACGCCCGTGCAGGCGACTTCGCCCGCCGCGTAAAGACCCGCAACCGTCGTTCTGCCGTCTAAATCCGTTCGCACGCCGCCCATACAGTAATGCGAAGCGGGCGAAACAGGCAGCAAATCCTTTGCGATATTTAAATCGTAAAATTTGCAGGTTTCGTAAATTTTCGGAAAGCGCTCGCGCAAAAAATTTTCGTCCAAAGCCGTCATATCGAGAAAAACGCTGCGCGTTCCCGTTCGGCGCATTTCGGCGACAATCGAACGAGCGACAATATCACGCGGCGCGAGCTCCAGACGCTCGTCGTATCGCTCCATAAACCGCTCGCCGTATTTATTTCGCAAAATTCCGCCTTCGCCGCGCATCGCTTCCGACAATAAAAATCTCGGCGCATTTTCCAGATTCAAAGCCGTCGGATGAAACTGAACGAATTCCAGATCAGCCATTTCCGCACCCGCGAAATAAGCCATCGCCATTCCGTCGCCGGTCGCCACGGGCGGATTCGTCGTGTGCTGATAAAGCTGCCCCGCGCCGCCCGTGCAGAGAATCACCGCTTTCGCGTAAATTTCTCGCGGCGCTCGCAAAATCGGGTCGAGAAACTGCACGCCGACGCATCTTTCATTTTTTACAATCAAACTTTGCGTGTCGGCGAACGGCATTAAAACGATTTGTCTTTCCGTCCGCGCACGGGCAATCAAAGCGCGCACGAACTCTTTTCCCGTAGAATCGCCATGCGCGTGCAGAATTCGGCGACGGGAATGCGCCGCTTCCTGCGTGAAAACCAATTTTCCGCCCTCGCGGTCGAATTCCGTTCCCCATTCAATTAATTGCTGGATGTATTTCGTTCCGTCGGCGACAAGAGTTTTGACGGCTTCTTCGTCGCATAATCCCGCTCCGGCAATCAAGGTATCTTCTTCGTGCAGTTCGGCGTTGTCGTCGTCCGAAAGCACGACGGCAACGCCGCCTTGCGCGTATTCGGTGTTCGATTCGCTCGCTTTGTCTTTCGTTAAAACCGTCACGCGCGCGCCGGATTTAGCCATTTCAATCGCCGCGCGAAGCCCCGCAACTCCGCTTCCGATGACGATATAATCAGTTTCTATTGCCATTTATTAAAAACTTTAGCAACTTCAAACCGTAAAGTCTAAAGCGTTACATTTTGAGAAAAATCAAATTTTGTTTATTTTCACTTGACATCTACGAAAGACTTCGTATAACTTAACACCCATGCTTTCTACGAAGCATTTCGTATAAAAATATGACAAAGCAAAATAAACCGACCGCTGCCGAACTCGAAATTCTCGCCGTGCTCTGGGAATTTGGATCGGCGACCGTGAAGGAAGTTCACGAAAAGCTGAATGAAATAAAGCCGACTACTTATACGACCGTTCTGAAATTTCTGCAAATTATGACCGAGAAAGGATTGGTCGAGCGAGACGACGCGAATAAAGCGCATATTTATCGCGCGGCTTTAAGTCAGGAGCAAACTCAAACAACTCTGGTGAGCGATCTTTTGGAAAAAGCGTTTCGCGGGTCGGCATTAAAGCTCGTGCAGCACGTTTTGGAAACGAAACCAACGAGCGCTGACGAGCTTGCGGAAATTCGCAAAATGATTACCGAAGCTGAGAAACAAACAAAAGACGAGACGCAAGGAGAAAAGAAATGAACTGGGAAAATATTGTGCATTCTAAAATCGTCGAAAATCTCGGCTGGACACTCGCTCATTCCTTGTGGCAAATCGGTTTAGTCGCTTTCGTTTTGTTTTTGCTTTTGCAGTTCACGAAAAAACTGTCCGCCAATTTTCGCTATCTGATTTCGGTTTTCGCGCTGGTCGTTTCGTTTGGTTTGCCTGTTGTTACTTACGTTCATTTTGCGGGCAATCGCGAAGCGGGTATTTTCACGCCCAAAACTATAAGACCAACTTTTACTGAAGAAAGCATTAAAGAAAACAATAGCACGGAGAATTATCGGGCTCCGGTAAAATTAGAGCGTCAGTCGTCGGATTCAATAAACGAAAATGTTTTCGGTTCAATCGAAAATCTGCGCGGTTTTTTCGCTAATAATTTTCCCGCCGTTTTGCCGTTTCTCGTCGGTTTGTGGTTCGCGGGCATTACGATCTTTTCGTTTCGTTTGTGCGGCGGCGCCTGGCAGCTTCATCGTTACAGAACACGACAGATTTCAGCACCGGGCGCGGAATGGCAAAAAAGATTTGCAAGTCTTTGCGAGCATTTAAAGATTAACCGAAGCGTCAAACTTTTGCGCTCGAATTTAATCGAAACGCCGATTATCTCCGGCTGGCTCAAACCCGTCATTCTCGTTCCGGCGAGCGTTTTTTTACAAATAAATCCGAGAGAACTAGAAACGATCATCACGCACGAGCTGATTCATATTCGGCGTTACGACGCGCCGGTCAACTTTGCGCAAAGCATCGTTGAAGTGCTGTTTTTCTATCACCCGTGTGTGTGGTGGATTTCGTCAGCAATAAGACGGGAACGCGAATTTGCGGTTGACGAAGCCGTAATTAAAACTTTCGGCGCCGAGCGTCTCGTTTACGCCAATGCTTTAGCAAACCTAGAGGCTATTCGCCAAACGGCGAATCTTGAACTGCCGCCCCTTGCAACGGCGGCAAACGGAGGTAATTTAATGCAAAGAATATCGAAAATACTACAAAAAAATCAAAAAAATACCGAGATATCGCAAAGCTCATCTGCTTGGTCGGCGTTGTTGGCTTTAGCTTTTATCTCGGCAATCGTGCTAGGCGTATTTTCGCCCGGTCAGCGGTCTTTTGTCAACGCGCAGACGGCGACAAAAAACAAGAAACTGGCAATCGGCTTCGTCTCGATTCCGCCGCTTGACCGTACGGCAAACCCGCCGAAAGACTCTGATGCGACGATTCGCTTGATGATCGCGAAACTCGTTCAGCACCAAATTCCGGCAATCGGGTTCGTTCAGGGCGGAATGATTTCCGACGGCGAAAAGTTTTATCCGGTGCGCGCGAATATGGTGCGTTTGTGGCGCGATGCCGGTCTGGAAGTCGGCGTCGGCGGCTATAAACACATATGGTTTTACCATACGCCTTATGACGAATACGTCGCCAATACAAAGAAAAACGAAGGAATTGTGAGAAAAATTCTGGCGGAAACAAATCAATCACCGCGTTATTTCAGCTATCCGTTTTTGAACACAGGCAAATCAACCGAAGACAAAAATAAATTTGAAAATTGGCTTGCCGCCCGCGGTTTGAGTTCGGTTAAATATACGATGGACAATCAGGAGTGGATGTATTCATACGCCTACGACCAAGCGCGCAATGATAATGACCTTAATACAATGAACGAAATTCGCCGGGAATTTTTAGATTATATGTCGAAAATGTTCGATCATTACGAAGCGTATTCGCGCGAAATGTTCGGTCGCGACATCAATCAGACTCTGGTTTTAACTCCAAGCCGTTTGATTGCCGATTCAGCGGACGAACTTTTCGGAATGATTGTAAAGCGCGGGTATAAATTCGTTGCGATGGACGAAGCGCAATCGGACGAGGCATATCAAACTCCCGAAGATTTTACCGGAAAAGCGGGAATTTCCTGGTTTGAACGCTGGCAATTGGCGAAAGGCAAAAAACTTCGTGACGAACCGAAAGTCGCTAAACTGGTAGAAGACACCTGGGAAAATGGAAAAAATAAGATTCCGCCTCCGCCTCCACCGCCCGCGCCGCCTCTTCCGCCGGAACCGCCTGCGGTACCGGAACCGCCGCCGCGAAAAAATTCGTAAGATTTTTAGTTAAAGTTAAAAAGCCTGTGTGAAATAAATCACACAGGCTTTCACTTTTTGATTCTAAATAAAAGTCACTAAAATTTATGAGCTTTGCGGAATCACGAGTTCCTGTCCGGGATAAATTTTGTCCGGGTCGTCTAATTTATCGCGATTGGCTTCAAAAATTTCTTTCCAGCCGACGCCGAAGCGCGTGCCGATTTTGCTTAAGCTGTCGCCCGCCTGAACGGTGTAAGTCGAACCGCCGCCCGCGTAAGAAGCGTTTTCCGGGGCGTCAATATTTAAAACCAAATCGCCGGAGCGATATTCCGGGTCAATCCGCCCGTACTCGTCCCAAAGACGCTGTTTGACATCAGCGCTCGGCGCAGTGCCTTCGATTTTGATAAAACCGTCGCCTTCCGTAATGTTCAAACCCGAAATGCCGGACTGGTTAGCCAAGTCAATCAATGATTGATATTTTTCCTGTAAAGACATTCTGTTTTTCCCTCCTTTTTATTTTTCGGTTATTTGATTAGTAAACGGTTTGCCGGCGGCTTCCTGTGCCGTGCGGACTGCTTCTGCCATCTTGCCCTTTGCGACTGTTCCGCGAAGAGTTGCGGGATTGGTTGAAGTGTCAACCGTTACATCGTTAAAACCTTTGGCTTTAAGTGCGGCTTCGGTTTTTGTCTTTAATGTCGTATCAACTGCTGAATTTTCATTGGTCTGAAGAACCGGCGTCGGAGCCGGCGTCATCATTGTCATTGTATTCGCATTCGTGTTATGAGCGGCGGTATTCGCTGTATTCGTATTGCTTCCGCCGCGACAGCCGCCAAGCAGAAAAATCGCGCTTAATCCAACTGCAGCTAAAATTTTTATTTTCATTTATTCCTCCTTATTTTACCGGCTCCCGTTCATTCGAGAACCGAGTAATTGGTTCCTGTTTCCGATTTAATTCAAAAAAAATTTCTCAATTTTTGAGAAAATTAAAACTCATTTTCGTTGAGAATTTTATATTAAAACATTTCCCCGAAAATTACAGTTAAACTTTACAAAAAACTTCTTCGGCAATCAATTTAGCCGTATCGAACGAAGTAAAGCCGGGTTTTACAATAAAGTGCCAGTCTGCCAAACAATATAATTTTTCGCGTTCGTCGAACAGATCGCGCGCGCGCAGTTTATTTTTAGCGAGCGGTCTTTCCTTTTTTGAAAACTTGATGTTTTGCCAGCAATGCTCAAAACTCGATTCCAACCAAACGCTCGTGTAATCGTAGTTTTTTATCAAACGGCGATTTTCCGCAATCGTCCACGTTCCTCCGCCGAGAGAAAGTATGGGCGCGCTGCCGGTTTGCAGCAGTTTCAGCAGACTTTCCGTTTCGATGCGTCGAAATTCGCGTTCGCCGACAGCTTCGATAATTTCAGCAATTTCACGCTTTTGTTCCGCTTCAATATAGTCGTCGAGATCAATTCTTTCGCACTCAAGCAAATAAGCGAGATGCCGGGCGACGCTGGATTTGCCGACGCCCATAAAACCGGTCAGAACAATTTTCTGTCTCGAGTTTTCCATCAAAATCTAAAATATATTAACGCGATGAATTTAACAATCAACCGCAAAAGCCGCGAAAAGTGCAAAAAGATTAAAAGAGAATTAAAGAAAAGACAATTTCCAGCTTTCTATTTTCGCTTCTCGGTTTTTCCTTTTTATTATTGTTTTTTTAATTTTGTGGTTAACCCGCCTTTCAATTTACAATTTTGCTTAACGTTTCATAAAACTCCGGGAACGAAACCGCCGCGCATTCGGCGCCGATTATATCGGTTTCGCCGTCCGCAAAAAGACCGGCAATCGAAAAAGCCATCGCTATTCGATGATCGCCGAACGAGTCAATCGTCGCGCCCTTCAAATTCGAGCGGTATACTTTAAACCCGTCCGGGAATTCTTCGACCCGCGCGTCCATCCGGCGAAGATTTTCGACGACTGCTGAAATTCTGTCGGATTCCTTCACGCGCAATTCCGCCGCGTTGCGAATTTCCAAGCCGTTTTCCAGACGCGTTCCGAATATCGCCAGAATCGGAATTTCATCAATTAAATTGGCGATGATTTCGCCGCCGATTGTATTGGAAACGTTCTGCGCGGCAAATTTATTGCTTCCCGAAACGCGCAAATCGCCGATGCTTTCATTGCAAATCGTTCTTTTGTCGGCAACTTCTATTTCCGCGCCGAAATTTTTTAGAACTTCGAGAATTGCCGTTCTCGAAGGATTTAACCCGACGTTGCGTAAAACTATTTCGGAATCTTTCAGACAAGCAGCCGCGACGATAAAAAAAGCCGCCGAGGAAACGTCGGAAGGAATCAGCAAATCTTTCGCCGTCAGCGTCGAGCTTCCGTCAACGGTGATTTCCTGAACGTAACCGTCTTCCACTTCAATATAATTTTCTTCGAGCTTCGCGCCGAGATAGTCAAGCATCAGTTCCGTATGATTTCTCGATGATGCCTGTTTGACTTCGGACTTTGGACTTCGGACTTTGGTCCGTCCGTCGGCGTTTAACCCGGCGAGAAGCACGCACGATTTCACTTGAGCGCTGGCGACAGGCATTTCGTATGAAATCGAGCGAAGCGGATTTATGCCTTTGACCGTCAAAGGCAAATGATTGTCAATCGCTTCTATTTTCGCGTTCATCTGCGTTAAAGGCTCGATAATACGGCGCATCGGGCGTTTTGAAAGCGATTCGTCGCCGATTAAAACCGAATCGAACGATTGTCCTGCCAAAATCCCGGAAAGCAAACGGACAGTCGTTCCGCTGTTGCCGCAATCGAGCTGTTCTGAAGGAATGCGAAAACCTTTTTTTCCGACGCCTTTAACGTAAACGGTTGAATTTTCGCGGCTTATCTCAACGCCCAAATCAATGAGACATCGAAGCGTCGAAGCGCAATCGGCGCTGCTCGCGTAATTCTCTATGCG